>DSEQ01000053.1 GCA_011056555.1 Candidatus Zixiibacteriota bacterium | reverse complement strand
CTGGATCATTAACTTCGCCTTTGTAGGCGGAGATCCTCCGCAGCCCATCCCGGCCTGCGGTGATGCCAACTCAGACGCATCCGTTAACGTATCCGATGCGGTCTGGGTCATCAACTACGCCTTCGTTGGCGGTGATCCTCCTAACAATTGCTCACCCGGATCATGGCCCGGCGGAAACTGCTGTCAATTCTAAGGCAGCCGCCCATATGATAATCACCTGAGCGGAAGAGCGTTCTTCCGCTCTTTTTTTGTTATCCCCGGCAGAAATCTTCGGTATCGGTCTGAAAATAAAAAGTTCGTGAAAAAATTAACAAAATCCTTGACATTGAATACCGTAAAATCTATGATAACTGCTTGCGAGCATGCAGGCTTTTGCTCGCAAAAGAGATGGCAGAAACATAGAGGTGTTCATCGTGAAAAAGTTACAGGAACCAGATCTGGATTTTATCCGCTACGTGAAGAAAGCGGGCGGAGCTGATCTCAATAAATGCTATCAATGTGCGACCTGCTCGGTCGTATGTGAACTCTCACCGGACCACAAACCGTTCCCGCGCAAGGAGATGATCTGGGCATCCTGGGGCCAGAAAGAGCGCCTGATCAAGGACCCGGATGTCTGGCTGTGTCATCAATGTAATGACTGTACAGTCCATTGCCCGCGGGGAGCTCGTCCCGGGGATGTTCTTGCGGCTGTACGATCATATGTATTCAGCGAGAATTCATATCCCAGGTTTATGGGAAGGGCGCTGGCTTCACCAAAGGCCTTGCCGATTCTTCTCCTTGTACCAATTCTCGTAATTGGCGCAATTATGCTGGGTTTTGCAGATTTTGAAGCCGTTGATATGGGCCTGGGCGCGGCAGTGGATTATAATAATTTCATTCCGCATGGCTGGATCGAGGGATTGTTTATAACCGGCAACGTTCTTATACTGGCATTCGCTGCGGTAGGGCTGATCCGTTTCTGGAGAGGGTTGAAGGAGACATTTCCCGATCAAGAGGTCCCGGGATTTATACCCAGCGCAATTCTGGCCGTAAAGGAAATAATCACGCATGAAAACTTCAATAAATGTGTAACCAATAAGGCCAGAGCATATGCCCATTTCATGGTCCTGTTCGGATTTCTTGGTTCAATGGCGACAGCCGGTCTGGCATTATTATGGACGGTGGTGCTGGGGCATCATTCCCCAATCGATCTTCCCAACCTGATCAAGGTGGTTGGCTCAGTCAGCGGCCTGATGCTTCTGATTGGGCTGGGAATTATTTTTGTCAGGCGCTTTGCCGACAGGGATCGAGTCGGCGCAAATGGCTACTCCGATTGGCTCTTCCTGTATGTCCTGGCGATAGTCGGTTTTACCGGACTGATCCTGCAGTTTCTGAGGATGGGCGGGTTGGCAGCAGCAGCCTATATCACCTATTTTATCCATCTTGTTTTTGTATTCTTCCTTTTATGGTATGCTCCCTATTCGAAATTTGCGCATATGTTCTATAGAACGCTGGCGATGATCTATGCCAGAGGCATAAACAGGAGACCGAAATCTCTGAGATAAATTACCTTGAAAAAAATGGCCGGGGGATTCTCCGGCTTTTTTTCCTCAACGATATGCTCTGCCGGAACACATAAAAACCCCAACACCCTCCAATATGGTCACGCAGGGGCATTATAAGTTCTATCAATATTATGTG
>DSEQ01000054.1 GCA_011056555.1 Candidatus Zixiibacteriota bacterium | reverse complement strand
CTGACCGCACCGATGATTTCCTCGAATGGTATGGGCGAAATGGCAAGTGCTGCCGATGCGCCGTTGATGCCAAGCTGGTCAGCTTCGTTTTCCTGATCGGATGACAAAACCGTAATTAAGACCTGAACCTCGGTGTAAAAACCGTCCGGAAACAAGGGACGGATGGGACGGTCGATCATGCGCCCCGACAAGACCTCTTTTTCTGAAGGCCTTCCCTCGCGCTTGAAGAACCCGCCCGGAATTTTCCCCCCGGCAAATGTCTTCTCACGGAAATCAACCGTCAACGGAAAAAAGTCTCTGTCTTCTGCCGCCTCTTTAGAGGCGCAGACAGTCGCAATTATAACTGTGCCGCCATACCGTACCCACACTGCGCCATCAGCCTGTTTGGCAACTCTGCCAGTTTCAAATGATAGCTCTCTTCCCCCTACATCACATACTACTTCATTTACCATTGTTACTTCTTTTCCTTTTAACCTCTGAGATCAAGTTTTTGTATAAGTTCACGATACGCATCCAGGTCATTATCCCTGAGATAATTCAGCAATTTCTTTCTCTGTCCGACAAGCTTGATGAGGCCGAAACGGGAATGAAAATCCTTTGGGTGGTGATGCATGTGCAAGGTCAGCTCGTTGATCCTCTGAGTCAGAAGTGCAATCTGAACTTCAGGTGATCCTGTATCCTTATCATGCAGTTTGAAATGATCAATTATCTGTTCTTTTTTCTCGCTCGATAGAGCCATACATTCTCCTCTACTCTATTCCAAAATAATGTTTGATTTCTTTTTCATCCAGGGCAAGCCGTTTTTTAAGATCTTCGTAATTATCGAACTTAATGGGTTCCCTGGTAAACTCGCGCGGGACAACCACAGCCCGCTGGTCATAGATAGTACCCTCGAACTCGAAAAGGTTCACCTCTAGGTCACAATTTTCCGGCTGGGGATGTATATACATCATACCTTTGTAATCCTTTTCCCCGATCTCACAGGTGGCCGCATAAACCCCCGGCCTGGGAATCAACTTACCCTCGTCCACTTTGACGTTTATGGTGGGAAATCCCAGATCATGCCCGAGGCCTTTGCCCTTGACAATCACGCCGGGCAATCTGAAGGGCTCATTTAACATGCCGTTCGCTTTTTCCATATCGCCTTCCTTCAAGGCACTTCTAATGCGTGAACTGGAGACAGGCTTCTGGTCCATATAAAAAGGCTCCACCTCCGAAACTTCCACCCCCCGATCGGGAGCGATCTGCTTCAGAAACTCCAGATTACCTTCTCTGTTCTTGCCAAATGTATGATTATAGCCAAGCGCTATGAACCTCGCATTTAAATCTCCGATCAAAATATCGGAGAAAAACCGCATAGCGGTGAAATTGGCTAATTTGGTATTAAAATTTAGAATTAGCAAATAGTCAAGGCCAAATTTCGACAATCGTTGTATCTTTTCCTCCGGAAGCGCTATTCTTTCCACCTCTATTTCCGGCCGGAGCACGTAAACCGGATGAGGCTCAAAAGTCAATACCAGAGATTTCAGTCCCTTTTCCCGGGCTTTTTTGACCGTAAATTCGATCAATCTTTTGTGCCCCCGATGGACGCCGTCAAAGGTTCCCACCGTCAGGCTCGAGCCCTGCCTTAGAGGCTCTTTCAGACTCCCGCTTGTTCTGAACACTTCCACTATATAACCCTTTTGTATTCAAAGACTTTAGATGTCCCCGAGGGTCTGGTCCGGAGTTCATCAGAGGATATCAGCGCGGTTCCAACCGCCAGAAGGCTGCCCAGGTCATCTTTGATTATTATATTGTCGCCTTCCGAGAATTGCATACCCCCGGGTGAAACGTCCCGCTCGAGAATTGCCCGCCCCTGCCTGACTCCCTCCCTGTTTTGAGTTTCAATGACAATAGAGGGAATGGCCAGAGCATTATCTAATGGAATCAGATAATCCTCCAAAAGTTCCATTTTAATAGCCGCTTCCAGTTGCACCAATGTGACCGCGCCATCCAGGCTGAATCGCCCGGCCTGCGTTCTAACAAGCGAAAACAGGTGCGCTCCGCAGCCGAGACTTTCTCCAAGCTGATGGG
>DSEQ01000019.1 GCA_011056555.1 Candidatus Zixiibacteriota bacterium | reverse complement strand
GTGCGAAAACATGAACTCCTTCTCATATATCTGGGTCATGCCGGCAGGATTGTAATATACCGCCGAGGCATCATCAGCAATCGATATAAACGACTCACCCATAGCTACCGCCCGGGCTGATACACCTATCTCCAAAAACTGCGCCCCCGCTGTCGCCACCTTGGCCTGACCATACAATACCCCAGGCAAAAGCAGCAGGATCAAAAACAAAAGGTAAAATTTAGTCTTCATATCTATATCCTCATCTTTAGTTTAAGCTTTCTATTTAATGACTACAATCTTACCCAACTGGGTACCCTGGTCTGATTCTATACTATAAATGTAGATTCCGCTTACTATCGCCTGAGTGTTACGGGTAATCATATCCCAGTAGGCCTTGGAATTGGTTTCCGAGAACTGCCCGCCGGGATAATGTTCGATCTCGCGCACCAGGTCGCCGTCGGTGGTCCAGATCTTGATCGTGCATTCCTCCGGAAGATTAATGAAGTGTATCCGGCGCTCCCATTCTGTTCGGCCGGTACGCTGGGGATCCTCAAATCGGTCTTCAGCATAACCGGCATCGATACGGTACGGGTTGGGATACACCTTCACTTCCGCATCATTCTGAACAACCTGATCAGCCGAATAAATTGGAAAGACCTTGATGGCATTAGTCAGGGGCGAAGATTCCAACGGTTCCAGCGCATTCTCAGGATTGCCGAAATCGAAAGCAGTTACTGATAAAAATACCGGCTGGGAGTGTATCAAACCATCAATTGAAAATTCATATTCATAGAATTTATGATACATGGTATCATTGATTTCGACATAGTTTTCGGGATAAAGATCGATGCCGGTATCTGCGGTAACTTCTCCCGCCTCGATTTCAGCCCTGAAAACTTTCCTGATTCCGCGCGGATCGCCAAAGAACTGGTTCCAGTCGACTTTTTCGAAGTAGTATTTGGTTCCATTTTCAGCAACATAGGGATTTGACATAGGATAAGCGGTTGGATCAAAATCTTCTCCGTAAAGGCCCTCAAGTTCCTCCGGAGTCATAGGAATACCGGTGAGGAACCATTTTCTTTTGCCTACATCCCAATAGTATCTGTTATAATCGATTATATCATGAGAAGTTAGAAGTGCAAATTCATCCATCTTCATTTCCCGGCCCATATAGACCCGGTAGCCCTCAAAATCCTCAAATCCGGAAAATGGATCGCTAAACCTCTCTGTTTCCAGGCCATTCCACCTGATGGTGATCTCACCAGGTAGAGTTGTATACCTTATATATGGGGCAGGAGGAGGAGGGGGACCATCAAAATCCGGAACTCCGTCACCTTCGTAATAAATGCAATCCTCCACAATAGTCGTATCATCGCCTTCTATAATAGTATCAACCACCGGGCGGCACTTTCCAGAATCCAGATCGCCGTCGGTATCGATTCCCGGATTATCGTAAACCCAGGCTGCCCAGGTGGCATTCAAGCCCAGATCCGCAAACACCAGTTTCTGATAAAATGTATCAGGCTCGTTTATATTGAAGTCGCTGAAATCGTCCGGTTTATTGTGGAAATTGTCACCGGCAACATAAGCTAGCGTAACCGGCAGCGAATCCCCGGGCTCAATATTAAATGGCCCGAATGAGATCAGGTAACGAGTATCATAGCCGCGGGCCAGCCTTGAGGCAAGATCGGCCGCCGGAGGAGGCAGCCAACCCTCACTGGAGAAATCAATGGCCGAATAAATCTGATCATAATCGAACTCATTATTCGACATGATATAATACTTATTTTTATCCCCCTCGGGCGTCCCCAATCCTCCGGTACCGTAATCACGATAATTGTCCTCCATCATGGGACCCCAGTCGTATTTTGACGGATCATACTGCTCGGAGACCCACCAGTTAAATGAATACCGAAGTTCGGGATTGGGCGTTCTCACAACCCTGGTACCGGTAACTCCGACCGGGCTGGCATAATTGAACGCCCCCGCCGGGTCACCGTCATTGTCTGCGATCCAGGCGACTCTGATCGTATCTTCCAGATTATCGGATTCCCTGGTATAGGTCCACTTAAACCCGCAGATATCATCCGAAAAACCGTTGGGGTTGGCCTCTGGATGCAAAACGTCGGCATCGATATAAATGCCCATATAAACCTTGCGCAGGCTCTTGACCCCGATGTTGTAAACCAGGAAGTCAAAGAGGATGAAGTCCTCAGCATATTTATAACTCCAGGAATAGCTTTTTTGCTTAATCCTGATATTTAAGGGCGCATGCGGTCTTCTATCCATCGGATCACTGGGCACATAAGATTGATCGGTTAGTGTATCAGTATATATAGCAATATAATCCGCTTCGGAGACTGCATCCGGATGGTAGGCCGGATCGTTGGGCCTGATTGAACGCTTCTCAATATCGCCATCGGGGATAGCATCAGGATACATCTCATTGATATGCTGCCATCCATCAGCTCCTACGCTGACCAGCGTATCGTCCTCAACGATAGCACCGACCCAGAGCGCTCCCTGGAAGAGGTATTCTATCCCCGAGCCTGCCGGAAATTCGCAGGACGGCGCCAGCTCTCCCGTCTCGGGATCCCTGAAGCCTTCGTCAATCTGGCTGCCGAAAAACCCCCAGTTGGTAATGGCCATAAGCATATTACCAACTTTGTGAACTCGAAGCTGGGTGTTGGGAATACCAGTTTCAGTCGGCTTCAGATAGCCGCGCAAGTCTCTAAGCTCCCTGGCCCCGGGATCCTCCATCATAGCGGCCGAGAGAATCGCCGGAAAGGCCACAAGCATTGCCAGTGCGCAGCTTATTAAAAATTTACCAGTTTTCTTTTGCCAAATTTTTCCTCTCATATAAAATCCTCCAGCTTCATGTATCTGTACATCAATAATTTCAAAACCATCTATCTGACATTAGCAATACGCTATAATCATCTCTTTCATATCTACAGGCTGAACCCGATAGAGAACCTGTGAACGGATTCCAGCACGCCAAAGTCGAAATAGGCGTAGTCCAGACGAACATTGTAATCGCTGATCGGAAGCTTAACTCCCGCTCCGGCCGAAAAG
>DSEQ01000022.1 GCA_011056555.1 Candidatus Zixiibacteriota bacterium | reverse complement strand
TGCGACAATACGGTTAATGTCAGTGATGCTGTTTATATCATCAACTACGTCTTTGTCGGAGGTCCTACCCCCGACTGCGGTGAATAAATCGCATTACAGATAGATAGATACAAAGCCCCATCCGATCAGGATGGGGCTTTTTTATTGGCCGGTTAATCATAACCCCTCCCAAAAAAAATTCATGTATGCGGATAACAGCTAACTCGTTATAAACAAAACAGCTATATATCAGCCACAGCGTGCCATCCCGGATCGAAGCAATCGATTTTTCTTGACAAAATTGTCCATCAAACGTAATATGAATCTGCAACTGGGGCGTAGAGCAACTTTCGATAAATCCGCGAAAATTTATTGCTTCGACAGAAATCCCTCAACATGCACTGTCTGGCAGTATTTTCTCTACGCCCCGCATTTTTTTATAAACCATTACAGTATAAAATATTAGAGAGCATCAAATAAATCCTCCCGACCACTCTCCAATAATCCTGAAAAGCTGCCAAATGGGCTCTTTTTTCGGCATTTTTTAAGCAATATTATATTGACAAATAATTAGAAATCTCTATATTCTTAGTGTACTGGCCATAAGGTGCCAGATGCACTTCTAATACATCATCGATTCGACAACGTGGGAGCAAGTGCAGGGTTAAGCTGTTTTGCGATGGCTTGATTTTCGGCACGGGATTGCAATCAATTTGGTACTATTATGCCATTGAGATAAATGACCGAAAACGTGGTTAACCTTATCAGTAGCTTAGATGTAATTAAACTAAATAAGTTCACAAACTGCACACACCTGGGATTTTGCACCTCGCGATTGCAATAACTGGTACTTCCCTGATCTATTGGGAGGAGTAGATCAGGCAAAATACATATCTGTGAAATATTCTACCTTTTACCCGCATGGTGCCTGGTAGAAGCAGATTAACAAAATTTAGTTTTAACCCGCCTTAAGCGAAAGGAGAGTCGATGCTAAGAGGTAACAAATTACTGCTAGCATTACTGCTGCCTGTCTTCGTACTGGCCTTCTGTTTTGCTGCTTTCGCTCTTGATGAAGATGATTTCATCATTATTGACGGCGAACATTTTACGCCGGAACAATGGGCCGCAAAGCAGGAAGCAATGGCCGATATGAAGGTCATGAAAACTGATGTCCAGAAGCCGATTATCTCTCAGGCTCCTCAGGATGGCATTGATGTCAATGATGAGACCCTGAGATTTAATCCCAGACAGCATGAGATTGTAAACAAGGCCGCTCCGGCCACCAATCTGCTGTTTGAGGACTTCGAGGGTGGAGTTGTGCCGCCCACCGGCTGGACTCTGGATGCGCAGAATACTAGCTACACCTGGAAACTTGCAACTTATGATCCCTACAACGGATCAAATTATACCAACTGCGAGTATGATCCGGCGCTCACCCCTCAGGATGAGTGGCTGATCAGCCCGGTCGTCGACCTGACCACAAGTGGATCGACCTGGCAGCTCGAATTCCATTGGTATATGAGCTATTACTGGGGTGTGAGTCCCTATGACAACTATGATCTGGAAGTCTGGATCTCCACCGATGGCGGCACGACCTTCAGCACGATGCTGTGGACCGAGCCGACAACTACATTCACCAACTGGACCTGGTATGATGTCATTATTGACCTGACACCATACCTGACTGAAACCAACGTTGCATTCGGTTTCCGTTATGTTGGTTCGGATGGTGCCGAGGGTGCCTTTGACTATATCTCGGTCAATGATACTCCTCCGCCCACCGGCCGCTGCTGCTATGGTGATCCCAACACTCCATCCTGTGCGGATGAGAGCCAGGCTGCCTGTCAGGCACGTCCGGATTGGCTGTCATGGGATGAAGGCCTTGATTGTACCAACAATCCCTGCCCGATCGTGGGACAGGGGGATGACTGTACAAATCCAATCACGGCCACATTCCCGGCCGATTTCGCAGGAACTCAATATCTTAATAACAATTACACCTGCGGCAGAATCGATGATTATGATGCCACCGCCTGTCTCGGCTACTATGACGGCGGCGAAGACATAATCTATGAATTCACCGTGACCCAGGATATTTATATCAACATTACCCTGGATCCCAAGGGCACGACCTGGAACGGCTTTGCCCTCGGAACCGACTGCCCGCCGAACAGCTGCGTAGCTGTAAGCACCAGCAGTGCAGGTTCACCACACGGAGTCTCGAATGTAATTTTGACTGCGGGAACGTACTATGTGATGGTCGACACATGGCCCTCACCGGATTGTATCCCCAATTTCGATCTGATAATCGATTATCTGGGTGATCCTCCGCCGACACCGGATAACGACGAGTGTGCCAATGCAGAACTCGTAGCCGGTCCTTTCCCGCAGACGGTGACAGGCTCGACCGTGAATTCCACTATCGACTGCCCCGGCCTTCTGGACTGGTATGCAGTATGGTACTACTTCGAAAATCCATATAGCTGCGCCAACCTGGTGATCGACTGGTGCGGAACCACGCCTGACCTCGCAGTGGTTGGTGTCGTTGTTATGGATGACTGTGCCTGCGACGATTACATCCTGCACAACAATACCACCTGGGATGAGTGCGGCGATGGCAATCCGACCACATACTGGAACGGTCTGGCAGCGGGCACATACTACTATGCCGCCTTCTCCGGCCCGAATTCATCCGGTACCGGTCAAACCCAGGATCATACTATTACGTTTGATCTGCAGGAATGCCCGCCGGCACCGCCTAATGATAATTGCGCAGGCGCCGAGGTTATTACGCTTGGAACACCCGTTTCAGGCACTACAGCGGGCGCAACACCAGACTGCCCATCACTCTTCACTGACTGGTACGGCGTATGGTATCAGTTCACCCTCAGCAGTTCCACAAACTGCAATGACGTAAGTGCAAGCTACTGTGGTTCAACTACCGGCAGCCCCGGAAGTATCAGCGCCACCCTTATCGCTGAGAACTCCGAGCCGGATTGCTGCGACGCAAATTCGCAGTATTTCTACACCTCGGGCGCTTTTGACTGCCCGAACGGCTGGCCGCAGATCTATTGGGATGACATTCCCGATGGTACCTATTACTATATCGTGGCCATGCCCGACGCCGTTTTCTACTATGACTTTGTGCTGGAGATGAACGCCTCTGAATGTCCTCCGCCTCAACCCGGCGACAACTGTAACTTCCCGCTGGAGATTTCGATCAGTGGCCCCGGCTTCGCACCGTATGTTGACAACAACTATACCTGCGGCCGAGGCAACTTCACAAGCTCAACCTGTTTGAGCCTCTATGACGGCGGCGAGGACATATTCTATGAGATCACTGTCGATGCTCCGGTGAAATGTAAATTCACGATGGATCCTCAGGGAACCACCTATACCGGTATGGCTCTGGGCGCTTCCTGCCCGCCTCCGGGAACAACCTACAGCAACTGCCTGGCTGAGGCGCATGGTTCATCCAGCGCTCCCAAGAGCTTCGTTTATGAATTTACAAGTCCCGGCACATTCTATCTGATGATCGACACCTGGCCGACACCAGACTGTATCCCGGCCTTCACACTGACGATCGAGGAGCTGATTCCTCAGCCCGGCGATGACTGCTCCGATCCGATCAAGGTCAACCTGCCCTCAGACTCGCCGTTTGAAGACATCGGCCAGTACACCTGCGGCAGAATCGATGACTATGATCAGACCTGTATGTCATACTATGACGGCGGCGAGGATATCCTTTATGAAGTCAATGTCGATATGGCTGGATACTATGAATTCATGCATTATCCGAACGGAACCACCTGGACCGGTATGGCT
>DSEQ01000048.1 GCA_011056555.1 Candidatus Zixiibacteriota bacterium | reverse complement strand
GATCATTAACTTCGCCTTTGTAGGCGGAGATCCTCCGCAGCCCATCCCGGCCTGCGGTGATGCCAACTCAGACGCATCCGTTAACGTATCCGATGCGGTCTGGGTCATCAACTACGCCTTTGTTGGCGGTGATCCTCCGAACAATTGTTCACCCGGATCATGGCCCGGCGGAGACTGCTGTCCGTTCTAAATAAAAAGTCATCAGAGTGAGAAGAGACCATTCTTTCTCATTCGAATGATACAACTAAAGCCGTCCGGTTAAAACCGGACGGCTTTTTGAATTGCCTGACCGCTATCAATGAAATCACACAATACTCTAATATCTAATAGCTTCATTGAGCGGATATTTTTTTGCTTTACTATGTATTTTCAAATGCCTACATTCAGGGCATTGATCGGGCCGCTAATTGAGGCGGAATATCAGGTGCCCGGGGCATGTTGTGAATTGCGCTCGAATCAAATCGGTATCTATAAAGACAAATTGGAAAATTCGAGAAAACAGGGGTCGAAATGAGCATAAAGATTGGAGTTTTAACGGGAGGAGGAGATTGCCCGGGGCTCAATGCAGTTGTTAGAAGCGTTGTCAAGACTGCTATCCATGACTATGGTATGGAAGTTGTGGGATTCATGGATGGTTACGAGGGCTTAGTCGAGAATCGCCACAGAGATCTGGACGATAAGGCGGTTTCGGGCATTCTGACCCGCGGGGGCACAATTCTGGGCACCTCAAATAAAGCCGACCCTTTTAATTTCCCCATCCTCGAAAACGAAAAATGGATCTATATCGACAGGTCATCCCAGGCTGTCCGCAATTACGAACGTCTCGGGCTTGATGCACTTATAGCGATCGGCGGAGACGGTACCATGGCAGCCACCCACGGCCTGATGAAGCTGGGCATCAAAGCGGTGGGCATTCCCAAGACAATTGATAATGATCTTCACGGCACAGACCAGACTTTCGGCTTCGATTCGGCACTGCAGACGGCGACGGACGCCATAGATAAGATTCATACTACCGCAGAAGCCCATCATCGTGTTATGATCGTTGAAGTTATGGGACGCTATGCGGGCTGGCTGGCACTCGCCTCGGGAATGGCAGGCGGGGGAGATATTATTCTGATACCGGAATTGCCATACGATTTAAATATTGTCTGCGACAAAATCAAGGAAAGAAATCGGCGTGGCAAGGGCTTCAGCATTATCGTGGTCGGCGAAGGCGCAAAACCCGTTGGGGGCGAAATGGTTGTGCAGCAGAAGGTGGAGACCAGCCCCGACAAGATCAGGCTCGGCGGAATCGCCAATGTACTCTCCAGACAAATCGAATCCCTGATCAATATGGAAACGCGCGTGACCATACTGGGGCATCTCCTGCGCGGGGGAATTCCCACCGCCTATGATCGTTTGCTGGCGACGCGTTTCGGCAATGAGGCCGTCAAGCTGGTCAGCAGGAACCGCTACGGATTGATGGTGGGGCTCAAGGGCCAGGACATCGAACCTATTCCAATTGAGGAAGTTGCAGGGAAATATCGTCTGGTACCTCATGATTCTCCTTACATCCAGACAGCGAAGTCAATCGGGATCAGCTTCGGCACAGCTGACCGAGGAATTTCAAAATAGTCGTAAAAATTCCTCGAAAAATCTCGATCCCATTTTCTTTAAGTACAAGCCCTCTCCAGTCGGGCAGGTTTTCAAACAAAAAAATCATATTTTTTATTCCGAATTCTCAGAACTATCTCTTACCGGCTTGATTTAAAAATAGTTAAATTACGGCGTTCGAAAAGCCCCTGTTTATGGCCCAAAATCTGTGAAAAAATCTTGACATTGTTGAATTTAAGTATATAATATAAATGACAGTGCATGGATACTTATCAGTAGCTTTTTGTTCTATTTGCAGAATGAAAAAAGTTGAGCACTTAGGATTTTGTTATCGTTAGAGTTAAGCAACAATGTGCAAGACCCCTTATCTATTGGGAGGAGTAGATAGGGCCCCTAAACACATGCCCACCGTGGCCGTTCGGTTAGTGGTGGACGATACTGTCTTTATATTTCAAAATTAACCCGCCTTAAGCGAAAGGAGAGTCAATGCTTAAAGGTAACAAATTACTGCTAGCATTACTGCTGCCTGTTTTCGTCCTGGGCCTCTGCTTCGCTGCTTTTGCTCTTGATGAAGATGATTTCATCATTATTGACGGCGAACATTTTACGCCGGAAGAATGGGCTGCCAAGCAGGAACAAATGGCCGCTATGAAATTTATAAAAACAGATGCCGAGAAGCCTATTATTGCTCAGGCTCCTGATGCCGCTCTCAGATATAATCCGAACCAGCAGAATAATCTGGACAAGTCCGCTCCCGCGACCAATCTGCTGTTTGAGGACTTTGAGAGTGGTGTCGTTCCCCCGGCAGGATGGACAGCAGATGTGCAAAATGCAGCATACACCTGGCAACTTGCAACAAGCAGTCCCTACAATGGCTCTAATTACACCAACTGCGAGTATGATCCCGCTCTCGCCCCTCAGGATGAGTGGCTGATCAGCCCGGTCGTCGACCTGACAACAGGCGGAACGACCTGGGTGCTCGAGTTCCACTGGTATATGAGCTATTACTGGGGTGTCGATCCTAATGACAACTATGACCTCGAGGTCTGGATTTCCACCGACGGCGGTACAACTTTCAGTACGATGCTCTGGACCGAGCCTACAAGTACTTTCACAAACTGGGAATGGTACGATGTTACCATCGACCTGACCCCGTACCTGGCCGAGACCAACGTCGCATTTGGTTTCCGATATGTCGGCACAGATGGTGCTGAAGGAGCTTTTGACTTTATTTCGGTCAACGACCAGGCTCCACCTGTCGGCCGCTGCTGCTATGGCGACCCCGCGGCCGCATCCTGTGCAGAGGAAAGCGAAAGCGCCTGTATCGCGCGCCCCGACTTCCTGTCCTGGGATGAAGGCCTGGATTGTACCAACAATCCCTGCCCGACTCTGCCTGATAACGACCAGTGTGCCAATGCTGAGCTCGTAGCCGGACCATTCCCGCAGACGGTAACAGGTTCGACTATCAATTCAACCATCGACTGCCCCGGTCTTCTGGACTGGCAGGCAGTATGGTATTACTTTGAGAATCCGTATTCATGTGCCAATGTCGTAATCGACTGGTGCGGGACCTCGCCCGACCTGGTAACGGTTGGTGTAATCGTTATGGACGACTGTGCCTGCGACGACTACATCCTGCACAACAACACCACCTGGGATGAGTGCGGCGATGGCAACCCGACCTCGTACTTTAACGGACTTGCGGCCGGCACCTATTACTATCCGGCTTTCACAGGTCCTGGTACCTATGGCGGCGCACCGCAAGATTTCACCATTACGTTTGATCTGCAGGAATGCCCGCCGGCACCGGCTAACGATGAATGCTCGGGCGCCGAGGTTATTACGCTTGGAACACCCGTTTCAGGCACTACAGCGGGCGCAACACCTGACTGCCCATCGCTCTTTACCGACTGGTATGGCGTATGGTATCAGTTCAGCCTCAGCAGTTCCACAAACTGCAATGACGTGAGCGCCAGCTTCTGTGGTTCTAGCGGTTCGAATCCACCAACGGTAAGTGCAACCTTGCTGGCTGAGAACTCCGAGCCGGATTGCTGCGACGCAAACTCGCAGTATTTCTATACCTCGGGCGCCTTCGACTGCCCCAACGGCTGGCCGCAGATTTACTGGAATGACATTCCCGACGGCACCTATTACTACATCGTTGCTTTCGGAGCTGATCCCTACGACTTCGTACTCGAGATGAACGCGGTCGAATGTCCTCCGGCGCAGCCCGGCGACAACTGCAACGATCCGCTGAAAATAACTATCAACGGTCCTGGCGATTTTCCCTATGTTGATAATAACTATACCTGCGGACGCGGAAATTCCACCAGCTCAACCTGTTTGAGCCTCTATGACGGCGGCGAGGACATCTTCTATGAGATCACCGTCGGCGTCACAGCCAACTGTTTATTCACTCTTGATCCTCAGGGAACAACCTATACCGGTATGGCTCTGGGCGCTTCCTGCCCGCCTCCGGGAACAACATATAGCAACTGTCTGGCCGAGGCGCATGGTTCTTCCAGTGCCCCCAAGAGCTTCGTCTATGAACTCACGCCAGGCACCTACTACCTGATGATCGACACCTGGCCGGCGCCAGACTGTATCCCGGCCTTCACACTGACGATCGAGGAGCTGATTCCTCAGCCCGGCGATAACTGCTCCGATCCGATCAAGGTCAACCTGCCCTCAGATGCTCCATATCAGGACATCGGTCAAACCACCTGCGGCAGAATTGACGACTACGATCAGACCTGTATGTCATACTATGACGGCGGCGAGGATATCCTTTATGAAGTCAATGTCGATATGGCTGGATACTATGAATTCATGCATTATCCGAACGGAACCACCTGGACCGGTATGGCT
>DSEQ01000044.1 GCA_011056555.1 Candidatus Zixiibacteriota bacterium | reverse complement strand
TCACCGCAGGCCGGGATGGGCTGCGGAGGATCTCCGCCTACAAAGGCGAAGTTAATGATCCAGACCGCGTCGGATACGTTCACCGAACCGTCATTGTTGGCATCACCGCAGCGTCCCTGGCAGGCCAGCCCGTAGTTCTCGATAAAGGCAAAGCCCTTGTCCATAAGATCCTGCAAGCCGGGCTGCCCTGTCAGGCTGACCGCCTTGACCTTGCAGATCTCGAGCGTGTCGGTTGCTCCCAGGGTGCCGCCATAGAAAACGTTCAGGATTCGCATCTCGGTGCCGTTGACAGAATCAGTGAAAAGACTGAAAGCTCCCGAAACAGACTGCAGCTTGTTGTACAGGGTATCGGGATACCAGCCCAGTGTGTAGTAGGCATAATCATACCCGTTAATCGCTCTTGCACCATATGCAGAGTTGGTACCGCTGTAAGGCTTCAAGCCGGCAGCAATGTTGGTGCCGTTGTGATCGCCGGTCATGTAGACCATTTCGTAATCAAGATCGATATGACCTTCGTCAATGGATGAATCCGGATCGCAATCCCAGTCGGATTCCTCACCCACGACAAAGCCGCCCAGGGCTGCTCCGGAGGTGTTCCAGAGAGTTACTTTCTCGATCAGCACGGAGGTGTCCTGGTGCCCGGGCACAAAGTACTCGATCTTGCCCTGCACACTGCTGTCGGGCGTCGACCAGAAACCTTCGGTCTTGTAGTAACCGCTGCCGGCTGAAGGATTGCCGACCTGGGACTCCGTGATTGCGCTCAAGGCGCGCATATGCAGCTGACCGGAATCCTGGGTGACGGCATCACTGAACATCTTGATTGTGCCGCCCTCCTGCCAGCCGACCGCCAACGCTTCATGATAAAGCGGAGTGATCGAATCGCCGCCGCAGGCATAGAATAACATGTTGCCTGTTGCATCTGTCTGATGCGCGGCCTGGGGAGTGTTCCAGAGGTCAACTATCCAGCAGCCGCCCGTTATCCTGGCATACTCAGGCACATAGTATTCGCAGGTGACAACCAGATTCACCGTAATATCGAAATCGTCAACACCCGGGTCGTCAATATCAACTGTGATAGTACCGCTGTAATTGCCCTCTGCCAGGGAGGCCGAACTGGCAGTCCATTCGATAGTCGCGGGAGTTGCGCAGCCGGGAGCTCCGCTCCAGGCCGGATTGTCGGAATAGCGCGGTCCCACTCCGGCGCTGATTGGCCCTGCGGCTCCAGAGGTAACCGAGAGCCAGTCATCGTTGGAGCTGGCCGTATAATTCAATCCAACGTTACCGCAGTTATTGAGCTGTACCTCGGCCGAGAAGCTGGCTTCAGTGTTACAGCCCGAGGTGTTTCCATTAGGCGCGAGTGCGACCTCCGTGTATGTTGGATCGGTGGGAGACATCGTCAGACATGCGTTACTGCCGACGTCAGCCATGCTGAAGCAGGGCCAGGTCATGAACATTATCGGATTATCCTGCTGTGTAGAACTGGTGTCATTTGTTCCGAATGCGCCCGGGTCCTTATCCTCAATATATTCAATCATGATACTGTCTACGGAGTACATCGCCATTGAGGGCCAGTGTTCACTGAAGCAATCTCCCGGAAGGCAGCTGTCGGACTCAGTATCCGTAAGGTTGATCGCATCCGACCAGGTTTTGCCCATCTCT
The DNA here is from genome assembly GCA_011056555.1 of Candidatus Zixiibacteriota bacterium. Lineage (GTDB taxonomy): Bacteria > Zixibacteria > MSB-5A5 > JAABVY01 > JAABVY01 > JAABVY01. The sequence continues at coordinate 4,178 of DSEQ01000044.1, read as the reverse complement.
CCGGCAGCATCCGAACCGACCACATATATATCGGCGTTTATGAAATCCCCGTTGGCGCCATAGTCAATGGCCGTATCTCCGATGGCATGCGAGCCGAATCTGGTGAAAGCGATATAAAGCTTGCTGTCGCACCAGGAGATATTGTACTTGGATATAACTATATTCCAGGCGCCAAAAACATTGGTCGCAGCGCTGAAGTAAGCCGGATGGCTGGCGTCATAGGCCAGGGAAATACAGTTATTGCCTGAATCCCAGTGCCACACCTTCCCCACGAAATAGTAGCCTCCGCAAAAGTCTTCTTCATTGACATTGCGCGAGCCCCAGACTATATGCAGGTTGCCATTGGGATCAACCATAGCGTCAATATCGTACCAGGCCGGATCGGTCTGGTTGATTTCGTACCCGCTGGAATAATCGGTAACATACTGGATCGGCCCCCAGCTCTGACCGTTGTCGGTGGATTTTCTGTAAACCACCTCATGCGTAAACTGATAATATCCAAGATATTGTTCATTGTTGCTGCACGGATGTGATTCGCCTGTCTGATAGTACATAGGTTTCAGGTAACAGACATAGACATCATCATTGTTCAGATCGGAGACGACCACCCCGGTATTGATATATACCGAATCTATGAAATATGGTCCATCCCATGTCCCTGTATATGGCTGATCAGCGGCCGTCGCTTCCTTACGCCAGTAAACCAGCGATTTGGTTTCGTAGTTGGTTCCCTCCGAAGCTTCGGGGCAGCCGCCGAATTTGGTCGAAACCGCATGCGTGATCGCCCTGCCGTCGCTCAACGTGTCGACAGAGATATTGGGCCAGGCATAGGGCTCGGTCGAAGGATCATCGTCTCCACAATAACCTGTATTTATGTTATCAAGGTTGGGAGGGCCGAAGAGCGTGTCCGTATAAGAGAGATGGTCATATCCAAGGCACGTGCTGGAGGTTCCCACATGGGTGTAAAATGTGGAAGTTGCATCAGCCGCATGGTGATAGGATATGACACTGTAGCCGGAACGCGGATCGGTTTCGATATTGCATGTATTGGAGGAACCGGTTGGACTGACTATGGCGATACCTCCTACCGTAAAATCCCAGATTCCCGCCGCCCAGTCGAAGACCCCATAACGTACCGATGTGATTGTGCTCGTTCCCACCTGGATGCCATGAGAATAATCCATATAAACATAATCGCAGGCCGGATTAAAATACCCGGCATACGATATCTGCCGGCCCATGGTGGTGTAATGCTGTCTCTCCCGCTGGGTCGTCTCGATATCATATAATTGACGACTGGGGGCAAATGTCATCGCGACCGATCCACCGATGTAGGGCTTTACGAATGTGCTGAAAGATGGCGGTTCTCCCTCCGGGCTGAAAAGTTTCGGATATTTATGGCCGGGAGCCATCCTGGCTATATCCGGATCGTTCATTCTGGTGCTGGACAGCGCCAGAGATGACAGCAGTAATACTGCAATCATACAAAACAATAAAATCTTTTTGCTCATAATAATCTCCTTTTGGAGCTTCTGTTAAAAGGCAAAAAAGAATGCAGTCTCATTGAGGCAGATATGAGACCAGCACTGAAATCACATGACATAATCCTCCCTTCCTGCTGATAACTCGTTCATAGCTATTGTGTCTTTGTAAATCCTCTATAATACAAAAAACCCGACAACTCTCATGCCTTAGCTGTTTTGCCCGGGCCGCAGTTTTCTATGCCCGATTCAGGCGGTAATGGGTAAGAAAGTCTAACCAATGCCATCGAGGTGTGGATCATCCTGTTGGCTCTAAAGAATTTTAATTATCAGGCACTTGTTTGTCAAGTATAAAGCTTGTTTCCCCACCGCTTTACGAATCTCCGTATGACCCCCCCCGACAGTCTCAAATCAGATATAGCTTGACTAAAATCTGGCATGTCCCTACCTTTCAATTTCTTTTTTTGACTGATTGTTTGATTCTGAAGGTGTTTTTATATGAGAACTCATGTCGATTGCATTGCCTGTAAGGTTCGGCAGGCCGCGGATGTGATCAAGGGCGTTACCGATGATCCCCTGATTCAGGAAAAAGCCCTCAAAACCATGCTTGGCATTATTGTCGGTCTTCCGTTCGAAAGATCTCCCGTGGCCATCCGTAGGGACGTGGAAAATGTTGTCAAAGATATACTCAAAATCGATGACCCGTATCTGAAACATAAAGACTTCTCAAATCGCATCGGAAAACTGCTCTATCCTGAACTGAAAAAAATCGTTGCCGGATCGGATAATCCATTAAAGACCGCAATAAAGCTCGCGGTGACAGGAAATATTATCGATTTCGGGATGTTTAAATACGATGAGGTGACAGAGGATAAAGTCAGAAAGACGGTTGAGACAGCCATGGATTTGCCCTCGACAATAGACGATTCAGATAAGTTGATCCAGAGAATTCACGAAGCGGAAAATATCTGGTTTATCGCCGATAACTGCGGCGAGCTCTTTTTCGACCGGGTCCTGCTCGAGGAGATGCCCACTGATAAGATAACAGTTGTGGTGCGCGGAAACCCGATCCTCAATGACGCCACCATGGAAGATGCAGAGTATACCGGTTTGACAGATATCGTCAGGGTGATCGACGATGGTTATGATGCGCCTGCGCTGATACTCGAGGGCTGCTCGGCGGAAGTACGTGAAGGATTCTTCGGGGCCGACCTGGTGATCGCCAAGGGGCAGGGCAACTATGAGGCCCTGAGTCTGGTCGAGCGGGAGATATTCTTCCTGTTGATGGTCAAATGCCATGTCGTTGCCGATGATATCGGCTGTAATGAGGGGGAGATGATTATAAAACGTGGAGGAGCAGCACGGCTGTAATCTAAAACGTTCTCGATAACAAAAAGATTGCCTGCCTCCTAAATTATTCTTATCCTCTATGGTTGAAATTCATTATGGAAATATTTGACGACAAATACTGGATGCGCATGGCGCTGCGCGAGGCCGAAAAGGCCTTAGAGCTCAAAGAGGTTCCTGTGGGATGTGTGATTGTGCACGAAAATAAAATCATAGGACGCGGCTTCAATCAGCGCGAGATGCTCAAGGACCCCACCGCGCATGCCGAGATGATTGCAATCTCGGCCGCCTGTGACCGGATGGTCAGCTGGAGACTGGAGCACACGGTTATGTATGTTACCATGGAGCCCTGTCCGATGTGCGCGGGGGCAATTGTGCTGGCCCGAATACCGCGTCTTGTATATGCAGTCACGGATCCGAAGGCGGGCGCCTGCGGTACGCTTTATGATATCACCCGGGATAGGCGGCTTAACCATGTTGTCGATGTTACCGGGGGGGTGCTGGAGGATCAAGCCCGCGGGCTGGTCCAGGATTTTTTCAGGAAATTACGGGAGGACAAGAGTGAAACCGGACAGATATGATATATCCAAATTTGCAATGAAGATTTTGTACACCGGTCTTTTGATCGATGTGGGCGGGGCTGTGCTTCTCTACCTGATCGGCTTGTACCTTGAAAGTCAGGGGTACATTCAGGTGGCCGAAGCGGGGAGTGTCGATCTTTTGGGTTATGTTCTTTTGGGAGTCTCGGCCATCGAGCTCCTGATCATAATCTTGCTCAAGAAGAAATGGCTCACTCCAGCCAGCCTGGGACAAACTGCGGTCAGGACATTCAAGATTCTGAAGGGGCGCATAATGACTCTTTATCTGATTTTGTTCTTCGTTGCCCTGTCGCCGGCGATTTATGGATTTCTGTTTTATCTGCTGAGCGGATTGCAGGATATGTTCACTCTGATGGCCTGTTTGACATTACTGGGATATCTGATGGTGCGTCCCCGCCCGGAATTCATTGAGAAGCTGGTGGAACCGTTTGAGTTCGAGCAGGTTTAAGTCTGACCTGGTTGAGATTGGCCGGGCATAAATAAAATCCGATTGACATTGAGGATTTTGGATATATCAATATAGACCGAATAGTATCGGAGAGGTGCCGGAGCGGTCGAACGGGGCGGTCTCGAAAACCGTTGAACCTTCGGGTTCCCAGGGTTCGAATCCCTGCCTCTCCGCTTATTTGGTATATTCCGGGCACATCCTTTACAGTTCATTCCGGGCAGATGGTTTACACTTTTTATATACATATTTTATATTAGCTTGTCCAGTTTTATCCCAAAGGGGTCCTCCTTAGGGGCGAATTTC
>DSEQ01000041.1 GCA_011056555.1 Candidatus Zixiibacteriota bacterium | reverse complement strand
GGGACCTGCGAAACCCGCATGGGACCAGCCCGATGTACCCGCGCCGGGGAAACTATGAAAACCTATAACTCCCTGGCCGTCCTTGGGATTGGCGCTCTGGTTAGGATAGTAACTGGGAATAATACCAAAAAGCTGAAGGCCGCCGCCTACCGTAAAATCCCAGCCTCCCACTGACCAGTCAAAGATAGCTCCCCTGACCGCGCTGTAAGGGCTCGAACCGATAAAATAGCGATCCGGGAAGTTCATGTAAACATAGTCGCATCCGGCATTATAGTAACCACCATAGAAAATATTACGGCCGGGCGCGGTATTGTGCCACATATCTCGAATCGTGATCTCATTGCTGTAAAACTGCCTTGTCGGCGCAAAGGTCTGAGCTATGGATTGTGTGCCATAGGGCTTGACCATACTCATGACCTGCGCCTCATCACGACCGTCGGCAAACAGCTTGGCCTCACGACCAGCCTCGTTGTTGGTCAGCCCAGCCTTGACATCGAGATCCCTGGCCGCAGCAGTCATGCTAAGGACAAAAATTGCAAGGAAAAGAATAACTGAAAGCTTCTTCAGCATCTCACGCTCCTTTCGTGAATTCTTGTAGAAAAGACAAGTTAAACTGAAAAGAATGCCAAAGTCCTCTGCAATATAGACTTCGGCCAAATTAATTGTGACCAATCACCTCCTCTCAAATATATTTTTTCGTGCCGACTTATATTTTACTTTTGGTCCTGTCAGTCCACTTTACTGCATATGATGCTGTCCCGCAAAAGTAAAAGGCGGAGCGCGCAAGTAAATGCAGCGATTCCCTTAAAAAACGGCGGTATTCGTAATTGAATTTGCTTCTTATTTTTGCTTGTCCAACTGCCGGGGAGCCTTCCGTTTTCCTGGGTGTGAGCTCGATGTGATACCAAGTTGAAGAAATTTCCACCCGGAATTGGCTAAAAATAAAATACAATTTTCAGGTTTTCTTGTCAAGTTCATTTTGTCCTTGATAGTACTATTGAGAAGCTGGATATCCCGGGATTTTTCTCATATTTTGCAGCGCTATTATGGGTATTGTTTGTCACATTTTTTTCAAATTATAAAAAAAGACCCGCACGATTAACTGCGGGCCGAGAAAAACTATATTTTTTGATCTCCATTTAGAAAACACAAGTCGGCGGGCAGCCTGGCAGCTGGCAGGGTGAATCGCCGCCAATAAAGACATAATTAATCACAACGACCGCGTCTGATACATTGACAGAACAATCACAATTGGAATCCGCAACAAAGTACGGATACGGAGATTTCCCACCAATAAATACGAAGTTTATTATTGTAACTGCATCGGATATGTTAACTGATCCGTCATCATTAGCATCACCGCAAAGGAGATTAACGTGCGCTCTCTGCCAAAGATAGGTCCAGTTGGAAATCCACAGTCCCTCCAGGCTGTTTTTGTTTCCGGCCGGAGGAAAAGCACCATGATAATCTACATCGTCAAAATGGGGATCGCTTGGCTCCGGCTGGCCCGGGGTATTGGCCGGGCTGGCTGGATCGAGACGCGGATCAAGAGCATGCCAGACCTGGTTTCGGCTTACATTGAGGAGCATCGGATCGACAGTCCAGGAATTGTTGTTTGCCGGGTCGGTCATATAGACGAAAGCGAAATCACTGGTGGAGTCTTCAATCTCATCACCGTTACAGTCGTAGGATTCCGGCGGAAATAGAACAACCGGATCGGAACCGTCCCCGAAATCCCAGAAGAACATGTTTTCAAGCGTTAGATCGCCGGCATTCAGACGGGTACGGGTATCGTGGGGAGTGCCGTCGGGTCCGCAAAGATCTTCAAAATCAACAACATCTCCTCCAAAGTACCCGATAATACCGTTGGCATAGTGAGCACCAGCATTGTCACGTATCTTCAGAGCATGGTCATTGTCCGCATTTGCAGTATTGGAACCGCCGCCGATATAGGTTACATTGAAGATATAAGGCTCGGCATACGGTGTTCCCTGCTCATCCCCGGTACCGCCGTCATGCTCCCCGCAACGATTGCCACTGGCGGAGTCCTGAATAACGAACCAGAACTGATGATAGCCTCGGAAGCCTTCGTCATAGTCATAGGCATCGTCACCATTAAAAGCTGAGACCAGATATTTGGTGTTGACTGTTCCGCCGAACCACTCAAAACCATCATCATAGTTATTGTAAACTTCCACATATTCAATCACAGTACCCGCACCGACAGCACCCATAGTCAGACCGTTAATCTCATTGGCGGCGCCGATCTCTGTTCCGCCGTGACGGATGGAGACGTATCTGAAGATACCGGAATTATCCAGACTATCAGGATTTGCTCCACCTCCATATTCTCCACGAGTCTCTTCGCTGGGAATACCCTCGATCTGCTGAGTGCCTGTAGGGGTATTGCAAAAAGACCTGCCAAGAATCAACACACCTCCCCAGAGGCCATTGGTGCCATAAGCAATATCATACGGGTCGTCGACATTATCCACATCACCGGTGAAAACAATCGGCTTGTTCTCGGTTCCTTCCGCCCTGATCCTGCCCCCGCGGGCGACACACAGATACTTGGAATTAGCGCCGGTTCCCGGCTCTCCTTTGATGATGGTGCCGGGATCAATACTGAGAACAGCTCCGGAATCGACAAAAACGCCGTCTTTGAGAATCCACACATGGCTGCTGTCAAGATGAACTGAATCGCCGGGATTGATATCAAGATCATAGAGATCCATGATCGGCTTACCGGCTTCGCTGGTCTGCGCAAAAAGAATGGCAGGCAAGACCGCAAGAACGAGTAAAGTTAGAATGACACGCTTCACTTAAAACCTCCTGAAAGTTTTTTTGTCAGGCTCATTACCCTTATTGCTTTTATTTTTTGTCCTGTAATCCGCAGGACGCTGTGAAGATGGTTGTGAAGTGTTAGAATGAAATGATAAGAGAATTAGATTATCTTCAGGAAAATGTTTGAAATGTCTGATGATTATTAGAAGATTTTTTGCGGAATGTGTGGAATCAGTGTAAACTTTCAGATGCTGATCGCGGCATCATAGCCGTCGCGGACAGCGTCAAAAATCTGGCCCGGGCGGCGGGCATCACCAATTACGCGCACATCAAAACCGCGCTCGCGCAATTCTGCCTCGAGCTCAATTGTGGATCGCATACCCATAGCGGCAATCACAGAATCGAACTCTCCCAGGTACACATCCCCCTCTTTTTCCATGACGTAAGCTTTGTTCTCTTCAAACCAGCTTATATTTGTCCTGGTAAATATTTTGACCCCCATCGCATCGATCATCTTCAAGGTCAGCTTGCGGGTGAGAGGCTCCATATCACCTGCCAGTTGATCCAGGATTTCGACAATAGTAACCTCATGCTTTCTGGAAGCAAGATATTCCGCCAATTCGACCCCCACCATACCGCCCCCGATAATAAGGACTCTCTTTCCGGGAATGGACTTACCTGTCAACACATCCTCTGCAAAAAGGACATTCTGCAGTCCTGGAATGGCCGGAAGAACAGGTTTGGCACCGGAAGCCAGCATGACCACGTCGGGATTCTCCTCGGCAATCAGATCGACTGTGGCTTTGCGCGGGATATGCAATTCGATGGGGCTCTTTTTGACCTTGTTGACCAGTCCCATAAGCGGCTTCTCCATCATTTCTTTACCGGGAGGCACATAGGCCAGGTGAATTTGCCCGCCGAGTTTCTTGCGGTCAAAAAGTACCACCTTGTGGCCCCTCGAGGAAGCGGTCAGGGCCGCCTGCATTCCTGCCGGACCTCCGCCCACGACCACGACTTTTTTGGACCTTTCAGGCTGGGCAATTCTCTGGTATTCTCTCCCGGCTTCGGGATTAATCAAACAGCCGATCTCATGGCCCGATTTCAAGCGCGCCAGACAGCCCTGCAGACATGCCCCGCACTGGATGATCTCATCATCCCTTCCTTCCTTCATCTTGATCGCAAAATCCGGCTGGGCTACAAGCGGACGCCCCAGGGCAACCGCATCAACCATCTCCTCCTCCAAGACCTGCCGAATCAAATCGGGCATCCCCATCCTGCCCGCAACAATAACAGGAAGGCTGGTCTTTTCTTTGATTTCGGCGGCCCACTTGAGATTTTTGCCCAGGGGCAGACGCATGTGCTGGAAATACCATGGTCCCGAATCACAGGCCGAGCCGCTGACCACATGCAAAGCATTGACTCTACGCTCTTCCAGAAAATGGGTCAGCTCGATGGCATCATGGATATTCAAGCCGTCCTCAATAATTTCTGTTGCCGATATCCGCGCCATTATTGGAAAATCTTCACCTGCCTTCTCCCTGACTGAATCAAGAATCTGGTCTGCAAAGCGATATCTCCCGTCTCCCTTAGCAGCGTACTCATCTTTTCTCAAATTCGTGTGGGGTGAGAAGAATTGCGCGACCAGATAGCCCAACCCAAACTGGAGTTCTACAATATCAAATCCGGCTTCCCGTGCCCTGCGTGCGGCCTCGCCGAATTGGCATACGACCACTTTTATTCGCTCCGCGCTCATCTCCTCCGGAACATTTCCCCGGGCAGGACACATTACGGGTGAGGGAGCCTCGGGAGGTGAACCCGAAGCCTGGGGATTGGCCGCCCGTCCGGCATGGTTTAAATGGGCGATAGCCACTGAGCCATTCATATGAATAACGTCAGTTATCGCTTTGAGGCCGGGTATATAGCTGTCTGCCGTCAGGCCCAACTGGAGCGGATGTTCGCGTCCACGCAGGTCGACATAAAGGGGTTCTAATGTTATGGCTCCTGTTCCGCCCTCTGCCCGGCGCTGATAGAAGGCCAGATGCTTTTCGTTGGCCTCACCGGAGGGACTTCCAAGCCCGGTCTTCAGGGGAGCCATAATCAGTCTGTTGGGAATCTGGACTGAGCCAATTTTCAGATTTGAAAATGTTTCCACTTGTCTCTCCCATAAGATTCAGAGAGTGTTTTTGAGAGGATGATTATCAAACCTAAAGTAAGCTTTAATTGACCAGATTTCAATCAAATATTTGCAAAGCCGCTCGAAAATCATCCCGAACGTTGAAAATCAAAAATCCAATAAAAGAAATGCGCGGCAGGTCAATGGCAGATCATTTTATCTTCTGTAAGGAAACCTGCCGCGCGCTCAGCGAGGGTCACAAACCCTTGTCATGATTCTTGCAGTTACGGCCTCCCGCCTCTTTGAAACCGGGTTCATCACACAGATTTCCGCAGGTCTGGAGTTCTCCATTAAGAAATTCCAGTGCGAGAGCCTGCGGACTCTGTGACGGCGCTCCGCAGATCACCTCAATACCTCTCTGGTTGAAGAGATTTATGGCACGATTACCCATGCCTCCCGCGATGATAATATTGCAGCCGGTTTCACCGAGCCATTGAGGCAGAAGCCCGGGTTGATGAGGAGGTGCAGAGACTATCTCTGTTCTCATAATCTTCTTGCTCACCGGGTCCGCATCGATAAATGCGAACTCGGTACAATGCCCAAAATGGGGGCTCAACATCCCCCGTTCAACAGGTATTGCGATTTTTAACAAGGATACTCCTTTCGATTTCACTACTTGCGTGTCATCAGTTCCCCGCATTTGGGGCATTTTATGTCATAACATGGAACTCCTCTTTTGTGGGATGCGATTTCTCCGCAATTCGGACAAACACACTGGCCTCCCGGCCCCTGTCCGCGACCGCCCATCCGGCCCCGGCCCTGACCCTGCCCCCGGCCCTGCCTGTCGCCGGATCCGCCGCCTTTGCCCCCGCCTTGTCCACGGCCTCCGCCGCCGCCTGAACCATTTGAAAACATCATAAAATCACCATCTCTCTTTCTTCTTCGATTTTCAGTTATCAAGTTAGACTTTGTCCTGCTAAATTGATTGCTCTCACCTCTCATCTTTGAATTTGCCGAAATTTCGCTGCATTCCATGTCTGCGTTTGAATCCCCGCCCCCTGCCTCTGCCCCGGCAGCCGGGCAGTTGGAGCTCCTCATTGTCCAGCGCTCCCCGGGAATAAGCTCCCAGGATCAGCTCGACATTGCCCCGAATCCAGGGATAGACCTTGATATTAATGCCGCGTAACTGGGTTTCCAGTTGCGCTGAGATCGCCCCGCAGATAAGGATATCAATATTCATCATCTCCAGGGTCTTGATGATCTCATGCGGATGCCGACCGCTTAAATCGATCATCTGCCTGTCACCTGGATTATTTGAATCCTGGTCAACTATCATAATTCTGCGCGCGGTATCCATAACAGGGGAAACGCGGCCATTCCATACAGGTATTGCAATTCTCATAGCTATGTTATATAGAGCAGTCTCGATGCCGAATTTAATAAATACTCTGATGCAATTCTATAATGCTTTATAAGACAACAAAATATAAGATCGGTTAAGGAGTAGAGCGTTGCAACTGGGCTGTAAGATTAGTGCATATGTGCAGTCTTTTCTAATATTATTATTGCATTTACGCAACACTATTCCGGAATTTCCACACCCAGCTTTTTCATTTTGCGCCAGAGGGTCGTTTTATGAATCCCGAGCTGAGCGGCGGTTTTCGTACGATTCCAGTTGTTCTTACGAAGCGCCTCTTTGAGATAGGCGGCCTCCATTTCTTCCAGCGAATGGGAGACAATCTCTGTGCTTTTATCTTTGGGACGGATACTATCGGGCAGGCATTCCAGGTTTATGACAGTACCTTTGGAGAGTACAAAAGCATGCTCAATTATATTTTCCAGTTCACGGATATTTCCGGGGTAATCATAATTCATCAAAACCGCCATAACGTCAGGCGAGACCTCAGTAATGAGCCTATCCTTGAGATTGTTGAAGCGATTGATGAAATGGTGCACAAGAAGCGGGATATCCTCTTTTCGTGCGCGCAAAGGGGGAAGCTCGACGGTTATCACATTGATACGGTAAAACAGATCCTCCCTGAAGCGGCCGGCCTTAACGAGCTTCTGCAGATTTCTATTGGAAGCGGTTATAATGCGGACATTGGCCTCGACACTCTCAGTGCCGCCCAGCGGCTCATATACTTTTTCCTGAATCACCCGCAGCAGCTTAACTTGCAGCGAGGGTGAGGTGTCGGCGATTTCATCCAGGAATATGGTCCCGCCTTCCGCCAGCGCAAAGCGTCCCGGTTTGTCTCTGCGGGCATCTGTGAATGCTCCGGCTTTATGCCCGAAAAGTTCTGACTCAAGCAGCGTATCCGGCAATGCTCCGCAGTTTATTGTGACGATCGGATTGTCTCTGCGATTTGATAGATTATGTATTGCGCGTGCGATCAGCTCCTTACCGGTGCCCGAGTCGCCCTCTATAAGGACCGTGCTGTCGGATTCGGCAATACTGGGCAGGATATCGAAGATCTTGAGCATCGCGCTATTTTTGCTGATGATATCCTGAAACGAGTATTTCTTTTCCAGTTCGCGTTTGAGCTCCTCGATTGCGCTGAGGTCACGGAATGTTTCCACACCACCGATTATTTCTCCATCCTTATTGCGCAGGACGGCAGCCGAGATGCTGATCGGGATTTTCCGTCCCGAGGCATCAATAATGAAGACAGCCTTATTTACAACCGGTTCACCGGTCCTGAAGGTTTCCCTCAGTGCGCAGCTGGATTCGCAGATCGAGGCGCGGAAGACATCACAGCATCTCTGGCCGATGGCTTCCTCGCGCGGGATAGAGGTAATCTGCTCGGCAGCCCGGTTGAAGGAGGTTATCTTCCAGTCCTTGTCGATCGTGAAAACACCGTCGGCAATTGAATCTAAAATTATCTCTTTGGTTTCGTCTTTATTATTCGCGTCGCTCATAGTTCCCAATATGCTTAATTATAATGGGTTATATTTCAACATATATATACGAGTTAAAGATGGGTGTCAAATGATATTAATCTAATTACTTCGGGATTAAAGATTACATCCGCTTAAAATCCCGCTTGCCATTATAACCGGTTTTTGTATCTTGGCTCTCTTGAAAAACAGACAGGACGAACGATTGGATTCGAAAAAAGTGAAAGCACCCGGCAAAACATTTCTTCTCTGGTTTGTTGCTGTAATCCTTACTCTTTCTTCTGCTGTATACCAGCGCCTGACGGGACCGACCCACCCGGTCAGAGGCTCTGTCGAGGTTGATGGTACTGAAATCAGTTACGAGCTGCTCAGGTCGCACTATACCTCCGCCGACGCCATCATGAAGATTCAGCTTCATGATGCGGAGGTAGAGGGTGAAATCAGATGGCGCAGGTATAAAAGTCATGATCCCTGGTTCACGGATAAGTTGCCCCAAAGAGCCGATACTCTAATCATAACGATTCCCAAGCAGCCCTCAGCCGGAAAGGTAATGTACAGTCTGAGCCTGATCGATAAATCCGGAAATCGGTATGAACTTCTACGGGAGCCGGTAATAATCCGCTTCAAAGATCCGGTGCCGATCTATATCTTGATACCGCATATTATAGCCATGTTCGGATCCATGCTTCTGTCCACCCGTACGGGATTAGAAGCAATATTCCGCAATCGAAATACATACAGGCTGACCCTCTGGACGATCGGTTTTCTGTTTATCGGCGGGCTGATTCTGGGGCCGATAGTGCAGAAGTTTGCCTTCGGAGCATTCTGGACCGGATGGCCCCTGGGAACCGATTTGACCGACACCAAAACAGCCGTTGCCCTTTTATTCTGGCTGATTGCAATGTGGCGCCTGCGCAGGCGC
>DSEQ01000050.1 GCA_011056555.1 Candidatus Zixiibacteriota bacterium | reverse complement strand
TTTCGTGCGCGGCGTATGTCCTCATGCGCCCCGCAGCATACGGACTCATAGCGCAGGTTCTCTGCGAATCCGTCAACAGCCGGATCTTTGACCTGCCATCGCCGACAAATTAATTTGTCGGCGGCACCCCGAAATGCAAAGAGGCATGATCACAGGGATCATGCCCTACAGCTCCTCCATTCTCCCCGCCATTCCTCTTGATTTATCACCATATTTTTTGTTTATAGAATAAAACAGATTTCGAATATAAAATGGAGGTCATGATGGGTTTGAAGGACAGGCTCGCACTCGTAACAGGCGCAAGCCGTGGAATCGGCGCCGCCACCGCAAAGCTTCTGGCCGAAGCCGGCGCAAAAGTAATCGTCAACTACAATCAGAATAAAGAGGCTGCTGACATCGTGGTGGAGAATATCCTCTCAAACGATGGAAAGGCTGTGGCAATTCAGGCGGATGTGAGAGATAAGACACAGGTTGATGCCATGGTCAAAGTCGCAGTCGATGAATTCGGACCGATCGACATATTGGTTCTGAATGCCGGCATGAAAGTACCTTATAATCTATTTGTCGATCTTACCTGGGACGATTTCGAGACCAAGGTGATGGGGGAGATGCAGTGCTTTTTCTATCCATTGAAAGCGGTAATACCTTCAATGATTGAAAACAAGAATGGCGATATAATTGGAATCTCGAGCGGCCTGTCCCGTCGTCCGGGACCAAATTTCAGCGCACATACAACCGCCAAGTCCGCTGTTGACGGCCTGATGAAATCGCTGGCGCTCGAACTCGGCCCGCACAATATCAGGGTGAATACGATAGCGCCCGGATTTACGTTGACCGATGCCACCTCCTGGATGCCCAAGGATCGTGTCGAGACGATTGCGAAGATGACACCATTACGTAGAGTGGGAATGCCCGAGGATATTGCCAGCGCGATTGTGGCAATACTGTCGGATCAGTTCGGATTCATGACAGGGGCATATATCCCGGTCAGCGGCGGGAGTCTGATGATTTAATTTATTTGACAGGCAATGATTCAGTAGAATCTTTGTTGATACTACTGCTTTTTGGCGAAGCTGCTCAAGAGCCACTTGCCGTTTTCCTTAGTGAAATAGAAGGAGCAGTCGACTTTTTCCTGGCCCATCATAGTCGCCCGCAAGCAGGCACGGCATTCATCCTCGGTCGACTCGTTGGCAATGCTGACACCCTCGATCTTATAACCGGCTTCGCGGTTCAGCTCCATATTTTTAATCTGGCCCGGCTTTTGTAATATCATTCTCACATGCTGGGTCATGGAATCGTTGCAGAGTTTATAGGCTTCGGTTGAATCGCCGGAAGTGAAATATTCAGCGAACCAATAGGCGGCGTATTCACAGGTGCCCTCCTCAAGATCGGCGGGCAGGACCTCCTCACCGTGAGGCACCACAAACGGATTGGGAGGGGGATTCTCCTCATACTTAGGATTGGTGGATGTCATTTCATCTTTTCTTAAGACCCCATCCTCACCCAGAGTCCAGGACCTCTCCTCGGCGGCTTCTGCCTTCTGGGATTCCTGAACTTCTTTACCCTCCTCATCTCCACCGCAGAAAACAAACAGGCCGACCATAAATATTGAGACTACCAGCAATATTAGATTTCGCATCATTCCCTCCTTCATATCATCCTCCTAATTGAAAGATTTTCCACTCACCATCGACAAGTCTGAGCTTGAATCCGCAGCTTTCATCGGGAACATCATTTAAAACGGCGGTAACGCAAGCCTGACAGACACTGCTGTCCTGCGAATATGCTTCTATCGCTACCGACTTTATATACATGCCCTGATCCCGGATTCTTTGAAGGTTTTTTAGTTGAGTTGTATTCAAAAACATGGCTCTGACTATCAATTTGGTAGTATCGTTACAGTATTTCATAGCCTCGGAAGAATCAACCGCCGCCAGCGCCTGGGAAAATTTCGCCGCAGCATGAGCGCATGTCCCCGGCTCGAGGCTGTCCACCGGTATCTGCGGCCCCTTAACCGGCGGCGCGGGAGGCTCATACCCGTATTCCGCATGCCTTTCCTGCTCAGCCTTCTGGTAATCTTCAGTTTTATGGACCGTTTCCTGATCCCCGCCACCACAGGCAAGCAGTCCCGCACCAAGCAAGAGAATTATTATCGCAAAACACTTCATTTATACAAATGCTCTCCGCAAATTTACTGATCGGAATCCCGCGACCTCATCTTGGCCTCATTCCAGAACGAATCCATCTCCTCGAGATTAGAATCATTTAAAGATTTACCGTTTTGCGCAAGTTTTTTTTCAACATATCGAAACCGGTCTATAAACTTTTTATTCATATGGTTTAAGGCAGTTTCAGGATCTATCTCAAAAAATCTGGCCAGATTGACTACCGCGAAGAGCAGGTCGCCGATCTCCTCTTCGATTTTTTCTGTTGAACTGGATTCGATTGCCTCCTGCAGTTCCCTGATCTCCTCTTCAGCTTTCACCAGAACATCCTGCCACTTCTCCCAGTCAAATCCAAAGCGTGCCGCCTTCTGCTGAAGTCGGAATGCTCTCAGGAGCGCAGGGGCAGTGCGCGGAATTCCGGAAAGAGCAGATTCGGATTTATCCTCTTTTTCCCGCAGCTTTATTTGTTCCCAGTTATGGGTGACCTCGTCCGGAGTCAGTTCCGCTTTCTGTTTGAAAATATGGGGATGGCGATTGATCAATTTCTCAGAAATGGACCTGGCGACATCTTCTATATTAAAGCTCCCCTCCTCCGAGGCCATCTGGGAATGAAATACTATCTGCAAAAGCAGGTCCCCCAGTTCTTCCCGCAGCTTATTCATGTCGCCATCCTCAATGCTGTCAATGACTTCGTAGGTCTCCTCGAGCAGGTAGGGGATGAGCGATTTATGGTTCTGCTTACGATCCCAGGGACATCCATCGGGAGCCCGCAATTTCCGCATTATTCCCACAAGACGTTCAAATTCAGACATAAACCAAACCTTAACCTAATATACAACGTAAGTTTACCGATATTCCATCAATATATAAGGGAATCAGGAACTTTCCAAGCCCCTTTTAAGTAGTTCTTGACAAAAAGACAATTTTGGTTAAAATACCGGTCTGAAAAATAGACAAGAAGGAAGTATGACAGATATACCGAAACAGTACAGCCCCCATGAGAAGGAATCTGCCTGGTACGAGCACTGGCTTGAAAAGGAAATCTTCACAGCCAGCGTCAGTGATAATGGCAAGGAGCCATACAGTATTGTCATACCGCCGCCCAATGTCACCGACGTACTGCATCTGGGTCATGCGCTGAATAACATCCTGCAGGATATTATGATCCGCTGGAAACGCATGGACGGTTATGAATCGGAATGGCTCCCGGGCGTGGATCATGCCGGTATTGCCACCCAGGTTAAGGTAGAAAAGGAGCTGATCAAGGAAGGAACCAGCCGTCAGCAGATCGGCCGGGAAAAATTTCTGGAGCGAGTCTGGGCCTGGAAAGAGGATAAATTTGACAATATTATCAACCAGTTGCAGCAGATCGGATGTTCCTGCGACTGGAGCCGCACGCGCTTCACTATGGATGAGGGCCTCTCGGAGGCTGTCAAAGAGGTATTCATACGCTTGTATAATGAAAAACTCATTTACAAAGGCGAATATATAACCAACTGGTGCCCGCGCTGCCAGACCTCGATCTCCGATGATGAGGTGGAGCACAAGGATTTCAGCGGACATCTCTGGTATGTCAAATACAAGATCAAAGGCTCCGACAATTACCTGACCATCGCCACGACCCGTCCGGAGACGATGCTGGGCGATACCGCCCTGGCGGTCAATCCCTCCGACAAGCGCTACCAGAAATGGGTTGGAAAGACGGCTATCTTGCCCATCCTCGAAAGAGAGTTGCCGATCATCGCCGATGATTACATTGATCCTGAATTCGGCACCGGAGTTCTCAAGGTTACCCCGGCTCATGATCCCAATGATTTTGAAATCGGACAGCGGCATGATTTGCAGAAGCTGAATATATTTACGCCCGATGCTCATCTTAATGAAAATGCCGGCAAATTCAAGAGCCTCGACCGCAATGAGGCGAGGAAGGCTGTGGTCAAGGAGCTGGATAAGAAAGGGCATCTGGCTAAAACTGAAAATTATACCGTTTCAGCCGGCACCTGTTACAGATGCAACACGGTTATCGAACCATATTTAACAGAGCAGTGGTATGTCAAGATGAAGCCCCTGGCAAAGCCTGCGATTGACGCTGTCAAGACAAGCAAGCTGCATTTTCATCCGGACTACTGGTCCAAAACCTACCTGCACTGGCTGGAAAATATCCGCGACTGGTGTATCTCCCGCCAGCTCTGGTGGGGACATCGTATACCGGTTTATTACTGCGATGACTGCGGGAATGTCTGGGCAGCCAAGGAAGATCCGGAGAAATGCCCCGAATGCGATTCCAGCGATGTCCGGCAGGACGAGGATGTCCTGGATACCTGGTTCTCGTCGTGGCTATGGCCCTTCTCGACCTTTGGATGGCCGGAGGAGACTCCTGAATTGAAGCGTTTCTATCCCACAGATTCTCTCTTTACCGCTTCGGAGATCATATTCCTGTGGGTGGCCCGGATGGTTATGGCAGGCTATAAGTTTATGGGTGAGATTCCGTTTACTGATGTCTATATTCACGGGACTGTTCGCGATGGTCAGGGGCGGAAGATGAGCAAGTCTCTTGGCAATGGAATCGACCCGAGAGATGTTATCAAAGAATTCGGCGCCGACTCATTGCGAATCTCCTTGCTTCTGGCTACCCCGGAGGGCCAGGACCCGAATATTACCATGAACACCTTCGAGCTTGGCCGCAATTTCGGAAATAAAATCTGGAACGCCTCCCGCTTCGTTAAGATGAATCTGGGCGAGGATTTCCCGCGGGAACTTATAGATAATATCGAGTTTCCCGATAAGCTCGATCTGATGGATGAATGGATACTTTCACGTCTCAATGCGACCATACGTGATGTCCGCAAGAACCTGAATAATTTCAAGATTTCCACCGGAGCCAAGAATCTTTATGACTTCATCTGGCGCGATTACTGCGACTGGTATGTCGAACTTGCCAAACCGAGGCTTTATGAGCATGGGGATGAGCAGGATGGCAAGGTGGTACGCAATATCCTGGCTTATGTTATGGATAACATGCTCAGGCTCCTGAGCCCCTACATGCCGTTTATAACGGAGGAGATCTGGCACCTGATGCGCGATATGCCGATGGGTGCGGGGGAGACCATTACCCTTCAAAAATATCCCGAGCTCAATGAGGAGCTTATAAACAGTGAACTTGAGAAGAAGATGGAGGCTATCCAGACAGTCGTCGGGACCATCCGTTCCACCCGGTCGGAGATGAATGTCCCGCCCTCGAAGAAGGCGGATATCTTTATCAGGATCGATAATCCCGAGCTGGGGAAAATTATCAGGGACTATTCGGGCTATATAAAGTATCTGGGGCGAATTGAAAATCTGGAAGTTGGAGAGGATATCAGGAAACCCTCGCAGGCGGCTTCTGCTGTTATCAAGGGGGCAGAGATATTCATACCGCTGGCGGGCTTGATAGATATTGAAACCGAGCGCAGGAAGCTCGAGAAAGACCTCGAGAAGGCCAGGAAACAGCTCGAAAAGACCAGCAAGAAACTCGGCAACATGGAGTTTATCAAGCAGGCCCCGGATGAAATCGTGGAGAAAGAGCGGGTCAAAAAGCAGGATTTCGAGGTTATAATAGAAAAACTGAACAAAAACCTCGAGCAGTTGTTAGGATGGTAAAATTCAGCTTGCATTTGGGGCGGGATTTTTATATAATTATTGATTATACTTTTTGAGGAGGATAAAATTGGCTAAGGTTTGTGACATTTGCGGAAAGAAGCCCATGTTCGGCCATAACGTTTCCCACGCTAATAATGCGACCAAGAGAAGGTTTAATCCTAATCTACATAAAGTCCGGGCGCTGGTCAATGGCCGCCCGACCAGGCTCAAGGTGTGTTCTTCCTGCCTGAAGGCAGGCAAGGTCATCAAGGCCCCATCCAAACCCCGACCGGCTGCCGTCCGGGAATCGATCTAACCCGGACCGGACACGGTTCTATTCTGAGCATCTGCGGGGGCTTTTTATAATTCTATGACACAGATTTATTCTGCCCGAATTAAAAATTAGGGGTCTATGTTTCGATTATTAATGTTGACACTTGACTAAATGAAATTTATATGAAACCTCCATGCTGGAATTGTGTTATAGATTTGAAAATAGAATTGTAGATTTATGAGGTCTTATTTCGGATCTTATTGAACAACAAGAATATACAAAACTAACTCTTTAATCGAAAGGTGAACTATGCAGATCTCTCGTAAAGCCGATTATGCTCTCAGGGCGATCACTTTTCTGGTCAACCAGCCTGAAAACAAGCGCTCGTCTATTTCTGAAATCGCTGAGAGCGAGGGCATTCCCCGTGACTTTCTGGCCAAGATCCTGAAGGAACTCTGCCGCACCGGATTTTTGAAATCATTCCAGGGTGTTACCGGAGGTTATCAGTTGGCCAAAGATAAATCGCAGATTTCATTTTTGAATGTCATCGAGGCGATGCAGGGCGAAGTCAAGGTCAACATGTGTGTGGATGATAATGGCGGCTGCCAGTGCAATCATCGGATAAGCTGTACCATGCTGCCCTTCTGGAAGAAGATTCAGAAGAATGTTGTTCGTGATCTCAGTGAAGTTACATTTGACGATCCGAAATTCATTCGCAAATAAAGGTTATTTTTATTTCAATGCTGATTTTGGGCAGTATCTACAAATTTTTTCTTGTATAACAAAAGGGATCAGCTAATTTTATCACGTGCAAAAAAATCAAGCCTATCTGATTCTCTTCATGGCCATGCTCGCAGTGGGATGGGCGGCTATTTTTATCCGCTGGTGCGAAGGCCTTCATCCGCTTCTAATATCTTTCTACCGCATGTTCTGGGCGGCGCTGATCATTCTTCCTTTCAGCCTCTCCCGGCCAAAGAAAACTTTCCGCGGCATAAAACTGCGTGACCTGTTTATAATGCTGGCGGTCGGGTTCGTTCTGGCCATGCATTTCGCCTCCTGGATAACCTCGCTTTTCTACACATCCGTGGCCAGCTCCACCGTAATCGTTACCACTCAGCCCATATATGTGCTGATTTTAACGGTAATCTTCACCTCCGAGAAGGTTAACAGATTCTCGATTTTTGCAATTCTGCTGGCTCTTGCAGGTGCGATCATAGTGGGCTGGGGGGATATGCAGTTCACCCGCGACCATATAATCGGCGACCTTCTGGCACTGGTTGGCGCAATCTGTGCGGCAATATATATCTTCATCGGGCGAATTGTAAGGCAAAGGGTGGAGAATACCGCTTATGTCCAGATTGTTTATGGATCCTCGGCGGTATTTCTGCTTCTGATGGTCCTGATTTTCGCCGACTTTCAGATAGCCTTTCCGGTCCGCTTTCACATCTATATGTTCCTGCTGGGACTTGTACCTACAGCCTTCGGCCATACGCTCTATAACTGGGCCTTGAAGCGTATCCGGGCTTATATAGTGGGCACATCGATCCTGGGCGAGCCGCTCGGAGCGAGCTTTTATGCCTGGCTGATATTTCGTGAAGTCCCGCCATTTACCACATATATCGGGGCCATTTTGATCTTTTTCGGTGTGGCCGCCCTGTTTTACTCGGAACGAAAAAATATCTCTTGATTATAATGTATTTAGTCGTTATTTAAAAGACTCATGGGGCAGTAGCTCAGCTGGGAGAGCGGTACGTTCGCAACGTACAGGTCGGCGGTTCGATCCCGCTCTGCTCCATAAAAAAATTTTTCCCGTGCTAAGCGGGGAGCTAGCGGTGCCCTGTACCCGGAATCCGCTATACCGGGGCCGAACTCCCATCCGAGGTCTGCTGCGGCCGGGAAGGGGGATTTAAGCGGTGTTGATGACCAGGTCCCGCGCAATCCACAGTCTCCGAACCCCGTCAGGACCGGAAGGTAGCAGCGGTAGGAGGCTTCCTGGATGTGATGCGGGGTTGCTTGGACTGAGCTGGCTGAATTTCCCGACCTGGGCTGGCGGGATCAACGATGGGTGCACGGGATTTTAAATTAAGCCGTTGTGTCATATTCCGGCAGAACCGACAAAAATGATTTGAAGTCTTCGTTTTTTAATTTTATTATTAAGCAGGAAGAGTTTTAGCTTATGTCTTATCTTGTATTGGCCCGAAAATACCGTCCCCAGACCTTTGAAGATGTTATCGCGCAAAAGCATATAACAGATACTCTTCAAAATGCCATCAAACAGAAGCGCTTTTCCCATGCCTACCTCTTCACCGGCACGCGGGGAACGGGCAAGACCACAACTGCTCGGATTCTGGCCAAGGCATTAAATTGCGAGCACGGGCCCCTGCCGGTGCCGTGCAACGAATGCAGCAATTGCAAACAGATTACCAACGGCTCCAGTCTCGATGTAATAGAAGTCGATGCCGCCTCGAATACGGGAATTGATGATATTCGCGACCTGCGTGAAAAAGCAAGGTATACCCCGGCAACTTCGAGATATAAGATTTATATTATTGATGAGATACACAGGTTGAGCGGCAACGCTTTTGACGGTCTCTTGAAAACCTTAGAAGAGCCGCCTTCTCATGTAATCTTCATCTTTGCAACTACCGATCCGCAAAAGCTTCCGCCGACTATTCTATCCCGCTGCCAGCGATATGATTTCAGGCGCATACCGTTCAAGGACATGAGCGACTATTTAAAAATGCTGGCGGATAAGGAGAAGATTGATATCGAGGAGGAGGGCATCGCGCTTCTGGCACAGAAGGGGGATGGTTCTCTTCGTGACGCCCTTTCGATTTTCGAGCAGGTGATGGCTTGCTCTGATCAGACGATTACACGCGAATTGATTGCCGATACGCTTGGTCTCGTCGACCTGGAGCTTCTCTTTAAATTGACGGATTGCATTTTAAATAAAGATTCCAATGGCGCTCTTAAGCTGGTCGAGGAGATGTTTGTTTCCGGTGTTGATGTCTCCCAGTTCATCTCCGATTTCCAGGAGCATTTCAGGAAAATTTTGATCGTCAATGCCTCCGAAAACCCATTCGATTACCTGGCGATCTCCGATTATTTTCAGGAAAAATACATTGCGCTCAAGAACAAATTTTCAGACAGCGATATTTTTAGAATTGTGAAAATGCTCTCCGACCTCCAGCTCGATCTCAAAGCCGGCGCAGATCCCTCGATCTTCCTCGAGATTGCAATTCTTCGCATGGTCAGGATGGAATCCTCGGTCTTGCTTGAGGATGTCCTGAAAAAACTCAATGAGTTGAATTTATCGGGCGGAGCAGGCTCCGACCTGTTTTCTTCCAACATCAGCACATCATCAAAAAAAAAATCTAATCCGGTAAGCCCAATCGCACCATCAAACTTATCAGTTGCCTCCGCTACAGTTCAAAGCCAAGTCTCAAACACGGCGACAGCAACCCCTGCACAGCCCCGTCCGCAGGCTGCCACTCCGCTAAGCTGGAGCGAATTAGTGGAACGGATCAAGGATGAGAAACGTATATTGGGTGAGTTTCTGGGGCAGGGTGAGCTGACACGCATGGATGGTGAGTCGGTCGAGCTGACATATTTCGGTAACGGTACCGCGCAGCAGCAGCACATCGCACGGCGTGAGAACCGCATGATTATCGAAAAGAACATGAGGCTGGTTTTCGGCAAGGCGCTCAGGCTGATTACTAAAGTGGACAAATCCCAGCCGCCCAGAACCGGAACAGAGGAGAACGATAGCCCGTTTGATATAACGCCGGAGAAATTATTTGAGCAAAACCCGGAATTTAAAAAAGCCGTCGATCTGTTTGGCGGTGAGGTTAAATCGATAAAGATCATCGGAAATAAAGGAGAGAAAGATGGCTAAAGGTTTTGGCAACATGATGAAGCAGGTTCAGAAGATGCAGGCCAAGATGATGGAGGTGCAGGAGCAGCTGGCCGAGGAGCGTGTAGAGGGTTCCGCCGGCGGCGGTATGGTCAAAGCTGTTGTCAACGGCAAGCAGGAACTTGTGGAAATCGTAATCGATAAAGAGGTTGTCGATCCTGAGGATGTCGAGATGCTTCAGGATTTGATTGTGGCCGCAGTCAACCAGGCCAACAAGGCGGCGGCCGAGCTTGCATCGGAGAAGATGGCGGAGGTTACCGGCGGACTGAATATTCCCGGCCTGCCGATGATGTAAGATATATGTTCTCGTCATCACAATCACTCGAGAGATTGATCCGGGAGTTCTCCAGACTCCCGGGCATTGGACGCAAGACCGCCCAGCGTTTGGCCTTCTGGGTGCTCAAGCGCGACCCCAAAGAGGTGCGCGAGCTTGCCGATGCGATCCGTGAGGCGCGTGAGAAAGTTCGCGCCTGCTCGATCTGTTTCAACATCACCGAATCCGACCCCTGTGAAATCTGCCGTTCCGATCGGCGTGACCGTTCCGCTATCTGTGTGGTCGAGGAGGCCAACGATCTCCTGGCGCTGGAAAAGACCGGCCAGTATAATGGACTCTACCATGTTCTGGGCGGAGCACTCTCGCCCTTAGAGGGTATCGGGCCGGAGCAGCTTCATGCCAGGGAGTTGATCGAGAGATTAAAAAGTGATGAGGTCAAGGAGATAATCATAGCCACCAACCCCAATGTCGAGGGCGAGGCCACCGCGGCATTCTTAGCAAAGCTGATTAAACCAATCGGCGTAAAGGTCACACGCATTGCCCGCGGCCTTCCCCAGGGTTCCGACCTCGAGTACGCCGACAACACCACACTCGGCCAGGCAATCAGTAATCGACGGGATTATTAGTGAATTTA
>DSEQ01000020.1 GCA_011056555.1 Candidatus Zixiibacteriota bacterium | reverse complement strand
CTGTTTTAGAATATTGTGGTCTTCAGGAATTGGTATATCCGGCTCATCCTCTGCAGGTGTGGGTAAGTCAGGATCACCAGCAAAAACATATAAATATCCACTACTGTTTTGCGTATTATATGATTTTGCCCCAACCGCCAGATCATCTACTCCATCACCATTGAAATCCCCGGCCGGACCAACGGAGCGACCAAAATTATAGGATGAGGGAGAAACAGAATTATATGGCATAATTATATCAGCAATCGTGTCCATATCATAAGCGCCAAAATATACAAGAACCTCCCCCGATCCGAATGAGTACGAAACAAAACCAACCGCAATATCCTCCCAGCCATCGTGATTTATGTCACCACAGACATTAGCCACTTTTCCAGGATATTCCAGTATTTTAGGTGTTGGGTCAAATGGATTTCCTCCATAGAAGATACAAGGCGGAAAACCTTCAGAGGTTACAATGAAGTCATCGATGTTATCTTTGTTAATATCTCCTAATGGGATTACTCCTGCAGAAAAATAACCTATTCCTATTGCATCATCAAATGGAGAATCAATCTGCAGATCCGGGACTGAATCAGGATCTTCGCTACCCCATAATATTAACGTATAACCAGGCATGGCATTTCCATCAGGAGAAATTACATAATCTGCATATCCGTCACAGTTTATGTCTCCTACGCACGCTCCAATTGTGAATATGTCGACGCCGTATCGACAAATAGAAATTGTATCGTCACAAACGGAATCAAGCTCATTGTTGCCGTCATATAAATAAAACTTGCCTGCATATGGCTCAGCATTCTGTGCATTTATTATGATGTCAATTTTCCCGTCACCGTTATAGTCTTGCGGATATATGCCAACGCCGAATCCATCCAAAAGATCACCAGATATACTTAAACCAACCTGGGCATTTTCATAAAATTCCTGCATCCCAAAATAAATATCAAAATATCCAATGCCTGACCTATTTCGCAATATTGCCAAATCCAAAAAAGTATCACCATTTATGTCTGATAGCCAATGAAATACCCCATAGTCGCACAAATAGATATGGTCGGGAATCGTATCTGCAGGATTACCTCCATAGTAGACCTTGATTTCTCCCAGCGCGTTCGAGGCAAAAGCTTCCGAATACCCATCCGAATCGAGATCTCCTGGAGAATATACCATAATCCCCAAATTATCCGAATAAGTCTCACCTTCATCTATAAAAAGAAGATCCAGACCTATAGCATGGGTTTCAATCTGCAAAAAAAAACAAGAAATAAAAATTATTATCGATGCTCTCTGTAAGATTCCTAAAATACAAAATATAGAATTCAATGTTCAGCATCCGGCTTGGTAGTTCATTTACAAGATAAGGCTCTGGAGAATTTCGTCAATAAAAAATACCCCCGGCGCGACTCGAACGCGCGACACATGGTTTAGGAAACCATTGCTCTATCCACCTGAGCTACGGGGGCATTTTCGTCATGCACGAGGACGTACTCCATCAGGAGCCGGACAGACCGCGCACAAATTTATATATCCGATATTATCAATTCTTATACGCAATGTCAAATTATTTGATGAACGAGATGCGAACAAAAATCCGCTTTCTTGTTTGCCGTCAGGAACCCGACTGCACATGAATGTAGGTAAATTCCTGAAGGGAATTGACAATGCTCTCCAAATACAACGTGCCAAGCCCCTTCAGGGCTTGACATGCATTAATTGCGATAATCTATGGCAACAAAAACAGGCATGATCGCGGGGATCATGCCCTACAAATTTTGAGTATAAATTCTGATTATTCCGAATCGTATTTGATCAACGGCAGGTAGTCGTATTTCTGGAATTTGTCCTGGCCCTTGAGGAATGAGAGCTCGATTAAAACCGCGATTCCGGCTATGTTGGCGCCCAGCTTCTCGACCATACCACATGTCGCCGCCAGAGTTCCGCCGGTGGCCATAAGATCATCGACAATCAAAACATTGTCACCTGCCCTGATAGCATCCCGGTGCATCTCCAGAGCATCGACACCATACTCCAGCTCATACTCTTTCTTGATCGTCTCGCCCGGCAGCTTCCCCAGCTTCCTGACCGGCACGAAGGCCGCATCCATTTTGTAGGCCAGCGCACCGCCAAAGATGAATCCCCGCGATTCAATGGCCACTATCTTGTTGATATTTTTGTCCTGGAAATGATCGGCATAGATATCGATCACCTTCCGGAACGCCTCGACATCATCCAGAAGAGTGGTAATATCCCTGAAGACAATTCCCGGCTTGGGGAAGTTGGGTATGTTCCTGATTTTCTGCTTTAAATCGTCAATATTCATTCTAAAATCTCACTTGAAAAGAGTCAAATTTGCCTTCGTATGGTTTCCATTCGATCTGAAAATTGGAGATATGGCCGTGACGCGGACCTATCTTCAACTCTTTCAGGAAGCCGGAAACCGCGCCCTTGTCCCCCTCAACCTTGACCTCAACATCGCCGGTCGCCAGATTTTTGACCCAACCGTTTACACCGTAACTTCTGGCCAGGTCTGTGGTAAAATACCTGAATCCGACCCCCTGAACCTGGCCGGTTATCAAGACTTTCGCGGCCACCTTGCCGTTTACTGCCGAACCTTCTTGAGCGCTAATTTCACCGCCTCCTTCGCATTTTCAGCCTTGATGACTTTGTCATCAATGTCCCAGCTTCCCAAAGATACAACAGGTTTTTTCAATTTCAAAGCAAAACCGAGTTCCGAAAGTGTCCCGAACATTCCCGGCAAGGCAATAACCACATCCGCAGTTCTGATTATGATCAGGTTGCGGGCCTCACCGAATCCGGAACAGACAACATAATCAATAAATTCATTAGCCTCTGATTTGTCTGTGCCGGGAAGTATGCCGATTGTTGTGCCGCCCTCCGATTTTGCGCCTTGGGCCGCACCCTTCATAACTCCATCAAGCCCGCCGCAAACCAGAATCGCCCCGGCTTTAGCAATCTCCTCACCGACCTCGGCGGAAAGCTTTCGAAGTTTTTGCGTACAATGCCCCGCACCGATTACCCCCACATATATCTTTTTTTTGGAATCGGACATGTGCAGATTGACTCCTCTAATTTCCTCAAGATGTCCCAGGTGTTGGTCATTTTTTAAATCGGGGCGACTGGATTTGAACCAGCGACCCCTTAGTCCCGAACCAAGTGCTCTACCAGGCTGAGCCACGCCCCGATTCAATCCACTAAAATTATACAAGATTACAATTTTGTCAATAGAATTCCGTGCCGATAATCTCCCTTTCCCTCACGTAAATACAGACTTCAAAACCTTATATCTTCAGCTTCATGTCCTTCAATTTCTCATGCAGTTTCGAATCGGTCATATCCACCTTCAGGGGCGAGATAGAAACCATCCCGCGCGATACCGCCGCGTAATCCGAGCCTTCGACATCGACCCATTCCGGATCACCGGCGATCCAGTAGTAGTTCTTTCCTCGCGGATCGACCTTTTCCACCACCACATCATTATATATACGCCTTCCCAGACGAGTAACCTTTATACCCTTGAAAGACTTGTTGCCGATATAGGGCATATTGATATTGAGAAATGAGAACTGCGGCAAACCATTTTGCACAACCCAGCGGGCGATCTTTCTTACAACCCGGGCGGCAGGCACAAAATCTCCGGCCTCCGGATTTATGAGGGAAACGGCCATTGATGGTATGCCGATAATGGAACCCTCGATAGCGGCCGCCACCGTCCCGGAATAGGAAACATCATCACCCATATTGGCGCCATGGTTGATGCCCGAAATCAGGAGGTCGGGCTTGCGCCTGTTTTTCAGGATCCCATGAACCGCAACCATGACTGCATCGGTGGGAGTACCGTCCACAGCATAACGGCTGTCTCCGAATTCCATGATCCTCAAAGGACGGGTGAGTGTCAGCGAATGCGATGAGGCCGACTGCTCGCGATCGGGGGCTACCACTATTATCTCACCGAAGCTCTGCATTTGTCTGGCCAGAGTATTCAGGCCGGGGGCATGGATGCCGTCGTCATTTGTCAGAAGTACCAGAATCTCTTTTTTCTTTTGCAATTCAACTCCCGCTCTAATGTCAAAATAAAGATTGAAAAATAGCCGTATTTATGAGGATGTCAAGAGCTTATACAGCTACCAGATGAGAGATTTCCACATCAGCTTGATGAACCTGCCGGTATCCACCAGAGGATTTATATAACTTTCCGATCCGGAATATATGGTCGGTATCTTCACCTCCCAGACCTTGAATCCTGCCTGTCCGGATTTGAACAGGAATTCCGACTCGGTATCATACCTTGATGACCTTAGTTTTATCGCCCTTAGAGCCCTGCGTGAGGTATATCGGTACCCGGACTGCGAATCGCGCACAAATCGCCCGGAAAAACAGGATATGATAAGCGAGGTCAACTCATTCGTCAGAAACCTGTCAAAGGGCATGTTGCCGAGATTGCGTTCGCGGGTACCAACAATCACATCGGCATCATGCTCCTCGGCAAGCCTGATAAATTCCGGTATTAAGGATGGATCATGCTGCAGATCGGCATCAATGGAAATCACTCCGGCATATTCGTTTTGCAGGGCATATCTAAAGCCGGTCTTTAGGGCCTCGCCCTTGCCCCTGTTGGCTTCATGCCTCAGGACAACAACACCGGTCGATTTTGCCGCTTGATAGGTATCGTCGGGAGAACCGTCCTCAACAATCAGAATATGCTCTTTCTTGACATACAGGTTGATTCTGCGGACCAGCTCCGGGAGAGTGTCGGAAGCCATGTAAGCGGGGATCAGAATCAGTATTTTCAGGCTCATATCAAATCGGTCCAATTCAAGAACCAATATACGCTCTCACGCATATAAACATGTATTATCAATAATAAAAGCTCTTTATATTCGCTCGCTATTCAGCTGTCCAGTATGCACTTACAAGACTCAATTCTCATTAATTCATATTTTTCAGATTTATCAAGAACCGGATTATTGATAAGTTTCAAGAACGAAAAGGGCCGCTGCTTCTAACCGCGGCCCTCTTCAATATTTATCACTGAAAGCATTACTTCAAGTCCATCCATTGAATCTGTGAACAGCTGGAACCAGCTTCCTGAATGTCGGTGCTCAGGTTGGTCTCACTGTCATAAATAAAGAGCCGTCCATGTTTGGCCAGGGGATTTGGATTTACGACCCCTGCCAGATAACGCCCCGAGGGCGACAACAGGACCTCAATATAGGGCCGCTTAACCATCTCTGTAATGACCTGCGATTCCTGATCGACGATAAAGAGATCGTTCAGAACGGTGCCGTCATACTTAACGCCTTTGGCATAAACCATAAATTTCTCTTCCCCCAGCACCTGGGGAAGCAGGAACTCGCTGTAGAGCTCCTCAAAGTATATGTTGCACTTGGCCTGGGCCAGATTGCAAACCTCCAGATTTATAAGCGGGACGGAGGGTGAAAGGTCGGCGATATATAATCCCGCCGATTCTCCGCATGAATTGGCTGATAATAACAACCCATCCGAGCCGGCCAGCCACGAGAAGCCGGTTATATTATCAAGCTCGTAGATGTTTCGATATGCGACCGAATCTATGATGTAGATATCGAACCTGGGCCGGTTGGCGATGCAGTAAGACTGCAGGCAGAAACTGCTGCCGTCCGGCGAAAACTCACCGCCCCAGTTGTAATATGACCCACAGACGCCCATATCGGGCCGCTCTTGATGAGTGAAAATATACTTTATGGTCTCCTGGTCCAGATTCACCAGCATTGTCCCCATGGTGTCAACACAGGCCACATATTTCCCGGATGGATCGATAGCGACCTTGTATTGATTCCTGACAGCATCCCAGCCGTCCACGACGAAGGTCATAACAATCTTCTCGTACTGGTAAGGATATGCCCGGGTAACCAATTTCAAGCCCAAAAACTGCTCCGAAACGGGGTTCAGAACCGCTGTGGCCAGCATCCTGCCGTCAGGCGTAATATCATATCCGGCAACACCGTTTATCGGATACGATGTTACCGTATCAAACGAATTAGCGCCCGGATCATACATATACAGATTGGGAACCATTTCATCCTCTGAAATGAAGAGCAGCCTCTCATCCGCCGCCAGGAACCCTGACATCAGAAAACATATCAGGACCGCTGACAAAATGTAATGTTTCATCTCCCCTCCTTGTATTAAGGATATAATCTCGAAAGCGTCCTCGGAAACGGGATCGTTTCCCTGATATGCGGAAGTCCGCAAATCCATGCCACAGTTCGCTCTACCCCGAGGCCGAATCCTGAATGCGGCACGGAACCATATTTTCTGAGATCCAGATACCATTCATAGGCTTCTTCCGGCAGTTTTTCCTCTCGAATTCGAGCCAGGAGCTTCTCGAGGTTATCCTCACGCTGCGATCCGCCTATAATCTCGCCGTAACCCTCCGGTCCCAGCAGGTCCGAACACAGTACTGTTTTGGGATTATCCGGGTTTTCTTTCATATAGAACGCCTTGGCGCCCCTGGGATAATTCATCACAAACACCGGCTGATCGAACTCCTGAGATATAATAGTCTCATCTTCGGCTCCCAGATCATCTCCCCATTTAATGCTGCTGCCCCGTTCCTGCAGAAAACTCACCGCTTCATCATATAGCATGCGTTCAAAAGGCTTTTTTATCTTCTCCAAAGGGGCAGTGTCGCGCTCTATCGCCTCAAATTCAGCCCGACATTTTTCCAGGCAATGCTCGACCGTATAGACCACCATATCCTCCTGCAGCTCGATATCGCAGGCCAGATCGCAATATGCCATCTCGGCCTCGATCATCCAGAATTCGGTCAGGTGCCTCCTGGTTTTGGATTTTTCCGCCCTGAAGGTGGGTCCGAAACAGAAGACATTCCGGTGCGACATACAGGCCGCCTCGAGATAAAGCTGCCCGGTCTGGGCCAGGTAGGCCTTGCCCAGGTCAAAATAATCGGTACTGAATAAAGTTGAGGCGGTCTCCCCTATCGATCCGGTCAGGATGGGAGTATCGATCAAAATAAAATCGCGTTCATAGAAAAATTTTCTAATGGCGTAAATAATTTCATTTCTGATCTTCAGGATATGAAATTGTTTCTGGCTCCGGAGCCAGAGATGACGCACACCCATCAGGAAATCGATCCCGTGCTCTTTCTTCGTAATGGGGTACTCCTCGGCGATCTGCACCGGCTCCAGATTTTTTATGGTTAATTCATATCCTCCGGGGGCACGGTCATCTTTCCTGACACTTCCGGAAACTATTAGGGAGGATTCCCGGGTCAGCTCATCAAACATGTTGAACTGTTCCTCGGGAAGCTCCTGCTTGAGCATTACAGCCTGCATAAGCCCGGTTCCGTCACGGATGATCAGGAAATTAATCTTGCCGCTTGATCTTTTATTATAAAGCCATCCTTTGATGGTCACATCTTCTCCTTTGAACTGACCGGCCCTTGCAATAGTTGTCTCGATCATACTCAGTCTCTCCTGTGAATATGGAATTTGATCTTGTATCTATCGGATATTAATGCATTCATTACCGCGGAAATTATGGTAATCAATAGCGCCGCCAGCACCGCGCGCCAGAAAGACTCTATCTCCACCCCCGATACTATGGCCGCCATCAGGTACAGCAGGGCCCCGTTTATTACCAGGGTAAAGAGTCCCAGGGTAAGTATTGTAAGCGGAAGAGTGATTAGAACCAGGAGCGGCCTGACCAGCGCATTTAAAACCCCCAGAACCAGGCTGGCAACAATCCAGGCCCCGGGAGATTCTATGGCAATCAAATCGAACAGCCAGGACACCATGAAAATGGCGATGGCATAAATTATTACCGATGTCAGAAATTTGACCATTGGCTACCCCGTACCCGATAAGTCAAACAGGAAAACTGTTCGATCACCCGAGCCCGTGAGAATTCCATCCATGAAAGCGGACCCGGTTTTATTTTTTGGGTAAAGGTAAATAAATTGTCTAAAAGGTTCAAGGGTATTCTGGGGATCATAAAAAGATTATCGGGGCCTTTAAATCTATGCGGCACACCGCAAAATGCGGCCCTGTATCCAGCTCTCTTGACTGCTTCTATAACTCTCTCGCTGAAACGGCCAAAAGGATATGAAAAATATTTAACCTGCCTGCCGATGATATCCTCAAGAATTTTCTTCGACTCCGCAACTTCCTTTTCAATTCTATCCTGTCCAATCCTGGTGAGATCGGCATGGCTGAGAGAATGTGATCCTATCGTAAGCAGTTCTGACCGGGAGAGATTTTGCAGCTGCTCAATACTCAGGTGCAAAGCTGGAGCCAGCTTGTAATCCCATGATGCCGGTTTACCTATATATCCGACCGTCATGAATACCGCCGCAGGTATTGAATTCGGTTCGAGATATTCCCTGAAGAGCCGGTAGAAATCAGCGTAGCCATCATCAAAAGAGAGATAGACAGCGGCGCCCCCGGTATCATCGGGTCTTAGCCCCGCCAGGCGTTCATCAATTGCGCCAAAACTG
Organism: Candidatus Zixiibacteriota bacterium; assembly: GCA_011056555.1. Taxonomy (GTDB): domain Bacteria; phylum Zixibacteria; class MSB-5A5; order JAABVY01; family JAABVY01; genus JAABVY01. Next base: position 2,588 of record DSEQ01000020.1, on the reverse strand, counting down.
AAACCCTTTTTCTTCGCCTGATCAATAAAAGCGGCAAATTGCTTTTTCGTCACGGTACTGATACCGGCATCCAAATTGTCTTTGACGGAGTGCATCATCAGTATCGGTGAAGCTGAAATCCGCTCCCGGATTCCGGAAGATTTATACCAGATAAAGAAATACAGGAGGACTGCAAAAACCAGGAGCGCGATGATAATGAGCCAGGTCATGGCTAAAGATTGATTTTTTTTATAATGGATTTATAAGCAGGGCCGAGAATGACCAGCGAGGCAGACTCACGGTTGAGATACATGCGTGCAACCCGAATCAGGTCATTTTTCTTTACCCTCTCTATGTTTTTGATAGTTTCATTGATTGAGATATAGCGGCCCAGATATATTTCGTTCCGCGCCAGGCGGTTCATGCGGTTGGTGGAGCTCTCCAGGCCGAGCATCAGGTTGCCGAAGAGTTGCAGCTTGGTTGATGAAAACTCAGCATCGCTTATATCCCCCGACTTTATCTTCTCCACCTCCTCCAGGCACAGATTGACTGCATTGGCGGTGCTGGCCGGGTCGCAGCCGAGATAAATTCCCAGAATGCCCGTGTCCTTATAATAATCCTGGAACGAGAAGACCGAGTAGGCCAGGCCGGCATTTTCCCTGATAACCTGGAACATCCTCGACGACATCCCGCCACCCATAATATTGTTTAGAATCAGAAGCGGATAGCGATCGTCGTGATTATAGGGCACGATCTCCCATCCCAGCACGATATGCGATTGTTTAATATCGCGGGAATATACTCTCCTGGGAGAGTGATTGACGGGCGGATGCAATCTGATCGGCTTCTTTCTGCGCGAAGCGTTGAGCTTCAATTGATTTTCGATCTGCCTGACAAGTTTGCTATGTTTTATTTTGCCGGCTGCGGCCACTACGGTGTTAGTGGTGACATAATTTTTTCTGTAAAATGATAATAAATCGTTACGCTTGATACTGCGGATATTTGTCAACGATCCAAGTATGGAAAATCCCAGGGGATGCTCGCGCCATGTAGCTCGGGCGAAAAGATCATGCACATGATCAGAGGGTGTGTCGAGAGAATCCTTAATTTCCTCCAGAACAACTTTCTTTTCCAGGCGGAGATGCTGCTGGTGAAACGTGGAATTGGAAAGCAGATCGGACAGGATCTCGGCCGCTATGGGCAGATGCGCGTCCAGCACACGCGCATAATAACAGGTGTTCTCCCTGCCCGTGAAAGCGTTCAGAGAGCCCCCCAGCGATTCGAGGGCGGTGGCGATATCCAGGGCCGATCGTGTTCGCGTGCCCTTGAATACCATATGCTCGATGAAATGACTGAAACCGTTATTCTCACGGCTCTCATTGCGTGAGCCGATATCGGTCCAGATGCCTATTGTGGCAGACTTTAAATAAGGCATGGTCTCAGTTATTATCCTGAGACCATTATCTAATACGGTCTTTTTATGCATAAATGTCCAGCCCCCGAGAAGGCCTAATAGTTTCAGGCCTTTTTACCTTCCCGCAAAAGAACCTTGCGCGAAAGCCTTACCTTGCCGTCTTCCCCGATATCGATTACCTTGACCTTGACCCTGTCGCCGACACGCAGCACGTCTTCCACGCGATCGATGCGTCGGTTTTCGATTTCGGATATGTGCAATAAGCCATCGGTATTCGGGAGTATCTCGACGAAGGCCCCGAAATTGGCGGTTCTCTTAACGACGCCGTCGTAAACCTGGCCGATCTCCGGTTCCTCTACCAGGGCTTTAATCATTCTCTCCGCTTCAGCGCTGGCCTTGGCATCGGCGGAAGCTATAAAGACCGAGCCGTCATCTTCGATATCGATCTTGGCGCCGGTGGTCTCGATGATATTGCGAATGGTCTTCCCACCTGGGCCTATCACTTCGCCGATCTTGGACTGCTTGATCTTCAGAATTGTAATTCTGGGGGCAAACTCAGACAGATCGGATCTGGGCTGAGCTATCGACTCGTTCATGATACGCAGGATTTCCAGGCGTCCTTCCCTGGCTTGCTCCAGCGCTTTTTCCATAATTTCAAGAGTAATGCCTTTGATTTTTATATCAAGCTGGAACGCGGTAATGCCATCGGATGTACCGGCGACCTTGAAATCCATGTCCCCATGGTGGTCTTCGGCGCCCTGTATATCGGACAGAACCGCATATCTATCACCCTCCTTGACCAGGCCCATGGCGATTCCGGCCACATGCGTTTTGATCGGCACGCCCGCATCCATGAGTGAAAGCGAGGCCCCGCAAACTGTGGCCATAGACGATGAGCCGTTGGACTCCATGATTTCGGAGACCACCCTGACCGTGTACGGGAAGAACTCCTCGGCTGGAACCACCGGCGAGATTGCCCTCTCAGCCAGGGCGCCATGACCGATCTCGCGCCTGCCGGGAGCCAGGAACCTGCGCACCTCACCTACAGAGTAGGGCGGGAAGTTGTAATGCAGCATGTAGCTCTTGGTGGACTCGCCTATTATATCGTCAATGCGCTGCTCGTCAGCTTTACTTCCCAGAGTGACCACAACCAGCGCCTGGGTTTCCCCTCTGGTAAAAATGGCTGAGCCGTGAG
>DSEQ01000024.1 GCA_011056555.1 Candidatus Zixiibacteriota bacterium | reverse complement strand
CGATGGCCGCCCCCTGGTATCCAAAGAAATGACCTCCGGCAGCAGTTACCGTAGCGGCAATCAACATGTGATAGACCCGGCTCCATTGCAGAGCCGGGCCTTTCTTAGGTTTAAAGATCGCCAACTATTCTCCAAACTCAATCAGCAAAGAGAGCTTTGGTGTTGTCTGCTGCAATCCGAAATTGTAATCTGTACCCACTGCAAAACCAAGGCAAAAATTCTGGATGCTCCGGGTCTTTGCCAGAGCGATATATCCGGTCACATAGGTTACAGCAGTCTGCGCGTCTCCGATATAGTCCAATCGATCAAAACCCGGGCCTCCCTCCACGCCCCAGTAATGCCCCATCGCCCCAGAGGTGGTTTCTAAGTCTTTATGATGCAAGGGGATAAAAAGAAAGCCGGAGTATGGGGAATACTCCGGCTTTCAGTCAGCACCAAAAGGTTAGAAGGCTCCTTTACCGGTTATCACAACGACAACCGTTTTCAGAAGTATTTTTATATCCTGCCACAGGGACCAATCCCGGATGTAGCAGAGATCATATGCAATTTTGCTCTTAACGGTGTCCACCGAGGAATCGTAACCATTCTCAACCTGCGCCAGGCCGGTAATCCCCGGCTTAACTTTCATGCGCAGCGTATAATTTTCTACTTTACTTGAGAAGTCCTCGATAAACATCGGTCGCTCGGGCCTGGGTCCAATCAAACTCATTTCTCCCTTGAGGACATTAAAAAGCTGGGGAAGCTCGTCCAGACGGGTCTTTCTCAAAAACGATCCGACTCTGGTGATGCGCGGGTCATTTTCTATCGCCCATGCTGGGCCGCATTTTCTTTCGGCGTTCTCGACCATCGTGCGGAATTTTATAATCCTGAAGGGCCTGCCGTAATAGTTCTTGCGGCGCCTGTCCCTTCTGCGCTTGTCCTCTGAAATCAGGCACTCCGAAGACCTGCGATCCGATTTGCGACGGTCTATGCCCACTCTCACCTGGCTGTAAAAGACAGGTCCGGAAGAATCCAGTTTGATCAGAAGAGCGATAATCAAAAACAATGGCGTGAGCAAAATCAAGCCGATTAACGAAGCAAAGAAGTCCGCGACGCTCTTAATACCTATGCAGGCTCTCTTGCATACCCCTGCAAATGAGACCTCGAGGCCTCGCGGCATGAACAATGTTCGCGAAATAAATGCGAAAAGCAGTATTGAACTAAAAACTTTGTCGGCCATTAAAAAGCCAATTGCCCCCATACCCCTCTTTGATTGCCCCGAAATTGCCAGCCAGAGTTTGTGCGTCAGGTAGCGGAATGAATGACCGAATGCGAATTGGCCGGTACCGCCGATGGAAATGGTCAGATTGCGATTATGGCTCAAGCTGTCATTGCGCTTCAGGGGCTGGTCATGAAAAAGATTCTTATTCCTCATACATTAAACCTCAGTAATTTGCACTCCTTTTGATGCTTATTGTTCACTGAATTACAGCAAACGCCATACCCATCTCAATCAAACACAGCATTACAACCGGAGTCTAAAATCACTTGTGTGCCCGAATACACTCACAACCATATATCTTATTGGCGAACATGGTGTTGCATTTATTAGACAAAAGCTAACACAAGAGGCCAGGATGAGATTATTTTTTTTGGAAGAAAAATTCCGCAGACTGTAGGCTGTTCAAAATTGTAACATTTATCAGTAAAAATGCAAACTCCTGCACATAAACAAAAGCTGCCTGCATAGAAGCCACTTTAAAAACAACAGAAAATTCCCCTATTTTTTTGGAACTGCTTGTCTATATTCTACTTGTGTGATGCTCGCTTTTAAAGCTCCAGAGATTGGTCAATTATACCATCACCTTAGATTCCCATCTGGAATATATGAACAACTTATTTCGTCCGATATGGTCTCAGCGATTCTGAATGCATTGAATCATTTAAAATGAAAGATTCTGATTCTGGATGTTATTAAGGAGCATCTGATCGCATTAATCAGAATCAATTCGGACTCCATACCGATTATGTGCTATCCAGAATGATAGTACCTACCCACGAGAAAGAGGTTTGAGGCTCTTCGGCCTGCAAAATTATCTGACTATCATTCAATAAGTTATGTGATTATTTACAGATAGTGTTTTATGGCAGGGAATTTGAAATAAGTAATCGCTGTAGTCGAAAAAATCCTTTGATAGGAGAGTGAGATGAATAAGGTCATAGGATTAATCTTAAGCAGTATTTTACTGCTCAGCGGTCAGGCATGGGCGGGAGAGAACATGGATATCAGGCCGCTTTCACCCCAGTCGGCCTCAAGATATTCCCTCTACGGAACTTTGATTCCGGGCGTTCTTTGCGCGGCTTCATTGGTAATGGCCGGATCAGAGGAAAATAGCGGAGAGGATAATACCGAAGCAATCATGTTTATGACAGGTTTTGTGGGGCTGTGGTTCGGCCCGGGGATAGGTTACCTTTATACTCATCATCCCTGGGGCTTCTGGAGAGGCGCCCTGATCAGGATAGGAGGCACCGGAGCAATGATCACGGCTCTGGCATTTACCTGGGATGATCCCAACGCTACGGGAGGTTGGGCGGTTTTCCTGGGAGGAGTGGCAATTATTGTCGGAAGCGCCATTTATGATATCGGGCAGGCCGGAAAGTGCGCGGAGAATTACAACAGAAAAATGGGTTACAGCAAAATTGGTATCGGCCCCCTTTATTTCCAGGAGGAAAAAACGGTGGGGCTGGGGGTCACGATAAGATTCTGATTGACGATTCAGAAATTCTGTGCTATTGAGGCAGGAGAGCTTTCATTTGCTGATACTTATCATGATTCTTATCGCGGCTCAATACCTCCCGGGGGTATTGCGAAATCTGCTCCTCGACATTATTGATTCGCTCCTGGGTCTCGGGATGCGAGGCAAATATATTCTCGAAGAAACTCCTTTCATCAGAGGCGCCGCCATGAGCTTCCTGCATCTCATTGAAAAGTCCCAGCGCACCCTCGGGATTGTAGCCTGCCTTTTCCATGTAAAAGACTCCGTACTGGTCCGCCTCACGCTCATAATCCCGGGAATATCCCGAGAGCGCTATATTGAGGCCCAGGCCGATAGCCGCATCCATAGCATCGGAGCTGGCCTCCCCCATGACAATCTGGTACAGAAGCGAAATTCCCAGAACCTGCTGCAGACGCTTGACAGTGTGCCTGGCCACGACGTGAGAAATCTCGTGCGAGGTAACTGCTGCCAGCTGAGCTTCATTCTCCATCACGTTAAGAAGCCCGGTATAGATATAAATATATCCGCCCGGCACAGCGAAGGCATTCACATCATCCGATTCAATGATTGTAAATGTGTAATCTAAGTCCTTGCGATCCGACACGGCAACAATGCGTTGGCCGATTTCGTTAAAGTAATTGTTCCACTGCTCATTGGTGTAAATCTTCGATTCTGCCCGAACCTGCTGATCAAATTCCCTTCCAAGCTGCTTTTCCTGCTCGGTTGAAATTAGAATCAGGTCCCTTTCGCCTCCGGGACCGGTTGTGGCACATGAAAAAAGTGATGCAAACAGGAGAACAATAAGACTAAAAGACAGATGAGCCTTGAATTTCATACCCTCTTCCTTTTTTTAGCTTTGTAATAATAGGAAATGAGGAATCAGGTGAAATGTTCCTCTTCTTCTCTGAAGCGCTCCTTGACCTTGCGGTCGATCCAGTCGCCCAGATAAGGTATCTTCCACTCTTTATCCTGCAGCACGAAAGCGATTCCAATCAGGGCAAATATGATCGCCACCGTCAGCACCACCTTGACCAGCAGCACTGCAAGACCTGGAATCAGGAGTATCAGCGCGATCAATTCGATAATAAATATCGCCAATCCCTGGCGCGCATGGCTGTAGGCGTAGCGATTGTCCTTCCACCTAAAAAGAGGGACAAAACAGAGAAAGGGAATATAGGCCAAAATGGCTGCTGACCTTCCCTCTTCAATCTCTTCCTGAGTAAATTTTGCTTCATCCATGATCTTAACTATACCTGCCAGAATATTGATTTATCCTCTGTGGGAGCCTGATACTTTATCAGGTCCATCCCGGGCCAAGTCTCCACTACTTGATCACCCTTATAGACCCGCACCCGCAATCGCACATCGAAATCTTCATCAAACTCAATGTGTTTCCTGGGCAAGGAAATTTCAACAACATTTTTTAAAACAACTTTGCCCTCAAAATCACAGGCCTCGAATTCCTCTTCCTTTTCATCCCTGCATTCGAAAACTGTCTTCTCATGCGAACAGCTTAAACGATATCTCCTGGCAGTTCTGAGCTCGAGCTCAAATTTGTAATCGGCAAGAGTATCGTCGCGAGCGGTGGTGAAAAGATCAAGCCTGAAATAAAGATTTTTCTGATCGAAGCCGAAAAAGATCTCCTCCACGATGCTGGCCACCCGATGCATGGCCGATGAGGCTTTGCGGCAGTTGAATGATCCCGCGTCGTACCATTCGTAAAAATGTGTAATCTCACCATCGATTGTGGGCGAGAAGTAATTGCTGGGCTGAATGACCGAGCTCTGGGGGGCGGCTGAGCGGACCGGCTCGAGCAGTTGCTTGGGCGTCTCCTTGCCGATTATCGAATAGACCGCGCTGAGATGGCTGCGGAAGATCAGGTCAAAGAGATCATCGTCATGTGAGCTGTGCTCCTCCCCGTACCACCAGCACCAGTCGGAGCCCTCGGCAACATATATTTCCTCCCAGGCTTGCATGACTCCATTTAAGTCATCTCCCGGATTACTGTCCTGATAATTCACCAGGGCATTGCGCGCATCTGACAACAGGTCCCAGGCGCGATTATCTTCTTCATGCCCGATCCAGATTTTGAAATTGTGCCCGATCCAGGACCCGGCAAAGAGATAAGGAAGATTCTTATGCTGTGAAGTCTTATGGAAAAGCTCTGACACAGTTACAGTTTCAAAGCGGTCATCCCGGGTCAGCGTCTTGTAAAGACAGTGGAGAAAATCAGCGCCGTCATTATCGTAGTATTCCCATGCGTTCTCGCCGTCAAGAATCACCGGCACCACATGATCCTTGACCTCCGAAGGTTTCAGAAGCGATCTGACTGCGGCCAGTTGATTTATGAAATCGGCCGCCGCCTTATCGGCATCCCAGGCGGAATAAACGAAACCGATCCTGTCGGAGAGCTTATGGTCGCGGAAGATTATGCCTATCTCCCCGAACGGGCGGCGAAGCATAAAAGGCCTGTGAAAATCGAGGGCCATGGAAGTTCTTACCCCGGCCGATTTGGGATTCTCCAGGGACTGGAAAAATATCTCTTCATCGGAAGCGATCCATTCGATCCCCTCCTCGGCCAGAATCGGCAGAAGGTCCTCCGCCACACTTCCTTCTGACGGCCACATGCCTTTCAGTTTATCTCCAAACAGATCTTCGTACATCTCGACTGATTTCCTGATCTGTATTCGGGCGTCCTCGGGGTGACGGAACCTGTTCTTGGGCAGACGCACCCGGGGCATGGCCTCCTTTGCCAGATCGGTATCGATCAGCAAGGGCAAGATGGGATGGTAAAAAGGTGAAAATGAAATCTCCGCCTGTCCCCTGTTTCTCAGCTCCTTGAGCTTGGGAATGATCTGTTTTAAAATTTTTTTCTGGAAAGCGAAAAGTTGAGCCCGTTCTTCATAGGTGAAGTTATTGCGTTTCTCAAAAAGCGGCTTAATCTGCGGATCGTTTCTGAAAACAGGGTCGATCCAGACCAGATTCGCCAATACGGTAAGATCGAGATACTCCTGGTTGGTAAATTGTTTAACCGCACGCGTAAGATTGCTCTTGAAAGCGTCCTTCTTCTGGTAAAGCCGAAGATATTCCGGATAGGGCTTTATCATCGTCCTGAAATTGGCGGAAAAAAATGAGTTGAGGATGTCCAATTTTTCGGACTCATCCAGCTCCTCTATTTTCTTGCGCGACAGGAAGAGGTGATGGTCGAACGCATTATTGCTGACATAGTCGTCGAGTTGCTTGATAAGCGCGGGAACGTAGTTGAAGGTCTGTTTGATTTTCGGATACTTATCGAGAATTACGGCCATATCGAGGTAATCTTTGAGGCCGTGCAGGCGAACCCATGGAAGAACATATTCCCCGGAAAAATAGTCTTTATAGTATGGCTGGTGCATGTGCCATAAAAAGACTACCTTCAGACGCGGGATTGAGTCATTCATCATCTAATCGAGATTGTATGTATACGGATTTAAAACCTTTTGCTCATACAGAAATTCTCTGGTATCTGTTACAATCGACCTGGAGGCGTCAGACTCCTCAAGAAGCTTAAATGCCATCAGCGCCTGATCATTCAGCCCAGCCTGGGCCAGATTAATTGCGGCCTTCCTGAGTACATCCAGTTTCTGGGGAAAATCCGGATAATCCTCGGCAACCTCCATATACAGCATTCCGGCGCCCTCGAAATCGCGAAGAGCTTCCTTGCATCCGGCCAGCCCCATTTTGGCAGCAGCCTCAAAACCCTCGCTGATATGATACTTATCCAGAAACATCCGGTAGTATTTCTCCGCCTCCGCGTAATCGCCGAGTTTAAACGATATTGAGCCAAGGTAGAAAGTGGCAAATTTGGCCATATCGCTGCCGCCATGCTGCTGGAGTATGCCCTCGAATTCAGCCTTGGCAGAGCTGAGAATAGTCAGCGCGCTGTCGAGGTTGCCATCCGGTATACCATCCTGATTCTGATCCATCTCGAATGTATTGAAGAACTCCCTCACGGCCATGCTGGCATCACCGTACTGGTTTTGAGCAGCCTGCTCGGAGGAGCGGGCATTGGCGATCAGAAGAACTGCAACCAGGATCACCACTATCAGTCCTGCTATGCCAAGCAATATCTGGGTCCGATTGCGGTTGAAATATTCCTGGGATTTGAGAAGTCCGGTAACGAACTTGTCTTCTTTCATCTGTCTTTTAGTAAGTCTGGCCATTATTTACAACTCCCTATGAACTCAATACGAAAATCGACTCTCAATTATTAATCTTTAAACATCAAAAAGGGCGAAATCAGCATAGCAGCCGATTCCGCCCGTTAAGATTACGAAAATCTACCTGAAAAATCCAGTAAAATTTAAAGAAATACGGGGGGTCCGGTATTCTTTGGCAACCTGAAATGTGCCGAAGTGATCTACTCCCTCAATATCTGTATCACGAATATCGTATTCGAAGGCAAAATCGAGTTCAATCAATTCCCAATGAAGCCCGGCTCCCAGGGAGATCGTATATCCAGTGATCTGATCTCCAGGGTCCATAGTTTGGATCAGGGAATCGGGCTGGTCATCAGACCAGTCGACCCATTCAAACTCAAGATCTTCAATCATCCTGAACCCGAAGGCATCATAAGCGAATCCGGCGCGCACCGGAATTGTGGCAAAACCGCCGTCGAATGTATATTCTCCGCCAACCCTGAGGCTGTAACCATTATAGAGATTCAGGTTGCTTTCGACGTAATTTTCCTCAATGTCGCCATTTGACAATATAGTATCATAGTGAACCCTGTAATCCATCACGCCAAACCTGCGCCATTCAAAATCAGAGGCCATTATGAATCTCTCGTTGACCTGATATGATGCTCCGATACCGACCATCCAGGGCACCCCGATGCGCTCCTTGTCCTGCTCGTCAATATCACCGCGCACCAGTTCACCATTCAGAACATTGTTTATATACACCGAATCGAGTTCGTGCTTCACATGCTCCTGGGTAAGCCAGAAAGGTGTCTTCACAGTTGCGCCGATGGCAAATTTCTCATCATCCCAGAGGAAACCGCCTACGAGGTTAAAACCCGAGAATGTTACCGTATCATAGACGAAGCCCTTGGCATCAACATTGACCAGGACATTCTGTTCCGGATGCATATAGGAAGTATGGTAAAAGAAGCTCGTATCGATATAACCTTTTCCAAAGTAAATATTGGCCCCGGCGCCAAAATTCAGCTTTCTCCAGACATTGGTGCCGAAACCCAGCCTCAGCTGATTGAGACGATTATCGGTTCGCTGGATCAGGTTAACCGGTTCGGCGGGATCTGTAAAACCGGAGTCGGGATTGGCCTCGAAATAATCATATTTTGATGATATCGTGCTGAAGCTCACCGCTCCCACAAAAGGGTGATCCTTGATTCTAATCGGAGCGGCAAAGGTGGCATATTGCAGCCGGAATTTGTTATCATCATAGATTGCGGATGTGTTCTGCGAGGTCACATTCGGATAATCCAGACCGAAATCAGTGCTGGGCATGAACAAATCGAACGAAAAAGAGAGCTGGGGATCGACTATCTGTATCAATCCTGCCGGATTCCAGGTCAGGGCGCTGGCATCGTCAGAAATCGAAATATATGCTCCACCCATTCCTCTTGCTCTCGCCCCGTCTCCTTCAAAGTTGAAATTATTCAAAGCCTGTCCATCGGCGTGGATTCCAAATCCAAACAGCGCCATCAGGACGGTGATTAAAATAAACGTCCTCATCAAGTTTAATCCTCCTTATAGCAGCCATAAAATTTTAAGTCTCAAATATAGAATTATTGCTAACCTGTGTCAAATCTTTTTTGGGTTTTTAACCTTTGTATTCACATTATTTTACGACGGACGAGCGGAAAATTCGTTCATTCGGGTATTTATCCCGAAAGCATGATTATTTTTGAATCTCCATACACAGCAATTTATAGACAAAAAAACACTTTTTTGAATCCTTTTTACAAATATATATTAAATGTTATGGGAGGATATAATAACGATCCGGTCGAATATCCAATTGATGGAATCCTCGATTTGCACACTTTTTCACCAAAGGACGTGAAAGAGCTTGTGCCTGACTATATAGAAGCCTGCCTGGAAAAGGGGATCTATCGAATTCGGATTATACATGGCAAAGGGACTGGTGCATTGCGGAGAACGGTACATTCAATTCTGGATAAAAATCCTCACGTTGAATCCTACAAGCTCGACAGCGGCTCGTCGTCATGGGGGGCGACCCTGGTAAATCTGAAGCATTAGAGCGCAATCCCGCATATCTTGCGCAAATAGATAATCCTGAAATGTGCTTATTTACGTGAGTGGTTATATATGGGGTCCATCATCCTGCTCAAGATCAATAAACAGGCTAATATATCCCGGCAATTACGAACTGTACAAGATTTTTCAATATTTAATGTTGACACTTAAGATCGACTTTTTCTATATTCCAAACGCCCACAGAAATTATGGTTTTTCATAGCCGGAGTTTTTATGCGCGGCAATGGCTTGATCCTCTGGTTTGAAAAGCTGGGTATGAAGGATGTTTCCATTGTTGGGGGCAAAAGCGCCTCCCTGGGCGAGATGTACCGTAACCTCTCCCCTCGCGGCATACAGATCCCTAACGGCTTTGCAATTACTGCAGAAGCCTTCTTTTATTTTCTGGACCGTTCCGGTTTGAGGGACGAAATAAGGAAAGTTCTTTCCGGGCTGGATTCGAACGATCTCAAGGCTCTGCGTTCCCATGGCCACACAGTTCGGGAAATGATCCGCACCTCCGAACTTCCGGCAGACCTCTGTGCCGAAATCAGCCGCAATTATGAATTGATGGAAAGACAATACGGCCCGCGTGTCGATGTGGCCATTCGTTCTTCCGGAACAGCCGAGGACCTGCCTGAAGCCTCATTCGCGGGCCAGCACGACAGTTTCCTGAATATTCGGGGCCAGGAAGAAATAATCGCGGCCTGCAAAAACTGCTTTGCCTCTCTTTTCACCGATCGAGCTATCTCCTACAGGCAGGCCAAAGGTTTCGACCATTTTTCAATCGGCCTCTCAGTTGCCGTTCAGAAGATGATCCGCTCCGACATGGCCTCCTCCGGCGTGATGTTTACAATCGATACTGAATCCGGCCACAAGGATATAGTTTTGATAAACGCTTCCTACGGTCTGGGCGAGGGAATTGTGCAGGGCGCCATGAGCCCGGATGAATTCTATGTCCATAAGCCGACACTGGCGCTGGGATATAAATCAGTCATATCTAAAACGCTGGGCTCGAAAAAAGTCAAGATGGTCTACGGCGATGACGGTCTTCCGACCAAAACTATCGAAGTTCCCGAGCGGGAGCGCAAGCGCTTTTCGATCGACGACGAAGAAATATTGAAGCTGGCAAGATGGGCGGTCACCATAGAAGAGCATTATTCTGCTCTGGCCGGAAGCCATACGCCTATGGATATCGAATGGGCCCGGGATGGAATGACAGGCGAACTTTTCATCCTGCAGGCCAGGCCGGAGACTGTCGTCTCGCACGATAATAAAAATGTACTCGAGAATTATCATATAAGGAAACGCGGCAGAGTCCTGGCGACAGGTTCACCGGTGGGAAATAAGATCGGAGTAGGCAAAGCCAATCTGATAAAGGATGTCAGGAGCGTGATGAACTTCAATGCCGGCGATGTCCTGGTCACACAGATGACCGATCCGGACTGGGAACCATATATGAAGATTGCGGCGGCAATTGTCACCAATGAGGGCGGACGTACCTCGCATGCCGCCATAATCAGCCGCGAACTCGGCATCCCGGCCGTGGTCGGAGCCGAGGGCGCCATGCAGAAAATAACCAATGGCAGCATCATATCGGTCAGCTGCGCCGAGGGTGATATAGGCAGAGTGTATGAGGGACAGATCGAATTCGACATTGAAGTTACAAAGCTGGATGATATCAAGAGGCCCAACGGCACTCAGATTAAGATGATCTTCGGCACGCCCGAGCTGGCCTTCAAAACCTCCATGATTCCCAATGATGGCGTGGGTCTGGCGCGAGAGGAATTCATCATAAGCTCATATATAAAGATTCACCCCATGGCGCTGGTCAATTATCCTAATCTGTCCGACAGCTTTGCAAAGAAAGAGATCGATGATTTGACCTCCGGTTACGATGACAAAAAGCAATATTATGTCGATAAACTTGCCCATGGGATCGCGATGATCGCCGCCGCTTTTTATCCGCGTGAAGTGATCGTAAGGCTGGCCGACTTCCGTTCCAACGAATATGCCGAGCTGATCGGTGGAAAGCAATTTGAACCCAGCGAGCGCAACCCCATGATCGGCTGGAGAGGGGCCTCGCGTTACTACGATGCCGCGTATCGTCCGGCCTTCGACCTGGAATGCCAGGCTCTCAGGGCTGTGCGCAATGACAAAGGCTTTTCCAATATCAAGGTCATGATCCCCTTCTGCCGCACTGTGAGCGAAGCCAGAAAAGTCATCGAAATCATGGCTGCGAACGGCCTCAAACAGGGTGAGAATGAGCTCGAGATTTATATGATGTGCGAGATTCCATCGAATGTCATCCTGGCCGACCGTTTCGCGGAAATATTTGACGGCTTCTCCATCGGTTCCAACGATCTGACTCAGCTGACCCTGGGCCTTGACCGCGACTCTGGACATATCGCTCATATCGGAGATGAGAACGACGAATCGATCAAGCGCATGATCTCACATGTCATAAAAGTAGCCAGGCAATATAACAGGAAAATCGGTATATGCGGACAGGCCCCTTCTGACTTCCCGGACTTTGCAAGATTTCTTGTGGAGGAGGGTATAGACTCGATATCACTTAATCCCGATTCGATTATAAAAACATCAATTGCTCTTTCGGAGATTGAATAAGTTCTGCCTGATAATAAAAGTTGCCGCAATAAACAAATGAAGATATAAAATATATCAATTAATATGACACTTAATAATATTATTATAATTTCTTTTATGGCAATAAGATATAGATAATATCTAAGAGAGGTGGTGCTGCTGGCAGACTTAAGCTGAGGCTGCATTGCGACTTGCATGTCTTTGTAAATTAAAAGTTTAATGGAACTTAAGCGTAATTTGTTGTATTTTAATTTAATGAATAAAAAATAAAAGGATGGAGGAACTATATGAAAAAACTTACAGTCCTGTTACTTATTTCCGTTTTAATTCTGCCATTGTTAGTGGGCTGTTCATCAAAAGCAAAGGATGAGCGCATTGCCTCGCTTGAATCACAGGTATCCGATCTGCGAAGCGACCTGGAGCAGGCCCGTCAGGCCAGAGAACAGGCCGAAGCGCGTGCCGCAGAACTTCAGGCCGATCTGGACTCTCTCTCAAAGAGACTGCAGATCGAAATGGCTGAACAGGAGCAGAACAAACTGCTGCGCATTCCCAGTGAGCTTCTTTTTGCCAGCGGCAGTGCGACAATAAGCCAGAGCGGCAGCCAGATGCTGGGCGAGGTCGCCAATATCGTTGATAATTACCCTGAATATGATATCCGTGTTGAGGGACACACTGACAACAAGCAGATTCTGCCGGAATTTCAGGATCGTTTCCGCAGCAACTGGGAGCTTTCCACTGCTCGGGCAACCCATGTGGTGCGCTATATGATCAATCAGCAGAATGTTGATCCCGAGCGCATAAGCGCTGTCGGCTACGGCGAATATCGGCCGATTGCGACCAATGAAACTGCCGAGGGACGTTCCCAGAACCGTCGGGTGGAGATTTATTTCGTTCCTAAATTTGAGGTGAAACCGATCGGCGAGGCCAGGCAGCCCCAGCAGGAACCCCCGCTGTAAGATAGCATTTTAAAGCAGAAATTTTGTGCAGCGCGTGCCTCCCGGTGCGCGCTGTAAACCGTCGTGCACGAGGACGTACACGACGCACAATATGGATTAGCAGAATCGTAGGTCAAATCCCACAGGGATTTGACCTACATGGCTCCTCGCGTCATTCTGAGCGCAGCGAAGAATCTCCTTACTTCAAATACAGCATCTTTTTTGAAATAATCTGATCACCGGATTGAAGCTGATAGAAGTAGATGCCGGAGGGGACATCGTTATCATAATTATCCCGGCCGTCCCAATAGATCGAATGGCTTCCGCCGGATTGAACGCCTTTGTATAATGTCCTGATCTTCTGGCCGAGGATGTTGTATATGTCTATCTCGATTTCCCTTTCAGATATGCCATGTAGATAATATTTGATGATTGT
Source organism: Candidatus Zixiibacteriota bacterium (assembly GCA_011056555.1). Taxonomy (GTDB): domain Bacteria; phylum Zixibacteria; class MSB-5A5; order JAABVY01; family JAABVY01; genus JAABVY01. The sequence goes on along the minus strand of DSEQ01000024.1, from coordinate 133 downwards.
GCGATTGTTGAAGGGATTGGGATAATTCTGTTTTAGAATATTGTGGTCTTCAGGAATTGGTATATCCGGCTCATCCTCTGCAGGTGTGGGTAAGTCAGGATCACCAGCAAAAACATATAAATATCCACTACTG
>DSEQ01000046.1 GCA_011056555.1 Candidatus Zixiibacteriota bacterium | reverse complement strand
TTTTAATAGCCGCTTCCAGTTGCACCAATGTGACCGCGCCATCCAGGCTGAATCGCCCGGCCTGCGTTCTAACAAGCGAAAACAGGTGCGCTCCGCAGCCGAGACTTTCTCCAAGCTGATGGGGTATACTGCGGATGTAGGTCCCGCTTTCGCAGGAGATGTCAAGTTCCAGGAAGGGAGCCTGATAGTCTAGGATGCTGAGTTCATGAACTTTTACAACTTTCTTTTTGACCGGCACCTCTTTCCCCCTCCTGGCCAGCTCATACATCCGTTCTCCGTTGATATGTGCCGCCGAATGAGGCGGAATGATCTGTTCCACCTCACCTTCGAATTCCTTCAGAGCGGTAAGAATTTCCCGGAGCTTAAAATCCGCCTCCCGACGTTCCACTATTTTTCCGAAACGATCAAATGTGTCCCGGGTCTCTCCCAGTCTGATTTTGGCCCGGTATCTCTTCCTGCTGTTTCCCAGATAGGCTGAAATCTTGGTGGCCCTGCCCAGGGTAACAAGCAGGAGACCGGTTGCAAATGGGTCCAGGGTTCCGGTATGACCGGCTTTGCGGCTGCCGGTAAGTCTCTTTGCGGTCTGTACAGCCTCAGAAGATGTTAATCCGAATCCCTTATCAATAAGAAGTACGCCATCACTCATCATCGGGCAAAAGTTCCTCTAAAGCTTCAAGCAGAATTTTCTTGGCGGTTTCCAGATCAGCTTCGATGTGGCACCCTGCGGCATTGGAGTGCCCCCCGCCGTTAAATTTATGCGCCAGGCGGCAGACATCGATATTGCCCTGCGATCTCAGGCTGATTTTGGAGAAGTTCGGCCTGGTATCCTTGAACAATGCGCCCACCTGCACCTTTCTTATACGCATGGTCCATTCCACCAGCCCCTCCATATCGCCGTATTTCAGGCCGCGGGCCTTCAATTCGGCATCCCGGAGCGTAAGAAAACAGACCCTGCCATGGAGATGTGTTTCCATGCGGGAGACTATATCTGCTGTGAATCGAAGCTGATCTTCAGTGAAATTAAAATAAATCTGGTCGGTAAGTTCTTTTACATTGACACCGCAGTCAACCAGGTCGGCGGCGGCATACAGGCATTCGGGGGTGGTGGAACTGAAATGAAATCTTCCCGTATCCGTGAGGATCGCGATATACAGATATGTCGCGGTCTCGGGATCGATTTTATATCCGGACCTCTTCAGAATCCTGTAGACCATTTCGCCGGCCGATGATGCGCCCGGATCGAGGTAATTAATTCTGCCGTATTCACTATTTTCAGGGTGGTGGTCGATATTTATGATATCAACATTGTCTTTTACCAGGGCGCTGACATCGCCGATTCTGTCCAGCGAAGTGCACTCGAAAATAATCACTAGGTCAAATCCCTGAGGGGGAACAGTCCATTTATCGGGCTCGACCACTATCGAATCCATATCCTTGAAGCCGTGGAAGTAATGCGGGATATGCCCCTGGTTATAGAGCCAGACATTTTTACCCATTGACTTTAGATAGTTTGAAAATGCTATCTGGCTACCCAGCGAGTCTCCGTCCGGACCGACATGCGAACTGAGCAAAATATTGGAACGTGAGTGAACTAATTCAAGAATGTCATCGATCAGTTTATTCTCTCTCACTGCTTCCTTCGTCGTCGCGCTCATTGCGTTCTTCCTCAATTTTTTTGAACAATTTTTCCATTTTGGCCCCATATTCGGCGGATGTGTCGAGATGGAACGAGATCAGCGGAGCCTTGCGGATATTCAGCCGCCTGGCAAGCTCCGATTGAATCACACCCAGTGACTTGGTGAGAGCTTTGCCCGACCTGGCCTTGTCTGATTCATCGCCCAAGACACTATAAAACACCTTGGCATAACGCAGATCACTGGTCAGTTCCACATCTGTAATGGTTACAAAACCGATCCCGGGGTCCTTCAGAACGTTCTGCAGTATATCCGCGGTTTCCCGCTTGATCTGGTCGGAGAGCCTGTCCTTTCTGGAAAAATCTCGCATCACAAAATACTTGTATTAATATCCAAAACCTGGCCATCCAGATTTCTTTCAATCTCGGCCACCACCTTCTCCATCACCTGATTCGCATATTTCGATTCATTGGTGACGATACAGGCGGAAATCGACGCTCTCTGCCAGAGATCATTGTTGCCGGTTTCGGAAATGGATACATTAAACTTATTCCTCACTCTTGTAACTATGCTTTTGATGATTTGCCTCTTATGCTTGAGAGAACGTACCGAGGGCAAAAACAGCTCAACCTGTAACAAGCCGATTATCATGTCAGAGTTTGCGTGAGACTTCCACGGTTACGAAAGCTTCCAGTATATCGCCCACTTTAATATCGTTGAATCCTTCCACATTTATTCCGCATTCATACCCTGCGGTCACCTCTCTGGCATCATCCTTAAACCTCTTTAATGATCCGATTGTGCCCTCATAAATCAAGGTACCGTCACGTACGACGCGGATCATGTCATTGCGATTGATTTTGCCATCCTGGACATAACATCCCGCGATCATGCCGATCTTCGGTATGCGGAAAGTATCTCTTACTTCGGCAGTACCCTTGACCTCCTCTTTTATTTCGGGCGCCAGAAGCCCCTCTAAAGCGGCCCTGATATCTTTCTCGAGATCATAAATAACTGTATATAGTCTGATATCCACTTTCTCGCGGTTGGCCAGTTCCCTGGCGCGCGCATCAGGCCTGACATGAAACCCTATGACTATTGCATTCGAGGCGGCCGCCAGGAGCACGTCATTCTCATTGATGGCTCCTACGCCGCGATGGATGATCTGCACCTGGACCTCGCTGGTACCGAGGTTCTGGAGCGTATCCGCCAGCACTTCAACCGAGCCATCCACATCACCCTTAATAACAATATTGAGGTCCAGAACTTCGCCCTCTTTAATCCGCTCGAAGACATCGGTCAGGGCAAAACGCTTCATATGGCGGAAATCCTGTTCGCGTTTGATCCGCTGGCGACGGCTGGAGATTTCGCGCGCAATCGATTCATCCTGGGCCACGAAGAAATTATCGCCGGCTTGCGGTATGCCATGCGACCCGGTAATCTGGGCCGGCCATCCGGGATATGCCGCTTCCAGATTGTTTCCGCGGTCATCCATAATCGCTCGCACACGGCCGTGGTAATTACCGACCACAAAGGGGTCGCCGACTTCCAGGATGCCGCTCTGTACGATGATGGTTGTTACCGAACCCTTGCCTTTCTCCAGTTTGGCTTCCACCACAACTCCCTTGGCACGGGTATTATAATTTGCCTCCAGTTCCAGGACTTCAGCCTGCAGGAGGATGTTTTCAAGCAATGAATCGATGCCCATGCCGGTCTTGGCAGAAATTTCCACCATTACGGTTTTACCGCCCCATTCCTCGGGCGTGAGGCGATGCTGGGTCAGTGCCTGCCTGACCACATCGGCGTTTGCATCGGGCATGTCCATCTTGTTAATGGCCACGATAATCGGCACGCCCGCGGCGCGGGCATGGTTTATAGCTTCGACGGTCTGCTGCTGCACGGAATCGTTGGCAGCCACCACCAGTACAACGATATCAGTAATCTGTGCGCCGCGCGCACGCATGGCGGTAAAGGCGGCATGCCCGGGAGTATCCAGGAAGGTAATATCGCCTGAGGGAAGATTTACCCTGTATGCGCCGATATGCTGGGTAATTTTTCCAGCCTCGCCTTCGACTACATGAGACTCCCTGATATGATCCAGGAGGGAAGTTTTACCGTGATCGACATGCCCCATAACCGTCACGACGGGCGGACGGCTCCTGTACTCGGCATCCTCCTCTTCCTCTTCAACATCGGCCTCAATCAGGTCCTGGGCTCCGAGTTCCTCGGTCTCCTTGATCTTCTTGCCATACTCCAGCGCCAGCATTTCAATCGTATCCATATCCAGTCGTTGGTTGATAGAAACCATCATGCCCAGGGACATACACCTGGCAATCAGCTCATTGGGCTTAACACCCAGTTCATTGGCCAGCTCGGCCACGGACATATATTCATTGACCTGGATAACATTCTCATCAATTTCTGCAACCGCGGTCTCTTTTTGAGGCCTGCGCTTGTACTTGGTTCTTCTGCCCCCTGTGTCGAGACGGGCCAGAGTCTTCTTGACATTTTCGGCGACTTCTTTTTTGTCGACGATGCGCTGTTTTTTCTTCTTTTTCCTGTCTTTACGGCGCTTTTTCTTGCGGTCTCGATCCTCTTTGAATTTTCCTTCCAGCTGTTTCAAGCGGGCTGCCGTATCCTTGTCGCTGGGAGCCTGTTTTTTATACTTGTCGTATTCTTTCCTCTCGCGCTCTTTTGTTTTCTTCTTCTTGCTGGCGATTTCCTGCTTGATGGATTCCTGTTCCTTCTTGAACTGCTTCTCAATCGCCTCAAGAATTTCCGGGGTAGCTGAGCTCATGTGGCTTTTCACCTCAAAACCAAGCCCCCGCAACATTTTCAACAGGGCTTCTGAAGTGATTTTGTATTCCCTGGCTACCTGGAAAAGCCTTTTTTTAGCCACAATGCCTCCAGAAAAAATTAATTATTGATTTTCCTTCTCGGACTCTTCCTCCCAATCGGGAGCGTCCAATTCCTCAGTATCGGGAGCGACGCCTTCCTGCACCACCTCGTCCACGGCCTCTTCGGTTTCCTCTTCCTGCGGCTGCTCATCGACATGCTCCACAGTTGCTTCCTCTATATCCGAGACTTCCGAGGTTTCCTCCTCCGAATCCGGTTCACCCACAACATCTTCTTCTTCGTATTCCTCATCGGTTTCACCCTCAGCCTGGGCAGCTTCGAGCTCCTGGCGACGCCTCTCCTCAAATTCGGCCACCTGAATCTTTGCCGTTTCGATCAGTGTTTGCGCTTTCTTTGGACCGATGCCCTCAACTTCCGTCAGCTTCTCCATGTCGGCATTCACCAGATCCTGTGCGTACATAAAACCGGCATCCATAAGGCGGTTTATCATGATGTCCCCCAGGCCCGGCAGATGAGAGATGGGAAGATAGTTCTCCGCTTCAAAACGTTTCATGGCCGAGAACTCATTCTCCGACATTATATTTATCTTCCAGCCGGTGAGCTTTGATGCCAGGCGGGCATTCTGTCCCTGCCGTCCGATAGCGAGGGAGAGCTTCTCATCCTCCACCACAACCGTCATTTCCTGATCTTCAGGAAAAGTATCTATACGCACCACTTTGGCCGGCGAAAGTGCACGGGTAACGAATATTTCCGGATCGGGATGGTACTGTATTATATCTATCCTCTCATTATTCAGTTCCCGGACTATACTCTGCACACGCACGCCCTTGACGCCCACGCATGCTCCGACCGGATCGATCCTGTCATCAGCAGAGCTGACCGCAATTTTGGAACGCTCACCTGGTTCGCGGGCTATCGCTTTGATTTCGATTATACGCTCAAATATTTCCGGCACTTCGAGTTCAAACAGGCGCTGCAGGAACGATTCCTGGGCGCGGGAAAGCACAATCTGGTGCCCGCGCTGATTTCTCTGGACATCATGAATGACCGCGCGAATCCGGTCGCCCTGGCGGTATTTTTCGCGTGATATCTGCTGGGAAATCGGCATGATTCCCTCGGTACGGCCGAGGTTGACTATAATATTGCCTTTATCAACCTGCTGCACCGAACCGGAAATGAGCTCGCCTATCTTCTGGCTATATTCTTCATATATAATTTCACGTTCAGCTTCACGTACTTTCTGGATCATGAGCTGTTTGGCCAGGGCAATCGCATTTCTTCCGAATTCCTCGAAGCCGATATAGACCTCGACCTCGTCACCCGGCTCAGCTCTCTCGTCTATCTCCTGCGCTTCCTTGAGCGAAACCTCGGTATTCTCGTCCTTCACCTTTTTCACTACTGTTTTTACAACGTGCACGCTGATTTCACCCGATGCACGATCTACCTTGGCAACAATATTTTGATCCTCGCCAAATTTTTTCTTGGCCGCCTGCACCAGTGCACTTTCCAGGGTTTCAACCACATAATCCAGCTCTATATTCTTTTCCCTGGCAATCTGGGTTAATGTTTCTAAAATATCGTAATTCACGGCCTCTCCTTCAGAGAATTATTTGTCCCTTTGATATCTTCGCCAAATCTATCTCAAATTGTCCTTCGTCAGTATTAATGGTTACCACATTATCAGCCGCGCCGGCGATCTTCCCCTTAAGCTCAGCCGGATTACCGGCCTCATCGGAATAATAGAGCCTGATTGTCTCTCCGATTTTCAGACCGAATTCTGTTTCGGTCTTAAGGGGACGATCCAGTCCCGGGGACGATACCTCTAAAATCCAGCGCCTTTCAAAAACTCCTTCGTTCTCGATGAGCATCTCCAGCTTGCGCGAAAGCCTGGCGCATTCGCCGACGGTGATCCCTCCCGGCTTATCCGCATAGACACGCAGGATTGCACCGCCGCTCTGCTGAATAAGGGTCATGTCGACAAGGGTCAGACCTTCATCGGCGACAGATTCGGTAACCAGTTCCTTCAATTTTTCCTCAACCAAATTCATAATCCTATAACCAAAAAAGTGGGAACTTCCCACTTAAAACTTGTAAAGCTAACATATTTTTTCGCCAAATGCAATAAAAATATTATAGCTTGGCCAGCACCTCCTCGGCGGTCCAGACTGCCTGGGTCTGGTCTATCAGATGTACCTCGGGGCTGCTGCGCGCCTTAAACTCGATTTTTCCTTCCTTCAGTGATTTGGCGCCGATGGTCAGTCTCAATGGCACCCCGATCAAGTCGGCGTCATTGAGTTTCACCCCGGCACGTTCATTTCTATCATCCAGCAGCGCTTTGATATTGGTTTTCGCACACTTATCATACAGCTCGAGAGCCGCTTCCTGCTGGGCTTTATCCTCAAAATTCAAGGGCTCGATGATAACATCGAAGGGCGCTATCGACCTGGGCCAGATAATGCCTTTGTCGTCATTGAATTTCTCTACCGCCGCCTGGGCCGTACGGGTAATGCCGACGCCGTATGAGCCCATGATAATTGTCTTTTCCTGGCCGTTTTCATCCAGGTATCCGGCATTCATCGAACCTGAATACTTGGTGCCCAGATTGAAGGTATTTCCGACTTCGATTCCGCGCCGCGAATACAGACGGCCTTTATTGCAGGCGGGACAAGTCTCGCCTTCCGCGGCATTTCTGATATCAACTACAGCATCAACATGGAAATCTCGGTGCACATTAGCATTTACGATATGTTTGTCCCTCTGGTTTGCACCAACCACGAAATTCTTCATCTTCATAACTTCGGTATCTGCCACAACTTTCACACCCGAAAGACCGACAGGCCCGGCGAATCCGACCGGGGCATTGGTCAGCTGGGCCACAGTAACTCCGTCGCATATATCCAGCGTAATAGCGTGCAGGTAATTCTTCAGCTTGGTCTCATTCAACTCGCGGTCGCCCCTGATGAGCGCGGCGATATAATCGTTGTCTGCTTTATAGAGCAGGGTTTTAACAAGATGCGTCGGCTTCACTCCCAAATATGCGGTTACCTCCTCTACCGTTCCGGCATTGGGGGTATCCACTACCTCCATCGGCTTCTCATGAGAATCCTGGGGAATTTCCTCAGCGATCGAGGTGGCCATCTCCAGATTCGTGGCATAGTCGCACTTATCACATAAGAGCAATACGTCTTCACCACCGTCGGTATCGACTATTACCATAAACTCATGTGCCATGCGTCCGCCCATTGCGCCGGTATCGGATTCGACTTTAATTGAATCCAGTCCGCAGCGCTTGAATATCTGGTAATACGCATCGACCATCTTCTGGTAGCTGATCTTATGTCCCGCTTCATCGCGGTCAAATGAATAGGCATCCTTCATGATGAATTCGCGCCCTCGCATGAGTCCGAAACGGGGACGGATTTCGTCCCTGAATTTATTCTGGATCTGGTACAAAATCAAGGGCAGCTGCCGGTATGATTTCACAGTTTTGCGTACGATGTCCGTTACCACTTCCTCGTGCGTTCCGCCCAGTATCAAATCGTGCTCATGGCGGTCCTTCATTTTCATCAGCTCTTTGCCGAATGATTGCCATCTGCCCGATTCCTGCCAGAGTTCGGCCGGAACCAGCACCGGCATAAGCATCTCGATGGCGCCCTGGCGATTCATCTCCTCACGTACAATCTGGGAGATTTTATTCAAAACCATCAGCATCAAGGGCAGGTAATTATAAACTCCGGCCGCAACCTTGCGTATATATCCGGCCCGCATCAAGAGCTTATGAGAAACCAGTTCCGCCTCGGCGGGATCCTCTCTCAGAGTGGGTATAAACAGTTGTGTCCATCTCATATTTGGTTCTATCCTGATTTAATTTTAATTCTGCCTGAATTAAACAACAGATATTAACTATATTCCCCTCAAAGTCAAGTTTAAACTGTTACATCTTAAATGGTTAAAAAGTATCTGCTGAAACTCGATCGAGGCAATCAATGTTAAACATATCTGTATCTTATTTGCTCCAATTTTTTTCAAAATAATGGCGTAATATTATTTCAGGCGCACAGCGCCTTTAATAACCATATAGACGGCATAAGATTATGACAACCGCCTCCAAAAATAAGTTGACAAGCAGAAAATCGCCGATATATTAAACAGGCAAGATTTATTCGGGCGGGAATAGCTCAGTTGGTAGAGCCTCACGTTGCCAACGTGATTGTCGCCGGTTCGAGTCCGGTTTCCCGCTCCATTTTTTGGGCGGCTTAGCCAAGTGGTAAGGCGGAGGTCTGCAAAACCTCTATTCTCCGGTTCGAATCCGGAAGCCGCCTTTTTTATGTCAGGGAATTATTGGTAACCTGAACAGTAAAATCGCCATTCCGAGTGAAGCGAAGAATCTTATTGATTTCCATGAGATTCTTCAGTCGTCTTCGACCAAAGTCTCGACTCATTCAGAATGACATTTTCGTGCTGTTCCTTCTTGGATAAAAACTGTAATTTCTCTTTAGATAAAGGAATCTGACAATGACCGATGACGGCAACGAGCTGGTCTGCCTGCGCACCTTCAACGAGCGCACCCAGGCCGAATTGACGAAAGCATATCTGGAAGCCCATGGAATCGAGGTTATAGTCAGGGCTGATGATGCCGGAGGCATGATTCCATCTATCACCATGAGTGCCAGCCGACCCTGCATCCTGGTGCGGGTCAAGGATGCCGCCGAGGCCCAGCGCCTTCTCAAGGACGCCGAGGATAAACTGAAAGAGCAGGAATAGCCGATTTTTATCGATTGTTGACATTCCTGTCTTATATGGCAATCCCCTCGCAGCTTTTTCCAAAAATAGAATATTTTTATTTCCCTTTTTTAAGCCATAATGTAATTTTCCATAAAGCCGATCTTTCAAATGCCGGGCTTGCTGCAGTCAGGCCGGAGGCCGCCTCTGCAGAGAACAGGAAGCCCTGCCCCGAGTCGGCAGGTTAAGATATTTCATCTGTAAAAGGAGAAGCCGCTCATAGATAGATTTTCATGTTTTATGTGATTGACTGACATTAGTAACATTAAACCTCATATTCAAGAAGGTTGCTATGAGTAACAAAACCAAGAAGCTGGTAGTAATAAGAGAGTTTGATGACCGCACGGAAGCTGAGATGGCCAGGGAGTATCTGGTTTCATGCGATATTCACGCGGAGCTGTGGGACTCCGAAACAGATGACGGCGAATCTTCCGAATGGATCGAATTGAGAGTCCATCCCGATGACTCACGCGAGGCTGTTAAGCTTTTGGATGAAGCCGATGACGAAAATTTTGAGGATGAGGACGACGATTTTGAGGACGATGGTGATTATGATGATGACTATGATTACGAGGAGGAAGACGAAGAAGAGTACGATGAAAGATATTAGCTCTTAGCACTGCAAATGCAAGCGGCAGGTCTCTATCGGCCTGCCGTTTTTTTCCACTGGATCAATCTTTTGCCCCGGATCTGGCTGCTTCCCGCTTTTCCACAATTCCGGCCAAACGTTTGATGCCCTCCCTGATCTGTTCATGTGACGGATAGGAATAATTCAGACGCATCGTATTTTTCCCGCTGCCGTCAGTGTAGAATGCCGAGCCGATAACATAAGCGACTTTAGCCTCAACCGCATCCGGTATCATCTCCAGCGTATCCATATATTCCGGCAGCCGGACCCACAGAAACATCCCGCCCTCTGGTTTCGACCATGACAGGCCCTCGAGTTCGGGCATATATTTTTCCAGAGCATCAAGCATAGTGCGGCATTTCTTGACATAGACCTCTTTGCTGATTTCAATCTGCTTCTCGATATGGCCGTCCTTCAGAAGATAGCCGCTTATCATCGAAACAAAAGCCGAGGTACAGAGATCGGTACTCTGCTTGGACATCACCAGCTTATCCAGGACTTCAGGCGGCGCGGAAAGCCATCCAATGCGAAAACCGGGGACGAATATCTTGGAGAAGGTCTTCATCTGGATAACCCGGCCTTCCTTATCGAGTGATCTTACTGATGGAAGGAGTTCCCCTTCAAAACGAAGCTCTCTGTAGGGGCTGTCCTCGACAATCAGAATATTGTGCCTGGAGGCAATTTCAATGACTTGCTTGCGTCTTTCAATAGAAAGATTTATACCCGAGGGATTCTGGAAATCGGGAATGAGATAGATAAACCGGGCTTTCTTATCGGCCTTTCTTAGTTCCAGGATTTTTTCCTCCAGTGCGGATGGGATTATCCCCTCAGAATCTATGTCCACGCCATGGAATTCCGCACCGAATGCACGGAACGACTGCAGGGCGCCCACATAGCTGGGACGTTCAATTATGACAGCATCGCCGGGATCGATAAATACCTTTGATAACAGGTCTAGCGCCTGCTGGGAGGAGGACACTACTATTATTTCTTCGGCGGATATTTCATCCCCCAGGCGGGTCATGAAAGCGGCCGCCTCTTCTTTCATGAACGGCTCTCCCTCGGTGGGACTATACTGCAATGCCAGGTTGCCCTGCTCCCGAATCGCTCTTACGGCTGCTTCCTCAACCGCCTTGCGTGGGAATATATTGGGATCGGGAAGCCCGCCGCCGAAGGATATGGTGCCGGGTTGTCGCGTCAGCTTCAGGAGTTCACGGATTTCCGATCTGCGCATGCGCGAGGCCATCGTCGAAAAATAGTATTTATCCATAGTCATTCTCCTTCAGGTGGAAACCCGGGCAAAAATTTACTCACAATTTACAAAAATATGTGAACAAAAAACAACTAAAACTGAGAGGAAAGATCGAGGATATTAGAGAACCTTTGAAGATCAGATTTCTCAAATCGTAACTTTTTCCTTCTCCAGAGCCTTTTCGTAAATCCTGACATATTTCTTTGCAGAGGAATCCCAGGAGAAATCGGCCTGCATGCCGCGTTTCATGATTTTTTTCCAGGTGGCCTGATCCTTGTAAGTCAGGATCGCACGCTGGATAGCATCAAGCAGTCTGTCGGCCTCATATTCCTCGAAGACGAAGCCATTTCCCTCCAGCGGATACATATTGAAGTCCTTAATCGTATCCGCCAGACCGCCGGTCTTCCTGACGACAGGCACAGTACCGTATTTCAGGCTGTACATCTGGTTCAGGCCGCAGGGTTCATAACGAGACGGCATCAGGAACATATCGGCGCCCGCCTCTATCAGATGCGCCAGGCGATTATCGAATTTCAAAAACGCCCGCACACGTTCCGGGAATATCTTCTCCATCTCTCTGAAGAGAATATGATAATTCTCATTGCCGGTACCAAGAAGAACGAAAGCAATATCCAACGAGAACAGGCGGTTGGCGATTTTTTCTATCAGGTCAAAACCCTTTTGATCCGCCAGGCGGGAGATTGTGCCGATCAACGGGACGCGGTGGCCATTAATGCGCAGCCCGGCCTCATCCAGCAAGGCTTTCTTGTTGAGCTCTTTGCCGGAGATATCATTGGCGGAATATTTATGCGGAATCAGATTATCATTTTCCGGTGACCAGAGATCATAATCAACACCATTTAAAACACCAAAAAGATCCTCGCGGCGATAGAAAAGGATTCCCTCCATGCCGAAACCCATCTCATTGCCGGACTGTATTTCACTCGCATAAGTCTCCGAGACTGTTGTTATCAGGTCGCTTGTGGTAATGCCAACCTTCAGGAAGTTGACATGATCCCAGTATTCGAATGGCGATCCCGGTGAGTAATAGCTGTCTGGTAGTCCGAGCTTGCCGAATGTCTCTTTATCGAAATGCCCCTGGTAGCCGATGTTGTGAACTGTGAAAATTGTGCGGCTGTGCTTGAAAAAAGGATCATTGCTGTAAGTCGTAGCGATATATCCCGGAATCATTCCGGACTGCCAGTCGTTGGCATGAATAATATCCGGCCGGAAGTCAATTCCGCGGGCGGCCTCAAGAACCGCTTTGGCAAAAAAAATGAAGCGCTCATCATTATCTCCATAATCTGTGCCGCTTTCAGGATCGAGATAGACCCCCTCACGGCCAAACAGCTTATCATTGGCAACTAACACAAATTCGACCCCGCTGGCCTTGTCCGAGGCGGTAAAGACATCGAGATCGTAATTTTTACTGCCTGTTTGAACCGACTGGTTCCCCGCAAATACGGAGAGCCGCCTGATATTAAATTTCTCTTTATCAATCGATTTATAAAGTGGTAAAACGACTTTGACCTTATGACCCAGGGCGGAGAGAGCCTGCGGCAGCGCCCCGGCGACATCAGCCAGGCCCCCGGTTTTCACAAATGGTACAACTTCAGGAGATGCAAAAAGTATGTTCATTTTATGATATCCCGCCCCCCCCTCAAATATTGATCTCGTTGAGGTATCTGGCAGCCTCCTCCGGCGGAGTTGGATTGATATAGAAACCGGTACCCCATTCAAAACCGGCCACACGGGTAAGTTTTGGAAAGATTTCCATATGCCAGTGATAATGGCTCTTGCGTCCGTCGATCCAGGGCCCAGTATGAATGATGAAATTGAAGGGCGGATCATTGAGCGCCGCTCTCAGACGTCCCAGGCTGCTTTTCAGCATGGCCGCAAATGATATCAGGGTATCGTCGTCGGTATCCTCAAAGCGATGGATGTGATCGCGGGGGAGAACCCATGTCTCGAATGGAAACCTGGGAGCAAAGGGCTCAATTGCCACCACATGTTCATTCTGACCTATCAGCCTTATATTTTGGGAAATCTCCTGCTTGATTATATCGCAGAAAATGCATCGTTCTTTAAACTCAAAATACGCGCTCGCCCCATCCATCTCTTCCATAACCGACTTGGGGACGATCGGGGTGGCGAT
>DSEQ01000030.1 GCA_011056555.1 Candidatus Zixiibacteriota bacterium | reverse complement strand
GGGCCGAATAACCACGGGTACGGAGGTTGAGCTGGTTGGCTTCCGCGAGACCCGCAAGACGGTAGTAACGGGCGTTGAGATGTTCCGCAAGATACTGGATTCAGGTGATGCCGGCGACAATGTGGGTTTGCTTTTGCGGGGTGTTGACAAGGACGAGGTTGAGCGCGGAATGGTAGTGGCGGAGCCGAAGTCGATCACTCCTCACAAGAAGTTCAAGGGTGAGGTGTATGTTTTGACCAAGGAAGAGGGCGGGCGTCACACGCCGTTTTTCAATGGCTATCGTCCGCAGTTTTATTTCCGTACCACGGATGTGACCGGATCGATCAAGCTTCCAGAGGGAGTGGAGATGGTGATGCCGGGCGACAATATCACGATGGAAGTAGAGCTGGTGAGTGATGTGGCGATGGAGCAGGAGCTTCGTTTTGCGATCCGCGAGGGCGGCCGAACAGTCGGCGCCGGCGTGGTAGTCGAAATTGTGGAGTAAATAATTGGTTTAGATACATCCAGGTCTGTAGCTCAATTGGCTAGAGCACCGGTCTCCAAAACCGGGGGTTGGGGGTTCGATTCCCTCCAGACCTGCAATTGAGAGAAATCATGAAGGAAAAAGTAGTAGATTATGTAAAAGAGACCCGGGCCGAGCTGAAGCAGGTAACCTGGCCGACCAAACCGGAACTTATCGGATCGACCATTGTAGTTATTTTTGTCACGCTTGTTCTGGCGGTATTCATTTATGCTGTGGACAAAATTCTGGAAACCTTAATCTTTTCAGTTCTGGGCTTGTAGAGTGTAGTTATGGGTGATTTAAAGTGGTATGTGGTTCATACGTATTCCGGGCATGAGGCCAAGGCCAAGAAGCTTCTCGAAAATGAGATAAAACATCAGGGTCTGGAAGACAAGTTCGGTGAAATCCTGATCCCGATCGAGCAGGTAACCGAGATGAGGTCGGGCAAGAAGTCGACCCAGTCCAAAAAGTTTTTGCCCAGCTATATTTTGATAGAGATGGACTTGAACAATGAGACCCAGCATCTGGTTACCAGTACTCCGGGAGTGACGTCCTTTGTCGGCTCCGGCGGGGTGCCGGTCCCGATCACGCAGAATGAAGTCAAGCGCGTGATGGGCCAGATGGATAAGGCCAAGGCGATCGAGGAAGGTGAATTTCCGTTTAAGCAGGGAGATGCGGTGAAGGTTATCGACGGGCCCTTTACCGATTTCTCGGGCTTTATTTCAGAAATAAATATGGAGCGTAAAAAGGTAAAGGTTATGGTGTCGATATTTGGCAGGCCTACGCCGGTGGAACTGGATTTCCTTCAGATAGGTGCTGCAACTTAGGAGATAGATATGGCAAAAAAGGTAACAGGTTTCATCAAGCTGCAAATTCCCGCCGGCAATGCCAATCCGGCACCGCCGGTTGGTCCCGCACTGGGACAGCATGGCGTCAATATTATGGAGTTTTGCAAGGCCTTCAATGCCCGCACGCAGAAGCAGGCCGGAAATATTATTCCGGTAGAAATTACTGTCTACCAGGATAAGTCGTTCACATTTATTACCAAAACTCCGCCTGCCGCGGATCTTCTGAGGAAAGCGGCCAAGCTCAAAAAGGCCTCGGCGGAGCCGAATCGTGACAAGGTCGGCAAAGTAACATTGAAACAGATAAAAGAAATCGCTGAGTTGAAGATGCCCGATCTGAATGCCGCGGATGTAGAGAGCGCAATGAAGATGATCGCCGGCACAGCCCGCAGTATGGGAATTGAAGTGGAAAGTTAAGGAGTCGAAGTCAAGATGAGTACCGGAAAAAAATACAGTGAGTTCAGGAAAAAGGTCAACAGTCGTACTGCTTACGATCTGGATGACGCGGTCAGGCTTTTGAAGGAAAATTCGTTTGCAAAATTTGATGAGACCGTGGAACTTGCGGTACGCTTAGGTGTTGACCCTAAGAAAGCTGACCAGATGATCAGGGGCACAGTTGTGCTGCCTCATGGTACCGGCAAGAAGGTCCGGGTACTGGTTTTCACCAAAGGTGAGAAGGTAACCGAGGCGGAGGAAGCCGGTGCTGATTATGTCGGCCTGGAAGAATATGTGGACAAGGTGCAGGGCGGCTGGTTTGATTTCGATGTGGTGGTGGCCAGTCCCGACGTTATGGGTATGGTCGGTAAGCTCGGTAAGGCGCTGGGCCCGCGCGGCCTGATGCCAAATCCGAAGTCCGGCACGGTTACCATGGATATCGGCAAGGCTGTGAGTGACATCAAGAAAGGTAAAATCGCTTATCGTGTTGATAAAGTCGGCAATGTGCATGTGGGAATCGGCAAGGTCTCTTTCAGTGAAAGTCAGATCAAAGAGAACCTTCTGGCATTTATGGATGCCATAGTCAGGGCCCGTCCCGCAGCGGCCAAGGGACAGTATTTGAGAAATGTCTCGCTTTCTTCCACCATGGGAGTTGGCATAAAATTGAATCCGTCCGGTCTTGTGGCCGAGCTTAAATCTTAATCTGACTGGAGATAGCTATTATGATGAAGCGTCCGGAAAAAGAAGAATTGGTCGAAGAGCTTGGCAGTCTCTTTGAGGAATCGAGCAATATATTCGTAACCGATTATCTTGGATTGAATGTGGCGCAGATTACCGAGTTCAGGAAGATGCTGCGCGAGGGAAACATTAAATATCGGGTCGCCAAGAATACGCTCCTGAAGATCGCGGCAAAGAATAAGGGGCACGAAGAAATGGTACAGTATTTCGAGGGCCCGACGGCGGTGGCGTTCGGAGTCGATGATCCCACTGTTCCGGCCAAGACCATAAATGATTTCTTGAAGAAGAACGGCAAGCCTGAAGTCAAGGCTTTCTGGGCCGATGGTGTTCTTTACCAGAGCGAGCGATTGAAGGAGCTGGCCGAACTGCCCACGAAGGATGAATTGATCGCCAGGATAGTAGGTACAATCAGCGCGCCACTGACAAATCTGGTGGGAACCCTTGATGGTTTAATAAGAGAATTTTGTGTAACAATAGATCAAATCGCGAAACAAAAAGAAAGTTAATTGCTGCTTCTAAGCCTAGATGAATTACGCATGGCTGGATGTGGGCCGCTGAGGTCCGAGGCAACTTCCGGTCAGCAATGTAACGATTAGGGAGATTGAAATGAGTGAAGTTATTGATCAGATAATTGAGTCGATTGACAAGCTAACTGTCATGGAACTGGCCGAACTTTCCAAGGCACTGCAAGAGAAGTATGGTGTCTCGGCTGCCATGCCGGTTGCGACCTCTGTCGCTCCGGGCGCTGCCGCGGGTGCCGGCGAGGCTGAAGAGGAAAAAACCGAATTTGATGTTGTCCTGGATGCTATCGGAGACAAGAAGATTCAGGTCATCAAAGTAGTGCGCGAGCTTACCAGCCTGGGTCTGAAAGAGGCCAAGGAGCTGGTTGACGGCGCTCCCAACAAAGTGAAAGAGGGAGTGACCAAAGAAGAAGCCGAAGCGGCCAAGGCGAAACTGGAAGAAGTCGGCGCTACCATTAAAATTCAATAGCATTTGCCCCGGCCATACACCGGGGTAAATGCCAAAAAAATGGCGGTTATGAAGGGTGGAATGGCGGTTGGAAATCTGTTCCCAAGTTTCAGTATCACCCAGATCTTACCCGGGGTATTCAGGAACATGTGTGCCTGAAATGCCGTTAGGGTGATGGCCATAATGTTTATATAAATTGATACAGGGCTCTCGGGCTCTTTAATGTTTTTAAAGGAGTGTGGTTCCTTTGGCTAAAGTAACAACGGTAGACCGTATGTCTTTTGCCAAGCTTTCCTCGCCGGCGGAAATGCCCAATCTGCTGGAGGTGCAGCTTGCATCCTATGAGGCCTTTATCCAGGCTGACATGGCCCCGATGAAGCGCAAGAATCAGGGTTTGCAAAAGATCTTTAATGAAATTTTTCCCGTTACCGACGTTCACGAGAATTATACCCTGGAATTTGTGAAGTACAGCATGGGAACGCCCCGGTATACCATCAGAGAATGTCAGGAGCGCAACATGACTTATGCCGCTCCGCTGAAAGCGACTCTGAGGCTGGTGGCCAGGGAACAGGATGAGAAGACCAGCGAAGTAAAGGATATTATTGAGCAGGATGTTTTCCTGGGAGAGCTACCCCTGGTTACACCGGGTGGAACGTTCATCATCAATGGCGCCGAGAGGGTTGTGGTCAACCAGCTGCACCGTTCGCCCGGCGTATCGTTCGATGATGACATTCATCCCAACGGCAAAAGGTTGTTTTTCGCCAGGATTATTCCCTTCCGGGGATCCTGGGTGGAATTCAATATCGATATCAACGATATAATGTATGTGCATATCGATTCCCGCAGGAAGCTTCCCATGACCACCTTCCTGAGAGCGCTGGGATTTTCATCAAATCTGGATTTAATCCAGCAGTTCTTTGAAGTTACGGATTTCAAACTGACCGCCAGGAGCGCAGAGAAACTCGTCGGAAAGACTGCCGCTCAGGATATCGCCGACCCGGAGACCGGGGAGGTCCTGGTTGATGTCGGCAATTCCTTCACCGGGGAGCAGGTTGAGAAGCTCAAAGAAGCCAAGATAAAAGATTTCAAGATCGTCGATCTGGAACTCTCTCAGGAAGAGAAGGTTGTCTTCAATACTTTCAAGAAGGACAACACTACGAATGCCGAGGAAGCGCTCTTCAAGCTATACTCCCTGATCAGGCCTGGTGATGCTCCCACTTTGGAGCTGGCCCAGAATCTGGTGGAAAGCATGTTTTTCTCCGAAAAACGCTATGATCTGGGAGAGGTCGGACGCTATATGGTTAACCAGAGGCTTGGTCTCGATGTGCCCCTGGAACAGACCGTCCTCGACCGCCGGGATTTCATCGCAATAATTAAATACCTGATCAACCTCCGTAACGGACACGGTTATATCGACGATATCGACCATCTCGGCAACCGCCGCGCCCGTACTGTCGGCGAGCTGCTTGCCAACCTGTTCTCGGTCGGTTTATCGCGCGTGGCCCGTACGATCAGGGAGCGGATGAGCCTGAAGGATGCGGAAAACATTACTCCCCATGATCTGGTCAATGCCAGGACTGTCTCGGCTGTAATTGATACCTTCTTCGGCTCCTCGCAGCTTTCGCAGTTTATGGATCAGACCAATCCGCTCTCGGAATTGACTCACAAGAGAAGGCTGTCGGCCCTGGGTCCGGGCGGATTGACCAGGGAGAGAGCGGGATTTGAGGTGCGGGATGTGCACCATACGCATTACGGCCGCATGTGTCCGATCGAGACTCCTGAGGGCCCAAATATCGGTCTTATCGCATCCCTGGCGACCTATGCCAGAATTAACAAATATGGATTTTTGGAAACTCCTTACCGGCATGTGAAAAAAGGCAAGGTCACGGACGAGATCGTCTATCTGACCGCCGACAAAGAAGACAATTATTATATCGCGCAGGCCAACGAGCCTCTGGATGACAAGGGTAATTTTGTAAATAATCAGATTACGGTACGTTTCCGCAGCGACTATCCGATAGTCGATCCGGAAAAGATCGATTATATGGATGTTTCTCCCCGTCAGCTGGTCAGCATCGCTGCCTCCCTGATACCATTCTTGGAGAATGACGACGCCAACCGTGCCTTGATGGGTTCCAACATGCAGAGGCAGGCGGTTCCGCTCTTGAAGACTCAGCCTCCTCTGGTGGGAACGGGTATGGAAGAAAAAGCCGCCCACGATTCCATGGTGGCATTGGTCTCAGAGGTGGAGGGCGAGGTTATTTCAGTTGATGCAAACGAGATAGTCATCAAACCCTCCGGGAAAGTCAAAGGGGATCTTCTGGGATATCGAGAAGAAGTTGTCTATGATCTGATAAAGTATAAGCGTTCGAACCAGGATACCTGTATCAACTACCGTCCCTGCGTGGATGTGGGCGACAAAGTTAATGTGGGAACGCTGCTCGCCGACGGCCCGGCCAGTCATGGAGGCGAGCTCGCCCTGGGCTATAATGTTCTGGTGGCGTTCATGCCCTGGAGAGGCTACAACTTTGAGGACGCCATTATTATCTCCGAGAGAATGGTCAAAGAGGATATCTTCACCTCGATCCACATCGAGGAATTTGAGATTCAGGTTAGAGATACCAAGCGCGGCTCGGAAGAGATTACCAGAGAGATTCCGAACGTCTCCGAGGACGCCATCAAGCATCTGGATGAGTCCGGTGTGGTGGTGATCGGTTCGGAAGTTGAAGCGGGTGATATCCTGGTTGGGAAAGTCACTCCCAAGGGCGAGACAGAGCTTTCGCCGGAGGAGAGACTTCTGCGGGCGATCTTTGGCGAGAAGGCCGGCGACGTTCGTGATGCCTCGCTCAAGGCTCCTCCGGGATTGAAAGGTATCGTGATCGATACGCAGGTGTTTTCGCGCAAGGAAAGAACTGAAGAAGCCAAGAAGCGCGAAGCCGCTGAAAAGGCCAAAGTCAAGAAGCAGTACAATGAACTTATAGATAATATCAAGAGGCTCACAAAGGCCCGTCTGACCGAACTTCTGGATGGCTATACATCGAATACGATTCGGGATCGTGATGAAGGTACGGTTGTCATAAGAGCGGGCCATAAATATAAAGAAGACAGCTTGGATGGAATCGATTTTGAGAACGTTATCGCTGAGGACGGCTGGTCCCAGGAGAACAGGGTAAATAAGAAAGTCGATGAACTCCTGGAAGAGGCGACCAAAATTCTGGCCGAGAAGCGGGGCGAGCTCGAAATAGAGATCGAAAAAATCACTCGCGGTGCCGAGCTCCCTCCGGGGGTCAAGCAGCTTGCCAAAATTAAGGTGGCTGTCAGGCGCAAGCTCTCGGTTGGCGACAAGATGGCCGGCCGCCATGGAAACAAGGGCGTGATTTCGAAGATTGTTCCGGAAGAGGATATGCCCTATCTCGAGGATGGAACGCCGGTAGATATTATTCTCAATCCTCTGGGCGTGCCGTCACGTATGAACGTCGGACAGATTCTGGAGACTCATTTGGGCTGGGCAGCCCAAAAAATGAACCAGTATTATGCCACCCCTGTCTTCGACGGGGCCTCGATCGACGAGATTAAGGCAGAATTGAAGAAGGCCGGTTTGCCCGAAAGCGGTCAGGTGCAGATTTACGACGGCCGTTCGGGCGAGCTCTTCGATAACCCGGTTACAATCGGATATATATATATGATGAAGCTGGTACATCTTGTGGACGACAAGATTCATGCCCGTTCCATAGGACCCTATTCGCTGGTCACGCAGCAGCCGCTGGGCGGCAAGGCCCAGTTTGGCGGACAGCGCTTCGGCGAAATGGAGGTCTGGGCCATGGAAGCCTATGGCGCGGCTTACGCCCTGCAGGAGCTTCTGACTGTGAAGTCGGATGATGTGAGCGGGCGTTCCAAGGTCTACGAGGCTATTGTCAAGGGAGAGAATCCTCCCGAGCCGGGTATCCCGGAATCATTCAATGTGTTGGTGAAAGAACTTCAATCACTCTGCCTTGATGTAGATTTGATTGAATCTTAATATATTTATGTAAATCCCATTTTAGGAGGGATTGTTGTGGTTGATCTTTTCGGCAGGCAAACAAAAAGACCATCTGATTTCTCGGAAATCAGAATTCAACTCGCTTCACCCGAAACCATCATGTCATGGTCCTTCGGTGAGGTGACAAAGCCGGAAACTATTAATTACAGGTCGTTCAAGCCGGAGCGCGACGGCTTGTTCTGCGAAAGAATATTCGGGCCTGTAAAGGATTTTGAATGCGCGTGCGGGAAGTACAAGCGCGTTCGTTTCCGGGGCATCGTGTGCGACAGATGCGGTGTGGAAGTTACGCATTCCAAGGTGCGGCGCGAGAGAATGGGACATATCAAGCTGGCGGTGCCGGTTTCCCATATCTGGTATTTTAAGTCAATACCCTCCAGAATAGGAAATCTTCTGGATATGTCGCCCCGCGACCTTGAAAAGATACTCTATTATGAAGCCTATATTATGGTTGATCCCGGTAATACTCCTTTTAAGGAGAGGGATATAATCTCTGAAGAGGAATATCGGGAACTGGTCGAAACCGAGAAGGAATTCGATGCACGCATGGGCGCCGAGGCCATTCGCGATTGCCTGGCAAAAATTGACATTGAAGATCTTTCCATCCAGCTCAGGGCGCAGGTCAAGATAGAAACCTCTGCCCAGCGCAAAAAAGATATGCTCAAGAGACTGAGAGTGGTCGAGGCTTTCAGGCAGTCCAACAATCGTCCCGAGTGGATGATCCTGGATGTTATTCCAGTGCTGCCTCCCGATCTCCGTCCCCTGGTCCCGCTCGAGGGCGGCAGATTTGCCACTTCCGATTTGAACGATCTCTACCGCCGTGTCATTAACCGCAACAATCGACTTAAAAAACTTATAGATATAAGAGCGCCCGAGGTCATTCTCCGCAACGAGAAGAGGATGCTTCAGGAATCAGTTGACGCACTTTTCGACAACGGCAGAAGAACGCATTCGGTCAGGGGAGATTCGAAGCGGCCCCTGAAATCACTGTCCGACCTGCTGAAAGGCAAGCAGGGCAGATTCCGTCAGAACCTGCTCGGAAAACGTGTCGACTACTCCGGCCGTTCGGTGATCGTGGTCGGTCCCGAGCTTAAACTGCATCAATGCGGGCTTCCCAAGAATATGGCCCTGGAGCTGTTCAAGCCCTTCATAATCATGAAGCTCGAGGAAAAGGGCTATGTGCAGACTGTCAAGTCCGCCAAAAAACTGGTTGAGCGCGAGCGTCCCGAGGTCTGGGATATACTGGAAGAGATTATCTCCGACCATCCGGTTATGCTGAACCGCGCGCCCACGCTTCACCGCATGGGTATCCAGGCCTTTTATCCGGTGCTGGTGGAGGGTAAGGCGATCAAGCTCCACCCGCTGGTTTGCGCGGCATTCAATGCCGACTTTGACGGCGACTCGATGTCGGTACATGTTCCGCTCTCGTTCGAGGCTCAGCTGGAGGCGCGTTTGCTGATGCTTTCCACCAATAACCTGCTCCTGCCGCAGTCAGGGAAGCCGGTGGCCACCCCCTCGCAGGATATGGTTCTCGGCTGTCACTATCTGACCAAGCCGCGCCCGGGGGCAAAGGGAGAAGGCAAGATTTTCCATTCCACCGACGAGGTCTTGATGGCAGTCGGCTGCCGGCATCTCGACACACATGCCCAGATCAAGGTCAGGATCGATGGTGAGCTGGTCGAGACGACCGCGGGCAGAGTAATATTCTCCGAAATTTTGCCCGATAAGATACCGTTCTTCAACAAGAACGCTAACAAGAATAATCTGGCCGACCTGGTCCTGCAGGTCTTCATGGAATACGGTAATGAATACTCCTCCGAATTTCTTGACAGGCTGAAAAATCTCGGGTTTGAATATGCCACTCTTTCCGGGGCAACCATCGGTATCGATGATCTGGTAATTCCGGAAAAGAAAGAGCAGTTGATCACGAATGCTTACAAGGAGATCAAGAAGATCACCCGCCAGTACGAGAAAGGCGTGATTACCAACGGCGAACGATATAATAAAGTTATTGATACATGGACGCAGGTTACCAATGACGTTTCCGATGCGCTCTTCAAGCAGCTTTCGGAAATCGATAACGGTTTCAATCCTGTCTTCATGATGGCCGACTCCGGCGCGCGATCGTCCAAAGATCAGGTCAAGCAGCTGGCCGGGATGCGCGGTTTGATGGCCAAGCCACAGAAGAAAATTACCGGCCAGATCGGCGAAATTATAGAATCCCCGATTATTTCAAATTTCCGCGAGGGCCTGAATGTGATGGAGTACTTTATTTCCACTCACGGCGCTCGCAAGGGTCTTGCTGATACCGCTCTCAAGACGGCCGATGCCGGTTATCTGACCAGGCGTCTGGTTGATGTTGCTCAGGATGTGATCATAACCGAAGAGGACTGCGGCACCATTCTCGGTATCGATATATCCGCCTTGAAAGAGGGCGAGGAAGTTATCGAGTCCCTCAGCGACCGTATTCTCGGACGCGTATCCCTGGATGAGATCGTTGATCCGATTACTGGTGATGTTATCGTCGAATACGGCGAGCAAATCCGCGAGGAGGCCGCCCATAGGATTGAGGATGCCGGTATCGAGCAGGTGCGAATCCGTTCGGTTCTTACCTGTGAAACCAGGCGGGGCGTGTGCGCCTCCTGTTACGGCAGGAATCTGGGCACTACCACAATGGTCGACCTGGGAGAGGCGGTCGGTGTTATCGCCGCCCAGTCCATCGGTGAGCCGGGCACTCAGCTTACCCTTAGAACTTTCCATATCGGCGGTATCGCTGGACGAATTGCGGAAAGTTCCAAGGTGGTCACTAAATATCCCGGCAAGGTGGTCTTTAAGGGTGTAAAGTCAATTGAACTTGAAGATGGAAGAAAAGCGACCATTAACCGTGACAGCGAAATCTATGTGCAGGATGATAAGGGCAATATCCGCGCCCGGTTCAACGTACCGTACGCCGCTATTTTGAATCTTGATGACGGCGCAAAAGTTGAGAAGGGCGATACCATTTTTGAATGGGATCCCTATACCAACACAATATTGACCGAGGTTGGCGGAAAGGTCGCCTTCAAGGATATTATTGAAGGCGTATCAGTGCGTGAAGAACTGGATGAAATCACCGGTCTGCGCCAGATGGTGATCGTAGAACAGCGTGACAAGAGTCTCCTGCCGGCTATACAGATCAGGACTCCAGCCGGTAAGACAAAAGCGACCTACTCGATACCCACCGGGTCTCACCTTCTGGTCAGAGAAGGGGACACGGTTAAGCCCGGTACGCAGCTGGTCAATATCCCCCGGGATATCTCCAAGACACGCGATATTACCGGCGGTCTGCCGCGTGTGGCAGAGCTGTTTGAGGCGCGCCATCCGCGTGACCCAGCAATCGTGTCCGAAATTGACGGTTATGTGGAGATCGGTAAGATCATCCGCGGTAACCGGCAGATATTCGTGCGCGATGAGGCGGGCGAGGAGAAGGAATACCTGATCCCGCACGGCAAACATATCCATGTGCACGGCGGCGATCGTGTCCGTGCCGGCGAACGTCTCTGTGAAGGCGCAATCGATCCGCACGATATTCTCGCGATCAAGGGCGCCAATGCGGTGCAGGAGTACCTTGTGAATGAAATCCAGGAGGTCTACCGTCTGCAGGGCGTCAAGATAAATGACAAGCATATTGAGACGATTGTGCGTCAGATGATGCAGAAGGTCAGGGTGGAGTCTGTGGGCGACACTAACTTCCTGGAGGGCGATCAGGTCGACAAGCATGTCTTTAAGGATGAAAACGACCGTGTGATCATCGAGGGCGGTGACCCGGCGACATTCCAGCCATTGCTGCTCGGAATTACCAAGGCTTCACTTTCCACAGATAGCTTTATTTCGGCGGCCTCGTTCCAGGAGACCACCAGGGTCCTGACCGAGGCGGCGATCCTTGGAAAGCAGGATAACCTTCTGGGTCTTAAGGAAAATGTAATCATCGGGCACCTGATTCCAGCCGGGACCGGTCTGGACAGCTACCGCAAGCTCGAGATCGAGGTCGAGGGCGAGGAGGAGTCCGAAGAGAAGCCGGAAAAGGCGGCTGCCGAGGAATCGGAAACGATTGAGGAAAATGCTTGACAGCGTTAGGTTTTGAAATATATTAAACAGTTTGATTTTGTCGATTTTAACAGGTATAAGTTATTGAGGTGAATATTGCCAACGATTAGTCAGCTAATACGCAAGGGACGAAAGAGAGTTTTGTCGAAGACAAACACCCCGGCCCTGAAAGGCTCGCCCCAGAAGAGAGGTGTCTGTACTCGTGTATATACCTCCACTCCCAAGAAGCCCAATTCGGCTTTGAGGAAAGTGGCGCGTGTAAGGCTCACCAACGGTATCGAGGTTACCGCGTATATACCCGGGGAGGGTCATAACCTGCAGGAGCACTCCATGGTGATGATCCGGGGCGGACGTGTTAAGGATCTGCCGGGTGTTCGTTATCACATTATAAGAGGCACTATGGACACGGCCGGTGTTGATGATCGTATGCGAGCTCGTTCCAAGTACGGTACCAAGAAGAAAAAGAAGTAGAGGATAGATCAATATGCCGAGAAGAAGACAGATTGAAAAACGCGAAAGGCAACCTGATCCTGTCTATGGCGACAGAATTGTTGCACAGTTTATCAACTGTATGATGAGGAGCGGAAAAAAGAGCACTGCCGAAGGTCTTTTTTATGATGCCATGGAGATAATCGAGAAGAAGTTAAACCAGAAAGGCATCGATGTTTTCCACAAGGCCCTCAATAATGCCAAGCCCCTGGTGGAGGTCAAGTCTCGCCGGGTCGGCGGCGCTACCTATCAGGTGCCGATCGAGGTTCGGTCCGATCGTCGAAATGCCCTTGCCATTCGCTGGCTGATCAATTTCACCCGCGCCCGCTCCGGTAAATCTTATGCCGAGAAGCTGGCTGCGGAACTGATCGACGCCTCCAAGAATGAGGGTTCGACAATCAAGAAGCGTGAGGATACGCATCGCATGGCCGAAGCAAATAAAGCGTTTGCTCATTTTAGATGGTAAATTTTTGATTTAAGGGAAAAAGCTTGACGGAAGTCACTTAGAAATAAGCAGACATTCAAACGGAGTTCAACTCCACTGTCTGCTCCAGAGAATCCGGCATACAGTGGAGTTTTTTTATGCCCATGAAGATTGACATTGGAAAAATACGAAATATCGGCCTGGCAGCCCATATCGATGCGGGTAAAACCACTACCACCGAGAGGATCCTGTTCTACTCGGGAAAGTCGCATCGTATGGGTGAGGTGGACCATGGCGATACGACAATGGACTGGATGGAGCAGGAAAAGGAACGCGGGATTACGATAACCTCCGCTGCCACCACGGTTTTCTGGAGAGACCATCGCATCAACATTATCGATACGCCGGGGCATGTCGATTTTACCATTGAGGTTGAACGGGCGATGCGGGTCCTGGACGGCGTTGTCGCTATTTTTTGCGCTGTCGGCGGTGTCGAACCGCAGTCCGAGACGGTCTGGCGTCAGGCGGATTATTACAGGGTTCCGCGACTTGCCTATGTCAACAAGATGGATCGAATCGGCGCCGACTATGATCGCGCTGTCAAGATGCTGGTTGATCGTCTGGGTGCCAATCCGATCCCGATCAACTTTCCTGTCGGATCAGGTCCGGAATTTATGGGCCTAATTGACCTGATCGGAATGCGAAATTATGAGTTTTCCGAACAGGACCTTGGCGCCACTGTCACTGAAACTGATATTCCCGATGAATTCATGGAAGAGGCTAAATCGCGGCGCGAATTCATGCTTGAGCGGCTGGCTGATTTCGATGATGACCTGATGGAGAAATTTCTATCCGGCAAGGAAATACCGATAGATCAGATCAAGCATGTCCTGCGCAACGCCACAATTGCCTGTAAGGCCGTTCCGGTGATGTGCGGTTCCTCTTTTAAGAATAAAGGTGTCCAGAGACTGCTGGACTCTGTTTGTGACTTCCTTCCCGCTCCCTCCGAGCTTCCTCCGGTTGAAGGAATAGATCCCAAAACTGAAAAAAAACAGAAACGTTCGGCCTCTATAGAAGAGCCTTTTTCTGCGCTGGCTTTCAAGATCGCGACCGATCCGTATGTCGGCCGGCTTACATATTTCAGGGTCTATTCGGGCCGGGTCCAGGTGGGGGACACGATTCTCGATATCCCCTCAGGCAAAAGAGAGCGGATTCAAAGGATTCTGCAGATGCATGCCAATAAGCGCGAGGAATTGAAGGAAATAATGGCGGGAAATATTGCCGCCGCGGTTGGACTGAGGAACACTGTTACGGGCAGCACATTATGTGATCAGAAGCACCCCATACAGCTCGAGTCGCTGCAATTTCCGGAACCGGTCATTTATATCGCCATCGAGCCAAAGACCAAGGCCGACCTCGATAAATTGACCGATGCGCTGGATCGGCTCGCTGACGAGGATCCCACATTCAAGGTCAAGGTCGATGAGGAAACCGGCCAGACGATTATTTCCGGCATGGGGGAATTGCATCTGGAAGTGCTTATTGAGCGCATGAAACGCGAGTTCAAGATCGAGGCCAATGTGGGCAAACCGCAGGTGGCCTATAAGGAGACGATTACGACCGAGTCAACGGCCGAGGGCAAGTTCATCCGTCAGTCGGGCGGAAGGGGCCAGT
Organism: Candidatus Zixiibacteriota bacterium; assembly: GCA_011056555.1. Taxonomy (GTDB): domain Bacteria; phylum Zixibacteria; class MSB-5A5; order JAABVY01; family JAABVY01; genus JAABVY01. The sequence continues at coordinate 780 of DSEQ01000030.1, read as the reverse complement.
ACGGTCATGTAATCTGCAGGTTTGAGCCCCATGAGGGGGAAGAGCGGTTTATCTTCCGGAACGAGCTTAAGCCCGGCGTGATTCCCAAAGAATATATACCGTATATCGAAGACGGGCTTAAAGGGGCGATGGAAAGCGGGCCGATTGCGGGCTATCCAGTCATAAGGGTTAAGGCGGCATTGATCGATGGCAGCTATCATGAGGAGGATTCCAGCCCCCTGGCCTATAAGATAGCGGGCTCGCTGGCTTTCCAGAACGGTATTCGCAAGGGAACCCCAAAACTCCTGGAACCTCACATGAAAGTCGAGGTTGTAGTTCCTGAAGAGCACCTTGGGGACGTTGTCGGAGACCTGAAATCTCGTCGGGGGCAAATCACCGGAATCAATCCGAGGGCTGACGCTCAGGTGGTTGACGCGGAGGTTCCGTTGTCGGAGATGTTCGGTTATTCTACGCAATTGCGCAATCTTTCCAGGGGTCGGGCGATTTATACGATGGAGTTTTTACGGTTCGATTTTGCAGCCGAGGAGATATACAAAAAATATGTTGCTAATTTTTAGTTTTTTTGGTAATTTATGAGTTTATCATCTTGACATTTGGTGATTTATATATATATTCGGCAGATAATTTTTTTGAAATAGCTTAGGAGGATAAAGCCGGATGGCAAAGGAGAAATTTCAGCGAACGAAGCCGCATGTAAATGTGGGAACGATAGGCCATGTTGATCATGGCAAGACGACTTTGACAGCAGCGATGACGATGATATTGAGCCGCAAGGGATTT
>DSEQ01000003.1 GCA_011056555.1 Candidatus Zixiibacteriota bacterium | reverse complement strand
TAATACCATGCCGTATATTATTGATGCTGTCAAGGCTTACGCCACTATGGGCGAGATTTGCGATGTCTTCCGCGAGGTTTACGGCGAGTATGTCGAGAATCCGGAGATTTAACAAAAATTAGGGTCTGTATAATGTGCCGCCGGGAAGCCTTTCCCGGCGGTATTTTTTTGGGAGATTAGATTATGGGTCCCCCAAGCTTCAGCTTGGGATATTAAATGGGGGGCACGCCCAATCTAAAGATTGGGTCACCCAAATATTCTTGTTCCGTCAGGTCCTCAGACCTGACGGGCGGCAGATCTGAGGATCTGCCGCAACATCGTTATGGTCCACCTTTCAGCGCATGTGACCGCGGCGCATGAGGACATACGCCGCGCACAATTTTTGGTTGGCCCGCCGCTTTAGCGGTGGGTTTCTCATTTTTCCTGATTGATAATCCCATCTTAAAGAGATAATCCGCCCTCTTTACTAAAATAATTGTTGAAACAATGGAATTAATATTTCTCCAATTAGAGCTAACATACCTATGAAGATCAGGACAACGCCAGCTGGAAGAAAAATTCTTGGATCACCAATGCCTAATAATTTCTTTTTTTAACCAGGTACTGAATACCATCTATTGTTACAATATAACCCAAATATATAAGTACAAGAAAGCCAAAAATATAAATAGTTCTTCCATTTTTGATCTCCAAGTATGGTCGGGTGCCCCGAGCTTCAGCTTGGGATATTAAATAGGGGGCACGCCCAATCTAAAGATTGGGTCACCCAAATATAATTCATTAAGATTATTTTTTCTTCTGTTCCAGCTCTATTAAAACACCGCCGGTCGATTTCGGATGCAGAAACGCCACCATCTCACCGCAGGCGCCCTTGCGCGGTTTCTTGTCGATCAATTGAATTCCGTTTTCTTCGAGCTTTCGAAGTTCTGCTTCAATGTCGTCAACTTCAAGGCAGATGTGATGTTGTCCCTCGCCACGCTTTTCCAGAAATTTATTTATGTTAGCATCTTCATTCAATGGTTGAAGCAATTCAATCTTTGTATCACCCGTCTCAAGAAAAACAACCTCCACACCCTGGTCCGGCACCTTCACACGTTCCCCAACTTTCATACCCATAACATCGCGGTAGAGAGATAGGTGCTTTTCGATATCCCTGACTGCAATTCCTATATGCGCAATTTTTTCTATCATCCATCCGGCTCCTACTTATTTCTCGATTTATCCCTGAAGAAACGGTTGGGAATTTTGAATCTGGCGGGCGGCAGATCTTCCTTTGCTTTGGTTTTATCTTTGTCGATTTCCTGGCCCTCCTCAGGCTTTATATGCCCGGAAAATTTGTCTCCCAGCAAGTATTTCAAAAAAGTCAGCATCTCCTCGGAATTTGCATAAGCCGCATAATTTTTTATTTTCAGTCCCAGCGTTTCTTTGCCGGCATGATCGGTGATATAGAAGGACAATTCCTTGTTGGACTGCCTGACCACACGGGTGACCCGCGCAAAATCGATTCTGGTCTGATCGCCTCGCGAGGTGTAGATCATCATGCTGGGATAGAGCTTGATCCAGCTTGAACCGAGGGCGATGAGGGTATATACGAGAACGGCCACATTGACCGCAAGGAAGAAGGTCACTGGAGAGAAGAGCCGATAGGGCTCATCACCAAAAGGCGGATTGCCCTCGGAAATGATTGCCATCACCAGCGCAAACAGCGCCCCGGCCTGCGAGAATAATGCTTTCTTGATATCGAAGCGGTATGTTGCGCCGACTGAAAGACGGCTGAAAGCTTTTGCGTTCATTCGAAGAGAACCATTAAAGCGTTTTTGTCAACCGATTGCCCTTCCTTGACCTTTATCTCTTTAATCGTCCCGTCAATCAGGGATTTTAGCTCGTTTTCCATTTTCATGGCCTCGACAATAATGAGGCTTTCGCCCCTGGAGACCTGGTCGCCGGGACTTTTCAGTACCTTTGTTACTAAACCGGGCATAGGCGCGTGCAGTTCCTTCCTGGTATCGCCGCCCAGGCCCAGGCCGGCCACCTCGCGGATTTTTGCCAGACGTTCATCCTCGGCATAGAGCGAAAACTCGCGTCCATAAATAAATACGCTGAAATCGCCGTTCTGTCTGCCTTTCTGTTTGACAACTTCAATGTCGTAGGAACGGTTATCCATCAGAAGCTGAATCTCGGAATTGTCCGAACGGGTCGAAAATTTGGTCTCCACCGGCACTCCATCGACTTTGATCTGGGGCGGATGAGTTGAAGGATCGATCGTTACAATGTATTCTCTGTCTTCTATTTTAACCTGGTAATCCATATTTATTTCTCCGGTGTGCGGCTGACACCCATACGTCTACCTGCAATTTTCCAGTTGCTTTCCCGACCCCCGTCACTCGAGACCCGGGTTTTGAGCTTGCTGTTTTCAAGAAAATCGTACAGGCAGGCTGAGACCGCCGCCGCTTTGTAAACATGATCTTCCTCTTTGCTTGAAAAAACATTGTCCGGGAATTGTTCCTCTATAAAATGGGTATTGATTTTGCCCTTCTTGAAATTTTCGTTATCCATTACCGCCAGGTGGAAATTCACCGTTGTGCATACGCCGGAAATTCGATACTCGGTCAAGGCACGTCTTGTGCGTGCAACCGCCTCTTCGCGAGTTGCGCCCCAGCCTATCATCTTGGAGATCATTGGATCGTAAAATATCGGAATCTGCGCGCCCTCGTAAACTCCGGAATCCACACGTACTCCGACGCCGTGCGGCTCAACATAGCTTCGCAGCGTGCCGGTCGAGGGCGCAAAGTTGGCGGCTGGATCCTCGGCATAAATCCGGCATTCGATTGCATGGCCATGAATACGGATACCATCCTGCTTGAATGACAGCTTTTCACCGGATGCAATCTTGATTTGCTCTTTGACGAGGTCGATTCCGGTGATCATCTCGGTGACCGGATGTTCCACCTGCAGGCGGGTGTTGACTTCGAGAAAATAGAAATTGAGGTCGTCATCGACAAGAAATTCGACTGTTCCGGCGTTGACATATCCGCAGGCGCTTGCAATTTTCAATGCAGCCTCGCCCATTTTTTTTCGAATCTCGGGGGTGATGATAGGGGAGGGGGCCTCCTCGATTACTTTCTGATGTCTGCGCTGGATGGAACATTCACGTTCGCCAAGGTAAACCATGTTTCCGAATTTATCAGCAAGGATTTGTATTTCCACATGATGCGGTTTGGGGATATATTTCTCGAAATACACGCGGTCATCGCCGAAAGCTGAACGGGCCTCGTTGGCGGCTGTCTTTAATGCTTTGGGAAGCTCTTCTTCGTTATTGACAATCCGCATCCCCTTGCCGCCGCCGCCGGCAGCCGCTTTAATCAGAATCGGGAATCCGACCTTGTGGACCTCGTCAATTATCTGCTCGACATTTTCGATCTTCGACTTAAAGCCGGGCACTACCGGTGCTCCCGAATCGACAGCCGTCACCCTTGCCTCGAGTTTATCGCCCATACGTGCGATAGCTTCCGGAGGAGGGCCGATCCAGGTCAGCTTGTTGTCCATGACCATCTTTGCGAATCTGGCATTTTCCGAAAGGAATCCGTACCCGGGATGAATCGCATCCACGCCCGCCTTTTTGGCCACCTCGATTATCTTTTCCATCACCAGGTAGCTTTCCGATGACGGCGACGGCCCGATATGATAGGCCTCGTCGGCCATGCGCACATGCTTGGCCACCGAATCGATATCGGAGAAAACAGCTACGTTGGTGATTCCCATCTCACGGCAGGCCCGTATCACCCTCACCGCAATCTCGCCCCGATTTGCAATCAGTATTTTTTTGATCATAGTTGTATCAAAACCCGTATCCGTAGGGCAGGAGCCCCGTGCTCCTGCCAAATATAAATTTATCGGCGATGGCAGGTTCACAGGGAACCTGCCCTACATTATCGTGATTGTCAAATCCCCGTCAAGAGCCGGACCTTTAGCCTTCAGGATTTAACCTACAACCTTTCAAATTATGCATAAAAGCTGTATTTGGCAATAGTTTTTGCGAAGAACGGGTCGCTGTTACGATTTATTCCCACTTTCCTATTTGACAAATCCTCTATAAAGATGTCATCTTAGAAACGATATTCCATATTAAGGGGAGGAATTTGTGAAAAAGATTTTATCCGCATTCACGGTCGCTCTAATTCTATTCGTGACTTCACTTGTGCTAACCTGTAAACACAGCCCGGTCACGCCGGTAGATGAACCAAATTTGTATGCGGTTGTGTGGTCAGGGATCGAGGGGGCGAGAGCACATGTTTTTACTGATCTGCATTACCCCGAGCAGTGTCTGGACAATAGCTTCATAGTCAACGGTCAGGAACTTGAGCAGAGTTGTGATTACCGGCATTATTATGCCACGTTCGGAAGCGAATACATAGAACCGCCCGCCACATTCAGTTTGTGGGGCGATTTCTGCGGAAAGGCCATTTCCGCCACTGTTCAACTGTGCGATACATTCAGTATCATCACCCCTGTACATGATTCAACTTACATTCGAGGCCGGCCGCTGGAGATAGTCTGGACCAGCGGAGGAGAGGGCTTCAAATATGTTGTCTATATCATAAAACTCTATCCGGAATTTGCGGTGCCTGCGTATATATCCGATCCCCTGACCGATACCACTATTACTGTTCCCCCTGATATCCTGTCGGGGCATTTTATAATCATACGAGTATTCTGTTATCAGCAGGGGATTATATATGGCGACAGAATTCTGGTTCAGGAGTCCAATAATCTTTCCGGAAAAGCCGAGGGTTTTTTCGGTAGTTACCGGTATAGATCCGTGCGCTTATATCCTGAATCATAGCCATTTGTGGAAATCCACCTTTGGCTATATTTAGATGCCTATATAATTTATAAATCGGCCAAAATAATAAATCATGCGAATTTCCTCATAATTCAAACGAATACTTAAGTTTATACGAATAACTATAATAGGGGAAGACCGGAAAGATTAAGTGAATGAAATCACTTGACATATATGGTTAATCTCTTTATAAATACTGTCTTATACGCGAGCCGTGAGGCGCGCAGGCGGAAATAAGAGAAAAAACTACTTTCAAAAATTTTTTTAAGCAATTTTGCAGGTGAAATAATTCACATGCTAACGTTACTCTTTACATCGAAAAATAATATCAAGCTATAGAAAGAACAGCATCATGAAAATCGCTTACTATCCCGGATGTACACTCAAAACCAGCGCCAAAAACCTGAATGATTCTGCGGTTGCGGCGATGGCCAAGCTGGGAGTGGAGCTGGTTGAACTCGACCGCTGGAACTGCTGCGGTGCAGTCTATTCACTGGCCGATGACGACCTCCTGCACCAGGTGGCTCCGGTTCGTGACCTGATCCGTGTCAAGGATATGGGCTACGACAAGGTGATCACGGTTTGCTCCATGTGCTATAACACTCTCGCGCGCGCCAACAACCTCGTGCGCAACGACGAGGAAAAGCGCTACACCCTGAACAGCTTTATGGAGGAGGAAACGGACTACAACGGCGAGGTCGAGGTTGTGCATCTCCTGACTTTTCTCAAAGATGAAATCGGCTGGGGCAAGCTCAAAGAAAAAGTCACCAAGCCATTATCCGATCTCAAAATTTCACCTTATTATGGCTGTACCCTCACCCGTCCCAGAGACATAGCAATCGATAGCGCCGATAATCCGAGGATCATGCATGATTTTCTTGAAGCTCTGGGCGCGCAGGTGGTGAATAATCCGGCCGGAATAGAATGCTGCGGATCATACCAGATTCTCTCCAATCCGGATGCGGCCTACAGCAATATTAACAAAATTATTTCCACCGCGATAAACCGCGGAGCTGAGGCAATTGCCTCGTCATGTCCTCTATGTGAATTCAGCCTGGGCAAACGCCAGAAACAGGCAACCGAGAAATTCGGCGACGGCAAAACTCTGCCGACATTTTATTTCACCCAGCTCCTGGCGGTGGCGTTGGGTGTTGATGACGCTCTGATGCATTTCGAGATCGGGCATGAAAAGTCCCGTGAACTTCTGGCCAGCAAAAATCTGGTCGGCGCATAGAAAAAAGATGAACTTAAAATAGATGAGAGAACAGCTTATGCAAACTACAGAAGCAACTGAAGTAAAGGTAGAAGCCAAGCTTATTCCAATCTACATAATGGGCCAGAAATATGAGGTCCCGGAGACCCTGACCATTATGAAGGCTATGGAATATTCCGGCTTTAAATTTATCCGGGGCTGCGGATGTCGCGGCGGTATCTGCGGCGCCTGCGGAACTGTCTATCGTCTCCCCGGCGATTACCATATCCGTGTGGGATTGGCCTGCCAGACGGTGGTTGTGCCGGATATGTATCTGACCCAGATACCTTTCTACCCGGCCAATCGCGCAGTCTATGATATGGAGACCGCCCTGCCGGAACTGGCAGAGGTGCAGAAGAAATACCCGGAGCTTTTCCGATGTGTGGCATGCAACGCCTGTACTAAGGTTTGTCCTATGGATGTTCCGGTGCTGGATTATGTCTCCGCCATAAAGCAGGGCGATTTCAAGAAGGCCATGGAGCTGTCGTTCGACTGCATCCAGTGCGGCCTCTGTGCCACACGCTGTATGGCCGAGATGGCCCAGTATCATATCGCCCAGATGGTGCGCCGGCTTTACGGCGCCAAGCTGGCGCCCCAGCCGAAGCATGCGGCCGAGATGGTCGAACAGATCAAAAACGGCAAGTACACTGATATGCTGGCTGATCTGAAATCAAAGGAACTGGATGAGCTCAAGAAGCTCTACACCGAGCGCGAGTCCGAGCCGCACATGAGCCCGGAAGACTGGAAACCGCAGGATACATCCTGCCTGTAAGAGGTTTTGAACATTCAATTGGAGATATAGATTATGCCGTATCCTGAAGCATTAAAGGAATTAATAAAGAAAGTCGAGGAGACGCGCCCGGCCAGAGTCGAAAAGAAGAAGGCCGGGGAGGAGTACCCCATGATGTCTCTGGAGGAGCGCGCGGAAATCCTCAAGTTTCATCCCGACTACATTGACGAGGGCCGGCGCGAAATCAAGATCGGCCCGAATAAAGGCTACAAGATCGCCCATGAGATGGTTGACCTGATCGAGGCACGAAGCCGTGTCAATCCCGAGAAGGTTGATCTCACGAAGTGGGATTATGAGACCGACGTCCTGGTTATAGGCGGAGGCGGAGCCGGAACCTCGGCCGCACTCTTGGCGCAGGAGCAGGGAGCGAAGGTAATTATCGCAACCAAGCTGCGTCATGGCGACGCCAACACGATGATGGCGGAGGGCGGTATCCAGGCCGCCACCAAGGGATGGAAAGATTCACCCTTCTATCATTATCTCGACGTTATGGGCGGCGGACATTTTGTCAACAAACCCGAACTGGTTGAGACACTGGTTACCGAGGCGCCCGACGTTATCAAATGGCTTTGTGAGATGGGCTGTAATTTTTCACGTTATGATGACGGTACCCTGAAAACCATGCACGGCGGTGGTACCAGCCGCAAGCGCATGCATTACGCCGCCGATATCACCGGCGCGGAAATGATGCGCACTGTCCGCGACGAGGCCAGGAATCGTATTGATGATATAACTGTACTGGAATTCTCACCTGCAGTGGAACTTATCAAAAATGAGCACGGCGAATGTGCCGGGGCTCTTCTGTATAACATGGAAACCCGCGAATACTTTATCGTCAAGGCCAAAGCGGTTGTGATGGCGACGGGTGGAAGCGGCCGTCTGCATGTCCAGAATTTCATGACCACCAACCATTACGGCGCAACCGCCGACGGTATCGTGATGGGCTACCGTGCAGGAGTCGGGCTTTGCTTCCTGCATACGATCCAGTACCATCCCACCGGGGTGATCTTCCCGGAACAGGCTGAGGGTATCCTGATTACCGAAAAATTCCGTGGATCAGGTGCTAATCTTGTCAATATTCACGGAGAGCAATTTGTGAACGAACGCGAGCCCCGGGATATTGAGGCTTCGGCTATTATCCGTGAGTGTGTCGATCGCGGGCAGGGTGTGCCTACTCCTACCGGTAAGTTCGGCGTATGGCTGGACAGCCCAATGATCGATGAACTCTCCGGCGAGGGCACGGTTGAGAAGGAATTCCCCGGCAAATTTATCCTCTACAAGAGATTCGAGATCGATATCTCCAAGGAGCCGATGCTGATCTATCCGACCCTGCATTACCAGAACGGCGGACTCGAATTCGAGAAGACCGGCGAGACCAAACTTCCCGGATTTTATGTAGCGGGCGAGGTTGGCGGCGGAACCCACGGCGAAAACCGTCTGATGGGCAACTCGCTTCTGGATATCATGGTTTACGGACGTATCGCCGGTAAGAATGCGGCGCAGTTCGCCAAAGAGAAAGCCAGAGACGGCAAATTGAATCTGGATCATGTGGCGAAGTATCATAAGGAGATGGAGGAGGCCGGAATCGAGACCGATCGCGTGGCGCCCATGCTATTGCCGGATTACACGCCCGAGAATATAAAGGAACGCGAACTCACCAGCCATTATGTTGGCACAATGAGATAAGAGAGGGCTATTATGGCTGACGAACCGAAAACTGAAAACTGTGAAAATCCGGAAGAGTGCACCGGCAAGGTTGGCTTCGTAATTTCCGAGAAAACTTTGGACGGGAGTTCGTGGAGAAGGTCAAGGAAATCTCCGGCGAGAATATCGATAAATGCATGCAGTGCGGGACCTGTTCGGGCGGATGTCCGATGATTGATGTACTGCAGATTACCCCGCGCGGTATCATGCATCTCTCGGCCCTGGGCCAGGAGCAGAAGATTGCTAAGGCCAATACGATCTGGATGTGTGCGTCATGTAACACATGTGCGGTCAGATGTCCCCGCGGGATCGATATCCCCAAGGTGATGGAGGCTATGCGCCAGATATTCCTGCGCAAGAATGTGAATTACATCGAGCCCAACCAGATTCCGGATGAGGTTCTGGAGGACATGCCCCAGATCGTCATGGTAAGCTGCTTCCGCAAGCACACAGCGTAGACAATAGAAAGAGAGGCGAGGAGCACGAGGACGTACTCCTCGCACGAATATTAAAGACTTCGTGCTGGGCGTACCTCCGGGTGCACCCAGTGGACGCGGCGCATGAGGAGATACGCTTGCCCGACCTCTGACGGGCCGCGCACGAATATAAAGTCATTCTGAGGAGCGAAGCGACGAAGAATCTTTAACGAATCAAGCAGACACGTCATCTGTCGACGGCCGGACCTTCGACTTCGTTCAGAATGACACGATGGAATGAATATAGTGCCTGGCGGATATCCCCGTCCGCCGGGATTTTTGTATGGAAGAACCGGGAGTGCAAAGCAGCGGTTCTGGCTGTCTTTCCAAATTCAAGTTTTCAGCAGGTCAAGCTTTGAAGCGGCTTGACAGCCTATTTTAATCGTCAATTCCCTTCAGGAATTGACCTACAGCCTTGTGGCTGATCTGCAGTGCATTGTATGATAATAATATAGCAATATCACTTAAAGCGCTACATCAAGAGCAAGAAAGCCATATTAACAAAATAATTTTCGACCATCTTCTGACCATCATCATGCACTATCCTATCCAAATAATGTTTTATTGGAACTAATTCTGGCATTTGACATTTTACTTATATATATTGGCAAAAGCCCGTATTTACTCGCTTTTCGGGCATTTATAATAGGTGCATAAAATAATAGGTGGATAAAATCCGCATATTAAACTAACCTAAAAAGGAGGAGTATTCATGTCAAAACTCCGCATTCTACTTCCCTTACTCGCGATCCTGGGCCTGATCTTTGTCGGCTGTCAGGGTGGCGAAAACTTCTCTACCTCAGGAAATAGCCTTAATCTCACGAATAAGGCTACAGTTCACACCGAAACCCTGGGCATCCCCGATATCGAGATTGAGGATGGTTCGGGGCTTGTGGTTGAGGGCACCGGCATGCTGACCCAGCCGGCTTCGATTGAAATCGAGGTACCATCAGGTGATATCGAGCAGGTGCTTCTGTACTGGTCGGGTGGTACCAATGTCGAGCCTCTGGAAGGCGACGACATCATAGTTTTCGAGGGTGTCGAAATTCAGGGGCAGCTTATCGGCGGACCCGCCTTCTTCTTTGAAGATTACGACTTTTATGCTTATCGCGCCGACATTACCGAGCTCGAGCTTGTCTCCACCGGGACGAACACCTATTCCGTGGACGGAATGGAGTTTGCCTTTGAGGGTGATAATCAGAATAGCGGTGTTGCCCTTGTAGTGATCTATGATGATGGCAGCGAGGCCGACATCCAGTTGCGCGAGGGCCTTGATCTGGCTTACTACGATTTTCCGGAACCGCGCAATGCGGTAGTACCGCAGACCTTCACCTTCCTGCCATCTTCGATGCCCAGGCCCGCCCGGGTATTTCTCGCAGCAGGGAGCGCCGAAGAGAGCAGCGCCAGCAAGGTTGTTATCACAGTTGGAGACGCTGTTTATGAATTCGATGATGTCTTCGGCTCCAACGACGGGCTGTTGTGGGATACCGAGATGATTGCCGTTTCTGTGCCCGCCGGTGTGACGTCATTGACCGTAGAGGTTATGTCGATGGACAGCGAGGATCCCCCTGCCGCCCATTTAAGCTGGGTTATGGCTGCCATGTCCATCCCGCTTACGCAGGTCGTACAGGTCGCTTCCGTCGGTGACTTAGTCTGGTATGACATGAATATGGATGGTATTCAGGATGAAGGCGAGCCGGGAATCGAAGGTGTTGAGGTCAGTCTCTACGACTGCGAGGATACTTTCATAGCCTCAACCATGACTGATTCCGAAGGCATGTATATGTTTGGCGAACTGATGCCTGGCGACTACTATGTTATGTTCGAGCTCCCGGATGATCATGTCTTTACCATGATGGATCAGGGTATGGATGACGCCATGGACAGCGATGCCGATCCTGAGACAGGCAAGACCATGTGTTTCACTCTCGAATCCGGAGAGACAGATTTAACCTGGGATGCCGGACTCTACATGGAAGAAGTTGATGACGGCTGCACTCGTTCCAAGGGTTACTGGAAAAACCATGCCGGCTTCGGCCCGCAGGAGGACGTGGTAACACAGTATCTGCCGATCTGGTTGGGTAATGATGATGGCGATAAGAGCTTCGCGGTCACTGATGCCCGGATTGCGGTAGATATTCTCCATCAGCATACATACGGCGAGCCCAGTAACGGCATAACCAAGCTTTATGCCCAGTTGCTTGCGGCCAAGCTCAACATTGCCGCCGGCGCCAATGATGACGCTGTCGAGGATGTGATTACGGATGCCGATGACTTCCTGTCCATGTATGACTGGGAAGATTGGTACGATCTCGGCTGGGAGGACCGTGAGACGGTCCTGTACTGGAAGGACATGCTGGATTCCTACAATAACGGACATATCGGCCCGGGTTATTGCGGCGATTTTGATGATGATGACTATGATGATGACGATGACGACGACGACGATGATAACGATGATGATGATAACGATGACAACGACGACCCGGACAAAGGTTTCGAGTATAGTGATGAGTAAGAAGCCTTAAGATAAGGTCTTAATATGCCCGGCAGAATTAATGATCTGCCGGGTTTTTTTTATGCTAAACACCACCGGTTTACCCGGTGTGTACGTTAAAAAGCGAAGCATTGCCAAATTCGCTGTAATAAAATAGAATGCCACCTCAGAGAGGAGGTGACATTTATTGAGACGTAGGGATATACGGACTTTATCCCACAGCTTCTATGATTGTAAGTATCATATAGTATTTACGCCGAAATATCGAGGAAAACTTTTAAAAGGTCAAGTAGCCAAGGAGATAAGGAGGATAATAAGACTTGTCTGTAAGTGGAAGGGATTGAGATAATAGAGGGGAGGATTTGTTCAGATCACATTCATTTGGTTTTGATCATTCCACCGAAGCATTCGGTTTCATATGCGATGTCTATCATCAAGGGTAAGAGTTCGGCGTGGATCAAGAAGAAGAATAAGAAATACAAGGAGTTATGCAACAAGGGGAGTTTGTGGGCAAGAGGATATTTTGTAAGCACAGGTGGTGTCGATGAAGAGGTCATAAAACGCTATGTGAGGCACCAGAGCAAACATAACCAGATACAGCTGGATATGTATAAGCCGACTTAAGTCGGTAGGATAAAAGCCACCGGCCCTGTGGCCGGTGATAATTTACTTGTCATACGATCGGTAGCTGCCCTTGCGTACGTTTAGTTTGCCAGCAATGCCCACCCAAAACACATATTACTACCTTCTTGATTCAATGATTGTGTTAATTCTTGATTATACTGCAGACATTTTCTAGATTATAGTATCTGGGTAGATATCAAACAAACAGGTACAAGTGAGGAGACATGTCATATTATTTAATTAGAATAGGCGAGGGGGCTAAATATATCAAAGAAGCAAGGGCGAAGCAGTTTATTGCTATTGGCTGGGGTGAGGTTATGGACTTGGGCAAATTGGATAATCTGGATAGAATCAAGGATGCTCTAAGCAAAACCAGTTACGAGTATAATACGACACAGACAGCGATTCAAGCGGGGCAAATATATAGATTTGGTAAAGAGATGACGCCCGGGGATAAGGTGCTTTCGCCCCTTGGAAAAGGCGAGTATCTTGTAGGAGACGTCGGTGAATATTACTTTGAGGAAAATCCGTTGGGAGACTGCCCTTATAAGCACAGGCGCAGGGTAAAATGGCTGGAGAATACATTAAAAAAGGAGGATATGTCGACGAATCTATCATACGCTCTCGGTGCAATACTAACCATTTGCTCTCTGGACAAATATGCCGATGAACTTGATGCTTTGATTGCAGGTGAAACATATACTCCTGCCGAAAAGCCTCAAAAAATAAGGGATATTATTCTGGAAGGCCTGAAGCAATTGGATGGAAAGGAATTTGAGATATTTATAAGGCATGTATTAGAAATTATTGGATTTACCGCCGAAACCACGCCATATGTTAGTGATAGGGGAATAGATGTAAATGGGACACTGGATGCAGAGGGTCTTGCGAGTGTTACCCTTCGGGTACAAGTCAAGAGAGTAAGCAGCTCCATAGGCAATAAGCACGTGCTGGCTCTTCGAGGGGCCCTGGGGCAGGGCGAACATGGCTGTCTGATCACTATATCGTCTTTTACTTCGAGCGCACTTGAGGAAGCTGAGGCACCCGGAAAGGTTCTTATAAAATTAATAGATGGAAACGACCTGGCCGGTATAATTCTTAAGCATTTTGATGAGGTGGATGAGCCATACAGGCAAAGGTTTGGAATACGCAGAAAAAAGGATTTTAATATCGAAGAGCAGTTTGAGCCTATTGACTCCGGATCGCAGGAGGTAGACCAGAAAGGTGAAACAGTTTCACAAGACCAAGCAGGATTCGATACTCTCATCTGTCCCGCAAAATCAGACGGTTTCCGGAACGCATTTATTGAGCAAAAAGCATGGTGGGCTGTTAGATTGAGTGCAAAGCATATAAAAGACATCAAGTACATTGCCATGTACCAAGTTGCTCCCATTTCTGCAATTACTCATTATGCTGAAGTAGATCGAATTGAGCCGTATAAGAATACGCAGAAATACATAATCCATATTAAAGGTGATCCCCGAGAGCTTAGGCCTCAGGTTATATTGGGGGACAATATTTATTTGGTGCCGCAAGCTCCTCGATATGCAATTCTGAAAGATATTTTGAATGCTAAGACTTTGGGAGATGTTTTTAACAAGAAATAATGATGGCCGGCCGGTTTTCCTGAAAGCTATTTTGGTTTATTGCCTTTTCGGCCGCCTGAATTTCTTGCGATATTCCTTGTCCATCTTCTCGCAAGCATACTGATAGGCGGTGCGGTTGCCGGTCTTGACGTGATTCAAAAGCAACTTCTCGATCTGATCGGGATAGACCTTCCAGGCATCCCGGAGCATCCATCCCACACCCTGGCCGACCTCACGCACAGGATCGCTTATAAGAGCTTCAGCTACTTTCTTCACGGGCTTTATGTCTTTTTGCTTATAGAAGCCATAGACAGTCCCAACCGGAACACATCGCCGCACCCATTTGGACTCGTCGGACTGCCATGCCAGAAGATCATCATATGAAACGACATCATTCAAGATCATCTCCGATATTGTGCGAGCACACAGGCTGTCGACCTGGGCCCAGTTAGTGAAGTATTTGCTTACATATGACTTGATATTTTTGAACAGGGTGGGGGAGTGATATTTTTTCATCAACCTGAGAAAATTTATCACCACCGCCAGATCTTCATCCTTGCCGTGATCCATTAGTTTCGTGAACAGCTTCTTAAAGTCGGATATTTTGAAATCCGGTTCGAGTCCACTGTACCAAACTTCGATCTGTGGAGAGAGCTTATGCGGATCGACTCCAAAGGGATCGTATCCCTCTCTGAAAAAGCGGGAATATTTTTCAATGATTTTCGGATTGGCGTTTTCTTTGAAGTAGGTCTGCATCATCCGGTAGGCTCTATCTATTTTGTCCATATTTTCTCCTTCGATTGAAACTGCCCGGCATAATCTATGTATCAGATCATGCTGATGTCAATCATTTCCCGGATTCCCGGGCTTACAAATATTCGATTAGTCATTATCGTTAAATAATTTGAGGGGAAATTCCGAAATATGTATTGACAAACTGTTTCTGGCTTATAAATTTGAAATTCATGGTTTGAATGGGCCTATAGCTCAGACGGTTAGAGCGCACGCCTGATAAGCGTGAGGTCACTGGTTCAACTCCAGTTAGGCCCATATTTTATTCCTGGTTCGCCAGGAACTTTTTTTATTGACCGGCGTGTTATAAAGCGTAATTTAGAGCCGGTAAAAAGCTTTGTTGTTTTTCCGTCATTCTGAGTGAAGCGAAGAATCTGTTTGAATCGAGAGAGATTTTTCGATCACCTCATTCCCTCAGAACGACATGGCATGAAGGCTTTTTGGTCGGACAGTTATAGATTTTAAATGGGGATGTAGCTCAGCTGGGAGAGCGGCGGCTTTGCAAGCCGTAGGCCGAGGGTTCGAATCCCTTCATCTCCATTTTTTTAAGGTATATTCCGGGCACATCCTTTACAGTTCATTCCGGGCAGATGGTTTACACTTTTTATATACATATTTTATATTAGCTTGTCCAGTTTTATCCCAAAGGGGTCCTCCTTAGGGGCGAATTTC
>DSEQ01000055.1 GCA_011056555.1 Candidatus Zixiibacteriota bacterium | reverse complement strand
GATAACGATGTCCCCTCTGGCATATATTTCTATCAGCTTCAATCCGGGGATGAGGTCATTTCAAAGAAGATGTTGTACTTGAAATAAGGAGATTCTTCGCTGCGCTCAGAATGACGCGAGGAGTAGGGCAGGACCCCTGCGGTCCTGCCTATTTAAATTGGCAGGTTCACAGGGAACCTGCCCTACTTTAATTTCCAGAAGTAATCAAAGAACTAAAACTTGAATTTGATATCACCCTGGAAGCGGGTGTAATTGACCTCTTCATCAAGGCCCTGCTTATTTAAGAACAATGTCAATGCAAGGGTGGTCGATTGCATGACCTGGTAGCCGACATTGAACTCATGCCCCTTGCCGTCAGTACCGCCTCCGATGAAATCCGAATCGGTGAAGCGTCCCACCACCACATCGCTTTCCATGTATTTGTATTGATAGCGCAGGTTCCATGATCCGGGATCCTTGATCTTTCCGGCACTGACACCGATCAGCCAGCCGATATTATCCTCATCAGCGGCGACATTGGTGCCAAAATCTGCGAAGAATGCCACCGGAATATCTCTTAGCTTCGTTCCGGCCTCGGCAAAAATATCGACCGTGTTGAAGTCCTCGGCATAATCTCCGGCAAGGTCAACCGTATTCCCTGCAGGATCATCGGCATCATAGAAGGGACCGAAACCCTCGGCATTGACATAGTCGACATATCCGCCGCCGAGGATGATGTATCCGGGTGTATCCGTGAGATCGAATTTAAATCCACCCTGGGCGCCGATGAAATAGGAGTCATCACCGGATGAACGCTCCTCGACCCAGAATAATCCGCCATTGAAGAAGAGCGAGATTTCCTCCAGGCTGTGGCCCAGGTTTGCGGCCATGCCTTCCAGGGTGAGATCGGGATCCCACAGGAGTTCCGATTTACCGACCGACATAAAGGGATTGACCATCTTACCGGCCATAAGCGCAAGACCCTGGACCGCCGACGGTTTCCAGGTAACATAAGCCAGATTCAAGCTCAGGTTCTTGGTCGAGAAAGCCTCATCAAGGCTCTGGTTGTTGGAGACCGGATCATCCGAGCCGGAGGACATCTGGAAAACTAAAGACAGCTGCTCATTGATATCGGCGTTAAGGCCAAAGCGCAGCCTGATCCTGTGGCGATAACGGGCATCCTGATCCTCGAGATCGATCGCTTCAATGCGGTACCTGAAATCGCCCTTGAATTTAATATTATCATTGGCCGCAGCAGTCGGCGGCAGAATCTGATGAATGAGAAGCAGAGAAAGTACCAGTAACAACACTCTTTTCACATTGCCTCCTATGTAAATTCACGTTCCTGATTTCGCCTTATCTATTAGCAAAATGTTAGGATAATGTTAGAGGCAACAAAAAACATTAAGATTTTATTTGGTTCTTTTCCAGATCGTTAGATGCAGGTTAGCGGGCTGGATGTTTGCAGGCGAAATAGCTTTTAAAAAGTCTTAAACAGCCTGTCCCAGTTCACCCGCCAGGGGAAATGAGCCAGGTTGTAGAACGGAATAGTCACGATTTTATCAATATAGGGCGGGCCCCATTGGGGCGCATTGGGATCGGGCTTCCATGAGAAATAGGTAAACATCGCCTTGCCCTTGATCATGCTTTTGTCCAGAAAGCCCCAGGTCCTGGAGTCCTGCGAATTATCGCGGTTGTCTCCCAGGACGAACACATGCCCCACCGGCACCTGCTTGGGACCGTAGAAATCCCGGTTGGAGAACTCTGCCGGTACGATTTTGTCATCGGTAAATCTTGCCTGGGGCGGCAATTGTACCGGCACGCCGTCGATATACAACTGCTTGGCGATAATTTCTACAGTTTGCCCTTCGATAGCCACAATCCTCTTGATATAATCTTTGGTTGGATTGAGGGGATATTCGAAGACGATGATATCGCCCGCTTTTGGCTCACCGAAATGGTAATAGAACTTGTTGACAAAGATAAAATCGCCCCTCTTCATGGTTTCGGCCATGGAATCGGAATCCACACGATAGGCCTGAACCACAAAAATCCTGAGGATAACCGCAATAACCAGGGCGATTAAGACAGCCTCGATAATGTCTTTAATTCTGGCCCGGGCACGTCTTTTCAGACTGCGGGTCTGACCTATAGTTTTAACGTTAGAAACGTTTTGCACTTCCTGCATAGTTATTTGATATATCGGTAAGTTAGCGGAAAATATTGAGAGGGTAGATCAGTCTTTTTCGAGCTGGAGCACGGCCAGGAAGGCTTCCTGAGGTATTTCTACATTTCCGACCTGTTTCATGCGTTTTTTGCCCTCTTTTTGCTTTTCCAGCAGCTTTCTTTTGCGGGTAATATCGCCCCCGTAGCATTTGGCGGTCACATTTTTGCGGATTGCCTTGACAGTTTCGCGGGCTATGGGGCGGTTGCCGATTGCGGCCTGAATGGCGACCTCAAATAATTGGCGGGGAATAAGTTCACGCAATTTGCTGCAGAGCTGACGGCCCCTGCTGTAGGCCTTCTCGCGGTGCAGGATATAGGAGAAAGCGTCCACCGGCTGGGAATTTATGAGTATATCCAGCTTGACCAGATCGGATCTTCTAAATCCGGAATATTCGTAATCGAGGGAAGCATATCCGCGCGTGAGTGATTTCAATTTATCGAAAAAGTCGAAAATAATTTCAGCCAGTGGAAGTTTATAGCTCAGGTTGACGCGTTTTGTGTCCAGATATTCAGTATTCTGGTAGATTCCGCGCCGTTCAGTCACCAGTTTCATTATATTCCCGATATAATCGGAAGGTGTTATTATTTTGGCATCCACATAGGGTTCCTCAATGAACTCGATATCCTGCAGGGGTGGAAGATGGGAGGGATTCTCGATTGTAATAGTTCTGCCTTCTTTCATCCTTACCCTGTATTCCACGTTGGGCACTGTATTTATAATATTTAGATCATATTCGCGGGTCAGGCGTTCGCGGATAATTTCCATATGCAGCAGGCCCAGAAATCCGCAGCGAAAACCGAAACCGAGCGCAGCCGAGGTTTCCGGGATATATAACAGCGAGGAGTCATTGAGTTTAAGCTTCTCCAGCGCATTACGAAGCTCCTCGTAGTTCTCGGCGGTAGCGGGGTAAATACCGGCGAATACCATTGGTTTAATGTCCCTGAAGCCGGGAAGCGGCTTCATATCTTTGCCCTCGCCAATGAAAATCGTATCGCCCACCTTTGTGTCGGATACAGTTTTGATGGAAGCTACGATATAGCCGACCTCCCCGGCGGACAGCTTCTTCGCCTTCACCTGCTTGAGCCGGAGATATCCGGTTTCGAGGACCTCATACTTTTTGTTCGGCGCGCGGAGTGTGATGGTGTCGCCTTTTTTGACTTCGCCATCGACAACACGGATATAAGGAATCGCCCCGCGGTAGGATTCGAATATAGAATCGAATATCATGGCGCGGAAAGGTTTCTGCGGGTCGCCAGTGGGAGGCGGGATATAGCTCACTATCGCTTCAAAAATGGCCTCCACACCGGTACCGAGCTTGGCAGAGACTTTAAAAATCTCCTCAGATTTCGCTCCTAAAAGATCGATTATCTGCTTTTCCACGTCCTCGACATCAGCAGCCGGGAGATCGATCTTGTTTATGACCGGAATAATCGTCAGGTCATGCTCGAGGGCCATATAAAGATTAGAGATAGTCTGAGCTTCGATTCCCTGCGAGGCGTCCACAACCAGAAGAACTCCCTCGCAGGCTGCCAATGACCTGGAAACCTCGTAGGTGAAGTCGACATGTCCGGGCGTGTCGATGAGATTTAATATGTACAAGTTACCGTCGGGGGAATTGTATTCCATACGCACGGCATGAAGTTTGATCGTAATCCCGCGCTCCCGTTCCAGGCCCATGGAATCCAGGATCTGTTTGACATTCTCGCCCGGTTCGATCATGCCGGTTAATTCCAGCATGCGGTCCGCCAGGGTCGACTTGCCGTGGTCGATATGGGCGATAATTGAGAAATTTCTGATGAACTTCATATCCATGACGGCGGGAAAAATACGATTATTAAGGTGCCTGTCAATAATCTTATTCTAAACCGCCGAAAATAGGCTTGATATTGTGCATTTTAAACGATGTTGAGATTGGTGAAAATTTTTAAAATTCACAGATTTGACTGGACGATAGAGGGCATGAAATCGTATAATACTATGGATTCAATAAGTGAAGATAAACTGTATCAGAAGGGGAATTGATATGAGGAAGAGCTTAATCTTTTCATTATTTCTTGCAATTCCGGTGATTTTGATACTCAGTTGCTCCGATTCGACCTTTCAGGTCCAGATCGGGGATATGGCAGATATCCGGTACGGCAATTCGGTTTACATCTCCGATGCCGGGTTGACCATCACGTTCGATGGTGAGGTGTTCGATTCACGCTGCCCAATGAATGCCTATTGTGTATGGGCCGGGCAGGCCGAGGTTGAGTTCACGATCCAGAAGGATGGCGAGGAGGCTGTCGTCTCGAAGGCCATAGTCAGTCCAAATCCCCTGCTCGAAAAACCTGCCAGATACCCGGGCTATGAGATACGAATGCTGCAGCTATTACCCTATCCGGTTGCTCCGGTTCCGACTGACAATAGTTCCAGAATTGCGACTATCAGGGTGAATGAGTCTGATGGCGGAAACGATCCCGGGATTGATCCGGTGCATTTCTCTAACCTGCCTCCGTCCGATTTGATGGTGGATGCATTCGAGCTCGAGGATGTCGGCATTAGCGGCGATATTCTGACTCTCACTGTCAGCTACAGCGGCGGGTGCAAGGATCATGATTTCGCGCTGTATATGGCGCCTCCGGCCTTCATGGAATCGTATCCGGTGCAGGCCAATATTTATCTCGAGCACCAGGCTTATAACGACATGTGCGAGGCCTATATAACAGAGGATTTGCAGTTCAACATCAGACCGATTGCCGAGAAATACTTCCTGGAATATGGTGAGTACGATGATATCAATCTGAATGTATTCAAATACTTCGAAGATCAGCCCTCTGAGTATATCCGTATCACCTATTCACCGGAATAGTTGCAGGGTTGTCCGCAAACAAGACAGCCCGCCTTCGTGTAGCCCCATTTTCTCCCGCTCCACGCAATCTGCTCGCGTTTGCAGGAATTTTGAAGGCGGACTGATTTCAAATTTTCAGCTTAACTGCATTCCGGTTACAATTTCAGAAAATGCATCCTGAATTTGAAAATTAGCTCCTCAAGTTCCCTTCATGCCTCCTTCCTTTTTGGTTTGCCCGCAACCAATCAGACAAGATTGCAATGCAAGGTCAGCCTGCGCATCTCCTGCAGTTTCGGATTCTGTAAAGGTGCAAAAAAGCTACTTATAATAAAAAACCAGTTAACTCAGATACGGTGCAAAAAGGAGTTGATCCTTATATATAATATAGGGATAATGGGCCCCGCTTGTCAAGCAGTATTGTAAGACATTTGCGAAAATCACAAAAAAATGGCCGCCTGACTTGCGGCGGCCATTTTGCAAACTCAAGTTCCTCGATGCAGACTTAATCGAGCCTGATCAATTCTACTCTGCGGTTCTTACGCCGACCCTCCAATGTAGAGTTGTCATATTTCGGCTTGTCCGGACCATAACCTTTGGCAATCAATCTTTCGGGATCAATGCCCTGCTCGATGAAATAATCGCGGACAGCTTCGGCCCTGCGCTGAGAGAGCTCGACATTATTATCGTACGAACCGGAAATGTCGGTGTGTCCGGCGACTTCGAGCTTCACGTGCGGCAGCGCCTTAAGCGATTCAACAACCTTGTCCAGTTCCTTCTTTGATTCAGGTTTAATCGTGGCCTGGTTTACCAGGAAGGTAACTCCTACCAGAACCAGCTCCTTCTGAATTTCGTATGAGACCGGGCAGCCGACATCATCAATCTCCAGCCCTTCCGGCGTACCCGGACACTGGTCGAGCCCGTCACATACACCATCAGCATCACCATCGAGCGGACAGCCGCTTTCGTCAACTTTGCAGCCCTCGGGAGTATCGGGGCAGTTGTCGCGGCAGTCCCAGACCCCGTCCCCATCAGCATCCAGGGGACAGCCATACTCATCGACTTCACAGTCTTCCGGGGTATTGTCGCAGCGGTCGAGACCGTCGCAGACACCATCGTTATCGGAATCCAGGGGACATCCGGCCGCATCAACCTTGCAACCCGCCGGCGTGTCGGAACACATATCCAGGCCGTCACAAACGCCATCTCCATCGCCATCGAGCTCACATCCGGTCTCTTCGTCGATTATGCACCCGGCGGGAGTTTCCGGACAGCGGTCATCCTCGTTGCAGACACCATCATCGTCATCATCGTCACAGGAACTGAGATATCCTGTGAGGGTCAGCCCGAATTCGAAGAAGCCGACGGGATTATCCAGTCCGTCTGAGCCTCCGATATCGCGCTCATCTGTAAAATCGCTCAATACCTCAGTAAAAAGGTGATAGCGGGTAGCCGCGCCGATTGAGAAATGGTCGCTGAGGAAATATTCCATACCGGCGCCAAACATCACGGTCAATTGCTGATCCTCGTAGTCAAACGGCTGGTCATTGAGATCGGGCACCTGGACCGTGTTGCCATCCTGATCATCGACGCGCCAGAAGGTTACGCCGGCTCCGGCGGTAAGGTATGGCCTCCAGGCTGTTTCCGGAGAAATATAGTAGGTCCCGGCAAGTTCGATAATATAATGCGTGATCTTCAGGCTGTCATCATACTCGATCAGCTGGGGCAGATCTTCGGATGTGAGGTCCAGCCCGGCCCCGTCGGTACGCCCATAGGTACCCAGTAGTCCGAGTGCGAAATTTTTGTGCAGGCCGACGTTAAGTTCTGCGCCCCCGAACAGATTAACGTTCCATTCTCCGCCGATGAAATAACCGCCGCCTCTGACGCCCAAACCGAGCGCCCCCGTTGTCTCATTTGCCACGGCGCCGGCGGTAAACAGAAACATTACCGCCATGGTCATAACGAACAGCTTAGTTTTTAGCAAAATGCCACCTCCCCAGTTTTGGGATTTGCAGGAATAAGCGGGCAGGATAAAACCCACCCTTTTCGTCCCTGAAAGTTAAAGTCCTATCTCTCATTTCCGTACCCAAACGTAAAAGTCGATTTCTCGCATTCCCTCTTGCCCGAGGAAACTGCAAGAAATCTAATCACAAGCAACACGGAAATCAACAAAAAATAAAGTATAAATATAATATTTGTCGGCACTTAAGACAAATTATCGCTTGCTGGATAGATGATGGGATCTTCCTCTTTTGTACTGAATTCAGACTGATTAGCGGGCTTGGATTGATTCCATTCAAGAACATATCCGTCTCCCGGCCTTATCTAATCGAAATGAACTTAGGGCAAAACCTGAGTCGATTTCATCTTAAAACTTATCGCGATATTTCCGATAACTTAATAAACCGAATATAAGTATGGAATCAATGCAAACTGACACCAAAGTCATAGAGGAGCAGGCTGAAAGAGAAATATACGAGGGCCTTTCGGATTTTCTCAACGTTTTTTCAAAAGGGATAAAAACCAGCCTGATATATCCTCCGGACAATCCCATTCCCAGGGAGTTCAAGAAATCCTGCTGGAATAAGCTCCATCAACATATCCAGGAATTCGGCCTGATAGAGTTTGAGGTTCATGCCAGTTCTTTTATGCTCAACGGAGAAACTATCCATGAATCCCGCACAAGAGAGGGAAATCTGCCTCATGTCCTCCACCGCGACGGTATCAGGCGCCTGATGTTCAAAGAGACCATCACTCAAATAGAGTGGGAGCAGTTCTTTGATGACATACTTACGGTTATGAGGGCCGGCGAGGATTATGAAGATCTGGTAAACCTTTTCTGGCAGAGGGATTTTGGGAGCATCGATTATGATGTCGTGGAAGATTTTTCCCTGGCGGAAATCGAGGATGGATTTAGCGCTCCGGAGCAGCAGGAGGTTGAATATTCCGAAATTATATTATCCGAGTCTCAGGTTGAAACCAAAAATGCTCTGGATGCATTGCTCGATGGTTCCGAGAAGGAACTGGCAGGTTTATCAGAGGATGATGATTTCCTGGGTATATTCAGGAACATTCAAGAATTCGGCCCGTCCGAAAAAGCTTATCTGGAAGATCTCATGGCGGCTGACGGGGAGCTGATCATTGAATTCGAGTCAATCGAGCTTTTGCTTGACATACTGCTGTCTGAAGATGAGCTCGGGAATTTCGATGAGAGTCTGCTGACACTGGATAACATGTTCGATAAGATGCTTGATTCTGAGCAGTTTCCCCTTCTGGTTTATCTGATTCAGGGGATGAAGAAATGTTATGCGGAGTTACAGAAAAAATCCGGGCCCCGTGCGGATAAGTTTAAAGACTCCCTGGCGAGGGTGGGGGACAGGATCAGGATTTCCCGCATAACCAATCTCCTGAATTCTTCGGAATGGCAGGATTTCGATGGCATACGGCTATACCTGGAAGAACTGGAATGGAAAAGCATGCCCTCGCTAATCTGGATGCTGGGCGAGCTCAACAATTTCCCGGCCAGGAAGATGGTGATCGAGGCCCTGATAAATAAGGGCAGGGACAGGATTGAGATTATAGGTAATGCAATTCATGATTCACGCTGGTATGTTGTTCGCAATGCGGTGTTGATTTTAGGTGAGATCGGAGACAACAAGGGACTGAGCTACATGCGCAAAGCGCTGGAGCATTTTGATGAACGCGTGCGCTGGGAAGCGGTGGTGGCGGTCGAAAAACTGGCCTCGAAATCCGATCTTAAAATACTGATTCCCTATTTGAAAGATGAATCAGAACGGATCCGGCACAAGGTTATTGAGATGTTTTCGCAGAATCGCTACGATCCGGCCTTTGAAGCTATCCAGGAGATCGTCAAGTCCAGCCAGTTTAACGGCATGGGCTTTGAAGAGCAGAAAAATCTTTTGAAAGCATTGGCCTTTACCGGCGGGGATAATGCACTACCTGTTCTCAAGAAGATAGTAAAGAAGAGGTCTTTCTTTTCAGCCAGGGCCTCTCAGAAGAAGAAAGAAGCAGCTGTTCTGGCTATCTCTCTGATAGAAACCGAGGATGCCTGGAAACTTATCGAAGAGGCCGCCAATAAAAAGAAGGGACCATTGGCAAATCTGGCCCAGCTCATCCTGGACAAGAAAGGGCGGGTCGCTGCAGATAGGAACACTGAGGGAGATTAATGACGCAACCAGAAGCAATAAACAGCGGCGTGCAATTGAGCGATGCTGAAAAGAGAGAGATTGCAAACCTGCAGGCTCTGGGACGGGATCTGGCCACCCAGCTTTATGTCTGCCTGAAGACCGCTTCATTCTATGATCCGCGTAACGATAATTTCAAGAAACAGATCTCAAAATTCCTGGATCTGCTGCATGTGGCCACCGACCATGAATCCCATCTATCCATAACCGATGTCGACGGGTATTTATTCCTGAATGACCAGAGGCTGAAGATCAAACTTGACGGGTACCTGGCGGCAAAATACCTGCAGAGCCAATTCGAGAACCTGGGCGTAGCCGGGATGGAATTTTCGGTCAAGACCGAACTTGAGGAATTGGAGAAGGCATTTTCTCAGGTGGTCAGATCTGATCTGAAGGTCAGAAACGCCGAGAACCTCAACGACTACTTCAGGGGACTGGAGATAAAAAACATCAAATTCATCCCCTCCCTGACCATTGATGATTGTCGCGATGATGATGACGACGAAAGCGAGCGCACCAGCGCAAAGAAGACATTCTTCCAGGCCCTGAGCGTGGTGCAGCAGGTTATGGGAGGTTTTGCCCAGCAGAAGAAGAGAAACACAAATTTTTTCAAAGCAAAAAGAGCCATACACGGGATCATCGATGAGATCATCAAGAACGAATCCTACATGCTCGAATTGACGGTTCTGCGCAACTATGATCAATATACCTACAAACATTCGGTTAACGTGAGCGTGTTTGCGGTCGCGCTGGGTATCCGACTGGGATTGAGCAAAGCCAGGCTGGCGGAACTGGGATTCGCCGCCCTTTTCCATGATTTCGGCAAGACCAGGATACCCATCGACCTCCTCAACAAGCCGGAAAGTTTCAACGCTTTGGATTGGTCCAAGATGCATGAGCATCCGATTTATGGCGCCAAGGCTCTGGCACAGGCTTTCCCCATGGACAGTCATACGGCCAGGGCCATGCTGGTGGCCTTTGAGCATCATAAGAATATTGACGGTACCGGATATCCGTATATAAACCGTGCCCGCCCGATGAATCTCTTTTCCAGAATTGTATCCATGTGTGATTATTTCGATGCCGTCACCTCCGGCAGGGTATACAGCAAGAAGCCCATGCCCCTGGACCAGGTTATAATGCAGATGATCAAGCAGGCCAAGGTCAAGTTCGATCCTTATTTGCTCAAAGTCCTGATCAATATCATCGGAATATACCCGGTCGGATCGCTTCTTCTGCTCGACACGGGCGAGCTGGCCCTGGTGGTAGCCAACAATATGAATGATATATTTCGCCCGGATGTCAGGATACTGGCCGATACCAGGGGCAAGAAAGAGCAGACACCCGTAGTGCAGTTGACCGAGTATGACCGGGAAAATGAAAAGTATGTTCGCAATGTTGTCCACCTGGTCGACCCGGAAAAGTATGGAATCGATATTTCCGAATATATCCTGGAAAGCTGAGCCGGATCCCCCGAGAACTTCCGGAAATCATTCTGCCTCCCTCAGAGATTGTCTTTCCTGTCCCGATCCAGCGGCGCATATCGGGCCCGAATCAGATTTTTGAAGTCCTGTCGTTTTCCTTATTTTACCCCTTGTTTCAGAGAGAAAATTTATTTGAAAAGCTAATTATTTTTGTTGATAAAGTCTTTAAACATTCTTAATTCTGCCTCTATGAAAATAGCCTTTTGGTCAGGATGTCCGCGCTAAGATTTTTAGAATAGAAAAAGAGATAAATGTACTTGATAAACTTTTAACAAAAGGAGTAGATGATGCCCGCAAAGAAAAAGGCTAAAAAGAAAACTGCGGCCAAAAAGAAAACAGCGAAAAAGAAAACCGCCAAGAAAAAAGTAGCCAAGAAGACGGCCAAGAAGCCGGCGGCCAAGAAAAAAACCGCCAAGAAGAAAACCGCGAAGAAGGCCGTTAAGAAGACTGCGAGCAAGCCGGCCAAGAAGAAAACGGCCAAGACGAAAAGCAAACGCAAACCGAATCCGGCTTTCATGAAGCCCATGACCCCCTCTCCTCAGCTGGCCGAGGTTGTGGGATCCAAGCCTCTTCCGAGAACAGAGGTTACCAAGAAGATCTGGAATTATATAAAGAAGAACAATCTGCAGGATGCCAAGAACAGGAGAAACATCAACGCCGATGAGAAACTCAAACCTATTTTTGGCGGTAAGAAGCAGGTCAGCATGTTCGAGATGACCAAGCTGGTCAACAAGCATCTAAAGGGCTGACCCGGGTCAGCAGATGAAAATAAAAATCCCATCCGTGAGGATGGGATTTTTTTTATTGTCTGACTTTTTCCACGCTCGTCATTCATGAATGAACCAGTCCGGCTCCAGCTTCTGGACAATCTGGGCGATTTCCTTATCGACAGCGCCCAGGGCTTCTCTTTCGATCAGGGCATCGATCGCGCGGTTTAAAATAACCATTTTATCGCGGACATGGATGATGGCGGGATAGTATTCATTGATGAAGAATGTCCTGAAGCGGTTTCTTTGAACTGCATCGTTCAGCATCTTATCGATAGCTTTTTCCAGCTCAGAGCCAGTCAGCTCGGTAAGACCTACCTTGGGCGACTGCAATGCCTCTACCGTTTTTTCGAGGCTGTTCCGGCACTGAAAGACCAGGTGCCAGTGCTGCACGAGACCCAGCGAGTTTATGACCATGACGTTAGTATGTATCATCTTACCGTTGGCTTCGACCGAAACGCCCTTAAGATCGGGGTAGAAATAATTGTCGGAGATAGCTCCGAAGGCTGCGATACCCCCCGCCATGGGGTCCTCAAGGATGTCATATATGGTGAAATAGGGTTTATGCTCGAAGCGGGCGTCATGAATAAGCATCAGTTCTTCCTCGGTGTAGTGAAAGCGTTCCCGCCATTTTTCCTCGGCCGAGATATCCTTTCGGGTCAAATAGGACTGGCTTGTCAGCATGCCCAGGGCCTGCCCGCCGCGCCATACTAGGGGAAGCACTCCCACGGCCCATTCGGCCGAGCCGCCGATCTCGCCGCACATGGAGTAGAGTCCGCGGCCGTCGGGAAAGCGCAGGTGTTCCTCGCCCAGCACCAGGGCGGGAAAGAGATCGCCGTCTTTATCGAATGGAGTGGCTATACCTGCGGCGTTGAATTTGTCCATGGGAGGTATGTGCCTGGATCTTTCCAGGAAATAGGCGCTGAAATCCTCGATCCTTTTCAGGCCGTACGATTTGGCTATAACCTCCGCCGCTTCCAGGGTGGACAGTTCCCTTGGATTGAACTCGTTGAAGCTTTTGCTTCCCATCCAGCGCTGAACATAGATATCCGGGAGATGTCTTTTGACCCCTGACTCGGTCAGGAACAGGGCCGTAAAAGACGAGTGGTCTCCCATAACTGACTTCGTGGTTCCATCGATCACGTCATTCCCCATGGAGAGCATGGTTACGCTGGGATGCAGTTTGAGGCCGTAATCCCGGCGATGTTCGTCTTTGCCGAATAGTGCTCCCACCGCGATGGTGGGATTGCCCCCGGCTTCCTTACCGGGTTTGACCCGGACACCTTCCGTGATGGAGCATTCAATAACTACTTCCTCGCCTCGTGGAAAGGCCTCTGTGGTAAGCTGAAGTACCTCGCCCATGATCTGTGCGGCGGTGCGGTCATTAGCGCGCTTAAGCTCATTCTTGAGCTCTCTGGTGCGCTTCTCCTCCGGGTATTTTTTCAACGACCCGAAACCGGTCAGGCCGACCGCAGCGGCCGAGAGCGCGGCCGATAAGATCACCGACTGCCTGAGCTGCCTGTTCCGTAAGGCGCCGAGGTTAGATTTGGTGAAGATGTCGTCACAGATTTTTGTAATCGAGCCCTCGATCAGGGAGATGTTGAATTGGTCCAGCACCCTGTGATGAAGCTGGTTAAATTCTATCAGGTAGTCATCATCAATGGCCATGGTGGTTTTGTCGCCCGTAAAGGACAGTCTTTGGTCCGCTATATTGTAGCGCAATTCATTGCTCATAGAGTCACCTTTTTATTTATTTTCCCATGCCTGTTTCTCTGATTGGTTATAACCTGTTTACATTTTCTAAAATAGTCCTTTAGTTTTTGCATGTCAACTGTTCTCTGATTGCCCATTAAGGAAAGGATAGTGGCATGGCAAAATCACTTGACAAATCAGGAAACGTCTATAGATTGAGGAGTATAGCATCAACATTAACCGCACACAGGGAAAAGATTGTGAATAAGCGCCACTTCGTTCTCACCATTTTCGTAATCTTTTTTATCGGTGCTAATAGCGCCAGCGCCCAGGATTTTCGAGAAGTGAGCTGGGGCATGAGCCCAGTTCAGGTCAAGGCAATCGAAGGAAAAACACCGGATATTGACAGCGAGGACCTCCGCAGTGAGGCTCTACACGGAAGAGTCATCATATATTACGACCAATACCTGTTGGGCATGGACTGCACATTGGGGTATATCTTTGTTGAGGGAAAGCTCATCAGAGCAAAATACGCGTTTGAAGAGGTTTACTGGAACAACGACTTTTGGATTGCTTCCTTTTATGAAGTGCAAGAGGCCCTGAAAAAAAAATATGGAAGCCCCACAGAGGAAGAAGTGATCGCACTCAAAGACCCGCCCTCATATTGTGATGGCCCTGGAGATGAAATGTACTACGGCCACAGTCATTACTACACAACCTGGGAAACGGAAACAACCAGAATCGTGCTCTTTTTATCTTCAGAGAATCGAGACCCCAGCTTCGGCATAGAGTACATAAGCAAAGAGCTTGAAGCCCTGGAAGCGAAAGCAAAGAAAGAGGATACCGAGGGGAAGCTGTAGCACAGAAAGACCGTAGCGGTACGGTTTCAAAACACGCTGCCCGCGGATGATGTCGTTCACAACCTGAGCGAACTTCTCCGCGGGCAATTTCATTAGAGAGCTATGTGTCAAGTAGACCAACCGGTTCAGAGACTACATAGATTTTCTCGCTTTTTTTGTTAGGGCTACAGGAGCCGGCCTCGCCTGGATTATATTTTAGGCCATTAATAACCGCTTTCCTTTCCCTTGTATGCCTAGGGGGGACCTAACGCCCTCCAACTGCACTTTCTGTCCCCGAATTAAATTACCACTACTACCATTAACATTAGCCCAGAGCAATCATAAACACAGACGCCCCCGTCTTCAATATAGCACCATGCACCCAGGTCGGCGGCGCCTTCATAATAGACTGGCAGCTCGCTCCACTCATTCGCTCCTTCCAGGCTGATATAGATGGACACAAGAGGCATATCGTCCACATCAATTTCGGGCACAGAATAGCAGTAATAATTAGATGGAATTGGATTGGTGGTTTTATAGACTATCCTTGTCCCAGGACCAGGCTCTCCAGGATCGCCCTTCTCTCCCTGTTCACCCTGTGGGCCTTCTGGCCCCATCGGCCCTTCACAAGCCGGCACAATGACCAGCAGTAAAAGCGAAAAGCACAGAACCAAACGTAGCATAGCTACTCCTTTGTTTAAAGGGTTTAGTGCTTGCCTTTGGGATCAAAAATGGCAAGCAGGAGTTTATATAACGGGATGCCGAGAATGCCAACAACTGCAGCAATCACTATGTAGGTGAGGATATTTTCAAGCATTTGGACCGTCCTTAATATAGATGAACTAGTTGATGATTTGATACATTGTTTTTCGAGATATTGAAGCGTTAATAGGTGTGTGCGTATAGTTGGCATGTCAAATCAATTAAGCAAAACCCCCGCCCTCGGCCGCTTCGATTTATTTATGAAACACTTGACAGTTTGATGTTTTTGATGAATTTTAGCGCTTTGAAGATCAACGTGCTGGATTTGAAATAAAAATCAAATTGGAGGATACAAATGAGTAGTTTCAGAATTCCGCAACCGAAGAATGAGCCGGTGTATTCCTATGCACCCGGTTCTCCCGAACGCGCGAAATTGAGAAAGGCGATCGCGGATTTGAAATCGAATCCGGCCGACATACCCATGGTGATCGGAGGCAAGGAAGTTCGAACCGAAAAAAAGGCCGAAATCAAGGCGCCTCATAAGCTCTCCCTGAAACTGGGCGAATATTCCAAAGGCTCCGCAGAGGAAGTCAAGTTGGCCATCAAGGCGGCCATGGATGCCAAGCAGAAGTGGGCCGATATGCCCTACCAGCACCGGCTGGGGATATTTCTTAAGGCGGCCGATCTGTTGGCCGGGCCGTACCGCTATATCATGAACGCCGCCACCATGCTGGCGCATTCCAAAAATGTCTTCCAGGCCGAGATCGACGGGGTCTGTGAGCTGGTTGACTTCTACCGTTATAATCCCTTCTACGCCCAGATGATTTATGATATGCAGCCGGGCAACGCCCCCATGATCTGGGACAGGATGGAATATCGTCCCCTGGAGGGCTTCGTCTTTGCGGTCACGCCGTTCAATTTTGTCTCCATCGGCGGAAACCTTCCGACCTCGCCCGCCATGATGGGCAATACCGTGGTCTGGAAGCCGGCTTCGACCGGGGTTTATACAGCCCATATCGTCATGCAGGTAATGAAGGAAGCCGGGTTGCCGGACGGAGTTATCAACATGGTTACCGCTCCGGGTGCGGCGATCGGCGAACTGGTGCTCAAAAGCAGGGATCTTGCCGGTGTTCATTTTACGGGATCCACTGCGGTTTTTCAGAATATGTGGAAAGTTGTCGGGGAGAATATCGCCAACTATAAATCCTACCCCAGGATTGTAGGGGAAACCGGCGGCAAGGACTTCGTCTTCGTGCATTCCTCGGCTGAGCCGTATGCCACCGCGACCGCTCTATTCCGGGGCGCCTATGAGTACCAGGGACAGAAATGTTCTGCAGTTTCCCGTGCCTATATTCCAAAATCACTCTGGCCCAAGATCAAAGAGATTATGGTCGGGTTCAGCAAAGAGGCGAAAATGGGTGATGTTGAAGATTTCAGCATGTTTATCAACGCAGTCATCGACAAGGGCGCCTTCGACAGCATTGTGGAATACATCGACTACGCCAAAGAATCCGATGAAGCCAATTTCATCTTCGGCGGCAATTATGACGATTCCAGGGGCTATTTTATCGAGCCGACCATGATCGAAACCGGCAATCCCCATTTCAAGCTGATGGAGGAGGAGATATTCGGCCCGGTCCTGACTGTTTATATCTATGATGATAATGCTTACGAAGAAACCTTGAAGCTCTGTGATGAGACCTCACCATACGCCCTGACCGGGGCTGTCTTTGCACGGGATCGTGAGGCGATTGTAAGAGCTGAGAAAGTCCTGACACATGCCGCCGGCAATTTCTATATCAACGACAAGCCCACCGGTGCGGTAGTGGGACAGCAGCCTTTTGGCGGCGCACGTGCCTCGGGTACCAACGACAAGGCCGGTTCGCTTCTGAACCTGATTCGCTGGTGTTCACCCCGCGCAATTAAGGAGAACTTCGTACCGCCGACTGATTATAAGTATCCGTTTATGGAAAAAGAGTAAACAATCTTGCTTTGATGCAAAAGCCCTGTCGAAAGATGGGGCTTTTTTAATTGACGTCGGATTCCAGTTAATTATTTTGTAAATGAACCACGTAGCCGGATGCTGAACATTGAATTCTATATTTTCTGCCGTTAAGGCTTTATTTAGAGCATTAATCTTCGCTCCTTGTATCTTCTTGTTCGTATCTTCTTATGGCTATTCAATTGATCTGGAGCTGATTTTTCTTGCAGAGGGAGAAAATCATTCCGAAAATTTAGGATTTTTTGTTCAATCGCCAGGCGACCTGGATCAGGATGGGTATTCAGAGGTGTTTGCAATGAATATATCCAGTGAAATCAAAGTCTTTAGGGGCGGAAATCCTGCAGATACTCTTCCGGAT
>DSEQ01000026.1 GCA_011056555.1 Candidatus Zixiibacteriota bacterium | reverse complement strand
ATCCACTGCCTTTGGGTACAGCCAGCTTGTCAGCCTTCTGGCAGAATTATTTGGGATTGAAAATCTGGATCAGGCGGCAAACCTGATGGCCGCGCTGTCGATTGTTTGCGGGTTGGTGTACACATACTTCCTGTACAAAACCCTCGGCCTGCTTGTTGATGATTATGGCAGGAGGATTTGGCTGTTTTTGGTTATCCTGTTCTCGGGATTAAGCGTGATCTTTGCCGGTTATGTGGAAACATATCCCATACTTCTGGCATGGCTAATGATTTATATTCATTCGGTAGTCGAATCCATGAAGTACAAATCCAGCGTATTTATCCCCGCGGGAATTCTTGTAATAGGACTTTTCTGGCATATCTGGTTCCTGGCATTTGTGCCGTCGATCCTCTGGCTGATAAATCATCGGCACCGTTTCGTCCCGAGCTTTGTTCCAATAGTACTCAGTGTACTCTATATTGCTGCTATCTATATTGCCGGAACCTTTATATCAAGATCGGGCATCCGGGCCGCCCTGCCGATCCTGCCAAATGAGAATACGAATTATTTCTTGTTTTCACCCACTCACCTTATCGATATTGCCAACGTCCTCATTATAGCCGGGCCGGTACTCGCTCTTCTGGCATTAGCATTCCTTTTTTACCCTGCTGTTTATAAAACATCGGATTACCTCCGATTTCTTCTGTGGGCGGCGGTCCCCGCTTTTCTGGTGAGTTTTATTATAGACCCGGTGCTTGGGGCGCCCCGTGACTGGGACCTGCTTTCGATTTTTGTCCTGCCCGTGTTTCTTTTTGCAGCATTAATGTTCCATAGAGCAAATTTTACCAGATTAAAAATGTATTCCCTGGTTGTTCCAATCCTGTTCCTGAACCTGGTCCAGTTTTCGTCGTTTGCGGCGATGAATATGCAGTCCGCTAAATCTCTCGACAGAATAACCCGGCTTGCGCATGTCGACCCCCATTATCAGACCGGCTACTACGAGGGGCGCAGGATTAGAATATTTGCGCATTTGCTGTCCTATGTCTACAAGCGCCATCAGGCCAGCGTGGAATTCATGGAGAAAATGGCGGATGCCGGTCAGCTTGACTGCCTCTCCGGTGTCTCGATCGCCAACGGCTATATAAATATGGAAGAATATGAGACGGCACGGGTCTATTATGATATGTTTGCCGATCACTGCTGGCTATCCAATCTGGATCGTATAGGGTATTCCAAATCACTTTACATGACCAGAAATTTCGATGAAGCTATCGAGCAGCTGCGAATACTCATGCAGGATACTACCGCAGTGCCGGTCTATACATATCTGGGACACTCCTATTTATATCAGAACCAGACAGACTCGGGATTGAAATATCTGGATAAGGCTGTTGGGATGTCAGAGGACAGCATCAAATTGATGGAATCGCTGGTTGATGTACTTGCGTCAGACAAAAGATATGAACCTGCCCTGTATTTCCAGGGGCGGCTTCTTCAGATCAACCCAAATTCGGAAACATATCAGCGCAGGTACGCCCGCCTCCTGGCTTTAAGGCGTAAATAGTCCCTGGAAATATCAAAGCTCCAGCCGCATCATGATAGTCTTGCGCTTGTATTTCGGCAAATCGAGATCGCTGTCTTTGACTTTTTCGAAGCCCAGCTTTTCATAAAGTGCATTTGCGGCTTTGAGTTTCGGAGAAGTCTGAAGAACAATTGATTTTGCCCCAAGACGCTTACATTTTTCGATTGCCTTAACTGCCAGTTTTTCCCCGATGTACTTTCCGCGCGCTGATTCGGTCACAGCCATCTTGGTCAATTCGAGGACGGAGTTGCGATGATTCATAACCGCTGTGGTGCCGACAATCTTTCCCTTGTATCTGGCAAACAGGATAAACCCGCCCGGCTTGATTACATATTTATTCGGATCGGATAATATTTTTTCATCAGGCGCTTCAACCCGGAAATATTCCTTCAGCCATTCGTAATTCAACTTTTTAAAGTATTTTTTGTATTGCGGTTTGTATTCAACGATCTTTATTTTCTTGAAGTATAGATTTTTGAGTTTTTCCATCACCCGCTCATACATATCCTTCTTATCCAGTGCGGATTCGATTTTATCCATTGATTTTAAAATATTTCCCCCGCTGGTCTTCAGAAGTTTGCCGGTTTCAGATTCGATTATGCGCCAGATCGGCTCCAGATCCTTGATGAGCTTTCGACCCCTGGATGTCAGTCGTAGAAGGCGTTTGCGCTCATCTTTTTTATCCCGGCTGGAGGTCACATAGCCCTGCTTTTCCATATCCCCGGCAATCTGGTTTATGGCGGGATGGGTGAGCCGCAGTGATGATGCCAGTGTGGTTACCGGCTGGCTCGATCTCTCTTTGAGAGCATAGAGAACCGGGAACCAGCGCGCCTCAAAATCCACCGAATGCCTGTCATACACACGTGAGACATCCTTGTGCAAACGTTCGCTCAGGCGCTTTAAACGTGATGCGAATGCCATCGCCCCCAGCTGCTGAATCAAATCCATGGGAAGCTTCCTGCCTGAACTGCCAATCTCATCGGGCTTAATCCCGGGAAAACTCTAATTATCAGTGTCCATTACGGCCGTGCCATTTTATTGTTTAATAATATGTTAAAACATGAAAGTCAAAATAATAATTTTCTTTTTGCCGAAAAGCGTTGACCGAATAACGAAATCCTGATAATCTACAGGTGATGAAAAATTATCTGATAAACAGGTTTCGCCAGAACATACCGTCCTGGAACAATTCTCAAACCAGTGAATTTGAGAGGCCCGATATAAGAGATGTGCACCGCTCGCTCAAAGAGTACAAGCCGACTCCGCTGATAGACCTTCCCGGTCTGGCCGAGCATCTTGGAATAGGCCGGCTGCTGATCAAGGACGAGGCGCAACGGTTCGGGCTGAAAGCATTCAAGGCTCTTGGCGCAACTTATGCAATATACAGGTTTGTCTGCGGGGAATTTGAGAAGTCCGGCCTTGATATCCCGTCCCCTGAATTTTTCTATTCCGCAGAAGAGATTATTTCTTCCGCGCAATATACATTCTGCACGGCCACTGACGGTAATCATGGACGCGGGGTGGCCTGGACAGCCTCAAAACTGCGCCAGAATGCGGTTATCTATATGCCCAAAAATACCGTGTCCGCAAGAATCGAAAATATCCGCGGACATGGCGCCGATGTGTATATAGTTGATGGTGCTTATGATGACGCTGTCAGGATCTGTCGGGATGAGGCCGAAAAATATGGCTGGCAGATCATCTCCGATACTGCCTGGCCCGGATACGAGACCATACCTGAATGGATTATGGCAGGTTATCTGACTATCTTCAGGGAGATTGATGAAAGCTTGAAGAAAAAAGATAGTATCGATTGTTTCATAGTTCAGGGGGGAGTGGGCGCACTGGCCGCATCAGCTTCATGGTATTATAACACCGTCCATTCGCAAACCGGCTTGAGGATTGTATCTGTTGAACCTCGGGAGGCCGCCTGCCTGCTGGAGTCAATCGATACACCTCAGGGCGAACCTGTCAAAAGCCGCGGCAAGCTCAATTCCATCATGGCCGGGCTGAACTGCGGAACACCCTCGATCACCGCCTGGCCCTTCATAAAACAGGGTATAGACATTTTTATAACTGTCACTGACAGAGATGCTGTGGAGGCAATGCGTACATACTATTATCCGCATGTCAATGATCCCCGAATTGTATCGGGCGAATCGGGCGCTTCCTCGCTGGCGGCCCTGAAAGTTCTATGCCTGCATGATGATTATAAAGATGCTTTGAATTCTATCGGCCTGAATAAACAATCAACAGTTGTGCTCTTGAATACCGAGGCTGATACTGACCCGGAATTCTTCAAGAATGCGGTGAAAAGTTGATCATTGTCTTTGCAGTTCTTTCAGCCTGTCGATAAACGGCTTCAGTCTCCCCGGATCATCGTTGTGGTCAAAATAGTAAGATTTCAGAAAATCAAAATCTTCGATCAACTGTCTTGCCGGAACATTCTCGAGATTTATTATATAACTGTCCAGGTAGTCATGCAAATCCATAAACCGGACCCCGGGATATTTTTTTAGAGGCTCCATCACCTTATTCTCGTAGATGAAAATATGTAGTATTGTAGAATCGAGAAACAGTATCTTAGAGCTGTCCCGTATCGGAAGATCTGTCTTTTTGAGGATAAAATTGACCTCCCGTTCGAACAGGTAATCTCGCGGCGCCAATTTCTCATGGCCCGGTTGTCCGCGCTTTTCCAGTGGAAGATGGGCGATATATTCATCTGTCAGGCCGGTATTAAGCTCGATCGCATCAGGCAGTTTTGAATAATAGACTGTCATCGCCTTGGTGCCGTAAAAACCGACGGTAACATCAAGGTCACCCAGGTACTTCTGCATATTGCGGCCGTCACGTTTGGCCTTTGCAACCGCGTCCGCCGGATAATGTAAACTTTCATCGACAATCCAGCTTATGGATTTTTCAGGCATATCGAATTGATTCCATCTGAACAGGACCGACAGGATCACAATAATCCCCAGCGCCAGTCGGACGCTCACTCTTCTGCTTATAGCAAGTATCCCGCTTTCGAGAAACAGAAAACATATCGGCGTGATCGGAATAAAGAAACGTGCAAACATAAAGTCCCCGCCGCTGCGGACAACATAGAACACATAGGGAATAATAAACAGGATCCCCAGCGCCCAGACCCGATCAAGCTCCCGGGCCAGTTTCCTGCGGGACAGGAAATGTTTTATGAAATCCGGAATGGTAAAGATCATCGCCAATGGCACAAGTGCCAGGACATAATACGTCCTCATGTACAGCATCAGATATGTCAGACCCTGGGAGAAATAGGGAAGGTATGCCGATTTTGCGTAATATGTATTGGGAAAAGGATACCCGTAATACGAGTGCCGCCAGAGCCAGTAAGGCAGATAAATTATCAGCAGGGGCAGGATATAGGGAAGTATGTTTCTCCAATTTTCCCTGCCCAACATGAGGATATACGGAATCCCCATGATATAGAATATCATGGCATCGGGGCGTGTCAACGCCCCAAGTATCAGCACATATCCTGCCATCAGAAACCATCTGCGAGAATCCCTCAACGCCAGGATAGCAAAACCGAGCGTTACAAACGCGCTAACCAGCGATGTTTCCAGTCCTGATGTGGCATATATATGATAATCGTGCTGAACAAGTATGAGAATTGCGGCTACGGGAAATATAATCGACTTTTGGTCATCCCTGCGTTGTGTCAATTTATATGAGACATATATAAGCACCCCCACTGTGAATAGATATGCTGCTATGCTTAGAATGTGAGAGAAGATGATTGGATCGATTCCTGCCAGCATGCCCAGGGCGATCAAAATGGTCCACAAGAAATTGGTATAGCCCTCAACCTGTTGCCCCGGATTGAATACCAGGCCATGACCCTCGATCAGGTTCCGGGCATAGCGATAAGATATGAAGGCGTCGTCCCCCACCCAGGCCAGCGAAATTGCCTGATAAAGGCCGTATAGAACGGCCAGTCCGAATAATACCCAGATTATCAGTTGTATGGATTTCAGTCTCGTATCCATCTCAAGCCCGATAGTTTATACCATTAAAGATGGCATTATAATACTTCTCATTTAAGAAATCCAGAATGATGTGGGATCGTTCACAAATTAAGATTCAGCGTTTCAGGCCAGCGCAGATGATCTCAACTGGCGGTAAATGCCGATCATCAGCGCACCGAACCCCAGCATGGCGGAAAGGACATAAAGATATATTCCGATTTTTGGTATGCCGTATAGCGGGGTAAGAATTATCAGTCCCAGAATCAGCGACCTTCCCGGTGAGCACTCTTTGTTCCCCGTCAGGCGAACCATAATCAGCCGTCCCAGGAAGATAGCCACGAGTATGTTCGCCAGATAGAACATCAGCATGAAGATGATAAACATCACGGCCAGGAGCGGCACCAGCGCAAAAACCGGCTTGTAGAAAAGCGCAAACATGAACGTGATCAAAAAGATTGCGGTATATACCAGCATGGCGGCTGCTCCCAGCAGTCCGATTCCAAATGACTGCCCGATTCGGCTGCCGAGGATTTCGACCAGGTTCAGAATCTGCCTGCGGAACATTAATACGAAGACCACGCCGACCAGCAGCGCAGCAAAACCGAAGACAATTCTCCATGATAGCGGAATATCGAACAGCCCCCTGTAGGATATTTTCTCATGGTCAATAATACCGCTCAAAACCTGTGCACCCTCTTCAATTTCCGCTTCTTTCGGTGAACTGTAGGTCAGAATTCCCTCAATCCGGCAGCTCGGCTCCAGTCTTAGCTGGCTGTTTGCCACTATTGTGGCATCACCTTCGATCACACCGCCAATTATTACCGTTTCGGCATTTATCCTGAGGTCCCCTCCAACTGTACCGCGCACATGCACAACCGCAGCATCAATATCGACATCCTTACCCACCCTGCAATCTCTTTGGACTACAACATTCGAGCCCAGTCCGAAAACATCTCTGCGGGGAATGGCCGCTATCGTGAGATTTCTTGAGATATTCGCGGTAGTCTTTATCGAATAACCGAGCATTCTTGCCGATTCCCGGATTCTTCCCCCGATAAAGATGTCTGCCCCGACGGCATTTAGATTTCCCCCCACCTGGTTCACAGTGACATTGATATTTTCCGCGGATATGATCAGGTCGCCGCCGATTTCATTCAGCTTCAGACCCACGGCATTTTTATCGCGTATCACCAGATCATCAAAGATTTTGTCGGGTAGAGTGTCCACGCCCTGCGCGGATGTCGCTATCAGGGCATATGATGGAGAGGCGCAAAAGATGATCAATATGATCGTACCAATAATAAGAGGCAGAAATCTTGAACTGAATGCGGACGAGTCGATTTTAATCATATAGATTTCGTCTGTTGTATGCAGGCCGAAATTGAACCCAACATTTTTTGCTTGATTTCCTGTATCAAGAAATTAAAATATATTAATTGCATAGAACATAGCAACAAAAAATGAATGTTTTAATAGTATTACTTCTTGCGCTGGCATTATTCTGGCTGGGAACGAAATTCTATTCCCGCTTCATTTCCCGCCAGATCGGATCCGATAATAATATACCTACACCGGCTGTCTCCATTAATGACGGACGCGATTATGTTCCTACTAAATCGCATATTCTATTCGCCCATCATTTTGCAACCATAGCCGGGGTCGGCCCTATTATAGGCCCGGTCATGGGATTTACGTATGGTGTGGTTCCGGTACTGGCATGGCTGATCGTGGGCGCGGTATTCTTTGGTGCGGTCCATGATTACACTTCTATATTTGCCTCGGTGCGTGAGCGCGGAAAATCGATGGCTGAAATTGCCGGTAAGACTCTGGGAAAGCCGGGCTTTATCTTATTTATAATTTTTACCCTGGTCATGATTATCCTGGTGACCTCCGCTTTCCTGGGCGCCGCGGCAACCTCGCTCACATCTAAATGGGCGCTGGAGGATTTGACCTTATCCGCAGATCAAACACTCCTTAAAACCGTGACTGAAAATGGAGTGGTTAAGGGCGTAATCGGAGGAATCGCCTCGACCTCGGTCATAATCATCACAGCCTTTGCGCCGATTCTCGGATTCCTGATCTACAAGCGGAAATTACGCTCGCTATATGCTTATCTGATCGCATTCGTTCTTTGTATTGTGTCTATCTATTTCGGATTCCGTCATCCGGTTGCCCTCGATCCCAGAGTCTGGATGGCGGTTATCAGCGTCTATACTTTTATTGCCGCGGGTATTCCTGTCTGGATCGTTCTACAGCCGCGCGATTTTACCAATGTGCAGATTCTGTATGGGGGAATCTTTGTAGTCTCTCTTTCGCTCATTATAGGAGGACTGGGTGGTCTTTCGATCAATGCGCCCGGTTTTGACTTCGCGGCCGGAACGGCTAACCTCGGCATGATCTGGCCCATGATGTTCATCGTTATCGCCTGCGGGGCGATATCCGGCTTCCATGCTTTGGCCGGAGGCGGGACAACATCAAAGCAGGTCAACAGCGAAAAGGATGTGCGCCGGATCGGATACAACGCCATGATTCTCGAAGGCATTCTGGCCACACTGGTACTGCTGACACTGGCCTCGGCCCTGGGACATCAGGACTATTTGAAGATTGTCTGGCCCCCGGGAGGAGGGGGCAATCCCATCCTTGGATTCGCCCTGGGAGTCGGAAATCTGGTGCATAATGCTTTTCCGTTTATCACGGTTGCGCTGGGATCGGTCTTCGGAATCCTAATGATCGAGGGTTTTATCGTTACCACCCTCGATTCCGCGGTCAGGCTTAACCGCTATCTTTTCGAGGAATTATGGAATATCCTCTTTTCCGGCAAAGTACCGTCTATCATGCGCAAATACTGGTTCAATTCAGGCCTTTCCGTTATTCTCATGTTTCTCATGGGCTACTCCAATGCTTTCGCCAGCCTCTGGAAGATTTTCGGCAGCGCCAATCAGCTCCTGGCCTCTTTGACTCTAATGGCCATAACCGTCTGGCTTTATGTGCGCGGTAAACGGGTCTGGTTTACCATGATTCCGGCCTCATTCATGATCGTGACCACCCTGGCCTCGCTTATATACCTGCTTCTAACCGATTATATACCAACAAGTAACTGGATTCTGATAGTTACCGACGTGATCCTCCTGATGCTGGCGGTAGCAGTGGCTGTTCTGGTCATAAAGACAGGCATTCGCCTGTACTATTCCAGCAAACCGGGCATCAAAACGGCAGTCTCGCCCGCACAGAAGTAATAATCCCCGGCACTCGCGGCTCCCTGTGACCTGATTCGCTTCCCAATTCAGAAAAGATCGCATCTGAGAAGCAAGAATTTTGCCCGGAATGCCGATACCTAAACAAATAGGTTTCATTTATTTAACGGTCTGACAGGAAGATGAAAAGAGGATCGTTCAGGTCTCTATTTCCGCGTGAAGAATACTTCTTCATGATCACCAGGGTAATATCGATTCTGGTGTTGCTGGTGTGGATTATCTTTGCCCATAAACCTGAGGGCTATATGTCCGCGCCTTCCTGGATCATATTATCGATTTTTGCTCTTCATTTGACAATATTCTATATTCTCCAAAGAAAGCGTTCGATAGCAGTCGCTAATCTATACAAGCTATCATTCGGGCTTGATATAATACTCATTTCATTCTTGAACTATGCCGGCGGCGGAATACACAGCGGTTTTTTTGTGTTTTATTACCTGACCATAAGTTTCTCTTCTTATTACATGGGTCTCCAAACCGGCATTCTTCTGGCCTTCATGAGTTCGATCTGTTACATCCTGGCAGTTCTTCCTCAGTTGACTTTTCCGCTCCTGCCCGAAATTCCGGTAAGGTTGTCGGTTGGATGGTTCCTTGCCCTGTCAATTGGGGTTTTCTCAAAACATTTCAAGCATTCAGGCAGTAAACTCTTGAATCTCCTGGATACCCTCAACGAGCGCACCACCGAGCTGGAAAGAACCCAGATTCAGCTCGAGACGATCTATGAAACCTCCCGCTCTCTGGGAGAAATTCATAACCTTGAGGAAGTTTTTGTTGAGGTAAATAATATTGCTGATAATATACTTGGGTACCCGATGTGCAGTATTCTCCTTTTGGACAGGGAAAGGGAGAATCTGGATCTGACCGCCAAAGTGGTAAACGGTGAGAAAGAGATTTTGAAGAATCCCCAGAAAGTCAGCCTGAAGGGAATTAGCGGAAATGCCATAGAATCCGGACGAGTGGTTCGCATTGCCGATCTCAGCACCGTGAACAATTATATTCCGGGCCTCGAGGGCGCCAGGAGTGAAATGGCGGCTCCCATGATAGCGCGCGGCAGGATTATCGGTGTTCTCAATGCGGAGTCTACCAAATTAGCCGCTTTCAGTGAGCGCGACGAGAAGCTCTTTACCATTCTGGCGGGTTCGGCGGGCATGGCCATCGAGAATGCCCGTCTGCATAAACGGATATCAGATTTAACAATGACCGACGACCTGACCGGGATCTACAATTATCGCTACTTCGTCCAGCGTCTGGAAGAAGAGAAGCGACGGGCCGCCAGGTATGATCTGCCGCTGTCCCTCATAATGCTCGATCTGGACTGGTTCAAGAAGACTAATGATACATATGGTCATGAAACAGGAAACCTAGTTTTAAGGGAAATAGTACAGGTTGTAATAGCCTGTATACGTGACACGGATACGTTCTGCCGTTACGGAGGAGAGGAATTTATCATCATACTTCCTCAGACCATTTCTTCCGAGGCCTGCGTGCTGGCAGAACGAATCCGTGCGGAAGTCGAGAAACATGATTTCGGTATTGCCACTGGAATCCCGGGGCTTAAGATCACAGTCTCTATAGGCACAACTTCATTCCCGGATAACGGGCTGTCCACCATGGAACTGGTGCAGACAGTCGACATGGCGCTATATCGAGCCAAGGGTGCAGGCAAAAATATGGTCTGTACCGTATAATGAATGGGGTGATGATATGAGAATCGGTGAGCTTTTCATGTTCGGCTATAAACCCGGGGATTTCGAATCACTCAGGGATTTTGCCGAAGAACATGGTTTGGGCGGGGTAATTCTGTTCGAGCGCAACCTTAATTCCCATTACAGCATGTCGGGGGAGATTAAACGTCTGAATCAGGCTGCCGGCGGCAGGCTGATTGTCAGTATTGATCAGGAAGGCGGGCCTGTCAATCGCGCCAAACAGGAATTTCCGCTTTTTCCATCTCCACGATACTATGGCGATCGAAAGGATTTTGACGGTGTCAGGACAATGGCGCGCACGACTGCCAAGCACCTCCGGGCCCTGGGTATCAATACTAATCTGGTGCCGGTCTGTGATGTGCTCACTAATCCCGATAATGTCCTGATGAAGAAAAGATCTTTCGGAACGACGCCCGAAATTGTTTCCGAGTGCGTTCTGTCATTGATCGATCAATACCATAAAGGCGGTATGCTCTGTTGCGCCAAACACTTCCCGGGCCTGGGTTCAGCCCGGATTGATCCCCACGAGGATATCTCCCTCACAGAGATAACCTATCAGGAATTTGAACATATTCACTGG
Organism: Candidatus Zixiibacteriota bacterium; assembly: GCA_011056555.1. Taxonomy (GTDB): domain Bacteria; phylum Zixibacteria; class MSB-5A5; order JAABVY01; family JAABVY01; genus JAABVY01. Next base: position 8,895 of record DSEQ01000026.1, on the reverse strand, counting down.
AAGCCGTTTGAGATGGCCATAGGCGCTGACGTTGATCTGTTTATGACGACTCACATTACGGCAAAATCGCTTGATCCGGAGAATATTGCCACCTTCTCGAAGGAGGTCGTCTCCAATATCCTTCGCAGCAAACTGGGATTCGAAGGCGTAATCATCACCGACGACCTGGATATGGGCGCGGTCAGCAAGAACTTTCCTCCCGAGGAGTGCGCGCCGGCGGCCCTCAAAGCAGGGCACGATATGATTCTGATTTGCCATAATAAAAAGGACCAGGAAACCGCTTTTAATTCGGTGCTGGAAAGTTATAATAATGGTCAGATTGACAGGGATGAAATAGCCGCCAGGATTAAGCGGGTGAAAAAGCTTAAGGAAAAGCTGACAAATCATGCACCCTATAAAAAAGCTTCTGTCTAAGAAAGACGTCAATATCATTGGAATGATGTCGGGGACCTCTCTTGACGGCCTCGATCTGTCATATTGTCGAATCTCTCACAACGCAACCAGACACGGTGTAAAAATAATAAAAACCGGATATTTTCGTTTCGATCCGGTGCTGAAAAGAAATCTGCAGGCTCTCGTATCCGAGGGCAGATTCACGAAATCCTTTATAAAGCAGGCTGATGATGACCTGGGTCAATTTTATGCCGCCAGCGTGAAGCGTTTTATGAAGAAATTCGGGATCAGGCCTGTTGACATGCTGGGATGTCATGGCCAGACTATATTGCATCTGGATAAGCGGCTCTCCAAATCTAAAACCGGCAGAAGTGCGACATGGCAGATCGGCAGTAGCTCCCGGCTTGCCTCGATAACGGGTCTTCCGGTCGTATCTGATTTCCGTTCTGCTGATGTAGCCCTGGGAGGCTCTGGAGCTCCCCTGACACCGCTCTGCCATTATCACCTCTTCGGACAGGATGACAGAAATATCGCAGTTCTGAATATAGGCGGTATTACGAACCTTACTTTTCTTCCTGAAAAAAGCGGAAGGAAAAAAATCAGAGCATCGGACTGCGGTCCGGGCAATATGCTGGTGGATCAACTAACTAAAATGCTTTTTGGCCGGGACTATGATAAGGGCGGGAGGATCGCTTCGACGGGAGTAATCTCAAAAAGACTCCTGGGCTCGCTGAAACGCCGAACCTGGTTCACCGGTCCACACCCGAAATCCCTGGGACGTGAACAATTTGGGGCTGATGAAGCGATGAGGATTATCGAGCGGGGCAGGCGTTATGGAATTTCGAACAGGGATATTATCACTACGGTCTCAGAATTAACCGTTATCTCAGTCCTAAATTATATCGAGAACCTGCCTGCTGTCGATAAGCTCATCGTATGCGGCGGAGGAGCGAGTAATAATTATTTTATGACACGGCTCTCGAATCTTATTCCCCGATGTGCGGTAATAAGCAGTGAAGAAGCGGGTTTGGATCCCGATTATGTTGAAGCCGCCTGCTTTGCCCTGCTGGCGGCATTATGGGTGTTCGGCGAGCCCGCCAATCTGCAGGCCGTTACAGGAGCATCAAAACAGACTCTGCTTGGGAGGTTAACTCTGCCATGAGAATAATGCGTATATTTATAGTTCTGCTGCTGGGACTTATTCTATCGGGCTGTTCGCGCCTCTCCTATATCGACAGGCATACCGGAACAGAGATGGTTCCCCACCCGCATATCAGGGTAAGAATCCTTCAGGCCGGCGAAGTAGAAATCGACTGCGAGGGGACATATCGCCTCAACTGCCTCACGGCCGACAGCACCTCAAGGGGCTATTACTCGGTGTCGCCTTTGAAGTTGGTCTATCATGATGATGGTCTGGTGCTGTCTGAATCTGACGGGCTGATACTCGATCGGAATCTTCTCAAAATATATGTTTCTCCCAAAGTTCGGGGGTCACACGTTGTCCTTAATGGCAGGCAGTTCAGGGGCGTCATGGAGATAAGGGCGGCCGAAGAAGATATTGAGGTCATAAATCTGTTAAATGTCGAAGACTATTTAAAAGGCGTCCTGCCCCCGGAAATAGGGCGTTTGGAGGAAGATGCTTTTGAGGCTCTCAAGGCTCAGTCGGTAGCAGCCCGTACCTACGCCTATTCCCGCATAGCTTATAATTCAGATAAAGATTATGACCTGGTTAACGATATCATGGACCAGGTCTATATTGGAATAAAGGGAGAGTATGGTCTTGCCAATGAGGCCATTGAGCAGACCCGCGGGGAAATACTTACATACAATGGTAAAACCATTATAGCCTACTATCATTCGACCTGCGGAGGTTTCACCGAGGAGGCTGCAAATGTTTGGGATCAGGGCAATAACAGTTATCTGCAGAGTATTGATGATAGTGGCTATTGCCAGTGGTCGAAGTTTCATGATTGGGAAATGACCTGGAATCCGGAAGAACTGGCCTCGTACCTGAGGGATTACCTGCATAAAAATAGAGGCTTTAATGATGATGCGCTTGTAATAACAGATATCGAGGTGGTTGAGCGCTTTCCGTCAGGCAGGATATCATCTTTGAAAGTCATGACAGATCATGGCGAGTTCCTGTTTTTTAAGGACCAGATTCGATGGGCATTCCGGCGGCCGGAAAGGCCCGATTTAATCCTGCCTTCATCGAATTTCGAAATCCGGCTCTGGCAGGATTCCGTTGGAAGTCTGTCCGAAATCATGGCCGCGGGCAGGGGCTACGGTCATGGCGTGGGGATGTGTCAGACTGGCGCCATAGGACGCGCGCGGGCGGGGCAAAACTACGAGCAGATACTCAGAACTTATTACTCCGGAGCCGAACTGAAAAAAGCGTATTGATATTCCGGGCGTCAGAAAAGACTTGCCAACGAGGGTAAAACTCATCATTATTGACGCTTATGGAGAACACCAGGACAAATTTCAGAATTATCCATCTTGCGCTGTCCATCCTCACTCTGGTTCTGTGGGCGGGAACTCTCCATGCTGATTTCAGCCTGGAGAGGAAGTTCTCGCTTTTTATAATTGCCGGGGCTCGTCAACCCGCATTCAATCCCGGTTGGCAGCCCTGGGTCATATCACCCGCTTTCTCAATGGGCGCAGGTATTGGCCTTAATGAGAGATTGATGTTAACGGGAGAATTTGAGTTCGGAAAAGTATACAATGATACCGTTTCAAACAGCATATATAAAATCGGGCGCGAAAATGCCGACCGTTACTGGCAGATCAACACCATAAAAACCAGGCTGAAATATCATTTTACCGGAGAAAGTAAATTTGTGCCATATCTTGCATCCGGTATAGGCCTGTCATTCTGGTCAATTAAGTTCACGGCTGACGATGAAGCGGTCCAGGTTCGTGATGGCAATGGTGATATTGTGGATTACAGTGCCACAGAGTTCCTGCTCAGCGGAGGCCTTGGATGTGAATGGTTTGTGCGTGAAAATATTTCTGTCAGCGTGGATGCCTGCCTGAATTATCTCACCGGCATTGGCGCAGACTTCTCCGACAGTGTACAGGATTTCCGTTCACGGGCATACGGGGACCTGAAGTTTGGCGTCTCCCTATATTTCCCCCTGGAGAAAGGCGAAGTTAGTATCTCATACGAGGAGCCCGAAGGAAGCGATACAGCTGAGGAGCAGCTTTTAGAAGAAGATAGCGACCTTGACGGAGTCCCGGATGCTGTTGATCTATGCCCTGATACTCCTCCCGAGGCAGGCGAGTTGGTTGACGAACATGGCTGTCCGCTGGACAGTGACGAGGACGGGCTGCCCGACTATCGTGACAGTTGTCCGGATATATTTGCCGAAATTACACTGGATTCGACCGGCTGCCCGCCCGACAGTGACCGTGACAATGTGCCCGATCAAATTGACAGGTGCAGCAACACCCCGCCGGGGTATCCGGTGGATGATTCCGGCTGCGCAATTCTGGATTCGATTTTCTTCTCCCGTACAATGCATGTGGACTTTTCCGAGTCGGGCAGAGGCATAGATTTCAGATCCCTGCGCACACTTGACAATATCGCCATGGCCATGCGTGATTTTCCCGATGTCGATGTTGTTGTAAAGGCCTACACCGATAACACGCTCAGCCTGGAAGAAAGTAAGAAGAGGGCTGAACTTGAGGCGATCAAGATCAAAAGTTACCTGGTGGAAAGGAGAGTAGAAGAGGGGCGAATCAGGGCCGTTGGCATGGGTGCTACCGATTTTATCGATACCAATACCTCCGCCGAGGGCCGGGCCAATAACCGTCGCATAGTGATAGAATTCAGATACTGATTCATTTCTTGCCCTTTTCCAAAAGCTCTTCGGCCTGTTTCAATGACAGCTCCGTCACTTTTTCACCCGAAATCATCCGGCCCAGTTCTTCCTTGCGCTGCTTTAAGGTCAATTTCCTGATCTGTGTGATCATGCGGCCATTGGATTTTTCTTTGAATACGAGAAAGTGGTTCTCGCCGAAAGCCGCTATTTGCTGTAAATGTGTTATGACCAGGACTTGGTGGCCCCTGGAAAGATTCTGAAGACTTCTTCCGACTGCGGAGGCGGTTTTGCCCCCGATTCCGGAATCGATCTCATCGAAGATCAGGCTTCGGCCCTTGTTTTTGTCCGACACGATTGTTTTGATCGCCAGCAGCACGCGGGAAAGCTCCCCTCCCGAAGCAATTTTAGCCAGCGGTTTTTTCTCCTCCCCGGGATTGGGCGAGAAGAGAAATTCCACAATGTCGTATCCATCCGGGCCGAGGCTGAGAATCGTGTCCCCTTTCTCATATTCACCGCTTGAGGATTGTTCTGCCGCAATCCTGACCTCAAATTCAACCTTGCCCATCAAGAGACCGGCCAGCTCCTTCTCGACTTTCCTGGAAAGCCGGGCGGCCGAGTTATGCCTGGCGGAGGAGAGGACATCCGCCAGCTCACATAGTTCTTCCAAATAACTCTGAACCGCGCTCTTTAGCTTGTCGAGATCATGGGAGCTGTCCTGGAATGATCCAACCGCACTACCGATTTCCTCCCTGTATTTAAATAGCTGCTCCAGCGAACCGCCGTATTTTTTCTTGAGATTATAATAAGTGTCCAGCCGTTCCTGAATCTCCTGCAGTCGATCCGGATCATGCTCTATCTCCTGCGACCGCCCCTCCAGCATGCGTCCGGCCTCCTCGAGATTGAATAGACTGCTTTTTATGGAATCGAGGGAATTATTCAGACTTGCATCATATTTTCTTAATGGTTCCAGCGTGCCAAGGGCCTCATTCAGGATCTCTGTGACGGAGCCTTCCCCATGATATAACCGCTCTGAGATACTGTAATACGAGGTCTTCAAAGTTTCCGCATTTTCCAGGATCCGCTGTTCCTTGCTCAGCTCCTCCTCCTCCTCGAACGAGAGTTTGGCAGAATCGATCTCTTTGATCTGGAATCGATACAGCTCCATCTTTTCTTTTTCGCGGGCTATCCTGCTCTTCAGTTCGGCCAGCCCGGTTTTGGCGGCCTGGTATTTATTGTACTGCTCATGATATTTTTCCAGGTTAACCTGATTGCCTGCGAAATCATCGAGAAACCTGATATGATTTGCCGAATTTAGAAGGAGCTGTTGATGATGCTGGCCGACCAGGTCCACGAGCTCCAGGCCAAGCCTCTTCAGATCGGAAACTGTTACCATCTGCCCATTAAGAAAGCAGCGGGAGGAGGCATTTTTTCGGATCTCGCGCCGGATTTCAAGTCTATCGCCGCCAGCGTCAATATCCAGTTCCCTCAGGATTCTTGAGGTGTGCCCTGCGGCCCTGAAATGGCCTTCCACCACCGCCGTTTCACTGCCGGTGCGGATCATTTCCTTCTGGGCGCGCTCGCCCAAAAGCAGGTTCAATGCCCCGATGATAATCGATTTCCCTGCCCCTGTCTCGCCCGAAAGGATATTCATCCCGGGAAAAAATTCGACATTCAGGTCGGAGACTATGGCAAAGTTGGAGATGTGTAATCTCGAAATCATAAGTCTAATTAATAGACAGCGGCCTCATTTCGCAAGCCCTTAGTTATTTCTATTTTATATATAAAAAAAGCCGGACTGATCAGCCCGGCTTTTGAGTTCGCAATTGTCATTTATCAAAAATCGCGGGATTGAAATCAATCTGATATAAGTCGGGATATGTGTTGCCCGGCACGGTCAACTGATAAATTACGGACTTGCCGTCGGCGGTCCACATCGGGAATGATGCCGAGCCTGTTTCGCCCAGATACACCAGTTGGGCCGATCTGTCGTTTTCGATATCATAAACGAATATCGTCTGTCGTTCGCCGGGCGACATCTTTGTATAAACCAGGTACTTCCCGTCCCGCGAGACCTCAGGATAGAGTTCCGAGGCTGCTGAGTTCAGGATCGGCTCGGTAGAATAGTCGCTGACTTTGAACTGAAAAATATCCGGGCTGGGGTATTTGCCCGACCGTCCCTGTCCTCCGAAATAGATAGTCTCGTTGTCCGGCGCCCAGCTTGGCGAACCGCCCAACATCTCCTCCGGCACTATCTGGCGCACTTCGCCGGTAGCGACATCGAGTATATACATGGCCGCATCCATAACTTTCAGCATGCTGAAAGCTATTTTCGTGCCGTCGTAGGACCAGTCGAGATATGCGGCGTTCAAAAGCATATCCGGTTCGAGCTTGTATTGATTCATCTGGGTCGTATCCATGTCGGGGATAAACGGGGTCAAATCTGTGAGCTTGGTCAGTTTTTCCGGGTCGTTACGTGGCGATTCATATATATCGCAGATTGTGAAATCCTTGCGCACCTGGGCCAGGCGCTCGCCGTCCTTCGACCAGGTGATCGAGCCGATCGGAGGGGGCTCCTCGATTTCCAGATCGAATGGTTCCATTTCGCCCGTTTTGGGGTCGGCAATTACCAATATCAGACCGGCATTTCCAAGCTCGCCGGTAAAGTGGTAAAATGATATCAGGCCCGTATTTCCGACTGCCTGGGGGTATTTGCCGTCTTCGAAGATCAATTTGCCAAGTTCAGGCTCCCGGGCAGACAAATTCAGGGCGAACAGGATAGATACTGAAAGCATTAGAAATAGTAATAGCGCTTTTCTCATGTCTCTCCTCGCGGGTTAATTTTCCGGAATTTACATCTTTTTACACCGAAATCAACCGAAAGTTTGCAATAATAACGGGGTCAGAGCGGCTTAAAATCGGCATAAAATGGCTTGACAGAATACCGATACAGAATATATTGGGGAATCCCTGGGGCCGTAGTTCAGTTGGGAGAACGCTTGACTGGCAGTCAAGAGGTCAGGGGTTCGACTCCCCTCGGCTCCATAAAATTTTAAGAGCCTCCGCAAAAGTGTCTAACTTGCGGAGGCTTTTTGGTTTATGGCATTGATTGACTACGGATCGCGTCAGCTTTATCGATAATCGAAGGCCTATTTGGTCCATGTATCATTAGAATATCCATATAAAAAGCGACCGGCCGAAAAGCCGATCGCATGGACGCCATATATTTTGACGTATGTGTAATAATTGGGGGGCACATACAATATAATGGCACAAAGACTCGAAGTCAATAAATATCGAATCGCTTTTTTGCTTCCTCTATAATCCGGCACGGGCCCGAAATAGGAAAAAGGCCCGGGGAGCCTCGTAGTGAGGGAGTCCGGACCCTTGTCAAAGAATATCAGCTATCCGTCTCCAGAGGGACCGTGAGATTCTCCAAGTTCTTTTTGTCAAGCAGCTTATGAGATCATCAGGTCGCTCGGGGCACAACGGCCTTGCGTACCTCATGATGACGAGGTTCGCCCGTTTCAGGTCTATCAGCACTCCCTGAAGCTCGGCACGTCACAACATTTTGAATGTCAAGGCCTTAACTTCGCTCATACACCTGCCGTGGAGACATCTGCAGCTCATCACCGTAGAATTTTCGCTTGATCCAGAAAGCGACATTGACAAGGCTGATTAAAACCGGTACCTCCACCAAGGGCCCGATCACCGCCGCAAAGGCCACACCTGAATTGATTCCGAAAACCGCGACCGCAACTGCTATCGCCAGTTCGAAATTATTCGAGGCAGCGGTAAAGCTGAGTGTGACCGATTGGCTGTAATCGGCTCCCGCCTTCTTGCTTAGAAAGAAGCTGATCAAGAACATGAATACGAAATAGATCAAGAGCGGAATTGCAATCCGCACGACATCCAGCGGTATCTTGACAATATATTCGCCCTTGAGCGAAAACATGACGATGATGGTGAAAAGCAGCGCGATAAGAGTGACAGGACTGATCTTGGGTATAAATTCAGAATGATACCATTTCTTGCTTTTCAAGGCGATAAGTGAGAAGCGAGTTATAATCCCGGCAATAAATGGTATTCCCAGATATATAAAGACGCTTTTGGCGATCTCGCCGATAGTGATATTTACCACCGCGCCCGAGAGTCCGAAGAGAGGCGGGAGCTTGGTTACGAAAATCCAGGCAAAGACCGAATAGAATATAACCTGAAAGACCGAGTTGAAGGCCACCAGTCCGGCGGCATACTCCGGATCGCCCTCGGCCAGATCATTCCAGACGATCACCATAGCGATACACCGCGCCAGTCCGATCATAATAAGGCCGACCATATACTCGGGATAATTGTGCAGGAAGATAACTGCCAGCGCAAACATCAAAACCGGGCCGATCACCCAGTTCTGCATCAGGCTCAGGCCGAGTATCCGAAAATTGCGAAAGACCTTTCCCAGTTCCTCATAGCGGACCTTGGCCAGCGGGGGATACATCATCAGAATAAGCCCGATCGCGATGGGGATATTGGTGGTCCCCACACTGAACTTATTCCAGAATCCGGCCACGTTGGGAAAGAAATAGCCGGCACTAACACCAACAGCCATGGCCAGAAATATCCACAGGGTCAGGAATCTATCCAGAAATGATAGCCGCTTTTTCACTTTCGCTTTTCCTCTTTCTGT
>DSEQ01000023.1 GCA_011056555.1 Candidatus Zixiibacteriota bacterium | reverse complement strand
GCGGCCAATTTACAGGCTTCAGGGGAGACCAGAGAGGACAGCCTTTCACCCAGCATGCGGTTGCCGACCTGATCATGATTCTGGATAAAGACCGCAAACTGCTCGGCAGGCATGCCTGCCGAGGAACTGCCGTGCATTCTCCTGCGGTAAACAGAATAATCCCAGGAGTAAACAAATCCCTCGCTCAGCGCTTTCACAAGCTGATCGATCCTGCCGAAATCGGCATAATAGCCCTTGTCCTCACCGGTTAAAAGCGTATGCACAGCGTGGTGGAAATCATCTGACCATTGAGCATCGAGGCCATATCCGCCTTCGGCCCAGGGCTGGATAACCCTGACATCATTAAGATCGCTCTCTGCGATCAGAAGATGTCTTCGTCCCTGCTGGCGGCAGAACTCACTTACTTCCTCGGCCATCTCTTTTAAGATATGTTTGGCGCCCATGTCGAAAATGCCATGTATGGCATCCAGTCGAAGGGCATCGATATGAAAATATTCGAACCAGTATATCGCGTTTCTAATAACAAAATTCCTGACACCATCGCTGTGGGCATCATCAAAATTGACGGCCGCACCCCAGGGGGTATGATATTTATCCGTAAAGTAAGGACAATATTGAGAGATATAATTCCCTTCCGGCCCCAAATGATTATAGACCACATCCAGACATACCGCAATCTCTCTTTTATGGCATTCGTTGACCAGGTATTTCAACCCATCCGGGCCACCATAACTGTTGTGAACCGCAAACAAATAGGCGCCGTCATAACCCCAGTTGCGCGAGCCGGGAAACTGCGCCACCGGCATAATTTCAATCGTATTTATGCCCAGATCGACCAGATAATCGAGGCGCTTTACGGCAGATTCGAAAGTACCCTCGGGGGTAAAAGTGCCAATATGCACCTCATAAAATATCTTCTCATCCAGTTGACGACCCTTCCAGCCCAGGTCCGCCCATTTGAATTTGCCATGGTCAACGACTTCCGAGGCCCCGTGCACGCCATCGGGCTGATAGAAAGATGCCGGATCGGGCCTATCGTGTTCACCATTGATGCGATACATATACCTCGAGCCAGCTCCCAGATCAGCGACTTCCGCATGCCAGTAACCGCCTTCGATCCTCTCCATGGGGATGAGCTTTTCTTCGGGGGATTCTATTTTCAGATCGAGACTTTCGAGCAGTGGCGCCCATATAATAAACTCACATTTATTTGCGCCGTTATAGTATGCACCGATCTTCATCCCTGAACTCTCCCTTTTGTAATTTGAAGTCCCTGCCTGAGACAGATCGTTATGACTCAACTTCCTTCTTAAATACGACAACGCTCAGGGGCGGAAGGTTGATCGATAGCGAATCGTAATGCCCATGATGTGCAATCGGCAGAGTATTGGCGCCGCCATAATTCCCCTGCCCGCTTCCGCCGTAAATTTCAGCATCACTGTTCAAGACCTCTTTCCAGTAGCCGCTTTGGGGCACACCAACCTTGTAGTTGTCGCGCGGCACCGGAGTCAGATTACAGACTACGACCATAACATCTTTTGAGCTTTTGCCAAGCCTCATGTATGAAATCACGCTCTGCTGCCAGTCGCCGAAATCGATCCATTGAAAACCCTCATTTTCGAAGTCACGCTCATGAAGCGTCCGCTCATTCCTGTAAAATCTGTTTAAATCGCGAATCCAGTTCTGCATACCCTTGTGGAATGGAAATTCGGTCAGGTGCCAATCAAGGCTGGTGTCATGGTTCCATTCGTTCCACTGTCCGAATTCTGCCCCCATAAACAGGAGCTTTTTTCCGGGATGCGTGAACATGTAGCCATACAGCGTGCGCAGGTTTGCGAATTTCTGCCAGTCATCACCGGGCATCTTGTTCAGGAGCGAGCCTTTACCGTGCACCACCTCGTCATGGGACAGCGGCAGCACAAAGTTTTCAAAAAAGGAGTACCAGATGCTGAAGGTTAGCTGGCTGTGATGGTATTTCCGATGCACCGGATCCTCGGAAAAATAATCCAGCGTGTCATGCATCCAGCCCATATTCCATTTCATGCCGAATCCAAGGCCGCCGAGATAAATCGGACGGGACACCATCGGCCAGGCGGTCGATTCCTCGGCATAAGTCTGGACATCCGGATATTCCTTGTATACCATCTCATTAAACTGCCGGAGAAAATTAATCGCTTCAATATTTTCGCGCCCGCCGTATTCATTGGGTATCCATTCACCCTCTTTGCGGGAATAATCCAGATACAGCATGGACGCCACGGCATCCACCCTGATGCCGTCGATATGATACTGATCCAGCCAGAACATGGCACTGGCAAGCAGGAAATTCCTGACCTCGTTGCGGCCGTAGTTGTAGATATAACTCTGCCAGTCGGGATGAAACCCCTTGCGCGGATCCTCGTGTTCGAACAGATGGGTACCGTCAAAATAGACCAGCCCATGGTTGTCGGAGGGGAAGTGCGAGGGCACCCAGTCCAGGATCACGCCGATGTCATGGCTGTGCAGATAATCCACAAAATACATGAAGTCCTGCGGGCTGCCGAAGCGGCTGGTGGGCGAAAAGTATCCCGCTGTCTGATAACCCCAGGAGCCGTAAAAAGGGTGTTCCATAATCGGCAACAGCTCCACATGCGTGAAGCCCATCTCTTTTACATACTCGGCCAGATCATGGGCGATCTCGCGGTAACCCAGGTAACGATTATTTTCCTCGGGCTTGCGCCGCCATGAGCCCAGATGCACCTCGTAAATCGAAATCGGGCCGTCCATTCTGTTTCTTTCACCCCTGGTATTCATCCAGCCTTCATCATGCCATTTGTATTCAAGATCCCAGACCTGGGAGGCTGTCCTGGGTGAAAGCTCCCAGGAGATCGCAAAAGGATCGCCCTTATCGACCTCGTAATTATTATATTTTGATTTTATGTGATATTTATACAATTGGCCCTTGCGGGCATCCGGCACAAATCCTTCCCACACACCGGAACCGTCCCACCTGACCGCCAGGGGATGCGAGGAAGGATTCCAGTCATTGAAATCGCCCATCACAAACACTTTTTCGGCATTGGGAGCGAAGACCGAAAATAACGTGCCCTCTCGGCCATCCACTACAATTCTGTGCGCCCCCAGTTTTTCATATATCCTGTAGTGGTTTCCCTGCCTGAAAAGATAAACATCATATTCACTCAAAAGGCTGGGACCATGTATCACATTTGATTTTTTATCTACATGTTCAGCCATATTTATTCTCCTCTTGCTGATATATTAAGAAATTAACTAACCAATAGATATTCAATGCCGCGAATCGGAATAGTTATCCAGTCGGGCCTGTGATTAAGCTCATACCCGAGCTCATAGATCCCTTTCTCCAGTAGAAAAGTCTGCAACAGCGTTTCCAGTTCGCCATTCTCACGGGGAATAATTTTTGATTCGTTTACCATTTGCATATATGCTCCGAAGAATACCCCGGAAACATAAAGATACCATGGCTCAATCCAGGACTCAAGCAGATTCATCTGTTCAGCCTGCAATTTCGGACGGGTCATGAAATATGAATAGGCTACATAATGAATCGAGCGAATCATACCGGCGACATCTTTTAAAGGCGAATGCTTCAGCCTGCGTTCGCTAATGGGTCTGGCGGGCTCGCCTTCGAAATCGAGGATTACAAAGTCTTTGCCCGTGTTAAGCACCTGCCCCAGATGGTAATCTCCATGTATTCGGGTTCTTTTTGCTGACATTTTCTTGCGCAGGATTCTCTTCATTCGTTTCAATATCTCGTCTTCCGATTTGCGGATCATCTCGGCCTGCCCCCTGACCTCCTCGGGTATCTTATTCATGTTTCTGTCAAGCAATTTAAGCGTTCGCCTGACCATGCTCTGCATCGATTGATAGAGTGCTCTCTGGTAAAGGGTGGAAAAACTCTCCGGCCTGAAATCCTTATCGTCCTGTTCTCCTATCAAAGCCAGATGCATCTCGCCTGTACGCCTGCCAAGAATCGACATCATCTCCAGAAACAGGCCGCCAATCAGCTCGTGCATGATATGCGGAATCTCGGCTTCATTGACCTCGGTAAAGGCCGGATATTCCTCCATAATCTCGTAAGCCGGTTTACCTTTGGTCAGCGCTCGATCGAAATACTTGGAGACAACATCAGAAGAATAACTCCAGGCATCTCCTGAATTTTCTACAAATTCCTGGGCCATGGCTATGATATAATTATCGCCACTTTTATCTATATATTCAATCGATCCGGTATATGCGGGTATATTCTTAAACCTGGCCTTCTCGGTCAGATAGCGGGTTATTTCATAATCAGGATTCATGCCTTCCTGCATGTGCCGGTATATTTTTAAGACGACCCTATTATCATACACGATCGAGTTGTTGCTCTGTTCGGCTTTCATGGGCCATGAATCAATTTCCACTCCCGTATCGGCGAGTATCTTTCTTAAATTTCCTGCCGGTCGCCCGACGAAATCGGAATTCCGGCCCTTAATCTTTTTTCTTCTCCAGATCGAGCCCAAAAGCGCCTTATGGAATCTTTCGTCATAGGTGGCGTCACAGACTATGCCTTCTTCACCCTCCGCCCGCAGACGCATGACCAGGCTTTGGGGAAAATCTGCGATAAGCTCCTCAGCTTTCTTTTCCGTCACAAATGACAGGGGCAGCACGAAAAGGTCCTGGCTGCCGTCGGTGTAGGTCACACGTATGATCAGGACCACGGAAGAAGTTGGCGTGAGGGCGGTGAAGCCTTCCTCTTCGATCTTCACCCGGCGCACTTTTTTAGTCTTGGCGCCGAACCAGCGTGCTTTTTTTACGTATTTGGGAAGAATCGCCTTTTCAAATTTTTCGCGCTGGCGCCCCCTGATGAGATTCAACCATTCTCCCCGAACACTGACGACCGGATCTCCATCAAATTCAATCTCCTTTTCAAATTCAGCTTCGGGATGTAACAGGAACCAGTAATGATTGTGCGGTCCCAATGTGATCACATATTCCTCCTGCTTGATGGCGGGAAACAGATTCTGGCTGAACACCTCCTCCGGAATGCAGTTTTGATATTCACATAGATCAAGATTAACAACCTGTGAGAAGCGCGACAGATTGACAATTACAATAATCGCTTCGTCCTCGAATTTTCTGGCAAATGAAAGTATTTTAGGATTGTCAGAGGGTATCAGTTCAAAACTGCCGCGGCTGAAGGCTTTGTATTGCTTGCGCATTGCGATTACACGCCTCATCCACCACAAAAGGGAGGAGAGATTGCGTTCCTGATTTTCGACATTGAGCGTTTCGTAATGATGTTCCGGGTCGATTATAACAGGCAGGAACAGTCTCTGTGGATTGGCGGTAGAAAATCCGGCATTTCTATCCGGGCTCCACTGCATGGGAGTGCGTACACCGTTACGGTCGCCCAGATAATAATTATCACCCATCGAAATCTCATCTCCATAATAGATCACCGGGGTGCCCGGCATTGACATGAGCAGGATATTCATCAGTTCAATTTTCCTGCGGTTATTGCTCAAAAGCGGGGCCAGACGTCTGCGTATTCCCAGGTTGATCTTGGTGCGCGGATCGCGGGCATAGACACGGTACATGTAGTCCCGTTCCTCGTCAGTTACCATCTCAAGCGTCAGCTCGTCATGGTTCCTGAGGAACATAGCCCACTGGCAGTTCTCCGGAATTTCCGGAGTCTCCTTCAAAATATCCGTAATCGGAAAACTGTCTTCCATTTGAATTGCCATAAACATCCTCGGCATTACCGGAAAATGGAAGGCCATATTACATTCATCCCCTTCGCCGAAATAGGCAGCCGCATCCTCTGGCCACTGGTTGGCCTCGGCCAGCAGCATCCTGTCCTCAAATTTGCTGTCTATATGGGAGCGCAGTTCTTTCAAAAATTCATGCGTCTCCGGCAGGTTCTCGCAATTTGTATCCTCGCGCTCATAAAGATAGGGTACAGCATCCAGGCGCACACCGTCCACACCCATTTTCAGCCAGAAGTCAATCACCCGAAACATCTCTTTCCTGACATTGGGATTATCAAAATTGAGATCGGGCTGATGCGAATAGAAACGGTGCCAGTAATAGGCATTCGCAGTCGAGTCCCAGGACCAGTTGGACGATTCGAAATCCTGAAATATTATGCGCGCATCATTATATTTATCCGGGGTATCGTTCCAGACATACATATCGCGTGTCTTTGTACCCGGGCGGGCACGGCGCGCCCGTTGGAACCATTTGTGATCGCTGGAGGTATGGTTCAAAACCAGCTCGGTTATCACGCGAATACCGCGGGCATGAGCCTCACGCAGGAATTCCCTGAAATCCTTGAGCGTACCGTAATCCGGATTGACACTGAAATAATCGGCGATATCGTAGCCGTCATCCTTCTGCGGTGACGGATAAAAAGGAAGCAGCCATAGAGCCGCCACCCCCAGGCTCTCCAAATATCCGAGTTTGCCTGTAAGTCCTCTGAAATCGCCGATCCCATCACCATCGCTGTCGGCAAATGACTTCACATGAAGCTGATAAATCACAGCATCTTTATACCATAAGCGATCTTTTTCCAGACTGGATTCTTTTTTCCTGGTCAAAGTGACTTTCTCCTACATGTAATAATCGAAATCGCTTTCGCGTCTCAACCTTCGGTGTACCTTAAAAATGTGACCCGGCATGCTGTGCGGATTTATTTCGATATAATTCCGGCGCCCCTGCCAGACATATTTATCCTGCGCAACCAGGTCATGAACAAGGAATGTCTGGGACTCGGAAATGCCCCACTCCTCCAGGGGGAGCTGGACCCAGCCGTTGTGTTTATGATAGGGACTCAGATTGACGATGACGACGATTGTATCCGCATCTCCATCAGCGCTTTTCTCGAAAGCCAGTAGATACTCGTTATCCACCGGCAGGAATCTAATATTCCTGGTTGCCTGCAGGGCCGGATTATCCTTTCGGATTTTGTTTATGATACCGATCAGCTCCTTCAGGTTGCCCTTGACTTCATAATTCCAGTTTTTGATCTCATATTTTTCCGAATCCATATATTCTTCCCTGCCCGCAAGAGCCTCATTGGACAGAAGCTCGAATGCCGGGCCGTAGATACCATAGTTCGATGACAGCGTGGCAGCCAGAATGAGCTTTATAATAAATGCCGGGCGGCCCCCATACTGCAAATACTCCGGCAGTATGTCCGGTGTGTTGGGCCAGAAATTCGGCCGCAGGAATTCAGCTACTTCAGTTCGGGTTAATTCGTTCATATAATGAAGTATTTCATGTTTGCTGTTGCGCCAGGTAAAGTATGTATAGGACTGGGTGAATCCCGCTTTGGCCAGACGGTACATCAGTTTCGGCCTTGTAAACGCTTCAGATAAAAGAATGATGTCGGGGTGCTCGTTTTTTATTTCCGTAATCACCCATTCCCAGAAAGCCAGCGATTTGGTGTGAGGGTTATCGACCCGGAAGATTCGGATACCTTTGTCGATCCAGTACAGAATAACATCCTTGAGTTCTTTCCAGAGTTCCTCCCAGTTTTCAGTCTCGAAATTTATGGGTACTATATCCTCATATTTCTTGGGAGGATTTTCAGCATATTGAATACTTCCATCCGGCCTGGTTTTAAACCACTCCGGATGCTCTTGTATATAGGGATGGTCGGGCGAGCACTGGAATGCGAGATCCATGGCGATTTCCATGCCGTGCTCCTCAGCGCTTTTTATCAAACCCCTGAAGTCTTCCAGGCTTCCAAGCTCCGGATGTATCGCTTTATGTCCGCCCGTCTTTGAACCGATTGCCCAGGGAGATCCGGGATCTCCTTTTTTGCATTTGGGGCTGTTATTCCTGCCTTTTCTATTGGTCTTTCCAATTGGATGTATGGGCGGCAGATAGAGGACATCGAAGCCCATCTCTGCAATCTCAGGAATTTTCTGCTGGCAATCCTTGAAGGTGCCGTGTTTTTTTGCATCATCGGCGGTGGAACGCGGAAAAATTTCGTACCAGGTACTGAACAGCGCTTTGGGACGATCCACCACAATTTTCAGAGTTTTGCTGTAGATGGTGGCCCTGCTGTGATCGGGATATTTATCTGCAAGTTTTCGAATATCTTCGCCCAGGGCCAGACTTATCGCTTCCTGCCTGTCGTCTCCTTCAAGGATCGAGATATATCTATCAAGTGTCTTTTTATCAGCTTTTTTGGCGCGCTCATTGATTTCCTTCAGGAGATTTACCCCGACCATCAAATCAACTTCAATATCCTGGCCGTCATCATATTTCTTAAACAGGTCTTTCTGCCAGGTCCTGAAATGATCGATCCAGCCCTGCACAGTGAATTCATATTCGCTGATTTCATCGATCACGAAGTCGGCCTGCCAGCGGTCATTCACCAAAGGCTGCATCGGAACCTGATTCCACTTTCGCGCTCCCGCCTTCCGGTAAAGCAGCGAGGTCAGGACCTGGTCATGCCCGTCGGAGAAAACATCCGCCTGAACCTTGACTATCTCCCCCACCACCCTCTTGGCGGGAAAACGGCCGCAATCTATCTGCGGGGTAATATTCTCTATTACCACCCTTTTTCTTCCATCTGCTATCATACACTAACTAAAAACATACATCTCAACGATTTGTTCGGATTTTTGGAAAAATTCGAATTCTGTAGAACAGCCGGACCTTCAAATAAGAAAATCCGGCTGGATAGAATTGGAGGCGGGCATAGAGAGTCTATATGCCGCTGAAATGGACATCCTTAAAATACATGCTGGGCCGCATGATCGATGAGTACTGATAGGGATCATTGCCAACCTCGGCCAGATTTTTCCAGATCTCCATTATGTTTCCGCTGATGTTCATCTCATTAACGGGATGCACTATTTCACCATCTTTGACGTAAAGACCGACTATTCCGTAGGAAAAATCACCAGTCAGGCTGTTCGAATTGCCGCCCACGAACTGAGTCACAAATATACCCTGCTTGACATCTCTGATCATCTCCTCCGGTGATCGCGAGCCCAGCGCAAAGGTAATGTTAGATTCTGAACCGGTGGTTGGCTCCATATTGAGCTTTCGGGAATAGTACCAGTCGATGAGATATGATTTAAGTACACCTTTCTCGAAAAGCGCACGTTTCTTCGTCGCCATGCCATCGTTATCATACAACTGCGAGGAAAACCCCGCCTTGAGATACGGGTCGTCGATGATGGTCAGTTTACCGGAGGCGATCTTTTCGCCCAGCTTATTTTCAAAACATGAGTTCTTACGATATAAGTAGCTTCCCGTGAGAGGATATCTGATTCCCGCCAGCATCGTGGTCAATGCCCGGTTTTCGACAATCATGTCATACACGCCGGATTCAATCTTTTTTTGGCCGATCTTCTGCATCGCTCTTTTGAAAGCTGTTCTGCCGAGACGCTCCAGGGACGATATATCTTTGAAAAATCGCGAGCCGATGTAGTCGTAATCGCCGGGCCGCCCGCCATGCACATCCTTTACCGTCGTTTCCACTCCCACACCGAAATAGGTGGATTGCCTTTCGCCTTCAAATCCGTTGCTGTTGATCTTCACGAATTCCGCCCGGCTGTCAGAGTAAGAAGCATTGCAGGTTACTATTTTGTCGCTCAGAGCGGAGGTCGCGGCCTCAAGATCCCTGGCAATCTTGACTCTCTGCTCGGAGGTGACATCGTAGTAATGATCATCATGAATTCCGAGATCGATATCATTGCGGATTTTGTAATATTTAGGATCGGGAAGGGAGCGGTATGGATCCTCGTTCAGGTAGCCGGTCATTGCCACGGCCTCGGAGATGAATTTTTCAAGAGAATCCTTATTCAAATCGCAGGTCGTATGGCTGGTATAACGATGGTCTGCGTAAACTGAAAGGGACAGATAATTCTGCGAGGACTCTTTGAGTTCCTCCATCTTGCCGTCGCGAAAATCTACGCTTATGCTCCTGTCTTTGATTACGTCAACCGAAATATCGTCGGCCCCGGCCTGCTTGCCTTTCTTTACAACCCACCTGGCCAGTTCAATTTTATCATATTTGCTCATATCTGTAAACTCCATTTACAAATTCATTATAAGATTATCTTTGAATCTATCAGGATCTTCCCCCCACAGTGATCGAGGAGACCTTTACGGTGGGCAGTCCCATCGAGACCGGGACACCCTGGCCGCCCTTGCCGCAGGTGCCGCCGCCCTCCGACAGCTTCAGATCATCAGCCACCATGACCACCCTGGTCAACACATCCGGGCCGTTGCCGATCAGGTTTACGTCTTTCACCGGCCTGGTTATCTTGCCGTTCTCGATCAGGTAGCCTGAGCTCAGATAGAAGGTAAAGTCTCCCGGACCAATCAGCACCTCGCCATTTGTAAATGACTCGGCGTAAAGTCCCTTCTTCACACTTGAAATAATTTCTTCTTTTGTATGCGGTCCGGGCATCATGTAGGTGTTGCGCATGCGCGGAATCGGCGGATACCTGAAGGACTGCCGGCGACCATTACCGGTCGGCTCGACCTTATAATGGCGGGCGCTGATAGCGTCATGCATGTAGCTGAGCAGGATTCCGTCTTTCACCAGATATGTCTTCCGGGTGGAATTGCATTCATCATCCAGATTCAATGTCCCGCGGGCACCGGGATAAGTACCGTCATCTACAATCGAAACGAAGTTTTCAGCCACCTTCTTGCCGATCTTATCCGAGAAAATGGACTCTTCTTTGCGGTTGAAATCGGCTTCCATCCCGTGACCGATAGCCTCATGCAGCAGAATCCCGGATTCGCCTGCGGCCAGCACCACCTCCATCTCGCCCCCTTCCAGATTGACCGCATCAAAGAGCAGTACGGTCTGGCGTACCGCCTCATCGGCAATCGGGTTCAAATTTTCGGAGGTAAGGTGGTCAATGCCCCTGCGGACACTCATGGAGAAGTTATTCTGTTCGCGCTTGCCCTTATCTTCTGCCGTGCAGAGGACATAGATCGTTATCATGGGCTGGTAATCGCAGCCCACCACTCCATCCGATCTCACTATCATTTTGTAGGTGCTTGTGTCAACGAAATACACCCTGGCATTTATGATGCGTTTATCCCGGCTCCAGACTCTTTCATTGAGTTTACGGAGTATAGGAATTTTGTCCTTGATACCGACATCCTCCCAGAGAGTCTCGATCGGGTAAAAATCGGCCGCCTTCCGGAAATCCAGGGCGGCAGGCGGTATACTGCGGCTCTGGTTTGCGATATTAGCGGCTGTCCTGGCGGCGTCTCCCATAGCTGCCGGATTAAGCTCCTCTGTGAATGAATAACCGATCTGGTCATTCTCCACCACCCTGATACCGACTCCATAGTCGACATTGCTGTAGGCACGGTCTACCCGATCATCTTCCAGCAGAATAGTATTCGAGATTGTGTGCTCGAAGAACATATCGCAATAGTCTCCGCCTTTATTCAGGGCGGAGGCCATCACCTTGCGAATAATTTCCTCCGAGACTTCGAAATGCTCGTAATAT
This sequence comes from Candidatus Zixiibacteriota bacterium, assembly GCA_011056555.1. Taxonomy (GTDB): domain Bacteria; phylum Zixibacteria; class MSB-5A5; order JAABVY01; family JAABVY01; genus JAABVY01. The sequence continues at coordinate 9,535 of DSEQ01000023.1, read as the reverse complement.
TCGGCCGCACTATCCGGATTCAAAAGCGGCGATGAGAGAGCGGCCAGAGGGTTAGCCTTGAAGATAACGGGCACTGCAGCCACGGCAAGACCTTGGGCGCTGGTTTTCAAAAATGATCGCCTGGTCATTGATGACATGTCTTTCCTCCGTCAAAATGTTTATTTCAAAATTCCCTAAATCTCCATTTTCCTGATTAAGCCTTCATAAATGCACGGCATGCACCAGGTCCGGGAGCGCTTTAATCGCCTGTTACGGCGGCAGATCTGAAAACTGACGCCGTAACGGCATACCCCTATCCAAACTTTATATATTCAGCCAGTAACTCGCTTTTATCAGGAATACATTAGTCGCTCCGGAACTGAAGAAGCGATCGAGATCCCGGTCGAGAGCAAGCTTGTTGTGGTCATAGTCGACTTCCGGACGGGCGCGGGTCCATACCAGATAGAGCGTGCTGCCGGGCATGTACTCCCATCTTAATAGCAAAGAAGAATTTATCGCCGAATAATTATAATCTGTATTAAAGCCAGAAACCGGTTCAGAATACTCGTTGCCGCCCAGATAATAACGGTAATTTTGATAGTCCAGACCGCTTAATAGCCCCACCGCAGAGAATTGCAGGGAAAAGTCACGGCTCAAGAGCCAGCTTCCGGACATATACAGGTTGATGACATCCTGATCAAGATCGCCGAATACCGACCTGATTTCATCGCTCTCGTCATATACATTGGTTACCCAGCGGGTGGCATTGCGATAACGCTGTAAACCAATACCTGTGGTCAGTTCGATATTGCTCCTGGGTCGCGTATTGACATCAAAACCTATACTGCGATGATTTCCGCCGCGATCATCGCCGCCGCCCACCCGCAGGTGGAAGTAGACATTCTTGCGCTGATCGGTATTGATATTTAACCATGACGCTGCGGTGGGATAGACCGGCCACTGCCAGATTCCGTTGCCGCGAGTCTCCAGATCGCTGAACTTTTCGGTCTGAACCGCCAGGCTCCATTCCATCGACCAGTAGTTGGTGAATTCAATATATGTATTGAAATTCCCGCCCAGCTCATGGTTGATGCCCTCATAATTCCAGGATGCATGGAAGTTCAGATTATTCCAGCTATTACGGATTATCCACCAGTCATCACGGGTCCGGTACTGGAACCAGGACCAGACTGCCCGCTGGTTATTGCGACCCAGATATCCCAGGCGATTGAGATTTAGATTGGGATCCATAATCTCCACTCCAACAGCTCCGCGGAAATGATCGCCCGCAGTCTTCTCTATCGCGGCATCCAGACCAAAGCCGGTTTTCTGATCATCAAGCCGGCTGAAAACTGTCTGACCGCTCAAGACCCACCTGCTGTTATTGGTGGCCAGCCGCCAGTCGACGCCGCCGGTTACGGCCGGATGGAAACTCTCCTGGGACGCCATGGTGAACATGCCGCCCACATGCGAATTTCCAAAGATATCCTGCTTTACACGCAGCACAGAATAATTCGCTGACTTTTCCACCACTCCGCTTCGAAAGGCGGTATCCAGCGGAACATTTTCAACAACCGCTTCACCATTGACCCAGGTTGTATCCTCACTCCAGTTGGAAAAGACAGCATACTCTGCCTCTTCCTCGGCTGTTACAGCATTAAGGAATGCTACCGACGTGCCGGACGACAATTTGCCGGTCAGTTTGGCTGCGCCCAAAATGGTGGTTTCATTGGGATAGTCTTTATAAAATCCAAAATCTTCATCATCGACGTGCTGCCTGGGCGGCCGTCCGATTCTTCTCGAATAAAACAGCGAAAACTCCGTACGAAATAAATCGGAGCCCTCCAGAAAGAAGGGCCTTTTTTCGGGGAAGTACGTTTCATAGGCAGAGAGGTTCAGCACCGGCTGATCGAGTTCAACCTGTCCGAAATCAGGATTGATGGTCGCATCAAGAATCAGGCTGGATGATAATGCATATTTCATATCGAAGCCCATGTCGCCCATAAATTCCCGGCCGTCAGGATTACCGGCGGTTTTTGGCTCTGTCTCCGTACTCGAGACAGCGTAGGGCAAAAGCTCTATTCGCCCGTGGAAATGAATCCCCGTCAAACCCGTAAGATGTCCGAAATTGGATACAAAACCACCCTTGGAGGGCGGTGTGAAGGCCCAGATGTCGGTCTCGCTCTTATGACTGATATAGCGCTGGAAATCTATACCCCACGTATGTTCTTGCTTCTCCGTGAACCTGAGGCAGTGATATGGAATTTTAAATTCTGCCGCCCAGCCCCAGGGATGTCTTTTGACTTCCGCCTCCCAGACCGCATCCCAGGACATGTCTGAGCCGACATCATTATAATAGCGGCAGTCGCGCAGGACTCCCGCCGAACTGACCTCGAAAGCATGACCGTTCTGATGGTCATGAAAAGGATCCAGGCGGACTGTCACACGGTCCGATTCGGACCAGCGGTCACGCCTCACAAGCTGATTGATTATCTTATCCGGCTCATCGTCGTAGCACCAGAATGCCACATAGACTGCATTATCGTCATAGGCAACCGCTACCATAGTCGACTCGGACGCTTCTTTTCCTTCATCCGGCTCGCGCTGAGTGAATTTTTTCGCCAGCACAAGCTCTTCATGCTGCCAGACAGAATCGTCAAGATTGCCGTCGATTACGGGAGGATGCGGGTTTATGCGAAATGCTTCTATTTCCGGGACTAATCTGTCCCCTTCTGATGTCCCCTGTGCAGATAAAGCGAGCGCCCACGCCATAACCAGCACAGCAGGCAGGCAAGTGAGAACCAGTATACGCCTCATGGTTTTCTCCTGGTTGTGTATAAAATTATAGCGTACGGGCGCTCACTTGACTCTACTGTATTATTGATTACGTCATTACCCGGGCGAGGTTGCAAATATTATCAAACAATAAGCATTTAACTTCAAAATGCAGGTGCTTACCTTAATTTCCGCCAAACAAATAGCTTATACTAACGCCAAATTCACCACCATTATAGTTGTCGCGGTTGGCTATGCGTTGTGCAAAATCGCTCATTACATTGTAGCTTGCGACGAAGCCCAGCATGAGGAAACGGTTAAGCCTTATATCAATGCCAGCTCCTGCCTGGCCCCCGAATGTAGATAACGTCTTCGATTCGGTAAAGACCCCTGTATTGCTGACATCCCCACTGACCTGATCAGCAATAAATGTTCCCAGACCGGCCGAAAGATATGGATTCCAGCTTGATTCATGCGAGGTAATCCCGAGATAATATCTAATGCCAAGTAAGAGCGGAATTACGCTGACTGTCTCAGAAAAGACCCCTGTGGCCGATACACGTGTCTCCACGCTACTATGAAGAACCCCGGCGGAAATGAAGAGCGCAACATCATTCTGAACATAATGGCTGAGCTTCAGTCCAGCCGAACCCCCGTTGTAGCTGACTCCTGATACTACACCGGGACTGATCTCGACCTGACCCTGGTTCGAACCGCTCCAGAAACCGCCCATCAATTCGATTCGAGATTTTCCCTTCATATCCGCAGCGGTAATAGTTGACGCCAGGAAGCAGATCAAGACTAGGGTCATGGTTCCAATTTTTATCAATTTCATGCCATCTCCCATAGAAATGTTAAGGATTATTTATTCTGGCTTGATCTACGGAAATTTGACCGGAAATGTTGCCTTTATATGTTCTGTATTACCGTCCTAATAAATGGTAAATGTTCCTCATATTGTGTATTTAGCGAGATGACTCGAGGTTTGATTTTAATGATGGGGGTTAACGACTTAAATGAAGAAAAGGGCAGTTTAAGGTCTTGCCCGGGACCGGATTCAGCAGCCGGAGCTGCAATGCGCCACTCTGGGAATCATGTACATCTTCATTGTACTCTCCTTGTTTAGAGACTAAGACTGATGCTGTCTACTCAGGAACAGCATTCCTTCTCTTCCCCTTCATCTTCCTGCTTTTGTCCGCAAATCACCTTGATTTCAACACATCCTGAAGTATCAGGCTTCTCAATGCAGCATTCTGCTTTATCTCCTTCACCCGAAGGAGTTACGACATGAAAGCCCTTTTCAGCTTTTTGAAGAACAACCTTAACGCAATCCATAAATCACTCCTATTATTATTGTGATATATAAATATACGGATATGCCTATATATTGTTTAAAAAAATTTATTTTTTCTTCTTCTTTCTGATTTCTATTCTGACCGGAATTTCCAGGCAATCGCAGAAGCTCGAACAGCACTGCTGGACCGATTCCCTGTTCAGGCCGTAATAAACCTGCTGCCCCTCACGCCTGTCTGTTACAACATCGGCATCCCTGAGAACGCCCAGATGCCTGCTTACCGTGGGCTGGGAAAGACCTACGGCTGCAACTATGTCGTTGACAGACATCTCCTTGCCCGCGAGGAGGCGGATAATCTTGAGACGTGTCGGGTCGCTGAAAGCCTTGAAATACTTACTATATATCTTATTTTCCATATATTCTATAACCTCCTTCCATTATATATAAAAATATTTGTATAGGCAAATGTTTCCGCACAGCGACTGATTTTATCCAAAATCCATCCGGTCTTTACTTGCTATCAATGGCCGGCCATTGCGCCCGCGGTTTGCCAAACCAGACCCAGGCAATGAAGTCAATTAGCGGCGGTTCACCGCCGGACTCGCGGATGCTAGTGCAGACCTGTCCCCGATGGTGTGAACTGTGGCTGGTGACCTGAATCATGGTCTCAGCGAGAGTGCTGGCAGACGGTTTCTTCCCGAATACTTCTTCCAGCCTGTGGGCCCAGGGAAGCTCAACAGGCTGGTCCAGATCTTCCTCTCCGACATTTTTAAAAAATTGCTCAAGCAAATCCTGTGATTTAGAGGCCCACTCGGCAATTTCCTTCAAACTTCGGAATTTATCAAGATCTGGAATTTCCAGAGGTTTCTTCAGCCAGACCTGGCCAAAGGCATACTGGGCAGTGTGGATCTGGAATAATTGGGTCCTGAGCTTGTTATTTCTCTCCGCATCCGGGGTTGACATCACGGCATTCCAAACTTGTGCGTCGGCCCAGTACATATGCCTGAACATATCCTTTAGATGATTGAGTATTTCCAATTTGACCGCATCCTCTCTTATCACATATGCTTTTCATAATCTATCAGAAAATCCAGCGCAGTATCAATCCACGTGGAAAAATCCTCTGGGTAATCATGCCCCAAACCTTCAATCACGACTTGCTCATATTTCAGGCGCGTTGTCTTAAACGCCTTGGCCATCTCATTCTGACTCGACAGATAGAAATCGGTCTCGCCTCCCAGAATATATGCTCTGACATTCTTTCTCCTGGCCGCATCTAAACTGGCCGGCTCGAAATCCTGCGGCTTGCCGGGGCATACGCCAAACACTCCTGCCACCGGAATTATCTTATTTATGGCAAGATCAAGGGCCATCGATCCTCCTGCTGAGATTCCGGCAACTACGACTCTTGCAGTGTCGATCGAATAATTGTTTATAAGTTCATCATAGATTTTCTTAATGTCTTCTTGTGCGCGTTGATCCGAGGTGCGCCATCCATATGTGATCAGATCCATATGCATATAAGATTGCAGGAAAGCTACAATGTACTCATTACGCAGCTTTGCAGAGTGCCAGTGTTTTTTGGCCCTATCAATCGAACTTCCGCCTCCATGCAAGACTATCAGGAGCGGGTATTGTCTGTCCGGAGAGTAACCTTGCGGAGTTTCAACTTCCATTAATGTCTTTGACTCTTTATTGGCCTCTTCTCGTAAGCGCGCATCCTCAGTGACTACATCATCAAACCTCTCGAACTCCGTAAACGGCTCATACTTTTTCATGCCGGGCATAATGAAGTAGAAATATCCTTTTTTATGCCCTGCTTCAAAAACATCCATGCATACTTCGTAAAGTCCGGCCATGCGGCAGAAAAGAGTATGTGATCTGGTTAATTCAAAATCATCTTCCGGAAACAGGCCGTACACCGACTTTATCAGGTCAATCGCCTGCGCATATTTCTCCAGATCATAGAGACTATCGAGGCTGTCACGGATTTGATCATAGCTCTCAAAATCCTGCTGAAGATCCTGACCAAAAAGGCCAAGGCTAAGTGTCAGAATCGAGGCCGCAATAATGGCCAGCAAAATCAATGGCTTCATGCAGATCCTCCCGGGATAGCAATATTTACATTGCAGTTGATTTTATTTGAATACGGCCATTTACTCAATTTGTTCATTTACTTTTGTAATCCATGCAACATCCCGCGGTTTCCCGATTATCCTGCCATCTTAATCCTTAAACAAGGGTGGATGCTTCAGGTGAAAGCCGGTGGCATCCTGATACATCTTTGCCACAGCCAGAAGCGTGGCCTCATCAAACAATCCGCCAATAAACGTTATGCTGACAGGTGTGCCGTCTTCGGCAAATCCATTGGGAAGAACCACGCATGGATGCCCGGTAAGGTTGGTCAAAAGCAAATTATCCCCTTCAAACGTTGGTGAGATATAAACATCAATATCTTGCATAATGGCGGCCATACTGTCGATCGCCATCTCACGCAGACGATTAGCCTGAATATATTCCACCGCGGGAATAAAACGGCTGGCGCGGAAAACATTGGGCCAGGCATTCTTGATCTGCCTGACCATCAGATCATCCCGTCCCGACCGGGTTAACTCATCAAAGGCAGCGGCCGCCTCCGCCGACAGAATTATCTGCGTCGGATTGACGGGAATATCAGGCAAATCAATCGCAATCAGGTCAAACCCAAGCGCTCTCATCATCTCGAGGGCGGTCATATTGTGTTCATAATACATCGTATCCGTTTCGAAATCTCTCTTAAGATATCCAACCCTGACCTGATCCGACAGGATTTGATGGTTATAATTAAACGGAACGTCGATCACGCTTTTATCGTGTCCGTCCGGACCCAGAATTGCATCGAATACTATGGCGCAATCCTCAACAGTTCGGCAGATCGGCCCGATCTTATCCATAGACCAGCTCAAGGCCATAGCTCCGGTACGGCTGACCCGTCCGAAGCTCGGGCGAAGCCCGGTAGCGCCGCATATGGTTGAGGGCGAGACAATCGAGCCCCAGGTCTCGGTGCCAATCGCAAACGGCACCAGGCCGGCCGAGACTGCCGCCGCCGACCCCGCCGAGGATCCGCTTGAACCCTGTTCCAGGTTCCATGGATTACGGGTAGTGTCAGCAAACCAGACGTCTCCCCAGGCCAGCGCCCCCAGTGACAGCTTGGCCACCAGAACCGCCCCGGCATCCTGCAATTTCCGAATCACAGCAGCATCATAATTTATAACCTGTTCCTTGTACGGTTCGGCTCCCCAGGTTGTCCTATACTCTTTGACTGCCAGCAAATCCTTGGCTCCGTATGGAATCCCATGCAACGGGCCCCGGTATTTTCCTGCAGCAATTTCGGCATCCGCCCGCGCCGCCTGCTCCAATGCCAGCTCCTCGGTCAGGGTGATCACGCAATGAAGCAGGGGATCGTATTTTTTCAGCCGTTCCAGAGCAAATTCAGTCAATTCCACCGAGGTTACCTGCCGGGTCCTCACAAGCTCCGCCAGGTCGCGCACCGAATAGAATGCAAGATCATCAAAATCCTCCGGGCGCCTGTCATTGCCGGGCGCAGATAATTTTAATGGCTCCTCACCCGACTCAAATTCAATTCCTGAGGGTATCGGATTAAATAATATGGCCGGCGGTACAGAATTATCGATTTCAATCTCGCGCATTTCTCGATAAAATCCCAGATTCGTATTGAGCTCATCCAGCATTGAGTCAATCTCCGGCTCTGCAAACTCAAGTCCGGTTAGCTCCTGTGCCTTAACAATATCCTCTTTAGTTATCTTCAGGCTATCCGATTCGGCTCTGGTTTCTTGCGAATAAACAAACGAGGCAATTATGCAAATGCAGATAAATATGGTTAGAGTTTTCATATTTTCTCCCTGATTTCAATTTGTTATTCGATGATCATTCAAGTTGCGTTCTGCCCGTCCAAATATCAAGCTTTTTCAATAAAATAAAAATCAGAATTAAACCTGGGGAAGAATTAATAAACAAACGAATCCATTATGCGTCTGAATAGATGAGAGCCTCTATTTGCTAACGATTTTCAAACGCCTCAAGCGACCATTTTTAATATGAATTACAGGAGTACGGTTATGATAAGCAGAATAATCAGAAGAGGTTTGTTTCTGCCGCTGGTTCTAATTTTTGGCTGTTGCTCGGAAGAGGGGACCTCCCCCGATCCATTCCAAAAAGAGACCTGTGCGATTGAAGCAAAGTATGATTATATCAGGAGCGTTAAGGGCGGCGGAGGGATATTTATAATTCGGCTGGTGCCCGGTGATGACTTAAAGGACCCGGTTGAACTATGTTTACAAGCAAACGATTGTATGCATGCTCGCCTGGATAGAACAGCATTGGATGTGCATTCAAGTGTGGCCGAGATAACTGTAAATCCCGACAGCGCCTGTCAGATAAAAGTATACCCGATAGAGATACGAGCGTCAAACAGCGAATTTTCTCAATCTATCATTCTTGAGGCGGAAATAATGCTATGGCACCAGTGTTATCCTGAATATGCTTTGCAGGTCCTGAATGATTTCGATGAGTGGCTTATGAAAAATCATCCCGAGTATGCCGACCTTTCCGCTCAGGATTGGTATTGCTATGATACTTATCCCCAGATACTGGTGGTCTCACACTGGACACTGCTGAGTCCCGAATATGAAATTCGAATCTGCCATCACAACACCATCTATCCTCACAACTGGACCCAATTCTTACTGAGAAAAAGAGGTGAATTCGATGCTATGCTCGCGGTAAAAAGGGACAACGACAGTACAGCTTTGCATGAGATACCCCCTTCAAAATATCCCACACTTTTCGGCTACTGAAATAGTACAGGGTTGGGCTGACATAAGACGGTGGTAATCAAAACCAGTAGGCAGTATTCAAAAAGCGCTTGACTTTACGGGAAGATAAAGTAAATTATAGTCACCTCATTTTTTTTTAGGGATGAATTGCAAAATATAAGGTATTCTATGTATCAAGCATCGGGCTTTGACAGCGTTGCCTTCAGACTGCATGATGATACTTCAGCGCACACTACTTATATGATGTGCAAAATAGGCGATTTGTCACTAAATGTGGCAAATCGTTTGCAGTTAGGTAAAGGGATCTAAACCTTAAAGAGGAGGTGTGAATGGATTTCATCATTGATCCCATGGATATTACACAGGGATGGTGCACACTTAAGTGCACAACTCTTTGTAAGAACATTGCTTACCCGATGTACGGGGTGCCTATTTAGAGAGATTGAAACCAGGGCCAATATTGCCCTGGTTTTGCACTGAAAGGCATAAGCCGCTTCGATTTCAGCTATTGATATCGGAGCATTTTGATGTGCCGCAGTTAAGGAAAACCGAGCCTAACCTATCATGGGAAAAATGAGAGGAGGAAGCATGAACTATCTTATTGATCCTATGGAAATCACCGCGGGCTGGTGTCCGCTCAAATGCTCGACCT
>DSEQ01000051.1 GCA_011056555.1 Candidatus Zixiibacteriota bacterium | reverse complement strand
GGCCACGTTGGGAAAGAAATAGCCGGCACTAACACCAACAGCCATGGCCAGAAATATCCACAGGGTCAGGAATCTATCCAGAAATGATAGCCGCTTTTTCACTTTCGCTTTTCCTCTTTCTGTTTCAATGTCTTCGGAAGAGCCCTCACAAAATCTCTGATCTCATCCCGCACTCTTCTATAGTGCCCCAGCGCTTCCTCTTCTGATTTTGCATTTTTAGCAAGCCGCGGGGGATCATCAAAGCCCCGATGAATGACGACCGCCCTGCCCGGAAATACGGGACAGTTTTCGCTGGCATGATCGCAGACCGTGACGACATAATCGAAGCCGATGTGCATCAAGTCCTTCACATGTTTGGACTCATGCCCGGATATGTCCACTCCCGCCTCCGCCATGACCTTAACCGCATTTTGATTGAGTCCGTGAGTCTCGATTCCAGCTGAATACGGTTCTATCTGGTCGCCCCACTGATCACGCGCCCATCCCTCGGCCATCTGGCTGCGGCAGGAATTGCCGGTGCAGAGAAACAAGACTTTCACTTTCTTCTGTGAATTCGGCACAATACCTCCGGATCAGTTCTATACACCTTTTCCAGCTTCTTTTTATCCGCTGAGCTTATACGGCCACTATTCAGATGTTTCAGGAGCCATCTCAAGGCATCCCTGACCGGCGCCGGGGCATTTCGTCCGGCAAGACCGTAATAAATCCAGCGCCCCTGTTTCCGTGTTTTCACCAGTCCGGCCTGTTTGAGTATAGACATATGTTTCGAAACCGTTGATCCGGCCAGCCCCAGAAACTCGATTATCTGGCAGACGCACAATTCCCGGTCCCTGAGAGCAATCAGGGCTTTCAAACGGTTCTCATCGGCCAGGGCCTTGGTTATATTGACAATATCATTCATCATATCTCTTATATTTCGCCATATAACGAAATATAATCAATGTCGGTTCCCCGTAAAGGATTTTTTATTAAAAAATATCCGGGAATTATGCTGAACCGGCTCCTTACTGCCTGCGTAAGATAATTCTGTAGCTGAAGCTGAGCTCGGGCTGTTCGGTATCATCGGTCTTTATCTTCACCAACCCGGAGACAACGCGCCTGAGTTGCGCGGCGTTCTCGTTGGGCCAGGTTCTGATCAGATACTGTTTGCCGGGAGTAAGCGTGTCAACTTCTATCGTAAGCAGGTTTCGTGTATCCTCCACGCCCAGCAGCTTGAAGCTCGCATCATCCTCAGTGCTGATGACCTTGACATCCCGAAATTCCTGATCCATCACTACCTGGGAAGTGTCAATCGTGAAATGCACAGCTTCCGGCGTGACTTCAACATTGCCGATGATCGTGCCGACAACTCTCATAGTGGCAGCCGGCTGAGACTCATCAGTCAACCTGGCAGTAATCATATCGTTTAATCTGCCCGGGGACATTTTCGCCCTCACCGATACCTCGACCTCTATCCGGCCCTCATCCCTGCCGTTCGATTCAAGAATTCTCGCATCGATATGCGGAGAATTTGTGCTGACTTCGACCAGATCTCTTTTGGAAACATCTTTTAACAGAAGCACTGCGGTCTTGCTGATTGATTCTCCTTTGCGAACCCGACCGATATTAATTGTATTTGTTTCAAATCCGAATTCCACTTCCACAAATGCTGAGATACTCAGGGTCGTTCTCGGTCTAATCGGATCGTTTGATTCAACTGTGACGTTTTTTGAGGTATGTCCCTTTCTACCACCGCTGTTGAAACTCACTTCGATTTTTCCTTCCCCGCCCGGGGGAATATCCGTCTCTGTCAGGACGGCTGCGGTGCATCCTCACGATCCCTTTGCTTTAATAAGTTTCAGCGGTGCGCTGCCCGTGTTTTTGACAATAAATGTGTGGGAGACCTGTGTCTTTTGCGAAATGGTCCCGAAATCGTATGACTCCTCGGGAAAATATATCGACGGCCCCTGTGAGCTGCCGGAGGCAGACTGGTCTGCATATGTTTCCGTTTCTGAGGAGCGGTCCTCGGCTGCGTTGGCGCTCTCATTTGTGAGACCACTGAACCCGTTGCTGAGTATCGCAACGGCGCCGATTGCCACTATCAGAACTCCCAGGAGCAATATATATGACCGCTTCCGGTTCTGTGGATGCATCTCGGAACGGGTTTTATCAGCCGATTCCCGGACCCCTTCTTTTCCTTCTCTCCGCTTTTTCTTACTCATTCTACTGTACCTCCCTGTGTGTGGAGGATTAACCTTCAATTACTTACTCTTAAGCAATTCTATCGTCATTGTTTTCCTGTTTAATAAACTCGAATCTGATATTTAAATCAATGGGAGTTTTAAAATATATACAAGCATATAATAAATCCCGACAAGTATAAAGATCACCCCGGTAATTTTCCGGGCCCAGAGCTCAATCGTCGTCACCTGTTTAAATACCTGACTGAGGTAATGAGTTCCAAAGCCAATCATAAATGCAAAGATAATTACCGGCAATGCTGTGCCAATACCGTAAATCGATGGCAGCATGTAACTTGAACTATGTTTGACCGAGAGCGGAATCAGGCTGCCGAAGAAAAGAGCGGCCGATACAGGGCAGAAGGAAAGGGCAAACAGGATTCCCAGAAGTCCGGCCCCCCAGATTCCCAGCTTTTCCACGCGATTCTGCATTTTCTGGCTGATACCTCCGCCCGGCAGGCTGAATTTGACCAGTCCCAAAAGCAGGATGCCGACGATTACCAGCAGCGGTCCCAGAAACTGATTCATATTTTTTTGCAAAAACCAGGCCAATTCCGGAACTGACATGGCGCTGGCCACCAGCAGTATCCCCAGCCCCAGATAGGCGATCATCCTGCCCAGCATATATAAAATGCCCGACATCACAACCATCCTCGGGCTGGATACGCGTTTCCCGATGTATGAAATGGCGGCAATATTGGTGGCAAGAGGGCAGGGGCTGACCGAGGTCAGTACTCCCAGCCACAGCGCCGTGCCGATTGCCAGGAAAATGCTTTCCATTAATCCTCTCCCAAAAACTCCTTAACTTCGCTTATGACATATGATTTATATTTTTCTTCATCGCTCACCAGCTTCCAGATCTTATCAAGGTTAACCCATTCGACTTCCTCACCATTCTCTATTTTCGATAAAATGAGCGCCTTGGTATAGAGCTTATAATCTTCAATAAAATGCTCATTCTGTTTTTCGTCGGTATTGACGGCCTTAATCTCCAGTACTCCTTTCTCGAGCTCATCCTCGAAACCCTCTTCAATGGCTTCCCTGGAATATTCTTCGAGCTTCCTGCAGGTGACGCATCTGCGGGTACTGTGAAAGTAATAGGCTATTATTTTGCTGTCGCTTATGGATTCAGCTTCTGCTTCTTTGTCTGCCAGCGAATCCGTGGCCGCTTTTTCTACAGAATCGGGTTTAATCGGTAATGTAACCTCTTCCGGCCCTGGCGCAGACTGAGCCAGAGCAATAACTGAGAATACGAAAAGCGATAATAAACCTGCGAACGTTGCTTTTTTGAACATGTCGATCCTCCGGTAGAATCTTTAGCATATTATGCAATTAGTTGTTTCAACTCCTCTATTGAGGGCACTTTGCCCACAACTTTAACTTTGCCGTCAACCACCAGCGCAGGGGTCATCATTACACCATGCCTGGTGATTTCCGCTATATCGGTTACCTTCTGTAGGTCGTACTCGATACCGAGCTCCCTGGCGGCTTCCTCGGCGCATTCGGCCATCTTTTTACACTTGGGGCAGCCTGTGCCCAGGATTTCTATTTTCTTCATATGTTTCGCTCCTATCTGATAAAATAAGCTCTTAACCTCTTCGAATTCTTTGTCCACCCATCATATAGAAATAGGTGGTAGTCCAGTTTGCAAGCACGACCACCACGCCGAAGAGTATGGTGCCCACACTCATAAGCGCCCAGCCTGACATAATGTTGCCGACCACGCATCCGCCGGCAAATGCCGCTCCCGTCCCGATCATCAAGCCCCCCAGCAGCGCAACGAGGATTTCATCGGGTGGCTTAGGCAGCAGCCTAGCCCGCCCGGACATTCTGGCCGAGACCCATGACCCGAGCATCAGGCTCAAGACCCCTGCCACCAGCCACCAGACCACTTTTTTGCCGCTGCCTTCTTTCTTCGATGGAGGGATGGCAGGGTTAGTGGCGCCGGTTGCGGAGGCTGGTTTGCTTGAATATACATGAGTTAAATTATTATCTACCAGGAGCAGTTCGGCCTGCATTACACCATGCGTAACTCCAAGCGGATAATTTCTGCCGCTGGCGGCAGATGAAAGATAAGCCGGTACCATCAGGAGACCGATTGCAACACCGGCCACCCAGGGCTTCCATGGTCCGGTCATGGCGCGTTTAAGCCCCGCCCGGTCAGCCTTTCTGATGGATTGATTCGCATTTGGTTTCCGTTGCTTGAGGGCTGCCACCGTTACTGCGGTAATACCTGCGAAAATCAACGACAGCACCCAGAACGGCAGCCCGGTAAGCGCAAACAGGCTCACTTTCTCTCCGCCCGCGAGCGATATGATATGTTCTTTCATCCACAGGTGCATCCCATTGAGAGGCCCGAATTCCACCAGCATAACTCCGACCGGTACAGCCAGGAGTGCGACAATCGAATTTAGATTTCCCGCGGCTCCCTTATAAAGACAGCCGCTAATACATCCCCCTGCCAGCACCATACCTGTGCCGAAAATAATCCCGCCTATAATGTAGTTGAGGTAGAGAAACGGTTTCGGATTCAACTTGACCCAGCCCAGTAAATCCAGGCCGCCGATCCCCAGCATGGCAACCACAATCAGCATCCATAAACCAATAATTTTGCGCGGATCGCGCATCATGATAGTTTCGCTGAAGGCGGATGATCCGCATAAATCTCCCTTTTGCAGAAAGAAACCGAATAGAAAGCCTATCGGTATGGCTGTTAAAACCCACAATTTTGTAACCGCCGCTGCAATCGTTATTATGATCATGCAAAGCGGGCTAACAGTTGAGTAGATTTTCCAGTTCACATTCAAATTACTGCCTTCTTTCATTTCGTTTGCTCCCATAATAATCTGCTTGCTTTAGAAAAATGATCCATATATCAGGCCGGAGACAGTTGCCATAACAATCACAAGCATAATGAATACAATGGTCTTTTTATTTCCGATTACGGATCTTATCACCAGCATATTGGGCAGGGATAATGCCGGTCCGGCCAGAAGCAGCGCCAGAGCCGGGCCCTTGCCCATGCCGTTCCCGATCAGCCCCTGTAATATCGGCACCTCGGTTAAGGTGGCAAAATACATAAAGGCTCCCACGACAGAGGCAAACAAGTTTGCCCATAAGGAGTTGCCTCCCACAGAATTGCTGATCCATTCCGACGGTATCAGGCCTTCGTGGCCCGGGCGACCCAGGAGAAGCCCGGCGATTAATACTCCTGCAAAGAGAAGCGGCAGTATCTGCTTCGTAAAGCCCCAGGTCTGCTCGAACCATTCCGAGGATTCTCCTTTTGATGTCGCAGTTATGATTGAAAATCCGATAACCGCAGCGGCAAATGGTATCATCGGTTGATGCGGGACTATAACCGCCAGGATCAGGGTTGGAACCGCAACAAGCGCCAGTTTCCACCATTTCATGTTAAACCAGAGAATCAATACAAAACCGAGCGCTGCCGCCGCAATACCGGTGATAATCCATTTATAAGAATAAACTGTGTACCAGAACCCTGAGGCCTGCTCGGGCCTGCCCCAGTTGGCGAAAACAAGAATCGCCACCATGGCGGCGAAATAAATTCCATTCTGAAGTAATGAACGGCCGTCGCCTGCTTCCGGCACTGCCATCTGAGCGCTCTCTTTTTCCTTCTGATCGTTGCGGAAAATCAGGTGCATGATCAGTCCAATAATTATGCTGAAAACGATAGCTCCCACGGCCCTTGCAACCCCCAGCCCAAGACCGAGTATCCTGGCGGTCAATATTATCGCCAGAACATTTATGGCCGGTCCTGAGTAAAGGAATGTGGTAGCGGGACCAATGCCCGCACCCATCTTGTAAATGCCGGCGAAAAGCGGCAGGACTGTACACGAACAGACTGCCAGAATAGTCCCCGAGACAGAGGCGACCCCATAGGATAATATCTTGTTAGCCTTCGCCCCCAGGTATTTCATCACCGATGCCTGGCTGACAAAAACAGCGATCGCACCGGCTATATAGAAGGCAGGGATAAGACACAGGAGAACATGCTCGCGGGCATACCATTGTGTCAGCTTAAGCGCCTCCATAATGGCATTCTCAATGCCCGCGCGATTGAACGGAATATAGAAAAATGCGAGAAATATCGCCGCTATCAATATCAGCGGCTTCCATTCAGATTTCCATCTCATCATATTTGATTAATTATCCTGCTCCGCGCGGTCCATTAATCTTTCAAAAGAAACAACTGGTCTCTGGCGTTCGAGCTGATTACCGACTCCACACAGCTGAAGAAATTGAGTACACAGGGCACCCTGAGTGAATAGAAAACCTGGGTGCCGCGTTTCTCGTCTAGGACAATTCCGCTATTCTTGAGAACAGCAAGATGTTTCGAGACTGTGGAGACATCGGAACCAATCATCCCGGTCAGCTCGCAGACACATTTCTCTCCATGTGAAAGCTGGTCGACAATGAAAAGCCGGGCTGGATGTGCCAGGGCCTTGATAATCTTGGCCCTGGCTTCAAATAGGTTTTTTGTTTTTCTGTCCATCATAAAAAAATACGAAAGCAAATTATTGGTTATTTGGCAAAATAGCCAAATAATATAAAAAAGCAATAATATTTTCATGAATTTATGGCCGGGTAGAAGAAATCAGGCACTAATTTGCAAAAACAGCCTTGAATTTCTCAATCGCCGTCTCAATATCCGTGCGGTTGACATTTAGATGAGTGACACAGCGGATCTTGGTTGCCCCAAACTGCACCGCCAGTATTCCCATCTCTTTCAATTTGGAAAGTACATCCGGAACTTGCTTTCCCGAAGAAGCGATATTCATGATCACTATATTGGTCTGCACACTGTCGAGATCAATATCGATTCCGTCGATCCCCGCCAGATTTTGCGCCAGAAATCCGGCGTTTTCATGATCCTCGGACATGCGGGACATATTGTTGTCCAATGCATAAATAGCGGCGGAAGCTATTATCCCCACCTGCCTCATTCCTCCACCGAACATCTTGCGGAAACGTCGGGCCCTCTCTATAAAATCGGCATCCCCGACCACGATCGATCCGATTGGCGCCCCCAGACCCTTGGAGAAGCAGCATTGAATTGAATCAAAATAACGGCCGTATTCGTCCAGAGGAATCCCGGTGGCTACTGAGGCGTTCCAGATCCGCGCGCCGTCCAGATGCATCCGGAGCTCATGCTCCTCGGCCATCTCCCGCAGCTTCTTGATCTCCTCCAGGGGATAGATCGTACCGCCGGCATGATTATGTGTATTTTCCAGCGCGATCAGCGTGGTAGGCGGAGTATGCAGGGACTTTTTTTTGATATATGGTTCCACCTGTTCACGGGTCATGACACCGTGTCTGCCCCGGAATGTATGCGACACAAGCCCGGCCACCGCGCCCATGGAACCGGCTTCATAGTTCAGCGAATGGCAGTCCTCTTCAAAAATAGCCTCCTCGCCGGGATTGGTATGAGTTTTTATTGCAACCAGATTTCCCATCGACCCCGAGGGCACATACAGGGCCGCTTCTTTGCCGAATAATCCAGCCACTTTTTTCTGCAATTTATTGACTGTGGGATCATCGCCGAAAACATCATCGCCGACTTCAGCCTGTGCAATTATCCGGCGCATTTCATCCGAGGGACGGGTGACTGTGTCGGAGCGCAGATCGATATATTTCATAACAGACTCCTGTGTTCTCCTGAAAATTCAGTCTATTAAGGTAGATTGAGGGAGCCTGGCTGTCAAGTCAAATAAAGGCTATTAGAATCTGCATAAAGAGGCCGGATACTATGGGCACGGTCATGTTGTCGTCGGAGCGGACTGTCATCGCCTCCACTATCGTGGCTACCGCAGCTCCGGCCACGGCGGCGATAACGGGCAGAGCTCCGGGATAGAGGTAATGAAATCCAATCCCGGCACCCGCGGTCACGATAAAGAAGGCCAGAGAGCCCTCTATTGATTTGTCTCCGTACCTGTGAAAACCCCAGCGTCGCCCCACCATGGCGGCGGCTGTGTCCCCCAGGGCGATATAGGCGATGGCCGCAATCGCCACCGGCTTATCGAACAGGAGTATGACCAGAAAATCGGTACTGAGGATATAGCTCGCCCCGGTGAAGCCCTCTTTCTCCTTGGGACGAATCATGGATCCAAGAACCTTAACCAGAAATTTTGACCATAGAGCCAAGCCGGTAATCCGGGAAAGATCGATAGTAACGGCAACAGAACTCGCAATCAAAAGCACCACGAGCATGATGGATCGGGGAAGAAAAAGGTAGCAGACCGGAATCACGATGCTGAAGACATGTACCGCCTTCCGCATCGCCTCTTCATTGTACGAAATCTCCTTCTTAGCAGGAGCATCTGAGAGGAGATCTTCCTGGTTCATTTGAATTAATACCTTGGGGCCAGCTTGGAGAAATCCGGCTTAGGCAGCCATTCCTTGTGAAAGATGAACTCTTCAAAGAGCTCGTTGTCCACCTTGACCTCGACTCCTTCCAGCATGCGTTCGGCCCATTCTGCTTCCAGGCTGTCCTTGTGGTTCTGTATCAGTTTTTTTCTAATTTCAATCCGAACAGTTTCCAGCGGCTTAATCCCCTTTTTGCCGGTGACGTGCACAATATGATAGCCCCAGTCAGTCCTTATCGGTTCGGAGATCTGACCCGGCTCCAGCGCATAAATTTTTTCAAAAAATGCGGGTGAGATTTCCTCCCTCGAAATCCATCCCAGGTTTATCGCCATGTCCCTGATCTCCTCAACCTCGCCGGGCTGATACTCCAGAGCGGTTTGATAAAAATTTGCGCCGTTATCGAGCCTGGCTTTAACCTCGTTGGCCGTTGCCAGATCATTCAATATTACCTGCTGAATACTGATCATTTCGTCCTCGGTGAACTCCTCCTTATGCGCCTCGTAATAAGCCGCAATCTGTGAATCGGTTGGCTCATAGCCGTCTCCGTGCCGCTGGGACATCAACTTATTCAGTTTTTCCTGGTAGAGAAATTCATTCTTGGCCTTAACATATTCATCCGATTCGTGATAGCCCTGCTCCCGGGCCTCAAATATCAACATCCAGGTGCTGGCAATCTGGCCGATCAGTTCGCGCCTGAATTGCATAGTCTCCCTGATCCTGGGATCTTTTTTCAGCTCATTATCCCGCCATTTTTTATACTCAGGAAAATAGATGGTGTCGCTCTCGCGCATGACAACTACCCAGTCGTCATCATCCATTTCCTGGCCGCCTTCTATGAATTCCATGTTGTACTGTACGTCAGAGACAGCAACCAGACTGTCAAAATATCTCGCCGCCTCCGACCGGGTCTTGGCGGAAACCAGTTCGCCATGCAGAAATGCCTTCAAGTTTGAATCGAGCGGGGCATAATCATCACCGCTTCTCTGGGGCACTCTAAAGATGTGATATCCGTATCCGGATTTTATCGGTTCTGAAATCTGCCCGGTATCGATGCTGAAGATGACTGAATCCAGAACAGGCTCGAGTTCCCCCTTCTGCACTGTCTTGAAAAGTCCGCCTCTTTCAGCGGATCCCTTATCCTCGGAAAAAGCCCTGGCCATCTTCTCGAAACTCTGGCCTGCCTGAAGCCTTCCATAGACCTCGTAGGCACGTTCAAAGGTAAGGGAGTCGATAGTCTCCTGGGAGGCCGAGGAGTCGATCAGGCCATTTCGTAAAAGCCGCCCGCGGTCATTGGAGAAATAAATCTGCTCCACCTGTGCCTGCAGCGGGCGGTAGAAACGGCCCAGATTCTGGTTGTAGTATTCCTCCACTTCTTCATCCGTTACTTCGATATGTGACTCAACCTTATTTTCGAAAAGCATCTTCCTCAAAAGGCCGTTGAGATGATCATCCAGCCGGGCCTGAATATCCTCATCAATTTCAAGGGGATAATCATGAGCCTTTATTCTTGCCGCGCGATATACCAGGTGGTTTTTTAAGACTTCCTTTTTGAAATTCATAGTATCCAGATTTTCCTCGCGATGCCATCCGTGATTATTCAGGGCCCTGTTATATTCTTTCAGGATAACAGTATCATTATTGACTATCGCGATAGGGGACATCGAATCATCAACATTACCGTTGCCGTCAAAACTGGCATATTCATCCGTCTGACAGGCGGTGATAAGTATAGAGAGCAAAAGTAAGGCGAATAATACAAAGACAGTCCTGTTCATTTTCCGATTCCTCCTCTAACTCCAGAAAAACAAGGCTGATATTCTAAACGAATCATCCAGATCATTATATTTAAGATAAGCGAAATCTATCTGAAATGGCAATATTTTTACCCCTCCGCCCAGGGCCAGCCGGCCGATATCGATACCGCCGCGGGCGAAGAGCATATTTTTATATCCAAGCTGGGCTCCCCAGTGGGTGTCGGCGGAAATAGAGCCCATCCAGAACTCCGCGGCATCGCGCAGATTCTCGAACCTGAAATCACTGTCTGCTGTCAGCATGGCTTCCCAGTTCCCGAATTGACGGTGCAGCATGAACCCGGCAGTCAATGTCGGATAGATTGATTCCTTGGTGCCGGTATCGTATGAGAGCAGGGTTGTTGTAAAATCCTTTACCACAACTGCCGCGGTCAGGAAATCAAAGGCCGCATATTTCATCCCGATATCCGCTCCCAGACCATAAGCCGATGAGGTGGGAATATCCCGATAGATGAATTTTGCATTGGCACCCAATGTCAGCCTTTCGCTCTGGTTCAGGGCGTAGGAAAATATCAACTGGTAATCGGCATGGCTGTCTTCCCGTATAATTCTGGGGCGATTGGTGTTCAGATCCCATTCAGTAATCTTAACTCCTCCACCGCCGAGCCGGGTCAGGCTGATCCCGCCAAAGCGCGTTCCGGAGGTGCCCAGGGGCATTGCAAAGGCCATATAGTCGTGGTTCAGTAATGAACCGAAGGTCTCCGCATGCATGAAGGCCGCCTGCTTTCCCGTGATTCCGGTCAGCCCGGCGGGATTCCAGAAGCCCGCGGTTACATCCGAAGAGGCGGCGGAAAACGCGCTGCCCATGCCCAGGGCCTGCGCTCCCACACCCAGGTAAAACGGCTCCCCGGCGTATTTGGCCCCGTAAGCAGGAAGCAGGGGACAGGAAATTGTTATTACAGCTAAAATCGCAGCCAGTAGCAGCTTTTTTGGACTGATTTTTCTATCTTTCAATTTCTGCAGAACTCACCTTCAGCTTAGCCGATTGTTGTCTTATAGTGATACAAAAATATTCCGACCCGGTTCAAGCGCCGGGTTGGTTTGCATTAAATATTTAAAAACAGGTTGATCACGCGTTTCAGCCGTTCTGTCCCGGGATCATCGTAAAAATCACCGACAATATTCCCCCTGCTGTCGATCAGCACCGATTTGCCCGCACCGGTAACCGCATAGTTGCCGTAAATATCGGTACTGCCGGGAAACGCCACGGGATATGTGAGGCGGTTGAAGTCTGCCGCTTCCTGTATTGCCTTGATTGGCCGGCGATCGACGCATATCCCCAGCACGGTAAACTTGCGCTCACGGAACTCGTTTTGTACCTCGGAGAGGGTTGGGAAAAGCCGTTTTGACACAGGGGATTCCATCGACCAGAAATTCAGGAGCAGCACATATCCCTCAAAATCATCGAGCTCGATCGCATTTTGATTGAGGTCGTAAACTGTGAAGTCCGGCGCCTCGGCAATAACGATGCTTTCGTAATTCTCCTCAATTTCCTCAGGGGTCATATATTCCACAATCAGCATACCCGAAGTATCGCTTATTTCCGTATACCCGGCTGAGTCGGGGAGGGGCTTCTGAGCCTCAGCCTGCTCTTCTTCGGAACCTCCGCACTGAATGGTAGAAACTAAGAGGCCAATAGTCATTGCAATCACAAATGTCTTTCTCATCCTGATCCTCGCTTCCTGGTTTTGAGGAAATTAATTCAGGAATTTAATAACAAAGCAGCATCAATGCAAGCATTTTGGCTGCATAGGGATCTTATCGCGGCACCGGATGAACTCCGGACGGGCATAAAAAAACTGCCGATATTTCAGGCAGTTTTTAAGTCTATATCAATGGGCTGAGATCTGTATCAGCCCTTGTTATTCATCTCTTTTTCCACCCAGGACTTGAACTGTTCCTTTTCATAGGCGTATTCGGATATATACTTCAGCAGCAAATAGAAATCCTTGGCCGGCCAGTAACCCTGAATCGGGGCGATCCTGGATCCATCATATTTCAGGAACCAGGTGGAGGGATAACCACGCACACCATATTCCCTGGTAAGCTGCCTGTGTTTGTCGCCATCAACTTTTACAGGCACGAAGTTGTTTTTCAACAGCCCCACAACATCGTCATCCACCAGAGTAGTCTGGTCCATTTTCTTGCACCAGGTGCACCATGTGGTTTCAAAAAACACTACCACATGCAGAGAATCCTGTTTGGCTTTTTCGAGGCCCTCCTCATACCCGTAATAAGTCACACCGGCGTTTTCTTCTTTTTCATCACCAGCCTGGGCAATCACGAATATCCCGGCCAAAAGTATAATTCCAAAAGCGAGCAAAAGTCTAAGTTTCATGGGCACTCCCGGTCTGATGTAACATTTTTCTTAATCTATACAAAAATCGTAAAAAATCAAATTCTTTCTACTTTAACACTGTTAACCGATATGAGTTCCTTCCCTTATCCGGCTGAAAGGGACAGATTTTCAGAGTTCAGAATCTCAGAAAGGGATTCCATCAATTCACCGTTCGGATTAACCTGTTGGGACGTTGCAATTTCCATCGTGATATCATTTTGCTTCAGAAGGATAATTACTTTTGCTTCACCCGGAAATTTATCCAGGATCCTCTTGATTTCCTCAACTTTCTTAATCCTTCTGCCCGAGACGGTTAGCTTGAGGAGCAGGTTCGAATTCTGCGACAATGACTCCAGCGGTCTGAGCTCATTTACAATCAGCTTGGGCTTTTCCTCTTCGCGCTTGCTTATGCGCCCGGTAAATAGAAGCATGTTGTTGTTAATCAGCAGTTTCTTGTATTTCTCGAACGGATCGGAAAAGACTATGGCTTCGAAGCTTCCATAAAAATCTTCCACCCCTGCAAATCCCATATGCCGCCCGCGCTTGTCGGTGTTGATTTTGAGCCGGGTTATAATTCCCCCCAGCGCGGCTTGCACGCCGTCAGGCATATCATTCATCTTCTCCGAATTCGTGGTAGCGAAGAGTTTGAGCTGGGGACGGTATTTCTCCATTGGATGGCCGGAAATATAGAATCCCAGCGCTTCTCGCTCCATTGATAAAACTTTGGAGCGGCTCCAGCTGCCCTCCTCGGAAATCCGGGGCTCGGGATTCGGCAGGATGTTGTTTTCGGCCTCCCCGAAAAGTGAGGTCTGGCCCTTGAGGCGGTCTATCTGCACCGATTGGCCAAATGAGACCGCATCCTCAACCGAAGCATATAATAAACCGCGATCTTTGCCCACTGAGTCTAAAGCCCCGGCCATCACCATCGACTCAATCGTGCGTTTATTGATCGAGGACAGATCACAGCGTGAGGTGAAATCAAAGATCGATTTAAATTCGCCATTCGCCTCACGTTCCTCGATAATTTTTGAAACCGCATTCATACCCACATTCTTGATAGCCGCCAGCCCGAACCGGATTGAATCCCCCTCGACATTGAAATTGGCGTAACTGCGATTGATATCGGGCGGGAGGATTTCGATTTCCATGTTACGGCATTCTTCCTTGAGTATTATGATCCGGTCTGTGTTGCCCATCTCGGACGTCATCAAGGCCGCCATGAATTCCCTGGGGTAGTGCGCCTTCAAATATGCAGTTTGATAAGCCAGATAAGCATAGCCGACCGAATGGGATTTGTTGAAGCCGTAGCGGGCAAACTTCTCTATCTGATGAAATATTTCCCTGGCCATCTTCTTTGAGATACCGTTCTCCACGCAGCCGTTGATGAAATCCTTCTTCATCTGCGCCATCAACTTCGCTATTTTCTTGCCCATAGCTTTTCTGAGAATGTCTGCCTTTCCAAGGCTGAATCCGGCAAGTTTGGAGGCCAGCTGCAGAACCTGCTCCTGGAATACGATCACGCCAAAGGTGTTCTTGAGGATCGGCTCCATATCGGGATGCAAATATTCGATTTTTTCGCGGCCCTGCTTGCGGTCGATATATAAGTTGATCACGCCTGAATCCAGCGGTCCGGGCCGATAGAGGGCATTCATGGCCGCCAGATCATCGAGAGATTCGGGATGAAGCTTCTTCAAATAGTCCTGCATACCGGATGATTCAAACTGGAAGATCCCGATTGTATTGCCATTGCCAAAAAGCTCGTATACTTTTTCGTCGTCCAGAGGGACTTTGTCCAGATCAATATCGACACCGTGTTTCTCTTTGATCATCTGGACCGTATCGGCAATAACAGTCAATGTTCTCAGACCCAGGAAATCCATTTTCAAAAGGCCGATATCCTCGACACCTTTCATATCGTACTGGGTGGTGATTTCGTCCTTGTTGCTCTTGAAGAGTGGAACATGTTCCACCAGCGGCTCAGGTGCAATCACTACTCCAGCGGCGTGGATGGAGGTGTGCCTTGCCAGTCCCTCCAGGGTCATGGAATATTCCAGGAGCGTACTGACTTTTTCATCGGTCTTGGCAAGCCGTCCAATATCAGGTTCTTCCTCCATAGCCCCTGCTATTGTCTGCCCGACTTTGAAGGGGATCATCTTAGCGATTTTGTCCACTTCCGCATAGGGAATCCCCATCACCCGTCCAACATCTCTTACTACTCCCCGCGCCGCCAGAGTGCCGAACGTGATAATCTGTGATACATTATCCTGACCATACTTGTTGGTTACATAATCAATCACCTTGTCCCGGCCGCGGTCGGAGAAATCGATATCGATATCGGGCATACTCACACGTTCCGGATTTAGAAAACGCTCGAAGAGAAGATCATACTTCAACGGATCGATTGTGGTAATCCCGAGCGTATACGAAACCAGGCTGCCGGCGGCCGAACCGCGTCCCGGCCCCACCGGAATATTCTGCGAGCGGGCGTAGTCGATGAAATCCTTCACGATCAGGAAGTATCCGGAAAAACCCATCTTTTTGATCACATCCAGCTCATAGTTCAGCCGTTCATAGATTTTATCTCCCGGGTCATCATAGAGCTTCTTAAGTCCCTCCTCACAGAGATGCCGGACATAATCCTCGGGATTGTCGAAATCTTTCGGCAAATCAAATTTCGGGATCATCAGCTTGCCGATTTCGATATCGACATTACACTGCTCAGCTATCTTGAGTGTATTTTCGATTGCCTCCGGTGTATCTGCGAAAAGGGCCTTCATTTCATCAGCCGATTTGACATAGATCTGATCTGTGGCGTAGCTCATTCGGTCGGTGTCATCCAGGGATTTGCCTGTCTGTATGCATAGCAGCGCCTCATGTGCGTTGTGATCCTCCCGGTGCAGGTAGTGGCAGTCATTGGTGGCAACCAGGCCAAAGCCGAGTTTTCTGGCGATTTTCGTTAAAGCCGCCTTATCCTTTTTCTCTTTATCGATTCCATGATCCTGGATTTCAAGGTAGAAATTTTCCTGGCCGAACATATCGGCGTACTGGCGGGCAATTTCTTCCGCCTTCTTGAAATCATTGTTGGCAATTTTCCTCGAGATTTCACCCTGCAGGCAGGCGGAGGTGGCAATCAGCCCCTCACTATACTGGCGAAGCAGTTCCTTGTCCACACGCGGCTTGCGGTAGAATCCCTCCAGGTAACCGGCGGAAACCAGCTTTATCAGGTTTTTGTAGCCGGCATTGTTCTTGGCCAAAAGTATCAGATGATACCCGCCGTCCGGCTCGCCGGGCAGACGTTCTTTTTTGAACCTGTCCTGCGGCGCCACATAGACCTCGCAACCGATAATCGGCTTGATTCCTTTATTCCTGGCTTTTTTATAAAACTCGATCGCGCCGAACATATTGCCGTGATCGGTGATGGCCAGTGCCGGAAAGTTAAGTTCCCGGGCGAGCTCAAGGAACTTGTCTATATGACATGCGCCGTCCAGTAGAGAATACTGGGTATGATTATGTAAATGTATGAAGTCGGCCTTACTCACTTTGTTGTTCCAATTCCTCTAAAGCTTGTAGTACGTCGTCATAGATCTGTTTATATTCCTGGTTGTCGGGATCAAGTTCAATCGCCTTTTCATATTTCCGGAGCGCCTCATCAAAACGGTTCAGTCCCAGGAGAGCATCGGCCCATCCGATATAAACGCTTGCATAATTCTGGTTCATGTTTGCCGCTTTTTCAAATAATTCAACCGCCCTGTCAAGATCGCCCAGATGAATATTGGTATAAGCCAGGTTTACAATCACCTCGAAAAAGAGGGAATCCTCCTGGAGCGCTTTTCTGTAGTTCTCTCTGGCTTTCCTGTAAAGGGATTTCTCGAAAGCTTTGTTGCCTTCGATGAAATAATGGGTGACCTTCTTTTCCCGGTATAGATTGGAATAGGCCAGCAGATTGCTGCGGGTGAAAGGATCATCGGGGTCGAGGGCGGTGGCCCGGTCAAGGTAATTTGAGGCCGCCTCCAGGTTATCCTTGAAAATCTGGTAGCTGACCATGGTATTGACTACATACACTGAATTTGAATCAAGCTGGTAGGCGCTGTCTATGTATTTTTTTGCTTCCAGCGAATCTCCCAGCACTATTTTTGTAGCGCCATAGTCGGCCAGCAGCCGGGGATTGTCCGGATAATATTGCAGTCCCTCCGAAATTATGGAGTCAGCCTTTTCAAACTGCTCTATACTTCTGAATATATGCCCTTTCCAGAAATACACACCGGGATCAGGTATATCTGAAAGCCTTGTTGCCGTGCGCAGGAATTCCATGGCCTCATGATATCTTTCCCAGTGCCAGTATAGTTCGGCCATTTTGACATACCCCTGGGGTCTGTGCGGGTCGACCCGCATGAGCTGATTGAAGGCCTGCTCCGCGCCCGGCAGATTACCCATCTTGAGATAGATATCGCCCATCAGCATCAGAGCCCGGCGATTCCCGGGATCATAGTCAAATGCCAGCTTCAGGGTGTCTATCGCCTCAGCGTATTTGCGCTGGTAGGCCAGATCGCGGGCTTGCTGGTAAAGGACATCCGATTTGCCTTCATCAATCTGCCCGGGGGCAGAGATCGAAAGTGCCAAAAACAGTATAATCGCAATAATCGGGAATCTAACGTTCATAATACCAGCGCCTTCTTTGGTATCGTAGTCCGAATATCCAGAAAATCCCAGCGCCGAAGACAAATCCGCCAATATGTGCAAACCATGCCACTCCGCCCGACAGAGTGGAGGAGCTGTTTATGATCTGCAGCAAAAACCAGAAGCCCAGTAAGAAAACTGCGGGCAGAGCGACCACCCTGATAAATATAAAAATCCAGACCAGCGTGTAAACTCTGGCATGCGGAAACCTGACCATATAGGCCCCCAGAATACCGGCGATTGCACCCGAGGCGCCCACCAGAGGGATTTCGGAATTCGGATTGACAAATGTGAATGCCAGGGCCGCCGCCAGACCCGAGAGAATGTAAAACATAACGAACTTGAAATGTCCCAGCACATCCTCGATGTTGTTTCCAAAGATCCAGAGGTAGAGCATGTTTCCACCCAGATGAATTATTCCGCCGTGCATGAACATACTGGTGAAAAGGTTAAGATAGGGCGAGGTTGAAAGATGGCTGTACTCGCTTGGCATAAGGTCCTGTCCCTGCATAAGTTCCGCTGGGATCAGGCCGTATTTGAAGGTAAAATCACGAAAACCCTGAGCGCCCAGCGCGAACTCATAAATAAATACCAGGCAATTGATTACTATCAATGCTATGGTAAAATAGGGCGTTATTCTGATCGGATTATCGTCTCTGATCGGTATCATTGATCTCCCTCAGGTCTCCTGCTAATATATACAATTGAAGACATCAAAAAAGCTTAATTTTTCGAGGCCCCTAATACGTAAAACTGGAGCGCTTTACAGTGGTATTTCCATGCCTGTCACGGGCTGTAATTACCAGATCATGTCTCCCTGGCGCCAGGTCTTCGGTCAGGTGCACATAGACAACCTTGTGATCTATATCGTATTCGCTAATCTGATATTTCCCGTCCAATGTCACCACCAGGAGAGTATCAGAATTAAAGCCCGACAACTCGTCATCCATGAAGAAGCGTATGCTCGGTCTGGGCGTATTTACCGTAGAATTATCCCAGGGGCGGATACTCCTGATTTCAGGCGGCACAGAATCAACCATTATCCGATACGTACCGAATGATTTGAGATGCGCGGTAATATACTGACTGGTATCGAGATCACCTCCCGCAAAACCGGGCTCACCGTTGCGTGAGATGCCATAGAATGCGGTTTTTTCCGCGGGATAGCCGATGGGAACAGGCGCCTTGACCTTCATACCGTCAAACAAAATCCTGTCATCGGGAATCATTTTGATTTCAGTTGCGCTGCTTGAGCCGGAAATCTCCAGCTTGAAAAATATGTTGCTGCCGGGTGTTCCCTTGGGAATGCTCACTTCGAACCCATTCTTATCTATCTCTGAGGTTTTGTGCCACTCATGCAGATAATAATCCTGCTGCTTCAGCCCTTCCAGCGCAAGAATGGACGGCAAATTCAGAAAATCCTCACCATAAGCAAATTCTCTTAACGGTTCGATCAGGTGGGGGCGGAAGGTTACTCCATCGCCGCTTTCAATCGGCTGCAGGAAATTGGCGCGGAAATCGTTCTGGACCAGAAAATCATAGAGCTTCTCTGTGTCGATGCTGATCAACGGCTCGGAGCTGATAAAATTTATATCCTGGACGAAGTCGATTCCGGCGATCAGAGCCGAATCCAAAAATCTCTTCTGTACAGTATCAGGAAGTCCCACCAGATATGAGCCAAGCCTCTGATTTTCTGAGATAAAATCGATTTTAAGAAGAGTGTATTCCGCGGCATTCGACTGAGCTTTCTCTCTAAACTCACTTAACTTGATGTGTGGAATTTCCTCCATACCGGTACCCGCCATGACCTGTCCGGCATCAATAAATGCCGCCGCTTTCGGATCGAAAATCTCTACATTGGCATAAAACGGCGCATTATCCTGAACTGTGAAGGCCATCGGCCCTTCAAGCCTTCCTCGAACTCGAACCGCCCCCAAACCCTCAACATAGGCATTCAGGTCAACTCTCGGCAGAACATTGATCTTGAACCGCGCCTCGCGCTGATTGCCGTTTTTGTCGTAAGCGAGTATGCGCGCATCATATATGCCCGGCCGGGAATGATGATCGATTGGAATCCACTTGCAGGTGCTGCAGCTCGTATCCGGATTCTGCTGTGAAGACCTGCGCCCCTCGGGATAGTAGAGGTTATGATAAAAGCTCTTATTCTGTATGCGCTGGTAATGGTTGTAATCCAGATCGACCGAGCCCCAGGTATTGAATGACAACGTATCATATTCGGTCTCGAACACCAGTATATCATTGAGATAAAATTTCAGCCCGGCGACATTGTACTTCCGGTTTGTTCCGGTCCGACGGTCGGCAACTTTGACCTCTATTCCAATCTCGCCCCTCATCGAAGGTACCTCATTCAAGACATAATTGTTACCCGGCCTGTTATAGCGAAAATCTACAGAGTAGGGCCGGGCTTTGCCCTCGATATACGAATCATAACCGAGAGGCCTGAAGGTTATCTCCTCGTAGCGCGGTTTGTAGCCGTCTCCAAGATCGGGATAGAACGTCAGGGGATTCATGGGTTCGTTATTTGCATTCCTGATCTCGAAATGCAGATGCGGCGCACCCGATCCGCTCTGGCCGTTTTTTCCCACAAGATCGCCCTTTTTGAAGCGGAAGCGGTCTTTTTCAGGAAACAGGTTGACCTTGAAGCGTTTTTCGGACAACTGGTTTTCGCGCACATATTTCTCGACTTCGGGGGTGAACTCAAGGAGATGGCCATAGACAGCGATATTGCCGTCATCCAGCTTAAGATAGACCACATTGCCATAGCCCCACCAGTTTGAGGCCACCCTCCACAGATAACCATCCTCAACTGCCACAACGTCATAGCCGGTTTTCCCAAATGTTCTGATATCGATCCCGGCATGGTAATGCCCGCCCCGGAAAGCGCAGAAATGGGAGGTCAGTTCCTTCGAGGCCGGCAGCGGCCAGAGGTATTCCGCCTGTAGCGGCACCGAGAATATCAGCAATACTGTCAATACAAGACTATAAGCTCTGTTTTTCATTTCCGATATACCCATCATATATAATACACAGTTGCGATCTTTCTGATGTTAATTCAGTATAACAAAAATAGCTTGCATTAGCTTCAGCCATTGATATATTAAAAATTTGATATAAAAGCAAAGGAGAAATTCATTATGATGCAAGAGTTGCGCAATTTCAGCAAGGCCTTTCTGATCTTTGTTGTAATTGCATTTATTGGATCGATCATATTCGCGTGGGGCATGGATATTGGCCAGGGTTCTCAAGCTAAGGGTTACATCGCTGAGGTTAACGGTGAAGAGATAGATCCTCAAATATATGATAATTATCTGAACAATTTCACCATGCAGCTCAATCAAAACGGAAGAATTCATCTGGACTGGGATGTGGTCGTTCAGATCCGCCAGAGCGCCTGGGACCAGATGATCATGGATATAGTCCTGCGGCAGCATATAGAAGATCTGGGGCTGGCTGTTTCGGATCGGGAGCTGTTCCAGTATCTCTATAATTATCCGCCCCGATATCTGTGGAGTGAACAGGTGTTCCAGACCGAGGGACGTTTTGATATCGAGAAATACCGGCAATTTTTGGCTGACCCGAATTTTGCCAACCAGGTCGCTTTTATAGAACAGCAGGAAGAACCCAATATTCTGCGCTATCAATGGAACGAGCTGATGCGTTCCACAATCCAGATCACGCCCGAGGAATTGATGCGCGAGTTCAAGCGTTCCAACGAGCAGATGAAGATCGACTATGCCTTCGTTAGTACTCGTTTGGTGGAGGATCCTCCACCTTTTATAGATTCCCTGGCTGTGATAGATTTCTACAACGAGCACAAGGAAGAATACAAGCGCGAGGCCCAGGCAAATCTCGAATATGTTGCCTTTGATGTCTACCCGAGCGCATCAGACTCGAGCGATATTTCCGACATGAAAATCTGGATTCAACAGGCCACCGAGGCGGAAGAGGATATTTTTCCGACCCTGGCCAGAATCGTCTCCGATGACAGCCGCTCGCAGCAGAACGCCGGGGATATCGGATGGATTCAGCGGGGGAGATACTCGCCGGAATTCGACAGCGCCGCCTTTGCCCTGGACTCGGGCGAAATCACACAGGAACCGGTCAAGACATTCGCCGGATGGCATATCCTCAAGTGTTATGGTAAACGGACCAATGACGAGGGTGAGGAAGAGGTCAAGCTCTCCCAGATTGTGAAGAAGATCAGGCCCTCGGGAGACACCTTTTCGCAGTACAGCGCCCGTGCAACTACCTTCAAGGAAGAGCTGAAGGAATCCACCTTCGAGGAAGTGGCCTCAAAATATAATAAGGAAATACTGGAAACAGGTTTGTTCTTTGAGGGTACCACTGCCGGTAAACTCGGCAATTCTGAGGAGGCCAACGAATTTGCTTTCGAACACAGTGTGGGAAAGGTCTCTGATGTTATAATGGTGGCCGATCTTCAACAGAATGCATACAAATTTGTTATCGCGCGTGTCAAGGAGCGTCTGCCCGAGAGGATTCTGCCTTTGGAGGAGGCCTACAGGTTTGCATTGAATGATTACCGCCGGAAAGTGCTCCTGGACAAGGCGGACAGCATTGCCACGCTGATCTATGACGAGGCTGAGAAGACCCTTGATCTCAAGACTGCCGCCGAGAAACATGGCGCGGAATATA
Organism: Candidatus Zixiibacteriota bacterium; assembly: GCA_011056555.1. Classification (GTDB taxonomy): domain Bacteria; phylum Zixibacteria; class MSB-5A5; order JAABVY01; family JAABVY01; genus JAABVY01. The sequence goes on along the minus strand of DSEQ01000051.1, from coordinate 768 downwards.
TACAGACCGAATTCTTTACCCGTCGCGATGTGCGCGCTGATCCGCGCTTCTCCGATCCGCAGTTTATGGGTGCGGTTTTCAGCCTGAACAATCAGAACCGGCTTTCGGAACCGGTTTACACCAATAATGGTGTGGCGGTGATTATGTTTACCGGACGGGTCTTCAATCCTTCCGAATTCGATATGAACCGCGAGGCTACCTACAAGAATTTGTGGACCCAGAAGGTGCGGGAGACCTCCCAGAAATGGGCCCAGCAAATTCTGGATGAAGCCGAGATCGAAGATTACAGGCGTCTCGACTATAAGTGGTTCTTCTAATATAGATAAGACTTATGCGCAAACGGCGGTCTTAGAACCGCCGTTTTTTTTGCAATGCGCTGGGTGGCCCATCCCCTTCAGGGGCGGGATTCTAAAATTTCCCACTTCTAAAGAAGTGGGGCACCCTTGTCAGGGACTTTCTCTACAAATCCCCTTCAGGCACGGCTTTCTGACTTTTTAATAATCTTATAATTGACAAATCTGCGGCTTGGCCGTAAATAGATTACATAGACCATTATCGTGTAGACATCAGGGAATAATTATCTGATCTATGAGTATAATAAGTGGAAGTATTTCGAAGAAGGGTGGTTTAATGCAGTCAAAAAATATTTTCGTAATTTTCTCGATTTTGTTGCTTTCTGTGACATCCTGCTATGCCGGCCAGGAACCTGATTCATCTCAGAATAATAAAGAAACCGGTGATATTCAGGTGTCCGCTGTTGCCTATGGT
>DSEQ01000052.1 GCA_011056555.1 Candidatus Zixiibacteriota bacterium | reverse complement strand
TCACCGCAGGCCGGGATGGGCTGCGGAGGATCTCCGCCTACAAAGGCGAAGTTAATGATCCAGACCGCGTCGGATACGTTCACCGAACCGTCATTGTTGGCATCACCGCAGCGTCCCTGGCAGTCTGGCGGGGGAGGTACAATCTCATAGTTCTCGATAAAGGTAAAGCCCTTATCCATAAGATCCCGTAAACCAGATTCCCCTGTCAGGCTGACGGCCTTGACCTTGCAGATCTCGAGCGTGTCGTTTGCTCCCAGGGTGCCGCCATAGAAGACGTTCAGGATTCGCATCTCGGTGCCGTTGACAGAATCAGTGAAAAGACTGAAAGCTCCCGAGACAGACTGCAGCTTGTTGTACAGGGTATCGGGATACCAGCCCAGTGTGTAGTAGGCATAATCATACCCGTTGATCGCCCTTGCACCATACGCAGAGTTGGTACCGCTGAAAGGCCTCAAGCCGGCAGCAATATTGGTGCCGTTGTGGTCGCCGGTCATGTAGACCATTTCATAATCAAGATCGATATGACCTTCGTCAACGGATGAATCCGGATCACAATCCCAGTCGGATTCCTCACCCAGGATAAAGTTGCCCAGAGAAACTCCGGCGGTATTCCAGAGAGTTACTTTCTCGATCAGGACGGATGTATCTTGGTGGCCGGGCACAAAGTACTCGATCATGCCCTGCACGCTGCTGTCAGGTGTCGACCAGTAACCCTGGGTCTTGTAGTAGCCGCTGCCGGCCCCGGGATCGCCGACCTCGCTGGTGGTGATATCGCTTAAGGCACGCATGTGCAGCTGGCCGGAATCCTGCGTGACGGCATCGCTATACATCTTGATTACGCCGCCCTCCTGCCAGCCGACCGCCAGGGCTTCATGATAAAGCGGGGTGATCGAATCGCCGCCGCAGGCATAGAACTGCATATTACCGGCGGGATCGGTCTGGGCAGCGGCCTGCGGAGTATTCCACAGATCGACGCTCCAGCATCCGCCGGTGATTCTGGCATATTCCGGCACATAGTATTCGCAGGTCACCACAAGATTCACTGTAATATCGAAATCATCCACACCTGCTTCGACTATATCAACGGAGATAGTACCGGTGTAATTACCCTCGCCCAGTGTTGCCGAACTGGCGGTCCAGGAAATAGTGGCCGGTGCAGCACAGGCTGGGGCTCCGCCCCAGGCCGGATTATCGGAATAGTTGGGACCGGTTCCGGCGTTAATTGAACCGGATGCACCGCCATCAATCGTGAGCCAGCCGTCATTTGACGCTGCAGAATAAGTGTAGTTTACGTTTCCACAGTTGGCTACGATAACATCTTTTGAAACTGAGGCCGGGGTATTACACGGCGGAGCCGTGTTACCATCAGGGGCCAGCGCCACTTCGTCAAATGTCGCTGTGGAAGGCGAAGTGGAAATACAGTTATTTTGCGGCAGATCGGCCATGGTAAAGCAGGGCCAGGTCATAAAGATGACCGGGTTATCTGTCCAGGTCTGGGTGAACTCGTTAGGATCGTTAGGACCTGCTCTGGATCCGGCCTCGAGATCGAGGATGTATTCGATCATCAGACTGTCAGTAGAATACATCGCCATCGTGGCCCAGTGCTCGGACTCGCATTCGCCGGTCAGGCAGCTATCTGTAATCGTATTGGTTACATTGACTGCGTCGGACCATACCTGTCCCATTGAACCGGTTGCATCCGATGCAGCCACCAGAATATCTGTATTGGCCAGTGAACTTGTGCCGCAGATATCGTCAACAACCAGCTCACCGTTGTCATTGGTAGTGGTATGGGCGCCGTATCTGACAAACGAGACGTACAATTTGTCGTCGCACCAGGAGATGTTGGGTTTGGCCAGCATCAGGTTCCAGGCGTTAATTCCGCCCGACCACCCGGGGAACAGCGCCGGCTCGCTGCCGTCGTAAACCAGCGAGATACAATTGTTGGAATTATCCCAGTGATAGAGTTTTGCCGTCACCGGGAATGAACAGGCTTCGTCATTGTTAATTGCGGTCCACACCAGATGGAAAACACCGGTTGGATCGACAAAGCCGGTAATCTCGTAGGCAGCCGGCTGAGTTCTGTCGTCTTCGTAGCCTGATTTAAAGTCGGTAACATAAATCGGGGCTGACCAGTTATCACCATCATCCGTGGATTCCACATAGACGATATCCTGATGAAGCTGGTATGCGCCGGTGCCGGCACAGGGACTTCCCCCGGCGCCGTCGTACTGGTAATACATGGGCTTCATGTAGGCAACGTAAACATTATGGTTACCGGGTCTGTGATCGGCACGGACGATGTAGGCAATATTATAGACTGAATCGATGAAATGGGGACCGTCCCAGGTACCCGTTTCAGGGCTTCCGGCACTGGTGGCGATCTTGCGCTGATAGATCAGGGAGGCCGCATCAATATTATTAGCATCGGCCTGTGATGCATCGCAGAAACCCCATTCCTGATGGACCAGGTGGGTGATTACAACATCACCAATCGTATCCAGGTCGATGATCGGCCACAAATAGGGACTCACTGTCTCGTCGCCGAGGTTCTCATCACAATAACCGTTGGTTATCCCTTCCAGGTTGGGAGGACCGGGCAGGGCCTGATGAGTGAGGTAGCTGGAGGTCGGACAGCCGGCAGTGCCATAAGCAATGTAGGATTTCCATGCCTCGGCCTCGTTACGAACGCTCATCGAGGAAACAGCCCAGGGATTATCGGGAGTTATGCCGATGTTGGGCGCAAAAGTATACGGCAGGTTCTGGAAACTCCCGGAAGGACCGGCCTGGAATGATCCACCGGCAGTATAATCCCAGACGCCGCCGGCCCAGTCAAATATGGCAGTCTTGCATTGAAGAATGATCGAGGAACCGATGACCATGCGTCCCGACCAGTTCATGTAAATATAATCGCATCCGGCATTCCAGTAGCCCGCATAGACGATCTGGCGACCAGAGGAGCTGTAGTGCTGGCGGTCATGCTGGGTGGTTTCCAGTTCATATACCTGCCGCCAGTTACCTGCCGGAAAATAATCGGGTGGGGGCGAATAGAATTTAAGGCTCGGACCGGGATCATAGTAGTTATCATCCACCCCGAATAACATAGGCTTCTCGATATAGATACGTTTGTATCCAGGAGGAGCGCTGCTGTTGGAAGTCTTGGCTACAGCGGTAATAGAGGTTAGGAGAAATACCGCGAGGAGTACAATTACTCCAAATTTTCTCATCATGATTTGCTCCTTTCGGAATTTTAAAAAGGCTCTAAACAGGAAAAAATCCGCACAACTCATATGCGTGCGGGAAAAGAAATCGTGACCATCCACCTCCCTTCATGACTCAACTGTTAATACCTCAATTAGAAATTGTTTCGGACTATTCCAAAATATTTTAAGCCGCCCATCCTGAAGCCCCGAGAAGCATGCTAACCGGCTGCGTCAGTCACACTTAATAACTGCTTCTCGGGTGAACTCTCTAAACTTAAATAGTACAGGTGATAGGTACAGTTTTAACTCACACACAAAATGCTGTCCGTCATAGCGTTGGTCTAATCAAAACTATATAGATTGTTTCAATTTGTCAAGTATAATTTAATCCATGCCCAAATTTGGAATTTGGGTATGTAGATGCAGGTTCAACCCCTGCATACTTACTGGCAGTATGGGCTTACATGCCATTAAGATAATCACTCGTTTTCGGTTGTGCCATAAACCTGCGGAGGAGCCAGAAATTGAGGAAATCGCTTCAATAATGCTCGGCGCACAAGAAAACACATATGGCAGGCATCGACATAGCCGGATTCAATTTCAACGCCATACTTTTCAGCCAGTCGTGCGGGACCGCCGGACAATAACGGCCCGCATATTGGATGATTGCTGTGATCATAATCCTTCATGATGTCAGAAAGAGGCTTTTGAAACAGATTTCCGATGCATAAGCCCTGGCAGAGCATAACATTACCGTATGGATCAACATGGACCCGTCCGGGCGATACGAGCTCCTCATGCGGGCATTCCTTGAAATTTTTGTAGCTGATCCGGGGGAGATTCTCAGTCAACTTGTCCGCCGCTCTGCCCTTGAACAGCACATCACCTCCGACCACCGGCTCCCCTTTTTGCCCGGACTCACTCTGGTTTGCCAGGGTTACCGGTTTTTCAATGCAGATCGAACCCGAGGCAAATCCGAGTTTTTTCGCTGCCCGCAGGGCGTTCCCGGCCGCGTCCGGACTGCCGTGAAGTTCATCGTCGCTAATGCTCAGGTCGGATATATTTAACTCCAGCAGTGGTTTGAGCCACAGTTCCGCATCCTCTTCAGATGTTGCCCAGTAAGCATTGGTAACAAATCCGATTTTGAAACCCATCTCGTCAGCCCTGCGCGCCGACTCCAGCATCATAGGGTAGAACAGAAATGGCTCTCCGCCTTCCAGATAGATCGTCTTTACGGTACCCAGATCTCCGGCCTGTTCCAGGACTGCTTCAACATTTTTCAATGTGAATGTGCCTTTTTCATGGGGGCCGCAATATAGAAAGCAATGGTCACATTCATAAGTGCATTTATAGGTTAACAAAAAATGTATGCCTTTGAGCATGTCAGTATCTCCCGATATTATTGCTATTGCGTATATTTATCAAATCGGCGCTAAGAAAGCAAGCAGCATTGCAGTCTATATACGAAAATGGTGCGACAGGGCATGCCGCTCTATGTCGGGTATAAAAATACAGCGCTCGGGCGAGCGCTGTATTCCGTATAAGTAGTATTGTTTTGGATTTGCAGTCGGGATGACCGTCTGCATTGGGATCGCAGGGTTCGGGGCCCTGTTTGGGGATCTAATTCATAAATGATTTCCTTCAACTGTCCTTGCTTTCAGTTCACACCACCCGGGTCAGATAGAAGTCTTCTGCCGGCCATGAAAAGGGGTCATTTCACCTGGATATCTTGTTCCGAACAATCAGACTCGAAAGTCTAACAACAACTTCGGCACGTATACTACTAACTGAGAAACAGGTCTGGGGACCTTCTGGTACTTCCTATAAGAATTACGATGGTATGGCCGATTCAAATTGGCAAGAAAATTAATTTAGGGGTGATTTCCGACAAATTTAATCCGCAATAATCTTATGGGTCTTCTGGAATCACTGCCATTTTGGCGGCACCTTTTTTTGCTTCAGGTTTTGCCAGAACCCGTTATGGAGCGGGGATGTGTCATTTTGCGCGGATCCAGTACATCCTTCAATCTTTCCTCATCAATCAAGCCGCTTTCCAGCGCCAGCTCGCGCACCGGCCGCCCGGTCTCCAGGGCCTTTCTGGCAATCCTGGCGGCGTTCTCATGTCCGATAAAAGGGGAAAGGGCGGTGACCAGGCTGACCGAACTTTCTACCAGTTGCTGGCACCTCCCGCGGTTGGCGGTTATCCCGAGGATGCATCGCTCACGCAAGACTGTGCAGGCACGCTCCAGCATTTCTATCGATTGGAAGATGTTGAAGCCGAGGATTGGCTCGAAAACATTCAGCTCGAGCTGACCGCCCTCGGCTGCCAGAGTGACAGTCACATCATTGCCGATTACCTGAAAACAGACCTGATTTACCACCTCCGGTATGACCGGATTGACCTTTCCGGGCATTATTGATGATCCGGGCTGGCGGGAAGGAAGATTTATTTCCCCGATTCCGGCCCGCGGCCCCGATGATAAAAGCCTGAGATCGTTGCAGATTTTGGATAATTTTATTGCCACCCGCTTGAGCACACCGGAAAGCTGTACAAAAGCTCCTGTATCGGAGGTGGCCTCGACCAGATTTGGTTCCGTGTAAAGCGGGAGGCCGGTTATATCGGCCAGCAGGAAACGGACTTTCTCGGCATAGCCCTCGACGGTGTTGATTCCGGTACCAATGGCTGTGGCGCCCATATTGATCCCGCAAATCTCTCGCGTGGCATCCTTCAGGGCCTTCACGCCTTCACCGAGCGTTATCCCGTAGGCCTCAAATTCCTGCCCCAGCGTCATGGGAACCGCGTCCTGAAGCTGTGTGCGACCGATTTTAAGGATATCGGCGAATTCTCCGCCCTTTTCCTCGAATGCTCCTTTGAGTTTATCCATAGCCTTGAGGAGCTTCTCGATATCCCATACCGAGGCGATCTTCAGAGCAGTAGGATAAACATCATTGGTAGACTGCGAGAGGTTCACATGATTGTTCGGGTGACAGTGTTGATATTCACCGCGTTTATGCCCCATAATTTCGAGCGCGCGGTTGGCGATAACCTCATTGGCGTTCATATTGGTCGAGGTTCCGGCGCCACCCTGAATGACATCCACAACAAAATGTTCAGACAGCGTGCCATTGCGGATTTCATCGCAGGCCCGGACTATGGCATCGCCGATTTTATGCTCGAGGATACCGAGCTCCATATTGGCCATGGCTGCCGCTTTTTTGACAGATGCGAGGGCTTTTATCAGGTTTGGAAATTGCGCGATGGTAATTCCTGTCATGGGGAAATTCTGGACTGCGCGGGCGGTCTGAATTCCATAATAAACCTCCCTCGGCACCCGACGTTCTCCCAGGCTGTCGCTCTCGAGTCTATATTTCATCCTATTTTCCTCCATCGACTATTTTAATGTCGGCAATTTTCTCATAGTATTTGACCAGAGCCGCCATATCCTCATTACCAAGCCCGAGACCGACTGTCCCACTGTAGGCCTCGCGAGTAGCTGATGCCAACGGCAGGGGTGTGCCGACTTTACCGGCCTCATGCAGAACAAGGTTCAGGTCTTTAAAGATCAGGTCGACCGGGAAGTTTTTGGTGTAATTACCCTCCGATATTGCCTGTCCCTTTATTTTGAACAGGGGGGAGCCGAGTGCGCCCGCAGTAATCGTCTGGAGAATAGTTTCGAATGCCAGTCCTGTCCTCCTGCCGAAAACAAGCGCTTCGGCGAATGATGCCATCATATTTCCAAGGAGCATATTAATCACCAATTTCATGCGGGTGCCGTATCCGACTTCTCCGCAGCAGACAATGTCCCTGCCCATAGATTCGAAGAGAGGCTGAAGCTCGTCGAGCAGCCTGGAATCTGCCCCGGCAAGAATCACAAGGGCACCCTCTTCAGCCGGCTTTTTGCTGCCGGAGACGGGGGCATCTACAAATTCCGCTCCCCTGGACTGCACAATCTCTGCCGCCTGCATGGTGGCGTCAATTGAAACCGTGCTCATATTGATGACTGTCTTACCGGTTTTGAGTACCTCTTGGATCGCGCCTGTAATCTCGAGCAGGGCCTCGGGGCCGGTAACCATAATTATGATGATATCACAATCCTCTGCCAGCTCCCAGGGGGCATAATAAACGGCGGCTCCCTCATCCCTGAAAGCCTCGGCACGGGATTCGGTGCGGTTGTAAACTCCCAGACTGAAACCGGCCTTCTTGATATTTCTGGCCATTGGCGCACCCATGGTCCCCAGGCCGATAAATCCGATTTTTTTGTCCTTTATTGACACAGAATTATCCTCCTTTTGAATATCAGATTAGCTATTTGATGGATTATAACAGACGATCCGAAATGCCGCAATCGGTTTCTAAAAAGTCAGAATATAGAAAAAGCCCGCTCGAATTGATCCGGACGGGCATTAATTTCTATTTTATGCACTCAACAGTCGGGCTGTCCATCATTATTGGTGTCGCAGGGGGCGCCGCCGTCGCTAAATATGAAGTTTATAATCATGACCGCATCGCTGACATTGCATGATCCGTCGCAGTTGCCGTCGGCGGCCGCAACAGGCTCAGGCGCTGCGCCACCGGTAAATATGTAATTTATTATATATACCGCATCCGAAATATTTACTACTTCGTCCCCGCTCGCATCTCCGCAGATATAGGCAGGCGGAGGCGGTTCGGTTATCATGATATTTATGAGCATTGTATCACTACCGGCCGGGGAATCTGAGTCTGTGACTACAATCCTGAAGCTGTAATCGGAGGCCCAGGTGGGAGTTCCCGCAAGCAGGCCGGACTCGCCCGCTTCAAATGTAAGCCCGTACGGCAGCTGCCCCCAGGATTTCTCCCAGGTATAGGGTGGAACTCCGCCGACAGCCCAGAACTGATAGCTGTATTCTTCGCCCATCAGGCCATCCGGCACCTCATAAGCCTGCATGTGGAGCAAACCGTCGCAGGCATCCCCGACACCATCACCATCTTCGTCATACTGGTAGGGATTCTGGATGTCATAGCAGTTGTCGCAGGCATCACCCACGCCGTCACCATCATAATCGTCCGTATTGGCGGTGGCCAGAAACGGGCAATTGTCCTCTTCGTCCGGGATGCCGTCATTATCATCGTCCGGATCGCAGGCATCCCCGAGAAAATCACCGTCATTGTCATTCTGGTCGAAATTGGGGGTATCGGGGCAGTTATCGCAGTCATTCCCGACCTCATCCCCGTCATCATCTTTCTGGTCAGCGTTAAAAGTCAGCACGCAATTATCGCTGTCATTTAGTATGCCATCGCCATCAGCATCCGGCTTGGGGAATATATTTCTGATCATGTATTCCTCATCCAGCCCGCAGCCGGCCCAGGGGCAATGGAGGTTGTCAAGGTTATACCAGGCGTTATGGCCGTCATTCCAGCCATAATTAAAGTGATACTGCTTCACTCCATCCAGCTCACGCCAGCCGTCACAGACTATCGCATGAGAATAAATGCGATATTCCATCGGATGTCCCAGCAAAATCTGTTCCTTTACCAGGTTGAACCATGCATCCTGAGTGTGATCGCTGCGCCATTCCCGATCGATCGAGGGATCATAATAGAAATATTCGGGGAAGACAGTGAGGGCTAAATATGTCCAGGTGCCGGACCCGCAGACTCCATAATCCATATTAAAAGCAATTCCAACCTCACGGTTGAGGTGTGCCAGGGCGGCGGCCTGTTCATCATCACAGCCGTCATTGCAGTTATCAACAATGTTGCCCCAGTCATATGGATCTGTAAAATCGGCGCTAAGAGTCCGGCCGTCAGTGGTACCTTCGCACGACTGATCGCCGTTCCAGTAGTAGGAATAACTCCCCTGACCATGCGGGGGCCATTGGTAGTATGCCATGATCTGTGCGGCGGCAGTGGCGACACAACCGACGACGGTCCTGCCCCCGTCACCTATCGGGCAGTCGTTATTATATGGACCGCCCTGATGCCAGCTGGTGGAGAGAAGGGCTTCGCCCTCCTCGCCCGGGTCAACATCCTTGCCCAGCCTGTTGACGAATTCCGATTCAGGTAACGTATATTGAGACCATTTTAAGCCGTTAATTTCATCAAACAGCTTTTCCGATTTTGAAGCCTGGGAGGCTTCCATGCTTCCATAATAATCGACATAAAGGCGAACACGTTCCATTAAAACATCTTTCAACAAGACGGCGAAACCACCTTCAGCATTGACATCAAGGTTGGAATTATCAGAATAGGCCTTGACCGGCGGCAACTCCTTTAATACAGGAACAACCACATAACCCCCGGGCTCAATCGAATACACATTTGCCAACAAGGTGTCGTTGACAATCAATTGTTGTTGATCCACAATCTGCGGATTCTGAGACTCAGCCCAGGCGCCTTTCTGATAGACGATCAAATTGAGCCAATTTTGACCAACCTGATCCATCTCATAATCGGATGCAACCTCGGCCGGGGCGCTTGAAAAAAGAAATAGGATTGCGAAAATAGAAATAGCGATTGCCTGGAAAATAGAAGTCATTACTTTTCCTGGCGATGAGGATAGCTTACTATTGTAGAATTGTCTTTTATGGGAATACAATGCGCCACCTCCCGGGCGATAGGCCAGTAGTTAATGAAGAAGCTGTTTTCATTATTAAAAGATAACCGGCTTCGGGTTTTTGTCAATATTTGAATTGTCGTTCTCTTTTATGTGCTTAAAACTCTTGCAATTATGACGGCAATACTGTAACCTTTATTTGTTTATATTTCGGAAGTTCATTGGTAAATTGGAGCGTATGAAGATCACGGCCTTACATACTGCCAGACTGGTGTCCGAGTTCAGGCAATCCCTTCCGGGGGCGAGAATAAGAAAGCTCAGAAAGTCGGAAAGGGATAAAACAATAGTCATGCATTTGGAAGATGCGCATGACAGATACAGCCTGATATTTCATTTCGGCGGCAAGGATTCCTATCTGTATCTCCTGGATGGCTTCTATACCCGCATTACCACCACCAATTTTCTGCCCCAGCTTCTGGACGCAAGGATCATTAATATCTGCCAGATTGATTTCGATCGGGTAGTTCAATTCGACATAGAGGATGATGAGCGCAGCTTTAAGCTGATATTCGAATTATTCGGTATCAGCAGTAATCTGTTCCTGACTGATGGTTCCGGGACTATCATAACCTCCATTCGAAAGGCCAAGCTGGATCTCAAGAGTTATAGGGCGCCTGAACCGTTAAAACTGGCCAACCCGCTTGAATTTGATGTAGAAAACATCATGGGAATGATCGGCTCCAACAGTGAGTTAAGTTTGAGGGAGGCAATCCTGAAGACATTCGCAGGTATCGACGAGGGAATGCTTCGAGATTTTGAAGAAGAGGGGTCCAATGTCCTGGACGAGGCAGTTTCCAAAATCCGGCCTGAAACAATCCGGAACATTTTATGCAACCTCAGAAAATATTGCGCGGATTTCATTAAGCCAGAAACCGAGCTCAGCCACGATCCGGAGTCGGAATCGATATTGCTTTCAAGTGATGGCGATTTGCAGCAATATTCCTCGATATCGGATATATTTCGTCAATATGCGGCCGGACAGACGCTCAGAAAACCGAAGTCCACAATAAAATCAAGCCTCGCCGGCCAATTAAAAAGGGCCATCAAAAAAGATACAAAGAAGCAAGCGAAACTGGAGGAGCAGCTTGGGAAAGCGGAAGAATACCCTGACCTTCAGCGCCGGGCCGAGCTTCTGGCCATGAACCTTCATAAGGCCGGGCGGGGGATGGACTCGATCGAGCTTGAGGATGTCTATTCTGATCGGGGCGGAGTAATAAGAGTCGAACTCGAGAAATCATTGACTCCCGGCCAGAATGTGGAACGGCTCTTTGCGCGGGCCAAGAAGCTGAAAGAGAAAATCCCCGGGATTCGAGAGGAAATTCAGTTCACCAAAGACCGGCTCGAGCGTCTTGAAAAACTCAGATCCGAACTGGATCGGCTTGCCTCCGATGAGCTTCCGCAGGAACTCGAGAGGGAGTTGGCCGAATTTGGAATCAGGCCGCCGGGGCGAGGCAGAAAAGCAGAACCCCGGGAGCGTCTTCCATACAAGAGGTACACCTCTTCATCGGGAGAGGAAATCTGGGTGGGCCGATCGGCTGCGAATAATGATATACTGACATTCAAGTATGCCCGCAAATATGATCTCTGGCTGCATTCTCAGCAGACCTCCGGCAGCCATGTCATCCTGAGGCGGCCGAATAAGAACCATCAATTTCAAAAGTCCAGTATAGTTGAAGCGGCTGAGATAGCGGCATTTTTTTCGACCGCAAAAAAATCCGACAGTGTGCCGGTGATCTACACCGAGGTCAAGTATGTGCGCAAGCTCAGGAAAGGCAGGCCCGGGGAGGTTTTGGCCGATCGGACCAAATCGATCCTGGTCACACCCCGCAGACCAAAAAATTAAGCTTTTATTTTCCTCAAAGCTTTTATAAATTCACTCCCGATGAAGACAGTTGCGTTTATAATAATAATTCTTGCGGTTGCGGCGGGGCTGTACTTTCTCCTGAAACCGGAAAAGGACATCATGTCCGATCCCCGGATCGATAAGTTTGCCAGAATTCAAGCTGAAATTGAAATTGAAGCCGTGCGTAACAATCAGGACAGCGTTTTGATGGACAGCGTCCGCGACTCGATCTATGAGTATTATAATGTCTCCGCGCAGTGGGTCAAAGAGGTCAGGGGGATGATTGATCGGGATCCGCAGAAATGGGTCGATGTCTACCAGCTAATGATTGACCATGCTGAATATATAAGGGATTCTCTTATGCATAGAAGGCCGATTCAAAGTGATTCAATCTGACATCATTTTTGATCCGGCTGTACGCGATGACATCAAATCTGAAATCGCACCCTGAGACCTCGTGTTCCTGGATATAGCCCTGGGCGGCGGTGATCAGATTTTTCTGCTTCGCATCTGTGACCCAGCTTTGCGGCTCGCCGAATTTATCGCTCCTGGCGGCTTTAACTTCCACAAACACGATAGTATTCTTGATCCTGCAGACTAAGTCGATCTCTTTGTGCCCATATTGATAACTGCGTTCCAGAATCTGATATCCCTTGTTTTCGAGAAAATTTGCCGCCAGATTCTCGGCTTCTGTTCCGAAAGACCTTCTATTGCTTTTCCTCAAGGATAAGACTCTCCTGGATATATTCCGTGTAATCCATGCGGAAACTCCGGCGATGATAGACCGAGGCGCCGTATTTCATTATTGCCTCCCTGTGGAATCTTGTGGCGTAACCCTTATTTTGTTTGAATTTATACTGTGGGCAGTGATGATCAATCAGGTCCATTATTCTATCGCGCGTAACTTTGGCCAGGATCGAAGCGGCGGCTATACAGGTCGATCGGAGATCCCCTTTTATCAGTGATTGCTGGGGAATATCCGTGTCCGGTATTTTCTTGTTTCCGTCAACCAGTATTACCTGGGGCTGAATCTCAAGATTCTCAAGCGCGATCCGCATTCCCACTAAGGATGCCTGGTAGATATTGATCTTATCGATAATCGACTGGTGGACAGATACGATTTTATAATCCAGCGCTTTTCTTATGATATATTCATAAAGCCTCTCGCGCTTTTCGGGTAAAATCACTTTGCAGTCATTGATGCCGTTGGTGCGGAATTTCTCGGGCAGAATTACCGCGGCGCATACCACCGGGCCTGCCAGGGGCCCTACGCCGGACTCATCGACGCCCGCTATGTATTGAATTCCTTCACGCCTGAGCTGATTTTCTATCCGCTGACTTGCCTTCATTTGAAGGCTATTTAAAAAAGTTAAATCCATGCAGCAAGAAAATAGTTGCAGATTACGTCCCTGATTTTGTCATAAATTCTACTGCGGCATGAAGCTGAACGTTTGGAGAAAAACAGAATTGCCCGCGTACATAGTTGAAACTTACTCTGTTGATCAGGGACGCGAATGGTCGGGAATCAATTTAATTCGATTGTTTCTCTCGGCAATGAAAACTCCCGCCAGGACTATTATTCCGCCCACCACAAAATTGCGGGTCAGCTGTTCAGACAGGAATATATAGGACAGGGCTGTCGCCAGGAGCGGCTGCAGGAAGATGAATACGCTCAACCTTGAGGCCTCCAGGTATTTCAATGCCCAGAACCATACGGGGTAGGCAATCCCGGAGGTTACGACGGCAGTATATAGAAGCGCGATCCAGGAAAGAAGATCAACCTGAGCGTAATCGAAGGTCAGGGTATCATAAGCCCCGATGGGAATAAATAATATCGTACCGAATGTCATAGTATAGGTTATGGCCAGAATAGAGCCCAGTTTTTTGACCAGTCCTTTTCCGAAAACTGTGTAAAGCGCCCACCCGATCACGCCCAGGAAAATTATCAGGTCGCCTTTTACAAATTCAGGCTCTATCGTAATCTGGCGATCCGAAAGCACCAGTACCACTCCGGAGAACGCCAGCAGTATTCCAAACATTTTAACAAGTCTGAATTTCTCCTTCAAGAGTGGAATTACAATTAGATAGACCAGTAAAGGAGTGAGACCGTACATCAAGGCGGCATGCCCGGGAGTCGTGAACTGCAATCCATAAAAGAGCAAGCCCTGATTGCAGGGAATGGCCAGGAAGCCCAGTACAGCAATCCAGAGCCAATGCTTTTTATCGGGGATTAGCTTCCTTCCCTGTATGAACAGGAAAATATTGAGGATGATGACTGAGATTACAAATCTCGTAATTCCCAATGTGAGTGGATCAAAATCACGTAAGGCGATCTTTAGAAAGAGGGGAGTGGCGGCAAATACAATTTGCCCGAAAACTATTATAATATATAATCTCACGGCAGACATATCTGCAAACACCGCCGACTGCTAAAAAACGTTTTTCTCTGGCTAAATAATGCTCTTGATATATCCGCCGTCAATCTGGATCGCGGTTCCGGTAATATAAGCCGCCTGCTCGGATGCCAGAAAGGCGATCAGGTTGGCGGTCTCCTCCGGTTCGGCCAGACGATTCATGGGGATCGAGCGCTCCCATGATGTGAACAACTGCTTCACTGTAAATTTGGATTTTTTTGCGAGTCCCGCCGCAAAATCCTTGAGCCGGTCGGTAGCGGTGAAACCGGGGCAGATCGAATTGACCGTTATATTATGCCGGGCCATCTCGTTTGAAAGAGACTTGGTAAAGCCCAGGACTCCCGCCCGCACGGTGTTGGATAAAATCAGGTCATCCAGAGGCTGCTTCGCGGAAATAGATGTTATGGCGATGATCCGTCCCCATTTACGCTTCTTCATGCCCGGCACTGCCAGCCTGCACATGTTTATCGTGGATTTCAGATTAAGTTCGATGGCCCATGAAAAATCCCGCTCAGTAAGCTTCTCAAATGTCCCCTGCGGCGGGCCGCCGGCATTGCATACGAGAATGTCCACCTTTTTCAAGTATTTCTCCGCCGTCCTGAATAATTTTTCGAGGTCTTTGGATGAGGTGACATCACATTTGACCGGCAGAACCTCCCGTCCACTCTGCTCCTGAATGTCTTTGGCCGCCTTGTTCAAAGCCTCATTATTGCGGCTGCAGATTACAACCCTGGCGCCCTCCTCGGCCAGCTTTTGGGCCACAGCCTTACCCATTCCTTTTGACGAGGCCGCGACTATCGCTACTTTGTCTGTTAAGCCCAAATCCATGTCACACCTTCATTTCAGCTAATTTTTTATAAAGATGAATAGTGGAATTAATTCCCCGCTTGAAATCCCTCAAGTCAAACCATTCATTGGGCGAATGCTCATTCGAATCCGGCTGTGCAAAACCGAACAGAATGGTGTCCACTCCCAGAATCTCCTTGAAAACGTTTACGATCGGTATCGAACCGCCTTCTCTGGTATAAAGAGGCTCCTTGCCGAAACCTTCCTGTATAGCGTCAGCCGCCGCCTGCATCATCGGATTTTCCCTTGACACCATACCGGGCTTGGCTCCGCCCGAAGTGGTCACCTGAACATCGACCCAGGCGGGAGACAGCTCTGTCAGGTATTTCTGCAGCAGACCGCAGATTTTGACCGGGTCCTGCTTGGGAACCAGGCGCATGGTGATTTTAGCTCCGGCCCAGGACGGTATAATTGTCTTAGTGCCCTCACCGCTGTAACCCCCGTAGATGCCGTTGATCTCGAGCGTTGGCCGGGCCGACTTACGTTCCAAAGTGGTATAGCCCTTTTCCCCGACCAGACCTTTGCTGCCGACTTCCAGAAGGAACGCCTTCTCATCAAAGGGGAGCTTTCTGCTTTCCTCGCGCTCCCAGTCGGCGACATCAACAACATCATCATAGAACCCGGGGACGGTCACTTTATGGTCATCATCATGAAGCTTCGCAATAATATTGCAGAGCTCATGAATCGGGTTGGGCACAGCTCCGCCGTACGATCCGGAATGGAGATCGCGATTGGGGCCGACCACCTTTATCTCCGCGATCGCTATTCCCCTCAGGCTCACGGTAAGCGCGGGCAGGTCGCGGCCAAACATTGCGGTATCGGAGATGATCGCCAGGTCACACTTGAGCATATCCTTGTGCTCTTCCAGGAATGTATCTAAATGAGCCGACTGAATCTCCTCTTCACCCTCGAATATAATTTTGAAATTGATGGGTACGCTGCCTTCGGTTTTGAGGAACGATTCAATCGCGGCGGCATGTATCATAATCTGCCCTTTATCGTCGGCCGAACCGCGGGCATACATTTTATCTTCCACGATTTTCGGTTCAAACGGAGGGGATTCCCAGAGCTCCAGGGGATCGACCGGCTGGACATCGTAATGACCATAGATCAGCGCGGTGGGCGCCTGCGGGTTATTGATATATTCGGCATACACGACCGGATGGCCGGGGGTCTCGAATATCTTTGGCTCAAGTCCCATCCACCTCAATTTATCCACCAGGAATTCGGCGCATTTTTTCATATCGTCCTTGTGCTCGGATTGTGCTGAAACTGAGGGGATTTTGAGCAGTTCGATCAGAACCTGTACGAAATTATCGAAATTTTTGTCAGCATATTCTAATGCTTTCATCGAAGCCTCCTTATTGTAAAGGATTAGCTTAAATTGCCGGGGCCTCGATGTCAAGGCAATTCTTTTTTATTCCTGTTATTTGGAAAAATTGGTGGAAATTTCAGGCGATAATATTATATATGGCAGGGCCGATAATTTGAACCATATACTCGACCTGTTGTAAAAATGGATAACTATCGGAGGAACATGTGAAGAAGCTATTAATACCATCCACAATAATTCTTGTTTTGTGCTGGGCTGCGGTCGGTTCGGCCGATATGCAAACTGAGCTGGTAATCAAAAGTTTCGATGAATATCTGTCTTACATGAAAGAGGGGCAGTATGATCAGGCCTCGGCTCAATGGCTTCCCGATTATATTTACGAGGTGTACAAATTCGGCATCTTCTATACGAATGCTCCCTATAAATACGACTGCAATTCTTACCTGACTGAACACCTGGATGAATATAAACAGGACCAGCTTGAAATAACCTACAGCGCCATGCCCAGCATGTATGAGGTTTACAAGATACTGGCCAGGTACGATGAAAATAGCGGGAATGGGAATTCCGGGGCTCAGGACGAATATTACTTGATGAAGGGTGCCGATGCGAATTTTTACCTGGTCCCCAATTACTGGCCCCTGCTCCCCAACATGGACAGCAAAGAGGGAAAATACTACAAGCTTTATTATAATAAAGAAAGTCAGATAAACGACAGCGCGCTGGCGCATATCGATCTGCTTGTTGATAGTATCGCACGGAGGCTGGAACTTTCACCCCAGCTTCTGGAGCGCCTGAGCATGGACAAGTTCAATTATTTTCTGTGCGAGAATGCCAACCAGATTGCGATATATGCCGGCAGGTACGTCCCCGGATGGCACGATCCGGCCGGAGACTTCATCATCACGAATTATCTTCCCCATGGCACACCGATGGCGGATTTTCTGATAAAATATAAACTCAGCGAGCTGCCCCTGCACACTTTGCCTTTCATGGAGAAGGGCCTGCCTGTATATCTGGGTGGAAGAGCTGGTGCGGACCTCGGCGTTTTCGGGCAGATGGTCAGGTTCAGCCTGGAATCCGATTTTATGAAGCTGGAAGATATCCTGAGCGCCGCAGATTTTGAGGAAAAGACCGGCGGGCCCGATTTCGGTTATACCCTTTCAGCCTATTTTGTCGGATATCTGGTAGAAGAACTTGGGATTGGCGGGGTCCTGGACATATATCTGCAATTATCCGGAGACGGGGAATTTGTCGATACTTGCTCGATGAATACGGTCAAGAGCATTCTGGAGAATCAAACCGGCCGGGACTGGCAGTCGCTGGAAAGCGGATTCGAAGATTATTTTAATCAGGTTGAATTCAATATGGATCTCGTTGAGAAGGCAAGCGGAAATGTCCTCTATCAATCCGGTACCCCCGGGATTTCCGTTTCGCTTTACATGGATGGGGATTACCTTATTCTCGATGCTTATGCAAATGATGAAGGTTCTGCGGTTAACGCGGCCATGCTCCTTAATAATACCGGAGCGGATATAACCGGAAATTACAGGTCTTCGCTGTTTGAAAAACATTTCCCCGAGCGTGAATATGACGGGCAGTATTACGGCCTGATATTTGGGCCGGAGGAATTGGGCGTATATAACTATCTCACCAATGAAATTGCCGCTAAATATATAAGCTCGCTGGCCGATCCCGATCAGCAGGTTGATCCCTCACATATAACTTTTAAAATACCCAGGAGTATCCTGCCGGGAGATTTCGGTCAGTTGACGCTGGAAGTTTTCGAGATGCCCTGACGACATCAGGCTGATTCTCTGATTCCTGGAACTATTTATTTTTATTTACATTTCTGTAATCAAAGTATATAGTAATTTCAAAATCGGAGTGTATATGCGTCTTTTTGTTACAGGAGCGAGCGGCTATTTCGGAAGCAACCTGCTTCCGCGTTTGATAGAAGCGGGACACAAGCTGGTATGCCTTATCCGCAAGGGCTCTGAAAAGAAGATCGAGAAATACCTGGAGGATATCGAGATTATCTCCGGCGGCATTTCCGAGATACCTTCCTGGAAAGACCAGCTCGAGGATATAGACGCATTTATAAACCTGATCGGCATCATTCGAGAGTTTCCCTCAAGAGGGATAACATTTGAGAAGCTTCATTTCCGGACAACCAAATCGCTGGCCGATCTTGCCTCCGAGAGAGGTATCAAGCGCTTTCTGCAGATGAGCGCGCTGGGGGCCTCGCCCGACTCCAAAGCTGAATACCACAGAACAAAATATAAAGCCGAGCAGTATCTGCAGGAGAGCGGCCTGGCCTGGACTATTTTCCGTCCAGCTTTCATAATCGGCAAAGGCAATGATTTTGTGGAAACCGTTTTAAATCTCATGGATTCGGCTCCGCTTTTTCCCATAATCGGTAGCGGGGAGTATCGTATGCAGCCGGTTGATGTGGATAATGTAACCGAGGGCTTTGTCAAATCACTGAGCGAACAGACAGCCTCTGGAAAGATTTATGAAATCGGCGGGCCCGACCGCTTCAGCTATAATCGCATGGTGGATCTGATCGCCGAGGCGCGCGGTAAGAAAGCCCGCAAGATACATCTTCCGGTTTTCATGATGAAAGGCGTCGCCGGCCTCTTCGAATATTTTAAGTCGTTCCCTTTGACCAAAGGGCAGATCAATATGTTGTTGGAAGAGAATTTTACTGACTCGAGGGAGTTCTTCGAGGACTTGAATATAACGCCGATCATTTTTGACGAGAGCATCAAGAAAGCTCTCTCGTAATAAAAGGAAAGGAATCAGTTATGTTAAAAGAGGGTAATAAGGCTCCAGCCTTTAATCTGGAATCTACCAGCGGCGACAAGGTCGCTCTGAAAGATCTGGCAGGAAAGAAAGTGGTCCTGTATTTCTATCCAAAGGATGACACTCCCGGATGTACCAAAGAAGCGCAGGCCTTTCGGGATGCATTCAATAAGATCAAGAAAAAGGGCGCGGTGGTGCTGGGTGTGTCGCCCGACAGCCGCGAGTCGCATGAGAAATTCACCGAGAAATATGAACTGCCGTTTCCGCTTCTGGTGGACAAGGACCATAAAGTTGCCGAAAAATACGGCGCCTGGGTGGAGAAAAATATGTACGGCAAGAAGAAATGGGGCATACAGCGGTCGACATTTGTAATTGACCCCGATGGCAGGGTGAAGAAGGTCTTTCCAAAGGTAAGGGTTGAGGGTCATGTTGACGAGGTGTTGAAGCAGCTATGACATTTAAAGGAGAAATTGAGATGGCCGAGTTTGTCGAAGTTTGTGCTGAAGCTGATATTCCTCCGGGAACCGGTAAGATGTTCGAAATCGGCAGGGAAGAGATCGGGGTCTTCAACATTGGTGGAAAGTTCTATGCGATTGATGACCTCTGTCCGCATGAGGGCGGGCCGATGCATGAGGGTGCGGTCTCGGGCGAGATTGTGACCTGTCCATTGCACGGCTGGCGCACCAATGTTGTGACAGGCGAATCTCTGGAACTGCCGGGTATTAAGGTGAACAGATTCGAAGTCAAAGTCGAGAATGGAAAGGTGTTTGTGAAGGTTTAATTATGAATATACTCAATCCAAAAGTCAAAGAATATATCGAGGGCGCAATCCCTGCCCGTAAAGCGCCGCTGGATGAGATGGAAGCTTATGCCGGGGAGCATGGCTTCCCGATTATCGGACCATTAGTCGGCACTCTTCTAAAACAGATAGCATATTCGATCAGGGCCAAACGGATCTTCGAGCTCGGCTCTGGCTATGGCTACTCGGCACTCTGGATGGCGCAGGCGCTTCCCGAGGACGGCAAAATCTTTCTGACCGACCGCAAGGAAGAAAATAGGGAAATGGCCATCCGCCATTTCGAAAAAGCGGGGCTTTTAGATAGGATGGAATTTTTTGTGGGCGATGCCCTGGAGACATTCAAACAGCATGAGGGGCCGTTTGATATTATCCTCAATGATATCGACAAGACCGGCTATCCGGATGTGATTCCGTATGTGAAGGGTCGTCTCAAATCAGGAGGATATTTTATTACCGATAATGTTCTCTGGAGCGGGCGGATTTTCGATGATGAATTGGAAGATTCCACCAGAGCAATTTTGAAGTTCACCAAGCATCTATATGATGATCCCGACTTCCTGACCACGATTCTCCCATTGCGTGACGGCATTTCGGTCGCAGTGAAATTGTAGATTTAATATCCCAATATGGGTGCCCGCCACAAACTCGTTTTGTGGCGGTTTTTACTGCGATATTTTGATTGGCATCCTTCTGTAATTATATTGACAGTTCTTAATAAATCCCTAATATTCATATAGGCAGTACACAAAATCCGGGAGTTTAGATTTTGCCAATTTCAAATAATGCCAGAACGAGTGTTGCGGTGGCGATGATTATTATTTTGGTCGTAGTCATAAATTCTTCCTGCTCGCATGTCCATAATTATTACTATAAAGATGAACCTCGTGAATTCTATTCGGGGCCCTATAAAGTCAATGCCAGTGTATGGCCAAGTTACTGGGATGATTCCGTGCGGGCGTATATTGGTTTTTCGCCAGGTTACTGGCTCAGTCCGGATGTAGATTCTTCGGAAGTGAGAATCTTTCTATGGCTCACAATTTCTACCTTTTCCGATTCAACTGATGTCAACTGGCATCCGGGTTTCGATAGCGTTGTTGCAATCAAAAAGGATTACACAGATACAAATCTTCTGAATCTCGACAGTCTTGACATAACCGAGGAAACAGACTGGCATCCGCGCCGGGAAACCTATGAGTATGGCCCAATTGATTTTGAGGATGTGTATCCTGACACAATCTATTTTAGTTATGACCTCCTGAAAATTAGTAATGAATCAGGAGAGATTCTTTACAGGGAAAGACAAAGCCTGATCAGCACTTTTGAGGCTGACAGAAAAAATTTTCTCATTGATTTTCTTGATGGTTATTGATGCACATATTCGGCCTTCCAAAGAATCGATTGACGGCAAATCAAAAAATCCTTATTTTATTCAGTCTGAAATTGATAATTTTTTCACAATTACGGTTTCTGGTTAAAGAATCGTATATCCTTGAAACAGCATGTTTTGCAAAAAAATTCTCTGATATAGATTAAGGAGTTTGTATGGCTGATGAAGAACGCGAAGTATTTGAGTCTGATATACTGATAGTCGGAGCGGGGGTGGCCGGACTTTCCTGTGCCTACCACCTGAAAAAGCTCATAAATCAATACCAGGAAAATAAAGCCGATGACGACAAGGACCTTTCCGAAACCATGATCGTGGTGCTGGAAAAGGGCCCTCATGTCGGCGCCCATTGTTTATCCGGCGCGATTATGGATCCCAAGGGTATAGCCGAACTGATGCCGGATTATATCGAGAAGGGGGCTCCGTTGGATAATGTCATCGAAGAGGATGCGCTTTATTACTTCCGTGAAAATGGCCAGATCAAACCGCCTTATGCCCCGCCTGATATGCACAACAAGGGCTTCCCGGCAATGTCGCTCAATAAATTCACCGCCTGGCTGGGCGAGCAGGTCGAGGCGGAGGAGGTCGATATCCTGACTGCCGCGGGCGGGCAGCATGTGCTCTATGATGATGATAAGGTTATCGGAGTTCGCACCGAGGATAAAGGCCTCGATAAAAAAGGTGAAAAGAAGCCCAGTTATGAGCCCGGTACCGATATTCAGGCCAAACTTACATTATTCGCAGAGGGCACCCGCGGCAATCTGACCAAGACCCTCGTAAATAAACTCCATCTCCAGACAGTAAATCCTCAGGCTTATACGACCGGGGTGAAAGAATTGTGGGAGATTCCCGAGGGACGTTTCGAAAAACCGACAGCCTATCATACATTCGGACATCCGCTCGACTCGAAAACATTCGGCGGCGGATTCATATATTCGCTTAATAACAATCGTGTCTCGCTCGGATTTGTCACGGGACTCAACTACCGCAATCCGCTTACCGATCCGCACAACATGTTCCAGAAATACAAACAGCACCCGTTTGTGAAAAAGATTCTGGAGGGCGGGAAGATGCTCCGCTACGGGGCCAAGACAATTCCCGACGGCGGTTATTATTCCATGCCCAAATATTACGGCGACGGTTTCATGATTGCGGGTGACTCGGCCGGATTTTTGAATCCGCGCCGGCTGAAGGGGATTCACCTGGCGATCAAGTCCGGTATGCTTGCGGCGGAGACAATGTTCGAGGCATTGCTTGCCGATGATTTCTCAGAAAAGAAGCTCAAAGCATATGAGGACAAGGTCGAACATTCCTGGATCAAGGATGAGCTCTGGCCCGTGCGCAATTTCCATCAGGCTTTCGAGAACGGTATCTACCGCGGGCTTTTCCATATCGGCATGCAGATGATTTCCGACGGCGGGGGATTCAATGATCCCTGGAGGGTCGAGGAAGATCATAAGCATATGAAGAAGCTGAAGGAATATTTCGGCACTACCGATGTCGATCCCAACAGCCAGAAGACCAAGTTTGATAATGAGCTGACATTCAATAAACTCGATGACACATATTATTCGGGCACCAAGCATGAGGAGGATCAGCCGCCGCATCTGGTGATAGCCGATTACGATATCTGCAACAACCGCTGCACGATCGAATACGGCAATCCATGCCAGCATTTCTGTCCGACCTTTGTGTATGAGATGGAGGAGGACGAAAAGACCGGCAAGAAGAAGCTGAAGCTGAATCCATCCAACTGCGTGCATTGCAAGACATGTGATATCGCCGACCCGTACGGCATAATCACCTGGGTAATCCCGCAGGGCGGCGAAGGCCCAAATTACGACGATTTATAGTATGGGTGCCCCATCTCTTCAGAGATGGGATGATATTTTTCGTGCGCGGCGTATGTCCTCATGCGCCCCGCAGCATACGGACTCATAGCGCAGGTTCTCTGCGAATCCGTCAACAGCCGGATCTTTGACCTGCCATCGCCGACAAATTAATTTGTCGGCG
>DSEQ01000018.1 GCA_011056555.1 Candidatus Zixiibacteriota bacterium | reverse complement strand
TGCGACAATACGGTTAATGTCAGTGATGCTGTTTATATCATCAACTACGTCTTTGTCGGAGGTCCTACCCCCGACTGCGGTGAATAAATCGCATTACAGATAGATAGATACAAAGCCCCATCCTGTTCGGATGGGGCTTTTTTATTATTGGTAATCTCCAAAATTCCTCTTATACTTAGTTTCTATATCTGTATACGATGATCTTTAAGACCTTCAAATAAATATTGAGACGGAGTATGAACTATGAAAGCCATGATACTGGAATCTCCAAAACCCATAGATCAAAAGCCCCTGGTTGAAAAAGAGCTGGAAAAGCCCCAGCCGCAATCGGGCCAGATCCTGATTCGCATCTCGGTTTGCGGCGCCTGCCATACAGACCTGCACACGGTAGAAGGCGAGCTGGAGTTGCCGAAGCTGCCCATTATTCCGGGACATGAGATAATTGGAAATGTCGAAAAGAACGGGCCCGGGGCAGAGCGTTTCAAAGAAGGCGACCGGGTTGGGGTAGCCTGGCTGAATTGGGCCTGCGGGGAATGTGTCTATTGCAGGAACAACCAGGAAAATCTGTGCGAAAACGCCAGGTTTACCGGCCTTCATGCTGACGGGGGCTATGCCGAGTACACGGTTGTGGATGAGCGCTTCGCCTATCCGATACCGGACATTTTCTCCGACCTGGAGGCTGCCCCGCTTATGTGTGCGGGAGTAATCGGCTACCGTGCACTGCGCCTGAGCGAATTCAAACCGGAATCACGGCTGGGACTTTATGGCTTCGGCGCCAGCGCTCATATCGCCATTCAGATTGCCCGACACAAGAATTGCAGAGTTTTCGTTTTTACCCGCAGTGAAAATCACAGGCAGCTTGCCCGGGAACTCGGCGCGGAATGGACCGGCAGCGCACAGGACATGCCCCCGGAACAGCTCGACAGCTCGGTAACATTTGCCCCGGCAGGATGGATTGTTCCGTATGCCCTGAAGCACCTTCGACCGGGAGGCACACTCGCTATAAATGCCATATACATGAGCCCGATACCCGAGCTTGAATATCCGCTTATATATAAGGAAAGAACGTTGCGCAGCGTGGCGCATGTTGCCCGCTCAGATGCGGAGGAATTCCTGCCGCTGGCAGCCGAGATCCCGGTGAAAACAGAGGTGGAAGGCTTTGAGTTACAGGATGCGAACGAGGTCTTGAAAAAAATGAAGGAGAGCCGGATTCGCGGCTCGGCAGCGCTCAAAATCCGCTGAAATCCTGACCCGTAACGGCAATTATCTGCCCTAAAAATGTTGACAAAAGCCATAAAACAGTTAATAATGATTCTCTGCAGAGAACAGCTCTGCCATTCTGAGGGCGCGTGTAGAAGGCATACAAGGGAATAAGTTAGAAGCCGCAGGATGGTCAAACGCGTGTCGTACTTCATAACTGGCGCAGTAAATCTTAGAACTATCTTCACCATCCTCATTACACCCAAAAACCATCGTAGAGGGGATTATGGATTACAGAGGTCAGACCGAAGACTTGGAAACCGGCTCGGGAGAGCTGATGAAAATGGATAAGATCGCCAGGGCGAGCGAAATCGATCAACTCGCCATTAATACCATCAGGTTCCTGTCCATCGATGCTGTGCAGAAAGCTAATTCGGGACACCCCGGAGCGCCAATGGGCATGGCCCCGGCAATCTACGTTCTCTGGGACAGGTTCCTGAAGCATAATCCCAAAAATCCCGAATGGTTCAATCGCGACCGCTTCATCCTTTCGGCAGGGCACGCTTCCATGCTGCTTTACAGCATGCTATATATGACCGGTTATGATATATCCCTGGATGACATCAGGAATTTCCGCCAATGGGGAAGCCGTACGCCGGGTCACCCTGAATACAATCTATCCTGCGGCATCGAGGTTACCACCGGGCCGCTCGGGCAGGGATTTGCAAACGGTGTGGGGATGGCTGTCGCCGAGAAGTTTCTGGCGGCCAAATTCAACCGCCCCGGCTTTGATGTGATCGATCATTATATCTATGCCATGGTCTCCGACGGCGACCTGCAGGAGGGCATCTCCTATGAAGCGGCCAGCTTCGCCGGACATCACGCCCTCGGCAATTTAATCTATCTCTATGACGACAACAGCATCCAGATCGAGGGCAGTACCTCGCTGGTATTTTCCGATGATGTCAGGAAGAGGTTCGAGGCGGTCAACTGGCATGTGATCGGGCCGATCAACGGCAATGATCTGACTGAAGTTGAACATGCCCTCAGGGAAGGTAAAGAGATCAAGAATAAGCCCACCCTGATTATCTGCAAAACTAACATAGCCTATGGCTCGCCCGGCAAACAGGATACAGCCTCCGCCCATGGAGAGCCCCTGGGAGTTGAAGAAGTAGTGGCCACAAAGAAGAAGCTGGGGTGGCCCCTGGAACCGGATTTTCATGTGCCCGAGAAGGCCCGCAGTCATATGCTGGAGTCGATCCCGAGAGGGGAAAAGGTCGAACAGGAATGGAATGAGATGTTTCATGAATACAGCCGGAAGTATCCCGAGGAACATGCGCACATGATAGATTTCATCGAGGGCCGAATTTCTGAAGGATGGGACGAGGGTCTCGATGAACTCTTCGATAACCTCGAATCTGATATCCCCACGCGTGGAGCGTCGGG
Source organism: Candidatus Zixiibacteriota bacterium (assembly GCA_011056555.1). Classification (GTDB taxonomy): domain Bacteria; phylum Zixibacteria; class MSB-5A5; order JAABVY01; family JAABVY01; genus JAABVY01. Next base: position 20,808 of record DSEQ01000018.1, on the reverse strand, counting down.
CAAAGTCTTAAATTCAATCGCAGCCAGGGTGGAAAATTTGATGGGCGGTTCGGCCGACCTGGGACCCTCCAATAAGACCCTCCTGAATGGAGAGAGTGATTTCAGCCGCGACAATTATTCCGGCAGGAACCTGCGCTTTGGAGTGCGCGAGCATTCCATGACGGCGATGGCCAATGGGATGGCGCTTCACGGCGGAATCATCCCATACACCGGCACATTCCTGATATTCTCTGAATATATGAGACCTGCCATCCGGTTGGCCGCCATGATGGGACTTCAGGTCATTTTTGTCTTTTCGCATGACTCCATCGGTCTCGGAGAGGACGGCCCGACACATCAGCCCATCGAGCAGCTCACCAGCCTGAGAGCGATACCAAATCTGACCGTAATCCGGCCCGCTGATCCATACGAAACGATGTATGCCTGGAAAGCCGCAATAATGAACCGCCGGGGACCAACTGCAATCGTGACGACCCGGCAGAAAGTACCCACACTGCGGGATAATCACGAGGCCGCACGCGGCGGATATATTGTCTGGCAGAACAGCGCTAACCCGCAGGGGATCATCATAGCCACAGGTTCCGAGGTTCATATCAGCATTGCAGCCGCCGAGAAGCTGAAGTCAGAGGGTATCGATGTACGCGTGGTCTCCCTGCCCTCATGCGAAATATTCGATGACCAGCCGCAGGATTATCGTGACCTTGTTCTTCCACCTGACATGAACAAGCGTTTGGCGGTGGAAGCAGGCGCCTCGCTGGGCTGGTGGAAATATATCAGCCTGGAGGGTGCTGTCCTGGGTATAGACCGTTTCGGGGAATCAGCGCCATCAAAAATTCTATTCGAGAGATTCGGATTTACGGCTGACAATATAGTCGTGAATATGAAGAAGCTGCTCTCTCGATCATAGGAATTATCAAATCAGAGCATTAGAGGGATAAGTGTATCCTCCGGGTGCCTCGCCGGAAGATCGCCTACCAGCAATATCATGTCTCCGCCTCCCGCACCGGTCGGCTTGGCGCGCCCGCCATTATTCCTGGCCCAGGCCTCGAGTTCATCATGGACAGGAAGAAAAAGGGATAGATTAGCGGCTTCAGAAATTTGCCGGAGATTAGAAGTAAATGCATCTATTTTATCAAATAATTCCTTCAGCGGTGACTGAAACCAGGCATCAGCCAATTCATCAGCAGAAGCAATAAACTCCTGGAGCAGTTCCTTATCTCCGGCGTCGGCCCATTTTTCAAATGCCGCCACCATATCCCGGGTATTTGAGGGCTTGCCGGTCCAGGCAATTTTAAGCGGAATTTTGTATTTCCTGAGACCACCCTCGATCGGTTCGATATGCATCCTATCATTTTCTTTTCTGAATTTGATCGGATGTGCAAAGCCGCAGGCTGCTATATCGGCGCCGCTGCCCAGTCCCCCCTGAACCCTACTATGCACTTCAAACGCATACTTGATGATCCTGTCCCTGTTATCCTGCCACGATAATCCTGCTCTCTCAAATCTGAACGCTATTACACCCACAGCTTCTGCCGCCGACAGACCCAGCCCAAGCTTGACCTTCGTTCCATTTGAGTCTGTGGAATAAAACTGGCTGTCATCCAAAACCAATCCCGGACGCCCGTTCTGGTCCTCGAAGTCATATATTTCTTTAACATCAAGATTTAGCGCTTCACTCGCAACAGGCGGCAGGCTCGAGCTGTTTATTTCATTTGACTCTCTAATTATGAGATAGCGTGGTACGGGAGCCATAACCGCAGTGCCCCCGTGCAGCACGGCATATTCTCCGGATAACATGACTTTGCCGGGTACCTTCAATTCCCTCACAGACACTCCGATATTGATGCACCCCCGGCCGGCAACGACTTCTGTGCGGTTGTGACGCCATTTACATTCCTCGCGCGGGAAACGATTTTATTCAGATCCGAAATCTTTCCCAATATGGCAACATGCGGCCCGGCATCAATAGTACAATATGCCTCCAGACCGCCCTCCCGCCATTTTTTCACCGCTTTGATCAGCCTGACGGTTGTATCGTTCCAGTAAATCAGGGCGGGACGGGTGGCTATCATACAGGCGTGCATGGCCAACGAATTCTCCTCACAAATACTCCCGGTTGATGTAAAATCCATTTTCTCAACCGCATCGAGCATCAGTTTATAATCTTTTCTCGCTCGAGTAACCCATGCATTGAAATAAGGGGATTTGTCCCTGGATAGCTGCATGCCCTGTCGGGAAGGTATCTCTTTCTCATCGGCAGCAACTGTACAAATCACCATGCCCCAGGGTATTTCCTCCGGATCAAGAATCTTCCTGGCGGCCGGATTTTTGCCCGATGGAAGACTGGATAAACCTCCCGTTATCGATCTGGCGGCAGAGCCGCTTCCAATCCTCGCAAGCCTGGATAATTCTGTTTTGCTGATCTGATTCTTTGAAAATACTGAAAGAGCAAGGGCCAAAGCCGCAAAACCCGAGGATGATGATGCCAGACCCGATTTAGTCGGAAAGTGATTCAGGGTATCGACCGAATAGAATCCCGAGATGAGCTTACTCTTCTTCCAGAATTCCAGGTATTCAAAAATTCTCGCTTCGGAGACGGGATCAGGTCTTTTGCCATTTATTTTTATCCGATGAGGCGGCTTGCTAAGCCTCATCACTGCTGTCTCTGTGCAGAGTTTATCTAATGCCAGCGAGATTGAAGGCGTAGCCGGGAAGTTGCCCTCGTCTGATTTTTTGCCCCAGTATTTACAAAGGGCTATATTTGCGAATGCACGGGTAACAACCCGACGCATCATGTCGCCGCCCCCAATTCAAACGGTATCACCATGGGGAAATGCTCGGCCAGATCCTGGGCCAGATAATACTGGGTATCGGGCTTGACGAGCGCCACAACTGCTCCGCCTCCTCCGCCTCCTGTCATCTTGGCGCCCAGAACACCGTCTCTATCAAGCAGAAACTCAACAGCCTCATCCAGCGCCGCAGTAGAGACTCCCAGACGGGCAAGCTGTTCATGATTGCGGTACATCAGCCTTCCGGTTTCCTGCATATCGCCGATTCCCAGCGCAATCCCCGCATCAACTGTGATGTTGCCGATCTCCTCCAGGATGCCGTCAACCGTTTCTCGATCATGCTCGCGGTTTCTCTGCACCCTCTCGACCAGCTCGATAGTACGCGCACCCGGTTCGACTATACATAACAGGCCGGCAGCCGGAGTCGGCACCCGGATCGGCAGAATTTCTCGCGGCGGGCCCTTGCGGAACCAGAGCACGCCCTCCGACAATACCGTGGCAGTATCCATGCCGCTGGGATTGCCGTGAAATATAGCTTCCAGTCTCTGGGCATCCTCAAATATTCCGGTGTCCCATTTTCTTTCCTGGTCAAGGTGTTTATATTTTCGCAGGGCAGAACACAGACCCACGGAAAAGGCGGCCGAGGATCCCAGCCCCATGCCCGGGATCAAATCGGATTCAATCTTGATAGCTATCTGTTCATGCTGCAGGCCGTAATGCTCGAGCGCATAATCCGCAGCCTTGGAGAATAGACGGATATCCTGCTCTGATTTTGGAACAGGGAAGACCTGCTTGAAATGCGGATACACAAATCGGGGACCATCGGGATCGTGGCTGATCCGGACCGTCAGTCCCTTGTCGATGGTCGAAGTTATGCCGGGATAGTTATATACTGTGGCGTGCTCGCCGAAAAGCACCACCTTGCCATGTGCAAATGACTTTACCGGAAGATCCTCTTCAACACAGCCATTGTCGGATAACTGCCTCAGTCTTCTATAAATCTCTTCAGCCACGGCGACCTTGACCTCACCCCGCCTGATCATCTCCTGGCTGACATCTTCCACCTGGTTGGCCGGAACGCCCACAGAAATCGCCACACTCCTGGCATGCAGGGCCATGTGTCCCTTCTGGATGCCGTCGGTGGCCAGCGCCAGGTTGGCGGTGAAATTCTGCCCCAGCCCAACCGAAACCAAAAGGCCGGCCAATTGACGTGAATTCCGCACTCCGCTTATTTCACGCAGCAGTTTTACACCGGGATGAGAGTTTACAGCTCCTCCAACCCATCCGACCTGCATGGGCAGTTCTATCCTGCCCTTGAGACAATTATCTTCATAATCATATGAAGTAAGGCTTGAATACCTGCCATTACGTGCGGCATAGGCATGACCGCCTGCCTCAATAGCTCTCCAGTCCTGTCCAAGGGCTACTGCCGCGGCGCACACGCCGTTGAAGATACCTTTGTTGCAGGTCGCTGCTCTATACGGGTCGATACGCGCGAACTCACTTGCTTCAACCATTCGTCGGGCAACCTCCAAGCCAGACATATTCTTAGTCGCCAGATATTCGACAGGCAGATTGAATTCTGCCCGCGCCACCCGCCTGTCAGCGAGGTTCGAGAGTATGCGAAGATTTACACGTCCGCCGGTGATCTCCTCGATGATCGGTCCCGCCGATTCACAAGCATAATTTACCGCGTTGGCGCCCATTGCCTCGCAGACATCATAGAGCAGATGCACCGCCAGCATCGGACCGACCTTGCTCTTCTCATCCAGAATTCGCGCCTCTATATCAAAGACCCCGCCCCCGCGTTTTCTCATTCTGATTGCCGATTGGTTGGCGGCATCGATTATTCTCTGCTTATTTGCAAGCACGGCATCTGCAGATTTCTTTGGATCGGGTAGATCGAGTACTTGAATCTGGCCGATCATAACAGGATCATCAACTTTCGTGTAAAAGCCTCCTCCTTTACGGATCAACAATGCAGCTTTTGAAGCGGCGGCTATAATCGAGGCCTCCTCCACCGCCATCGGTACCAGATGTTCGCGGCCGTCCACAATGAAATTCAGCCCCAGACCCAGGGGCAGGCCGAATACACCGATCGAATTCTCCACCATATTGACCGCATGTTCAACACGCAGCGCATTGCCATTCCTGAGCATGGAAATCTGCTGCTCTGAAAGTTTGAATGTACGTGCCAGATAGGCAAGCCTGCGCTCCACCGGCAGTCGATAGAATCCCGGTATCCTCGAGGTTTTGAGCTCGGGAACAAGTGATGATTTCCTGTGAACCAGATTTACTTTCTTCATCTTATCCTTTATCTCCCAGATGACTTTCCGAGTTTTTAAGCCACTCCAGCAGTTTTCCGGTATAAACTCGGGGCGCATTTTGCAGGTCCCCTGTTCGGCGCGAACCGGTCAACAGCATGGCGGTCTTGAGTTCATAAATATTGCTCTCTATAAAGTCCGAGGCTCCCTGAACCCCATTATCCATAAAAGCCATCAGAACGGCCCTGGCAAAGCCCGCGATATCGGCTCCCAATGCGATCGCACGGGCCGAATCCAATCCGTTTTCTATGCCGCCCGATCCGATTACACAAACTTCCTCTGGAAGAATTCTTCGGGCATTAATAAGACTATACGCAGTCGGCACTCCCCAATTGGAAAATGTTTTACCCGCACTGCGTAAAATTTTTGACTGGGCCCTGTACGATTCCACTTTGGTCCAGGATGTTCCCCCGGAACCGGAGACATCGACATAGCGCACACCAATCGCGGACAATCTTTCGAGCACCTGCGGAGACAGGCCCGCGCCGGTTTCCTTGACCAGCACCCTTCCCTCAAGACGATCGACAAGCCGGGCAATCATGTCCAGATTGCCCCTGAAATTGCGATGTCCTTCGGCCTGCATCAGCTCCTGGCCGGGATTAAGATGGACGCAGATACCGTCGGCCTCGATCTGCTCAACCAGTCCTGTAATCTGCTCCAGGGAATATTCCTCCAGTTGCACCGCACCGATATTTCCCAGCAGAACACCGTTGGGAATTGCGCGTCTGACAGCAAAATGACCGGTCACCTCGGGGTGACGCAGCATCACCCGCTGGCTGCCCACTGCAAAGGCGATTCCGTGCATCTCCGCCGCTTCGGCCAGACCGTAATTCATTTTCTCCGCATAATCCGCTCCGCCGGTCATACTTGTTATCATCAGGGGAGCTTTGAGCTTCTTCCCGAAGAAATCGGTTTCCAGCTCGAGCTCATCCAGATTTAATTCGGGAAGAGCATTATGCAGTAAATGCACCTCTTCCAGCATTGCGGAATCCCGGTGAACCACGTCATTTTCCATCACAATCTGGAGATGCTGGTTCTTGCGCTCAACCGTCAATTTTGATTTGTCGGAAAAACCCATCTCTCTAATTTCCAGATACTGTCTGCTCAGAAACGAAAAGCCGGAACATACGTTCCACTAATTATTTTTGTACAAAGCTCTTCAATATCCGATTCAAATTTTCATTCGTCAAGCTATTTTATAATTTAGCCTCTATCCGCAGGGCCCGCTGGAAAGAAATGTCAAAGCCTTATTCCTCATCGGCTTTCCCCACGTCTCCTTCCTTGCGCACATAAATATTTCTGATCGGATATGGTATCTCGATGCCCTCCTTGTTAAAGCGCTTATGCAGGCGCTTAATAAATTCGCTGCGAATCTTGTACTGGTCGATGTACTGTTTGACCGGCAAACGGGCTGAAAAGGATATGGCTGAATCTCCGAATTCCTTGAATCTCACAACCGGCTTAAAAACAAAATCTTTTGGATAATATTCTTGGATTACTTCGGTAGCAACCTCCATTGCCACTTTTTCCACCTGGTCCAGATCCGATTCATAATGCACGCCCACATATATCCGGATCCAGATATGTTTACGGGGCATGCTGTAATTGGTGACTATCGACGACGCCACCTTGCTGTTAGGCACAATATATACCCGGGTTGAGCGAAGCGACCTGATGGTGGTGTTACGCCATTTAACATCTGTAACATACCCCTCCTCTCCCGCCTCCAGGCTGACAAAATCCCCCGCCCTCACCTGCTTAGAGATAATAATTTGAAATCCCGCAAAAAGGTTGGAAAGCGTGTCCTGGAGCGCCAGAGCAACTGCCAGACCTCCAATACCAAGGGCTGTTATCATGGGAGTAATAGAAACACCCAGGTTCTGCAGGATTATAATAATGCCGGCAATCAAGATGATCAGGCTGGCGATATTCGAGAACAGGGATGTTGCCGGTATACCTCCCTCGGTACTGCGGGAATAAAGCTTAACAAAACCTGAAGCGGCCCGGGCCACTATAATCGTGACAGAGAGTATCAGAAGAGCCACTATAATTTTCTGGACGGTATTTTCGACAACCTCATTAAAAGAAATGGTAACATGCAGAGCGATGTAGAGACCAATAATGGTAAACCAGATCACAAATGCGCGTTTGAAAGACCCGATTAAAACATCATCCCATTCCCATTTGGTGCTTTTTGCCATCCGGCGCAACCCCCGGATTATAAAAATCTCCAGAATTATTCCAAGGATGAATCCCCCGATAACTACCGATATCGCAACTATCCAGTCCTTAGGATCGATGTTCCGGATCGATTCAAAAAAGCCGCTGACTGTGTCCTGTGCGGCCTGGGCGCTGTCGCCTGCCAGTTCATCAAATTCCCCGGCGATCGTTTTTACTGAGTCGCTTATGTTCTCCGGCATATCGCTACCTGCAAATTTTACCTAAAACTTGTGTCCCCCGACCAGAGAGCCGTTCCTGTATATTTCTATTTTATCGATATTATATTCCTCGTCCCAGTAAACCCAGATTCCATCCCGGTCGCCCTTCACAAATGTACCCTCAAATTCCTTTCTTCCAAAAGGGCTCCAGCGAGTCATAAGTCCGTGCGGCTTTGCGCGCATGAAGTTGCCCTTCTCCATTAATTCTCCGCCCTCGTAGTACCAGACTGTCGCAGGACCGTGATTTATGAAGATAGTGCTGGTGCGCGGATAACCCATTTTTTCCACCTCTCTGCCGGTGGGAATGACCACTCTCTGCATCTGAAGTATTTGCTGAAGGGTATCCTCCACTCCCTGCGGATACAGTCCCAGCGAATCGTATTCAACCTCCTTGACCGCTTCGCCATTCTCATAAGTTATCTCAGACTTGCGGGTCAAATCGGGCCGGTATTCAGTCACTACTCCGTCGAGCTTGCCCTGCTTGTAGTTACCCTCCAGATGCCTGATGCCGTCCTCGGACCATTCAATAAAGATACCGTGCCTGATTTCCTGGCCGGAAGAATCCGTTATGACCGTGTAGATCGCCTTGGTAGTCAGACTGTCATATCGTTCTTCTATTATTTTACTCTCCTGGGCACTGCCGGATACAAACGAAAACACAAATATCATAAAGAATATTGCTATTTTTCTCAACCTGATCACCTCCCGGGATATTGGATATCGTGAAAACTGTCGCTCAATTGATAAGTTAATAAGTTATAGCCTAAACACAACAGAATTTATCCCAAAAATAAAACTGCCGGCCAGAAACCGGCAGTTGAGACCATATTCCTATTATCATTTATACTCAAGAGCTTTGGTCGGGCAGAATCTGGCACAGGCCGGGTTGCCCTCACAGAGATCGCATTTGACAATAATTTCCTGCTCCTCATCGATCAGCGAGCATCCAAACGGGCAGGCCGCCACACAGGCCCGGCACTTGATACATCTCTCCTGCAAAAGCTCGATATACCCCAGCTCCTCATTCAATCTCAATGCGTCCACCAGGCACGATTTCACACAGGCCGGATCATCGCATTGCAGGCAGGCAATCGGTACCCATTGCTCCCTGCCGACAGCGATGGGGTAAATCCTGCTGCGCCCGGGCTTCTTATTCTCCTGGTGAGTAAGGGAACAGGCCAGTTCGCAGGTGCGGCATCCGATGCAGAGCGCCGGTCTTATCAGAAATCGCTTGGTCATGCCGACACCTCCTCCTCAGCCTCTTCCTTTTCTTCCCAGTGAACCAGTTTCTTGAAATCCCTGGCCGTGCCGGAGCGTTTGCAGTCATCGCAGATATCGAAATAATCTGCCGGTATATCCCGATTTTCTATCAGGTAATCCGCAAATTCTCTGGTGATCAGGGCCTTCCCGCATTGCTTGCATTTGACCAGTTCGAACTGCCGTCCCCAAATCTCGCGGGTGGTTCCGATATCTTCATACTGGATGTGATGGGTGGGACAGATCTTGACACAGGCCAGGCATCCCACACAATCGGGCGGAGCCTCCTTCAGGGGTGTTGCGATTTCACGGCCATAGCCTCTTCCGGCAACCGAGATCGCATTGAATCCCATCTGCGTGCATACACGGGTACAGAGACCGCACATGATGCAGTTGTCGGCATCCTCGCGGGGTACGAAGCTGGTGGTATCGATACCATATTCGGATGCCAGCTTCTGGATCTCGGGAGAATTCGGGCAGCGCGCCAGGAGCAGATTCAGAACCGTCTTGCGCAGTTCGATTATATCCTCTGTATGTGTCTGGACAATCAATTTATCTTCAACCGGGTACAAACAGGAGGTGACATTGCCTTTCCATCCACCCCAGTCTTCATGGGTGATCTCAACCATACATAAGCGGCAGGCTCCGTACGGTTCCACCGCCTCGTGAGCGCAAAGTGCGGGAACATCGATTCCCTCACGGCGCAGGACATCCAGAACCATTTCGCCCTCTCTCGCCTCGTACCATCTTCCGTTTATCTGGATCTTCACCTTATCAACCTCTCTTAGATTATATCTATTGCATCAAACTGGCATACAGCATAGCATGCGCCGCATTTCGTGCATTTTTCCTGATCCAAAATATGAATCTTGTCCTTCTCACCGGTGATTGCATCCACCGGGCAGGGCGCGATGCAGGCGGTACAACCGGTGCATTTATCATTTATCTCGAACCTGATCAGATCACGGCAGACTCCCCCGGGACATTTCTTGTCGATTATATGCGCCAGGTATTCGTCGCGGAAATACCTGACCGTGCTCAAGAACGGATTCGGACCGGATTTACCCAATCCGCAGAGCGAGCCCATAATTATATACTTGGATAGATGTTCCATCAACTGCAGGTCAGCCTCGGACGCCTTGCCCTCCGTGACTTTCACGACCATCTTGTGAAGCTGGTAGAGGCCCTCTCGGCAGGGCACATCCTTGCCGCAGGACTCATCCACCAAAAATTTCAGGAAATATTTGGCGACATCGACCATGCAGGTATGATCGTCCATCACGATCATGCCGCCCGAGCCCATCATCGAACCGGCCTTGGTCAGCGTGTCGAAATCCACCGGCAGATCCAGCTTGTCCTCGGGCAAACATCCTCCCGAGGGTCCGCCGGTCTGCACCGCCTTGAATTTCCTGCCGTCCTTGATTCCTCCGCCGATATCATAAATAATTTCGCGCAGCGTGGTACCCATGGGTACCTCTATAAGACCTGTATTTTCGACTTTGCCGACGAGTGAAAAGGCTTTTGTACCGGTTGATTTTTCGGTGCCGATAGACCTGAACCAATCTCCGCCCTTGTTCATTATCAGCGGTATATTAGCAAAGGTCTCGACATTGTTCAAAACCGTTGGCTTATCCCATAGGCCCTTTACAACCGAATGGATATACTTGGCGCGGGGCTCACCGACTTCCCCCGCAACAGATTTCATCAGAGCAGATGACTCGCCGCAAACAAACGCCCCGCCGCCCCTGCTGATATGAATATCGAGGCTGAAATCCGTGCCCATAATATTTTCGCCCAGAAAACCGTGCTCTTTGGCATCGTCTATCGCCTGGTAGAGGTGCTGCACTGCCAGGGGGTATTCCTCGCGTACATAGATATAGGCATCGCGCGCGCCCACAGCATAAGAGGCGACTATCATTCCCTCCAGCACCGAATGCGGATCGCCTTCCATGATACTGCGGTCCATGAATGCCCCGGGATCGCCCTCGTCACCATTGCAGATCACATAGCGTACATCAGATTCAACGCCGCGGCAGGTCGCCCATTTGCGTCCGGCAGGAAATCCGCCGCCGCCGCGTCCGCGTATTCCCGAGAGCTTGACCTCGTCAATTACCTCTTCGGGCGTCATCCCGGTCAGCACTTTGGCCACCGACTGATAACCGTCCCGCATGACATAATCTTCGATATTGTCCGGGTCTATATGCCCGAGGTTGCGAAGTGCCAGACGCGTCTGTTTTTTGTAGAAATCTATATCATGATATTTGAGCACTCTCTCTTTTGTCTTGGGATTCTTGTACAGGAGCCTTTCTATTATTTCACCCTTTGCCAGGGTTTTCTCTACGATATCCTTAACCTGACTGGTCCTGACCCTGTTATAGAAGATACCCTCCGGCTCTATTACCACCAGCGGCCCTTTTTCGCACAACCCGTGACACCCGGTTTTCTTGAATGACTCAAGGGTGATGTCGCCGAGCTTCCTCTCGGCCAGAATCTCCTCGAATTTTGCATATATTTCCCTGCATCCGGCGGCCAGACATCCCGGGCCGAAACAGACCATCACCTTCTTCTTGAGTTTGGCGTCCTTCTGCAGGCATTCTTCTTTCCATGCATTAAGCTTATCCGGTGAATCAATCTTCATCTCGCACTCCATCCAGATATCTCTTCATCTTGTCCACGCGCACATTGCCATAATACTTCTCATCAATAATCACGACCGGGGCCATCGCACATGCTCCCACGCAGTTGACAACCTCCAGCGTGAAGCGCAAATCCGGAGTGGTCTGCCCGGCCTTGATCCCGAGCTGATCCTCTGCCTGCTCCAGCGCCATGGGTGCGCCCTTGATATGGCAGGCTGTACCCATACAGATACGGCAGGTATGCTTGCCGCGCGGCTCAAGGCTGAAGGCGCTGTAAAATGTCGCCACGCTGTACACCTGTGAAAGCGGAACTCCCAGTGCGCTTGATGTCTCCTTTATCGCTTCAGGCGGAAGATAATGAAACTTCCTCTGGATATCCTGAAGCACCGCGATCAGTGAGCTGGGTTTCTGCGGACTGTGACTGATTATTTCTTTGAGCTCAGCAACGTCTATTTCCGGTTTCATCCTTTAACTTTCTCCTCTTTGGCCTTCCGGCCAAGCTCATATCCCTCATCCAGAGCTTTATAGTTAATCTGCAAAAGATCTTTTTTGCGCCCCATCTTCTCGGTCAATGTTTCCTTCAGCTTGTCGAATTCGACAATTCCGGTTGCGCCCACAAATGCTCCCAGGACGACCATGTTGGTCGCCTTTCCGCTGCCCGCTTTCTGGGCTATGTCATTGGCCGGGATTTCCAGAACCTGGATATCATCCCTGTCCGAGGTAGCATCAACAAGCGAGCTGTTAATAATAAGCAAACCTCCCGGCTTGACCCTGGGACCGAACTTATCCAATGATGGACGATTGAAAACACATATTCCCTGCGGGCGGTTGATAATCGGAGAGCCGATTCTTTCATCCGAGACCACCACAGTGCAATAAGCCGTACCGCCGCGCATCTCCGGACCGTATGACGGTATCCAGGCCACCTGTTTGCCCGCATTCATACCGGTATAAGCGAGCAGCTGGCCGGCGGTCATAATCCCCTGTCCTCCGAATCCGGCAAAAGTCACCTCATACTGACTCACTTCTGCCCCTCCTCATCATTATCATAGTAAGTGTCTTTGAACACTCCCAGCGGGTAGAAAGCGATCATATTGTCCTCCAGCCAGTTCTGCGCTTCATCAGGCGTCAAACCCCAGTTGGTCGGACAGGTAGAAAGTACCTCAACAAATGTAAACCTCTTCCCTTCCATCTGGTTTTTGAATGCCTTCTTGATCGCCTTCTTGGCCCTGATGACATTATGCGGATTATGCACCGAAACACGCTCGATATACGCGGGAGTCCTCAACGTTGAAAGGAGCTCGCTCATCCTGATGGGATAGCCCGCCTGGCTCACATCACGACCCATAGGCGAGGTTGTGGTAACCTGCCCGGGCATGGTTGTCGGCGCCATCTGCCCGCCGGTCATGCCGTAGATAGCGTTATTAACAAACACTACGGTAATCTTTTCACCGCGGTTGGCGGCATGAACGATTTCACCCATTCCGATCGAGGCCAGGTCGCCGTCACCCTGATATGTAAATACAATCAGCTCCGGACTGACGCGCTTAATGCCGGTCGCAAGCGCCGGGGCGCGGCCATGGGGCGCTTCCAGGAAATCGGTCCTGAAATAATTATAAATCAAAACCGAGCAGCCGACCGGGGCGACCCCGACAGTCTTGCCACGGATGCCGTATTCATCGATTGTCTCAGCAATCAGCCGGTGAATAATACCATGAGTACATCCCGGGCAATAGTGCGTGACCACATCGGTGAATGATTTCGGTCTTTCAAAAATTTTCAATTTTGCCTCTGGCATAGTCACCTCAGCTTTATTTCTTTCCGAGAATTTTCAAAATATAATCTTTAACTTCTTCGGGCGAGGGCACGATACCCCCGGTGCGTCCATAGAATTCAACGGGCTTCCTGCCCTGTACCGCTTTGTCGACATCCTCAACCATCTGGCCAGTGCTCATCTCAACCGAAAGAACTGCACGAATATTTTCCTTCCAGGCCTGCTCACGAATCTCATTCTCCGGGAACGGGAAGAGAGTTATGGGACGAAGCAATCCGACCGATACGCCCTCCTCTTCCATCTCATCAATTACAGTCTGGCAAATACGAGCCATGGTGCCGTAGGAGATCAGCAAAACCTGGCAATCATCTTTCACCTTGTAAAGCTCGTAACGGACTTCTTCCTCTTTCATCTTCTTATACTTATCCGCCAGAGCAAAGCTGTTTTTTTCCAGCGCCTGCGGATCCAAGTAAAGCGACTTGATAATTCTCGGATCGCGGCCCTCACATCCGGTAGCGGGCCAATCCATAGTCATCGGATCATCTGTCTCCTTGATACTCTCGGGAAACTCCACCGCCTCCATCATCTGCCCGATCATACCATCACCCAGGACCATCACGGGATTAAGATATTTATGTGCCAGGTCAAAAGCCAGCATTACCAGATCAACCGCTTCCTGAACCGTTGACGGCGCCAGCACCAGAAGGCGGTAATCGCCATGTCCCCCGCCTTTGGTCGCCTGGAAGTAGTCTGACTGCGCCGGAAGAATTCCACCGAGCCCGGGACCGCCGCGCACGATATTTATAAATACCGCCGGAAGATGCGCTCCGGCTATATACGATATCGCCTCCTGCATCAGTGAGATGCCGGGGCTGGAGGAGGTCGTGAATACACGTTTGCCCGAGGCGGCCGCACCGAAGAGCATGTTGCCCACGGCAACCTCCGATTCGGCCTGAACGAAAACACCGCCCACCTCCGGCAGTCTTTTTACGAGATATTCACCAACCTCGCTCTGAGGTGTAATCGGATAGGCGAAGTAATGCAATCCTCCAGCACGCACAGCCGCCTCACCGATTGCCTCATTTCCTTTCATCAAAATTTTTGCCATAACATTCGCACCTTCTTCTTAGTATTCGAATAAGACATACCTGGTGCCATGCGAGTGCACCTCAATTGCCGCGTCGGGACAGGTTATCGCACACAGACGGCAGCCGATGCATCTCGACGGATCGTGAACCATGGCGTAGAAATATCCCCGCTTGGTGATCTCCTTTGACATCGAGATGATCTGCTGCGGGCAGGCCTTAACACAAAGCTCACAGCCTTTGCAGTAATTTTTATCAATTGTAATTCCGGGCATATTATAAATTCCTTCTGGATCGACTGCCCTTATCTCGATTTAGATTCCAGTTCCCACGGCTTCAGCATGAAGCGTTCCAGCGGAAGAATCGCGCAGTCGATCTCCTCGGGTTGTATATTTTCAAAAACCTTAACTTTGGCGCTCACAAATTTTAGAGGCAGCCCTGACTCCTGGCTGAATTCGCGCGCCAGCTTCATACCGTCCAGTACAGTTTCTTTTACGGTTTCATCAATTAGATGAGTATTCGAGACTATTCCGGTGAACTGAAGACGGCAGGATGCTTCGATCTCCGCCTTCATCTTCATACAGCCTTTAACGTCCGATGTGAAAGGCCTGTTGGCATTTAATACGAAAAGCATCTCGTAGTCATCCTTATGAAATGCATCCGCCATCGAACTCATAACCCTCGCGCCGACATCATCACCGCCCACGTCAAGAATCACCCGCTCATCCTGATTTTCTATTGCGCCCTTGACCTCCGGCAGGATGATCGGCAAATCGGCGGAGCAATGTTCTCCGGCAGGCATAACCACACGTACCCCCAAAGCGATCATTGGCTTGGCCGCCTCGCGGGAGCGGAAATATGGGTTGACGATGTCGAGATCGACAATAGTCAGCGGAAGATGACCCAATCTGGCAAGATAAGCGGCATAATTTACGGCGACTTCAGTCTTGCCGCTGCCATATCCCCCGGCGAATATCAGGATGCGTTTTTCGAGGCTGGAGAGCTTGTGTTCGGCCATCTCGAGTGCTTTCGACAAAGTTACCAATTTCACATTCAAGATATATACGATACATTATAAACTATTATTAGTCAAGAAATTTACCAAATATTTGTGATTTCCTTGAGACAAATTTCACATACTATCTCTGACTTTTGGAGCTTCCCGAAATGAACCTGGAAAAACATGGCAATTTTTATCCTGAAAGGCTTGATTTGCAATAGGTTTTGCTGATTTTTCATCAATTTTTGCTTCCGAATATGGCGCAGCCGAAATCCCTTTCTGCCTTCTGAAATCGTCAGGAAATCGTGAAAGGGTACAATATCAGCCTTGAGCCACTTCTCGAATCTATGTCATCTATAGATTGTTCCGGTGCAGTTATTACCATCGACTTGATACTTTTTCTGATATGATGAGGCGCGTGGGGATCTATATCGGGCACGATTGCCTTTATATTTTCCGCACGGAGCCCATTCCCAGCGAATTAGCCGCAAGAAACGGGGCATGGTTTTTTGATGATAGCCGGCAGTTAATTCGATGTGATTTGTATGGTTATGATCAAACAAAAATGCCGAAGGCGGGATTTGAACCCGCACGCCCTTGCGGGCACTGCGCCCTGAACGCAGCGCGTCTGCCAGTTCCACCACTTCGGCATCAAATCGTCAATATGTTTTACGGGCAACCAATATATGCGATCCGAAACTTTTGGCAAGAATTTTTTACTGCTGGGGCGAAGTTGAGGTCTCAAAGCGGACAACCCGGTTATTATCGGTGTCGGCAACATAAATATACTGCTGGTAAGCGTCAATTCCGCGCGGATTATCCAGCCGATCCTCAGGCGGAGCATCCTGGCCGAATCTCAAAAGCAACTGACCATCACGGGAGAACTTCCAAACCTCGGAAGCGGCAGCCATGGTCACAAATATATTGCCCAGATCATCAACTGCAATATCCTTATGGCCGTTGACAGTGGTAAGATAGATATCCGCCGAATCTGAAAACGGTATCACCGGCTGACCGGTGGAGGCCTCTATCAACTGCACAGCAAAACTGGAGCGCCCCGAGGTATAGCCGATATAATACTGCCCCCTGATATTGAAGCTGTTGACCGCCACCGGTGCCGCCACCCGTCCGGCAGCATTGCCCGAGGGCACCTGCACGTCAACATACTCATCACCAGAATCGAAGCGGTATATCTCATTTAAGTAGAAATTTGAAATGCTGTATGTTTTATCCGGGAAGGGCGAGGCCGCGATTCCGAAAAGCACCGCATATGTCGTATCGTCAATCGGTGGGGGACGAGGAACGTCTGGTGCGGTATATACAACCTGAAAATCACCACCCTCACGAAAGCTCCTTCTAAGCACCACGCTGGAATCGTTAACCGCCAGAAGATCGAGGGCACGATCCTGGTCAATCTGGGTCGGATTGGGAATCTGATAGGATTCCACGAACTCGCCGGCCAGGGTCAGCTTGACCACACGGTCATTGTTGCGGTCGGCCACATACACAAAGCGGTCATAACCGATCATGACATCCGTGGGCCGGTCGAAGGTGATGCCATCCGCCTCGGTCCAGGCCGGGGTAATCATGACATAGGTAGTGTCAGGGTTAATGGATCCGGGCTCAGGCAGGTCTGTCGGCTGGTTGACTTTCTCGCTGCAATCGAGCATGAGCAATATAAGGGCTATAATCAATATTGTCGTAATGAATGCTTTCATCAGAAGCTTACCCCCATTCCCAGCCTGAGCTTTCGGGGCGCAAGGTATTGTGTCGGATTATTCCAGATCGGAAGATCATAGCCCTCCGGAGGAACCTCAAAGAAATTATCGCCGCCAGGTATGGTGTCTCCCTGTTTATATTCTTCACCGGTAAGCGGATTTATGATGGCCACATTTTTGTGATCGAGAAGATTTTCGGCCTCGAAGAATAATGACAGCCGGTAGTCCCCAAAATCGAAATATTTCCTGAACGAGAGATCGAGCCAGCTCTGATATGGTCCCAGCTCGGAATTGGTTTCGCCCGAGGGAACATACTGAATTACTCCAAATGAATCAGTAACCTCGGCATAAGGTGTGTACCTCTTCCCTGCCCGGGCAGCATATTTTATGTAAAGATTCCAGTTTGACGGCAGTTTCATTCCAAATAGCTCGGGATTCTTATCTTCGGGAATGCCGATATTGGCGCCGATCGAAAACTGCCAGGGAACATCCCAGTCAAACGGCACCTCTGTAAAAAGCTCGCCCTCCGCCCTGGCCTCGAGACCTCGCAGTATATCGGCCGGAAGTGACCTTTCACCTTCAGCGCGAGACACTGCAATATTGGTAAAACCCCTGATATATTGATCGAAATCATGAGTATAACTTAGCTCGACTCCTCTCGACTTGGCAAAATCCAGATTGAAATAAACCAGATAGGACTCATCGGGAAAACGCGGATCGGGCTGGATCTGCGTGGCGGCGATATAATCGCTTATGTCCTTGAAATACGCTGATATCGACAGGGCCCGCCCCGGCGAGGGCAGGTATTTCACACCGGCTTCAATCGTCGTTACTTTCTCATATCCCAAAGCCGGATTCCCGAAAAGCTGATATGCTCCCTGGGCCGGGGTGAACAGCCGGGCATAGACATATTGGGCCGGCGGCTTTTTAGCCAGGCGATTATAATTAACATACAACGTCAGATTATTGGAAAGAAGATAGGAAATTCCGAGTCGGGGCGAAAAGTTCGAACGGGCGCGGCGCCCGAATACGGTAAAGGTCTCATCCTCGAACATACTCTGAATCTCATCGCCGATTACCGGTGATTCGCCGGACAACGCAGCCTCCTCCGCATACTTGCCGGGAACCCAGAGATCGTACCTGACCCCCAGATCGAAGACCGCACCGGAAAAATTGAACCTGTTCTGAAAATAAGCGGCAAAGCTGGAGGGATACACCCGATAAATATCATAATTCAGACCAAGCCCCTCTTCACCCAGATATGGTTTGAAGATATCCGTCATCTGCAAAGTCTCATATTCGTAAGAAATGCCGCCGGACATACTCTGGTTCATGGCGAGCTGTTTGCGGCCGCGCAATGCAACTGAGTATGTCTCCAGAAAATGATCGTACCAGAGATCGCCATCCCCGCTGTCCCAGAAACCATCCCCCTCTTCAATCGTGTAGTAGGATGAATCCTCTGAAATTTCTATAATTTCCGGAAGAGTATCAACCGGAGCGATATATTCATCCCAGCTCTTGCCGTTGACATCAGAATGCAGATTCGTGAAGACCCGGGAGAGTATCAGCTCCAGGCCCGATCTGGCCTGCGGATTTGTCTCCAGCTTTATGATCTGCTGATTGGTGAACTGCGTAAATGTATTGTAATTATCGAGATTCTTCTGATACTCGAATGGATAGCCGTAGGAGTATGTCGCCAGGCGGAAACGTGTATCCAGGATGGCACGATCCTGATTGATATTGACCGAGCCATTGTATGAAATGGTCAGCTTGAACTTATCTTTCAGCCAGCCGTGCCATTTAAAAAACAATGACCAGTAATTGTCCCCCCTGGGAGCAAAGGTATTGCCGTGAAAAGATGAATATTGCGAATTACTGTAGGGCAGATAGCTGTCGGAGATGGACATGCCCGCGGATAGAAAAAAGTAGCTCCGATCGCCGAATCCGAACGATTTCAGGAGATTGGAGAAGATCGGATCGCGGCCGGACAGTTCCAGGTTGAGGTTGTCGGTGTCATAATCAAAGCCTGATCCGAAGCCGAAATTGTCCGTACGGTACTCGATATTACCCATAAAAAGATCGGTGCCTTCGCGGGTCATGATCTCCACCACGCCGCTGGTAACTCCGCCGTACTGCGCCGAAAGGCCGCCGGAGATTACGCGTACCTCCTCCACAATATCCGGACTCAAATTCAAGGAATAGCCCTGGCGCACCATCGGATCGGAGATCGAGACCCCGTCGACCAGGAACTCACCCTCGTATGTTCTGCCGCCCCTGATATGAATTTCGTTTTCAAGCGTGGATACCCCGAGTTGATCCTCAATTATGGTCTTGATCTCCTCCGGTGCAATCAGCTCCAGTTCCTGGCGATCTACGGATCGTGCGGTGGTGGGCTGGTTGAGATCAAGAAGGGGCTTCCTGCCGACCACGATCTGCTCCTCTCCCTGGGGCAGCACAGTCGGCTCGAGGACAATTTGAATTCTGGAGGTGTCATTGGCTTTGACCTCAAAATTGTAATGAACATAGGCCTTGTATCCGATCAATTCGGCCCGCAAGGTGTAGCGGCCGGAACGAATCTGGCGGATCGTGAATATTCCCAGCGAATCGGTAAGATCTCCTAAAGCAAGCTCATCGATCCAGACAGCGGCCGATGGTATCGGCTGATTATCCTCCGAATCCACAACAGTGCCGGTCACCACGCCCTTGCTTTCAGCCCTGATAAGCGTAAATGGAGTCAGCAGGAAGATCAAAAATAATGTGTAGAGAAGTTTTGTTTGCATAATCGCTATCTTGACGATCCACGGCCCATATTGTCAAACCGTAAATTAATCTTACAGCAAAGATAAAGTCAAGCTCCAAGCGTTCGATTTCTTATTTTACTTGATGATATCTTGAAAAACTGTATATATTAGCGCCATGGCTCAAAATGCTGACGACATAAAGATTGTAACAACCAATCGCAGGGCCTATCATGATTATCATATTTCAGAAAAGTATGAGGCCGGAATCGAGCTGGTTGGAAGCGAAGTCAAATCCATCCGTCAGGGGCGGGTCTCGATCCAGGAGGCCTATGCTGCGGTGGAGAATAGCGAGGTCTGGGTCTATTCCATGCGCATAAATCCCTATGAGCAGGCTTCACAGGAAAAGCATGATCCTGACCGCAAGAAAAGGCTGCTTTTGCATAAACGGGAAATCCGCAAGCTCAGGGTCAAGACCCAGGAACGGGGTTTTACCCTGATTCCGCTCAGGCTGTATTTCAGAAAAAATCTGGCCAAACTCGAGATCGGCCTGGCCCGAGGCAAGAAGCAGTATGATAAACGTGAGGCGATAAAGAAAAAAGAGGATACCCGCCGTATGGAGCGAGGGCTGCGGGAACGAAATCGATAATCTTCCGTACAATTTTGATATGAAGACCAGAAGAGCATCTTTCATAATAATCCTGGTATTGATCGGTATATGGCTTATTCTGCCCGCAAACGTAACCGGCGCCAGGCTCTATTATAAAGTACCTGTCCAGATCGATCACATAAAGGAAGGGGATATCTATTATATCTCGCTGAGCGATTTGGCTGAAGCCCTCGATATCGAGATGGATTATGATCCGCTGACATTCGAGGCCATCTTAAACTCTGGTGACAACAGGGCTAACTTCAATCTCTTTTCAACATATGTACGGCTCAACAACAGTCTCCGCAATATCACTTATCCAATCCTGTATCAAGATGCGGATTTCTATGTTCCCGCCATCACCTCCGTACCGGTGATAGCGGACCTGGCCGGAATTACC
>DSEQ01000045.1 GCA_011056555.1 Candidatus Zixiibacteriota bacterium | reverse complement strand
GTGCCGCAGTTAAGGAAAACCGAGCCTAACCTATCATGGGAAAAATGAGAGGAGGAAGCATGAACTATCTTATTGATCCTATGGAAATCACCGCGGGCTGGTGTCCGCTCAAATGCTCGACCTTGTGCAAGAGCATCGTATATCCGATGTATGGCGTTCCCCCGGGACCGATAGAGATGTAATACTCTTTTCGTAACGGTGGACAAAGGCGTCCTTCCGACGTGGAACTATCCGGCTATTCGAAGGCATCGCTGAAGAATAGCTTAATTTCGGGGGACGCTCTCAAGGCTTTTTCCGATTTTGATAATCCTTTTGGCGGATTTTGACGTTCGAAGCGGAAATCCCTTTAACTGCAAAATCCAATGGTCTCCGACTGCGGCACATCATAAATTTACAGGAGTCGGATCCAACATTAAATACTATTCGGGATTCTAACATGTACAAAATATCAAAGTTTAATCATATCAGGCCCTGGGGAGAAGGACATTATATTGCCTATAATGCTCGCAGCGGCGCTCTGGGCTTGATGGATGAAAAGAACTACCAAACCTGTCAGAATGTTTTTGGAAAAATTCGGAACGGCGCTGAGTCCGAGTTCACGCCGGAAGAAGCGCATCTGGTAAGACAGCTTGAATACGGCAGATTCATACATCATGATTACTACGATGAATTGGAAGAGCTGAAATTCCAGCATCACCAGGCCAGATTTGACCAGAGCTCACTGGGCCTGTCCATAGCCCCCACCCTGGCCTGCAACATGGACTGCGGCTATTGCTATGAAGGCAATAAAAAGGGACGAATGCAGCCCGAGATTGTGGAGACAATCCTGGACTTCATCGAAACACGCGCTGCGGGCATACGCAGCCTGGACATAAACTGGTATGGCGGCGAACCGCTTCTGGCCATGGAAATCATCGAGGACCTGACCGAATCGATGCTCGATATGGCAGAAGAATACAAGTTTGCATTCAATGCCTCGATGATTACCAACGGCTACCTGCTGACAAACGAGAACACCGACCGTCTTTTAGATAACCTCAAAGTAAGCAACATACAGATCACTCTTGACGGTCCCTCGGACATACATAACAAAAAAAGGCCGCTCAAAAGCGGCAAGGACAGTTTCGACACAATTCTCAAAAACATTCAATATGCCTCCCGGAAGATGCAGGTCAATATTCGGGTCAATATCGATAAGAGCTTCACATCTGAAACTATCCAGAGACTGCTGAATGAACTTGATGAGGCCGGGCTCAAAAATAATGTCGGACTCTATTTTGGGCGTATCGAGGCGGCCACCTCGGCCTGCTCCAACATTTCCGAGAGCTGTTACGGCGCAGAGGATTTTTCCAAAGTCGAAACCGATTTCTACCGCCTGCTTCTGGAAAACGGATTTTCGATTACCAGCCTTCCCCAGCCGATGGGTACGGTTTGTTTCAGCCAGCTGATCAGTTCACACCTTCTGGATCCGGAAGGATATATATATAAATGCTATAACTACGTCGGTGATATTCCCAGAGCAATGGGCAATATCAAAGAGAATATAAATTACAACCATCCCAACTTCACACGTCTTTTCAACTTTGACGCCTTCGAGCACGAGGAATGCAGAAATTGCAGTATTCTTCCGATCTGCATGGGCGGATGTCCGGCGCGCCGTGCCGACGGCGACCTGAAAAGCGGTGAGGCATGCGAAACCTGGAAACATAACCTTGGACCTATGCTCGAAATTATTGCACGTTCGCGG
This sequence comes from Candidatus Zixiibacteriota bacterium, assembly GCA_011056555.1. Lineage (GTDB taxonomy): Bacteria > Zixibacteria > MSB-5A5 > JAABVY01 > JAABVY01 > JAABVY01. The sequence goes on along the minus strand of DSEQ01000045.1, from coordinate 26,009 downwards.
CAGAGTCAGGCCCAAAAAGCCGCAAAGGAGACGACATGAGCCAAGAAGTACAAGAACGGAAATATTATCCCCATGCTGTGGTATGGGAAATTACATTCGCCTGCAATATGCGCTGCCTGCATTGCGGGACTGCAGCCGGCCAAAAGAGGTCCGATGAGCTGACCCATGAGGAGGCAATTGCTCTGGTGGACGAACTCTGCGGCCTGGGCGCGCAGGAGATCACGCTTTCCGGCGGTGAGCCGCTTCTCAGAAAAGACTGGCCCCAGTTGGCCCAGAGGATTATCGATGGCGGTTCCAAGGCATACCTGATTACCAATGGTTATGCTGTCGACGAAAAAATCGTCGATGAGTTCGAAAGAATTAACTTTACCAATATAGGCGTTAGCTTTGATGGCACCGAACCCACTCATAACCATATTCGTCAACGTGAAAAGAGCTTTAAAAGGGCCAAGAATGCTATGCAGATGATGTCCGACAGGGGCAACATTAGGTTCTGCGCAATCACACAGGTCTCGAATATGAATTTGAACGAAATGGATGAGATCAAGCAGATTCTGCAGGATGTGGGATGCCGTCAGTGGCGGATCCAGATGACCACCTCCACTGGACGTATGAAAGAACAGGATAATATGGTTCTGACCACGGACAAGTTTCCCTACCTGGTGGATAAGCTCCTGGAATACAAGGAGGAAGGCAAGATCGATATCGATGTGGGCGAGAATATCGGCTTCTACGGCTGCAAGGGAACTCAGCTCTGGGACGGCAAGCCATATTTCGGATGTTTCGCGGGCATGCGTGTGGCCGGGATAACATCAAATGGCGAGGTGCGCGGATGCCTTTCCATGCCGGAGTACTTCAATGAAGGCAATATCAGGGATTCATCCTTCACCGAGATCTGGGATGACCCAAATAATTTCATGTACAACCGCGTGTTCAGGAGCTCTGATGCCGGCGGATGGTGCAAGGAATGCAAGTATCTTCCGCTTTGCCGCGGCGGATGCGCCACGACCTCATTTTCCGCCACAAATATGCGCGCCAATAATCCTTACTGCATGTACCAGATCGAGAAGGCCAACGGTATCGAATGCGAAGATAACGAGATGATCCAGAGCCTTCTGGATCATGTACACAAACAGCTGGGCGGGAAGGTCGAGACGGTTGAGAAGTAGCGGAGCGCCGTCAATTCTTCTGGCATATCCATCAGCATTTTACGCCGCCGGCTGGGGTACGAGATTAGAATTAAAGAGCTCTCAATTGCTGCTGGCTTCCTATCTGGCGCAGTATTTTTCCGTGGAGTTTGCCGATTTCGAAATATCGATCGGCGCCCCCAATTCTGCCTCACAGGTCAGGAGGTTTGAACGCAAGGTCAAAAAATATCTGGCTGAGAGCAATTTTGATATCCTGGCCCTGTCCTGCTGGGCGAGCCTTTCGTATACTGCAGCGCTACGAGTGGCCCGAATCTGCCGCGAACTTTATCCCGATAAATTGATAGTTGTGGGCGGATACCATCCCACCGCCTGCCCCCACGATTTCCTCCTGCCTGAAAACCTCTTCGACTATGTTATTATCGGTGAAGGTGAGAACGCCTTACGAGAAATCGCTGAGGGCTTCTCCACCACAGGCCGGCCATCGCAGACGCAAATTGTAAAATCGGACGTATTCAAAAACGAGCAGTTCGTGGGCTTCAACTGGGATATTGTCGAAAATTTCACAAATGCCCATTATCCGGATGGCCTCCCCAATATCTATCTGTATCTTTCACGCGGCTGTCCCTTCGGCTGTTCCTTCTGCATGGAACCATTGAAGGATAGAAGCTGGCGGGCTTTTTCGCCGGAAAGATCGGTGGAGGAGATGTTCAACGCTGCGGAAAGGTTCAATTCGATCGGGGTCGCGATCTGCGATGCCTGCTTTGGCAAAAGCGCCAGATGGCGCAAGGAGTTCTTCCGGCGGCTTGTTGATGCAGATCCCGATTTTTGGATTGTTGTCGAGACTCGTCATGAATATCTCGATCAGGAGGATATCGAGCTTCTTTCGAACATAAAAGCGGAAATTCAATTTGGATTGGAAAGCGCCTCGCCTGAAATGCTGCTCTTGATGAAAAAATGCAAAAATCCTGATAAGTATCTGGAGAAATTCAGCCGGGTCAGCAATATGCTCTCGGATAATGGCATACTGCACCGTGCCAACCTGATCTTCAACCATCCCGGCGAAACACAGAAAAGCCTTGAGGAAACATTCCGTTTTATAGACAATGAACTTACAAAGACCGGCAGATACCTGATCTGGGCCTCGGCGGAATATATGCACTTCCCCGGATGCGAACTTTATACAAATATGGACTTTTTTAAAAAGCGTTTCGGCAGTAAATTCAAGGGCGGAGAATGGTGGAAAAAGGAAGAGGATCAATTCGGCGCAAGCATTGCAAATGAGCCCTCGGCCGATCTCGCGGGCGAAAGAGCAAAGCTCTGGAATAAAATGTTTATCCAAAGAGATGAGGCCATGAAAGCGGCCCTGGCTCCTCAAGCATTCAAATTTGCGGCAGCCAAATATTTCCCGGACTGGAAAAATGACCCAAGATTCAGGCAAAATTAGAAGGCTTCTGGCATATCTCAAGCCCTACTGGCTGCTCGAGATCGTTACATTTATAGTTATGGCTGCAATCGCAGTACTGGGCATTGCTGTCCCCGCCGCCCTGCAGTATATGATTGATACCCTGATTCCCTCCATTGCGTCGCAGGCGGGTGAGGCGGTGAAGATTCGTCCAGTAATTATATTCGGCCTGGTGCTTGTGGCTATTTATGTCGGACAGTTCCTGCTGGCATGGCTGCGCGATTATCTGGCCGCTTATATCGGCGCAAACATCATAATGAACATGCGCTCTGATTTGTTTATCCATGTCGAGCGGCTGTCGCTCTCCTTTTTCCAGAGGAGCCAGGTGGGCGAGATCATGTCCCGCGTGCTTTCCGACGTCAACCGTATCCAAGGGCTTCTGACCACAACACTTCTGATGTTCTTCACCAATGTCTTTATGCTGATTGCTATTATCATCTACCTTTTGAATCTTAACTGGTATTTGACACTTGTAGCTTTGATTCCGGTACCTTTCACTATTCTGCTTACCCATAAGTTCGGCAAACGCCTGCATCAAATCGTCCGCATGCTCCAGGAAAAACTTGCGCATCTTTCAGCACGACTGCAGGAAACACTGGTGGCCATCAAAACAGTCAAGGCCTTCGGGCAGGAGAAACGTGAAAAGAAGCATGTCGATCATGTCATGAAGGACCTTACAGGTCTCTATATCAAAAACAGCGTGGTAACCTCGGTCACCACCCAGATAATCAACTTCGTGAGCATGCTCGGTCCGATCATTATTCTTGCATGGGGAACCTACCTGATAGCGGGCGGCTCCATGCAAATCGGCGAGTTGATGGCGTTTTATATCCTGCTGACCTATCTGTATTCCCCTGTTGAGGGTCTGGCACGGATCAATATCGAGGTGCAGTCGGCCATGGCCTCGGTCAACAGGGTCTATGAATATCTTGATATCCCCCCGGCGGTTGAAGAAGCTCCCGAACCTGTCGAAATCGAAAAGGCCCGGGGTGAAATCGAGTTTAAGGATGTTTCCTTTGCATATGAAACCGGTGGCTTCAAATTCGAACATCTGAATCTAAAGATTGCTCCCGGCGAAAAAGTGGCCATCGTCGGCCCCTCGGGATCGGGCAAAAGCACGATTATAAACCTGCTCATGCGCTTTTATGATCCTCTTTCCGGCGAAATCACGGTAGATGGCATCGATTTGAGAAAGATGTCATTTAAGTCCTTGCGCGATAATATAGTTCTGGTCGATCAGGAACCTCTTCTATTCCGATCGACTATATATGAGAATATCGTCTACGGCATACCCGATGTGGACGAGAAAGATGTCATTGAAGCGGCAAAAAACGCCAATATACATGCCTATATAGAGGCTCTTCCGGAGAAATATGAAAGCCAGGTAGGTGAACGCGGAGTAACATTATCCGGCGGCGAAAAACAGCGGATATGCCTGGCCCGCGCAATCATCAGAGACCCCTCGATTTTGATTTTGGATGAGGCCACCTCGGCGCTCGACTCAGTCTCGGAACAATTGATTCAGGACTCCCTTTCCCGAGTCTTAAGAGATAAGACCGCAATCATGATCGCCCACAGGCTTTCCACCATCCAGCACGCCGACCGAATCGTGGTCCTTCAGAACGGCCGGATAATCGACCAGGGCACCAGCAAGGAGATCATGCAAAGCTGCGAGCTGTACCGCGAGCTGGTCGAAAAACAGCAGATATTGCCCTGATGCATTGGATAAATCATCCTGGGAAGTTGGCACCTGAATAGTGTCATCACGAGGAATGAAGCGGCCGGTTTGCGGCCTCTGAGTGACGTGGTGATCTCCTCGATAGATATAAGGGAAACACCATCCCCCATTTCTTGTTAGTATAAATCAGGTTAATCTATTATATGGTTGCAATTCTGCTATCCATAAATTATCATTCTCAAATAACATGCAGACGAAGAGATTCTTCGCTCCGCTCAGAATGACTTTGTTGAGTGACAGTATGACTGAGTACAGATGATAACCTTGATTTTGAGGCATGCAGCTTATGAAGTCAGATGATGATATGAGATCCGGACCGGAGCCTGCAGGAGGCCGGATGTTTGAAGAGTTTGAACCGCCATCTTATGAGGAATGGGTGGCCGAGGTGGAACGTCTCCTTAAAGGTATCCCCTTTGAAGAGAGAATGTTGACCAAAACAGTCGAGGGAATTACCTTAAAACCAATCTACCGTAAAGAAGACATCGCCGATATCCCGCATCTCCATGCGCCCTCAGGTTTCCCGCCCTATGTTCGAGGCAATCAGGCTGTATATCATAACTCCCATGCATGGGAGATAGCGCAGGAAATTAAATACCCCGATATTACGGCTTTCAACAGCGCCCTTCGTCATGACATCGAACGCGGGCTGACAGGCGTTACTATGCCGCTGGATAGCGCAACAAAACTTGGACTCGATCCGGAAAATAATGACAATATTATGGCAGGTGATGACGGCCTATCGATTTTATCATTGAATGAACTTGAGATGGCGTTGGAAGGTGTGGATACTGCTGAATTCCCGATTTTCATCGACTGCGGAATCAGCGGGCTGCCATTACTCGGATCGTATGTCAGACTGGCGGAGAAGCAGGGGGTTGATCGGGGAAGATTAGGAGGATCTATCGGCATGGATCCGCTCGGGCTCCTGGTCGCTAACGGCAAACTGCCGGTCGATGTCGAGTCTCTTTATGATGAAATGGCAGATATGACCGCCTGGGCTTTCGAACATGCCCCCTATCTGGGCACTATCAGCATTCATGGTGAAGCTTACAATAACGGCGGCGCCAGCGCAGTGCAGGAACTTGCATATGTGGCGGCGACGGCTGTTGCATATATGCGCGCCATGGAGAAGCGTAGCATTGATCCTGGTAAAAGCGTGCCTCATTTCAGGTTCAGCTTTGGTATAGGCGCAAATTTCTTTATGGAAATATCCAAGCTTCGCGCCGCGCGATTAATCTGGAACAAAATTACCGAAAAATGCGGCCTTGCGGATGATAAACGGAAGATCCACATACATGCGCGCACCTCAAATTACACAAAAACCTGTTACGATCCTTATGTCAACATATTGCGCACAACCACCGAGACATTCTCCGCCATAGCAGGTGGGGCGGACAGCATACACAGCGCCACCTTCGATGAGCAAATACGTCCCTCCGATGAATTCGCCCGACGCATCGCCAGAAATGTCCAGCTTATTCTCAAGGAGGAGTCGCACCTGGCCCAGATCATGGATCCCGCCGGGGGATCATGGTATATCGAACACCTGACCAATGAGCTCGCCCGGGAAAGCTGGAAGCAGTTCACAGGAATCGAAAAGATGGGCGGTATGTATCAGGCCCTGCTTGACGGTTACCCGCAGTCAGAAGTTGCAATGATTGCAGAGGAAAGAGCAAACGGCTACGCATTCAGAAAGAGCACAATAGTCGGAACGAATAAGTATCCGAATCCAGAGGAAGAAAAGCTCAACCCCCACCCCTTCGATTATATGCAATTTAAAAAGAAAAGAATTGATGATCTGAAGAAAATTAGAGACAGGGTCAGCCAGGATGACAGAGACAAATTCAGCAAAAACATTCAAGCTGCCTCTGTCACAGAAGCCGTGATCGATGCAGTTGATAGAGGTCTTCCAATTGCTGATATTCTGCATCTGATCAGGAAGGACAAGAAGCCGTCAGCATCAATAACTCCAATCCCCAAACTGCGAGCCTCGCAGCAGTACGAAAAGCTGCGTCATGCAGTCGAAAAACAGCGCGAGGAGAAGGGTGATATGAAGGTTTTTATGGCTGCACTGGGTCCAGTCCGCAAATATATGCCCCGCCTTGATTTTTCCGCCTCGTTTTTCGAGGTCGGCGGTTTCGAGGTAATCCCTACCCTGGGCTATGACAGCGCGGAGGACGCAGCCCATGCCGCTCTTGATGAAGATGCCGATATTGTCGTGATTTGTGGATTAGATAATTCCTATCCCGGGATGGCGCCGATTACGGCGTCGGCGGTGAAAAAGGAAAAACCGGATGCAATCATAATTATGGCCGGCCTGCCTGCTGATGACGGGCTGAAGAAAAAATATGAGGATGCCGGGGTCGATCGGTTCATACATCTAAGATCTAACGTACTCCAGACACTTACTGAAATTGCCTCCAGATTGGGGGTGACATTATGAGCCGCATACCGGACTTTACATCAATGGATTTTGGAAAAACCGAATCCTCCGGCGATTTTGAAAACTGGAAGAAACGTGTCGAAAAAGAATCCGGCAAAAGCCTTGACGAACTTGTGTGGCAGACAATGGAGATGATTGATGTTCGCCCCCTCTATGTAGAGAAAGATAATGAAAAATACGAGCACCTGGATTATACCGCGGGCATCCCCCCGTTTTTGCGCGGGCCGTATGCAACAATGTATATAATGCGTCCCTGGACAGTACGTCAGTATGCAGGATTTTCAACAGCCGAAGAATCCAACGCATTCTACCGCAGGAACCTGGCCGCAGGACAGCGCGGTCTCTCGGTAGCATTCGATTTGGCAACCCATCGCGGTTATGATTCGGACCATCCCCGTGTGGTCAGTGACGTCGGTATGGCAGGAGTGGCGATCGATTCGATCCTCGATATGAAAATCCTGTTCGATGGCATACCGCTCGATAAGATGTCTGTTTCGATGACCATGAATGGCGCGGTGCTCCCGGTTATGGCCTTCTACATTGTAACCGCCCTGGAGCAGGGCGCAACTATGGACCGGCTTACCGGCACTATCCAGAATGATATACTCAAGGAATACATGGTCAGGAATACATATATCTATCCCCCCAAACATTCCATGAAAATTATCGGGGATATTATCGCCTTCACATCGGAAAATCTGCCAAAATTCAACAGTGTCTCAATCTCCGGATATCATATGCAGGAGGCTGGAGCCACTGCCGACCTTGAAATGGCCTATACCCTGGCGGATGGCCTCGAATATGTACGAACCGGGCTCAACGCCGGTCTGACAATCGACCAGTTTGCGCCAAGGCTCTCATTTTTCTGGGGCATCGGCATGAACTACTTCATGGAGGTCGCCAAGATGCGTGCGGCGCGTCTGTTATGGGCCAAGCTAATAAAACAGTTCAATCCGAAAAATCCGAAATCGATGATGCTCCGTACCCATAGCCAGACCTCCGGATGGAGTCTGACCGAACAGGATCCATTCAATAACGTTACCCGTACGTGTATCGAGGCCATGGCCGCGGCACTGGGACACACCCAGAGCCTGCATACCAATGCGCTTGATGAGGCGATCGCATTACCCACTGATTTCAGTGCCAGAATCGCACGCAATACCCAGCTGTACCTGCAGGAAGAAACGGGAATCTGCAATGTTATTGACCCCTGGGGCGGATCATACTATGTGGAATATCTGACTGATGCCCTTGTGCGCAAGGCCTGGTCGCATATAGAGGAGGTGGAGGAGCTTGGCGGTATGGCAAAGGCAATCGAAAGCGGCCTGCCCAAGATGCGTATCGAGGAGGCCTCGGCGAGGCGACAGGCCCGTATCGACTCGGGCGCCGAATCGATAATCGGCACCAACAAATACCGCCTGCAGAGAGAAGAGCCAATCGATATTCTGGAGGTTGATACGGAGGTTGTCCGACAGCAGCAGATCGCCCGCCTTAAAAAATTGCGCGCCGAGCGGAATGCGGATGATGTCCGGAAGGCGCTTGACGCTTTAACAAAATGCGCCGAAACCGGCGAGGGCAATCTTCTGGAGCTTTCGGTGGAAGCAGCGAAAGTTCGAGCGAGCCTTGGCGAGATCAGTCATGCCCTGGAAAAGGTCTGGGGAAGGCATAAGGCCGAACCGAGGATAATTTCCGGGGTTTACGGTTCCGAGTATTCGGGAAGCGATATTATTTCGGAAGTTCGCAAAATGTCGGATGATTTCGAGAAAAACGAGGGGCGCCGCCCCAGAATCCTGATCGCCAAGATGGGTCAGGATGGACATGATCGAGGGGCCAAGGTGATCGCCACGGCTTTCGCCGATCTTGGATTTGACGTCGATGTGGGACCGCTTTTCCAGACACCGGATGAAACCGCCCGCCAGGCGGCTGAAAACGATGTTCATATAATCGGCATAAGTTCTTTGGCCGCCGGACATAAGATTTTGCTTCCGAAGCTGGTGGAGGAGTTGAAAAAACTGAATCGTGATGATATAATGATAGTGATCGGCGGAGTGATTCCCGCCCAGGATTATGATTTTCTGTATGAGCATGGCGCCGAAGCCATTTTCGGCCCCGGGACAGTAATTCCGGTGGCGGCCAAAAAGGTATTGCAAAAGCTGACAGGTTCCGATAATTAATTAAAAGAGAATAGATTTGGCAGAAAACAAGGACCGCAAAAAACAGGAAAAAAAGAAGCCTTCAGCGCTTAACATCGTTAAGGGCGCGGAGGGCGGCCGTCAGGGATCAGCCTCTCCGGGAAAATCCGACCGACGTCATGGACGCCAACTGCCCACAAGTGAATATGTTAAAGGGGTTTTGGATGGCGATCGGACCATTCTGGGCAAGGCTATAACGCTAATTGAGTCAAATGCTCCAGCCCATCAGGATCAGGCACAGGAGGTCCTAAAGGAGCTCATGCCCCACACCGGTGGGTCCATTCGCGTGGGTATAACCGGTACCCCCGGGGCAGGTAAGAGTACCTTCATCGAGACCCTCGGAACCTACCTGACAGACAGAGATCATATGGTGGCCGTGATGGCCGTCGATCCCACCAGCAGCCTGACCAAAGGAAGCATCCTGGGCGACAAGACCCGCATGCAGGATCTGGGACGTCATCCCAATGCGTTCATACGTCCCAGTCCAAGCGGAGGAACGCTCGGCGGGGTAGCCCGCAAAACGCGCGAGACCATGCTGGTATTCGAGGCGGCGGGGTATGATGTTCTCCTAGTTGAGACCATAGGCGTGGGACAGAGTGAGATTGCAGTACGCTCTATGGTCGACTTCTTCCTGCTGATTATGATCGCCGGAGCCGGCGATGAACTCCAGGGGATCAAGCGCGGGGTGATGGAGCTTGCAGATGCTGTTGTAATCAACAAAGCCGACGGGGACAATGTAAAAAGGGCCAAAATGGCCCGTGAGGAATACGCCCGCGCCTTGCATTATCTTCAGCCCCGCGCCGAGGGATGGACTACCGAGGTGCACACGGCGTCGGCTATAAAGGGCACCGGTATTCCCGAAATCTGGGAATTGGTAGAAGAATATCGCGAAATCACACAAAGAAGCGGATATTTCGAAAAACAGCGACGCCAGCAATCCAAAGAATGGCTCCACAGCATGCTGCGAGAGAAAATCCACAGTCTCTTCTATAATAATGAAGAGATTCAAAAACTGCTCCCTGCTATTGAAAATGCCGTGCTTGAGGGCAAAATCCCGGTTACTCAGGCAGCCTGGGAACTACTGCAAAAGTTCGAAAAAAAGCTCAAAAACGAAAAAAAATGATTTAGTATCGCATCATTCATTACTAATTTTATGCTTTCGGAAACAGTCTGTTGATTCGCGCAAATCATTATGATTTAAGGATGATCTAATTGGATCGCATGATTTACGTCATTGTAACAATAAAACATACAATAAGATCGAAGGCGGTTTCCCGCCAGGAAAGATGCAGCCGGGTTTTAATCTCATTTTCTTTTTGCATTGACATTTGATATTCATAAAGATACTATAGCCTGAGTTTGACAGAGATACCTGATCGAGATGTCATCTTGTCTTACATGAAAAAAAAAGATAAAGAAAATATTGCAGGGCTTGTGCATGGATGCTTGAAGGGGGATAAAGAGGCCTGGAGCGAATTGATTAAGCGGCTGATCCCGGTCGGAATTGCGATCTGCAGTCAGATGCGTCTGTCGAGTGAAGAGACGCTGGATGTGGTCTGGGAATGCAATTACCGTCTTCTCAAGAGTCTCACAAATCTAAATGAACCCGAAAAAGTGTTCAGCTATTACCGCACGATGATAGAGAATGAGATCAAGGCACTTATCAGGGGAAGGAAACGTTCCAGGATGGCCGAAAGCGCTATCGGCATGGCGCTTTATCCTGAGATGCCTAAAAATCCGGATGAGATTCTGAACAGGAAAATGCAGGATGAGATGGTTTTGAAGGCCCTGGGCAAGTTGCCGGGGAATTGCTTCAGGTTGCTGTATCTGCTGTTTCTTGAATATCCTGAACCAAGTTACGAAGAAATTTCAAAAATACTGAAAATTCCAATATCGTCAATAGGGCCAAGACGGGGTCGTTGTTTGGAGAAATTGAGGCAGGTTCTTTCTGAAGAAGGATTCAAATTTTAGGTATTATTTTTGTGCCTTATTACTCTATTAAGTTAGGGAGGCTGATTGTGAAAAAAAATGAGGACAAAGTAGAGATTCTTCTAAAGTTCTTGAGGGGAGAACTTAATGCTAAGGAAAGCAAGGAAGTGAAATCTCGCATCAAAAGGGACAAAGAGATGGCCGAATTGCTAACTGTGCTGAAGAATTTGCGGCCTGGAGGCAGGCATGCTGATTGGAAAAGGATTTTCAGATCAGCGCTTGAATTATCATCCCGACAATTCGAGGATTTCCAGAAAAGCCGACACAAAAATCAGCCTCCCTACGGTATAACAGTATATGACTCAAGCGTATTGCCAATCCCGAGCGGGATCCGATCGGAATTTTCATCAACCGTAAATTCCCGCCGGCTCAAGTATAAGATCAATGGCATGGAGCTGGTCCTGTCATTGCAGCCGGTCTCAATGGAGAATTTCAACCTGATGGGGCAGATTTCCGGGCTGGAAGAGGGGCTTGACATCAGGTTGCTATTGAGTTCGACCAGGAAAACATATGAGGCCGGCACCGATCAATTCTACGTCTTCCATTTTGAAAGAATACCTACCGCTGAATACAGCCTGAAGATATACGAGAGAAACACAGTTATCGGTATAGCCGATTTCAAAATATGATACTTTTATCGAAGCTTAACAAGCTCACTGAAAAACGCGCTTTAGAGAAATTCATTGAGTCCAATTACAACTCGGATTATGCCCAATTTGTAGAGGACATAAGCGCAAGTGTAAATGATCTGCTTCGCAGCGATCTGAAGCAGGCGGGAGAATATGTCGCCCGCCTGGACACGATCTTCAAATATCTGCCATCGCGTTTCAAGCAGCGCCTGCTGGCGATTAAAGGCAGATATAATCACTGGAATGGGGTCCCGCAGAAAGCGCTCAAATATTACCTGCAGGCCCGTGAATTGCATCTGCAGGCCGGCGAAAAAGAAGCTGTGGCGCGCCTCGGGAAGGGATTGATGGATGTCTACAAATTTCTGGGACGCTATCAAGAAGCTCTTGAAACAGGAAAGGCCTCATTGCGGTATTTCAGGAAAGCGGATCTGAGCATAGATGCTGCTGATGTCATGAATAATATAGGCAATATCTATCATCGCATGGACAACAATCGCATGGCCCTGCGATACTACAATAATGCCCGGGAAATCTATCTTGGAGTGGGCGGAATCAGGATGGCGGTAATTGAATTCAATCGGGCAAACATCTTCGCCAATTTGAACAATCTCGAAAAAGCGGAAGAGCTGTACCGCAAGGCGGCGCAATTCTACAAAAATATCGGGATGGCAATTGCCGAGAATCAGGCCATCTATTCCATTGCTTATCTTTATTTTCTGCAGGATCGCTATACGGAAGCTATAAAACTTTTTGAGAAAGTCTATGACAGGTTTAAAAATCTCGGTGATGAGAAGACTGCAACGGTGACTTTGCTCGATATGGCTGAAATGGATATTTATCTCAATCAGTTCAGCTCAGCGGTGATGCTCGCTGATCAGATCATCCCCAGATTCAAGCAACTGGGAATGCGTTACGAGCAGTCCAAGGCCTGCTATTTTGCTGCCGATGCCCGCATCAGGCTGGGCGACTACCAATCGGCCGGGCGTATGTTGAAGAAGGCTCGAACTCTTTTTGAAAAGGAGAACAACAACCTCTGGCTGGGTATGGTTCATATCGCCAATGGCAGGCTCAACTCCGCACGGGGACAATACACCCGGGCCTCCAAAGCAGCTTCGGAGGCGATCAGGCTGTTTCAAAAAAGCGGGGACATGAGACGGAAAACCGACGCCGAGCTGGATATGATGGAGGCGTCAGTTATGTCCGGGGACACTGAAAACGCCTTCAGGATTTCCAGATCCCTTTCCCGCAAAAACCTGGTAAGCTACCAGAGGTACAACCTTGATTATCTGATGGGTCAATGCTATTTCCGGATGGGAGACTACTCAAGGGCGCTGGAAAAATTCCGGACCGCTGTTATAATCGTGGAGAAGATGCTGAGCGGCCTGTATCCGGATGAATTGAGGTTTTTCTTCGCCATAGACAAGCATGACTGCTACAAGATGGTGGTGGAGTGCCTCCTGAGATTGAAACGTATTGACGATTCTTTTCTGGCAAATTTGAGGGCGCTGGAGAGCATCAATTATTCAGCAAGTCATGAGATTAAATCGAATAAATCGGTACCCGGAGAGCTGATCGAACAGCGCAACAGCCTCAGGGCGGCTCTCAAAAAGCTCAATCAGGTGAAACACGCGGAGCAAAGGCATCTGGAAAAGTCAGGCTCATATTTAAGTCTGGAGCAGAAACTCTGGTCCAATGAGAGAAAGATCCGATCCATTCTTTATCCCCCTGAAGTCCGCGGGCAGGACGAAGGAATAAACTTGCGGGATTTACAGAATAGCCTTGAATCCGACCAGGCTGTACTCAACTATTTTTCGTCGGGATCAAGTATCGGCGCCTTTCTGGCAGACAATGCGAAAATTCAGTACATCGAATTTGATATATCCTTATCCGAGCTGGAATACTATCTGCAAAAACTGCACTTTGTCTTCGAATCTGCTGTCTTCGGGCTTAAGAGCGAAGGTAATGGACGTATTGCGGAAAGTTATCTCTCTTATATGTATGAGCATATCTTCAGGCCGCTCAGCAGGGAAACGGATAAGAGGAAATTGATCATAATAGCAGACGGGAGTTTTGCTCAGATACCGTTTGGCGCTCTCAGGGATGAGACCGGAAACCTGATGACAGACAGATATCAGATCAGAATGGCGGTGAATCCGAACAGCCTCAGGTCAAGGGAGCCGTCCAGGCATGGATTCGGCAATAAGAGAAATGCTGTATTTGCAATTTCCTCCGATTCCCTCCCGTCAACAGGAGCAGAGGCCAATCGGATCAAGCAGGCATTTGAGGGAGCCCACCTTTATATCGACGAAAGAGCTGCCAGCAGCAATCTTCTGGATGAGATCAAAAAAGCTGATGGGTTTATCCATATTGCCGCCCATGCCTCTCGCTCATCCGAGAATCCCCTGTTCAGCAGGATTCTTATGGGCGATGGGCCGTTTTTCCCTTTCGATCTCTTTCAATCCGGCATTGCCGCTGAGCTTGTAACACTTTCGGGATGTCAGACTGCGGCTCCGGGCTTATATTATGGCAATTCATTCAGTCTCGCCAAGTCGTTCTTTCAGGCAGGAGCCAAATATGTTTTGGCTACTCTTTGGCCAGTATCAGACAAAATCAGCATGCTCTTCATGGGCCGATTTTATGATTCCCTGAAACACAAGCAGAACATTTTCTCTGCCTATTTGGACGCAGTCAATGAAATCAAGGGCATAACAGAAAACCCGGCATTCTGGAGCTCTTTTATCCTGCTGGGTATTTAGAAGGAGTTTGATAATGGCAAATACATCAAAGAGATACAGGGCTGTTTTGGGGGTCATTGTGCCGCTCTTAGGGATAATCATGGCGGGGCATGCAATAGCTGAAAGTACCGCCAGCCAGCAGGTGATTGTAGAAATTGGGGTGGGGAAATCGGCTCAGGAGGCGGCTGCGGCAATCAATGGAACTGTCATTGATTCAATTCCGGGTAAGCTGATATATCTTCTATCATTTCCGGATTCACAGGAGTTGTCGCAGACTTTGACCACATTATATGAAAACGCCAATGTCGATACCGCTCAGCCCAATCACATTGTCGGATTTACGGAGATCGACCAGGTGGATCAAGTCATCCCGGATCAAAGCGCCCCTCCACTGCTGCAGGGGACCAGCCCGGCAAACTATTACGGGCACGCCGGTTATGATGCTATCGGGGCGGATTCCGCCCATAAGGTTTCGACCGGGGAGAATATTATCGTGGCGATTATAGATAACGGCATTGACTTCGAACATCCGCTCTTTAACGGCGCCTTTGAATGCAATGGCTATGATTTTGTCGATGATGATCCTCTTCCGGCCGAGGATTCCGGCCTTTACTACGGTCACGGGACGTTTGTGGCCGGTATCATAATGAGGGTCGCGCCCGATTGCAAGCTCATACCGTACAGGGCATTTGATGAGGACGGTTCAGGTTCTGTGTTCAATATTACCAGAGCGGTTTATAGGGCCATTGAGGATTCCGCGCGGGTTTTGAATATGAGTTTCAGCATGACATCGGATAACCTCATTTTGAAGGATGCTATTGATGCCGCTTTTGATGCTAATATTGCTATGGCTGCCGCTCCCGGTAACGATAGCAGCTATGTTTCCGTCTATCCGGCAGATTACAGAGGTGTAATTGCGGTATCAGCAATCGATTCCATGGATTTAATCAGTGATTTCTCGAATTATGGTGACTTAATCGATATTTGCGCTCCGGGTGAAGATATTTACAGCTCACTGGCAGGATCTTATCAATGGGGGACATGGAGCGGAACGTCATTCTCTGCTCCGATGGCTGCCGGGGTATCAGCGCTGATTCTGAGCCTGGAGCCGAACCTGACCACCAGCCGGGTTGAGCAGGTACTTGCCGGCACAGCGGAAACGGAGCTGGTATGGGGTACTGTTGTCCCGGATGATTCGCTCTACGGTCACGGGCGTCTTGATGCCCTTGAAGCCGTATCGGAATTTAATAGAGGTGATGTAGATTGCAGCGGAGAAATCAATGCCATAGATAAAGCATATTTGCAGGATTATATCTACCAATATGGTCCCGCTCCGATACCATTACCCAAAGTTGGAGACCTGGACTGCTCGGGCGAGGTCGATCTGACAGATTACATGATACTGATTAACTACCTTGAAAATGGCGGGCCGAAGCCGACGCCCTGCGAGTAAATCTCGAGAATCTACGGCCCCGAATTCACTCGGGGCCTTTTTTATTTCCTTCAGCACAAAGAAATAACCCAAAAACCGCAAAAAAAAGAGTGATTATTGTATTTTTCCACATCTTTCGTACTCTACTATTTGAGAGATTCGTTGTATGAAATCTGGCAGGTTGTCTGAGAGGGGGGATTTCGGTCAGCGATTTGGCCTTATTACCGGAGCCCCCGCAGATTTGGACAATGCCAGTTCCTTTGAGGTGAAGGAGTCTATCAGGTTTTGAAGAGGTCGCCCCTGGTTAATAAAATTAAGAGGTTCATATTGAAGGAGTCACAAGCTCCTGCATTTGGAAGGTGATTGAAGAAGCTACCAACGCTGCTGACAGCAGTAAAATTCCACAGAGCAAGCTTACTCTGCTTCCATACCAATTGCTGTCAGCAGCATAAAAATTTTTGAATCTGGCTGGGATGAAACGCAGAACTTAGTTTTACCGAACCCATTTGGATGGGTTGCCGTCATTTGAAAAGCTTATCCCGGGTCAATGACGCACCTGGTGATAAGACAGTCCTGTAGCTGATGGGGATGTACGGTCCTCCAGGAGTAGGTTGTAGAAGGGGGCTGTCCCCCTGTGGCCAAAGGGCATGTAGTGCGGGGATCTTTTAAGGCCGGCGATTCTCTAAGAATCGCCGGTGTTTTTTATTTAATCCAGTGTAAAATAGAATATTGACTAATGTATTACTTCGTATTACATTAAGCCGGGATTAATAAAAAATGAAAAGTGTACACATATATATTGCAATTTTGGCTCTACTTTTCCTGCCGGGCAAATCAAGCGCTTCTCAAGAGACAGAGGTATTTGTAGGCATACCGCCCCTGAAATATCTGGTCGAGCAGATTGCAGGCGATCAAGTGGAATGTCATGTGCTCCTGAAACCTGGGGAATCGCCTCATACTTTCGAACCTACTCCGAGGCAGATGATCGATCTCTCACAGTCATCGTTTTACTTTGCCCTTGGTTTTCCATTTGAATCGCGCATAACCGAGAAATTGGGGAGGGACGGAAAACCCGGGATTATAGACATTGCGGAGGGTACAGAGAGAAGACAGGTGCACTCGGAAGCCGGGACAGACGAGCATCATCCGCATACAGACACAGATGATCCGCATGTCTGGTTATCCCCGGAAAACGTGAGAATAATGGCCCGGAATATTGAACGGGTCCTGGAGGATTATGATCCCTCCGACAGCCTGGTTTACCGCAACCGTCTGAAGGATTTTCTGCACGAACTGGATAGCCTCGACCGGATAATAGACTCGCTTATATCACCTTACAGACGCTCCACTATTATGGTCTTTCACCCCGCCTTCGGATATTTCACTGACTACTACGGTCTCGATCAAATTGCGGTGGAAACCGACGGCAAGAGCCCCAGCCCGAAGCAAATTGAATCGATAATTGAAAGAGCCAGAGAATCCGGCATAAGAGTAATCTTCGTCCAGCCCCGGTTCGATCCAAAAAGTGCCGAATCGATTGCAGGGGCAATTGATGGAAAGGTCGTGCCGATCGACCCGCTGGAAAACAATCTTCTCCAAAACCTGCTCGATATCGCCGAAAAAATCAGGGATGCGCTTAAATAATTGCCACAATCTTGTTGCTAATTTGTAATTATAGAATAAGATGTGGACGGCAACCGGACTTTCTTGATATGTCAAAGAAGAAAAACATAAAAGATAAAGACAAAAAAGAGCTCAAAACAAAACCGAGAATCAATCAGCGTCTGATTTACCTGATTTTTGGTATAGCGGTGGTAGCCGCCTTTCTGATTTCACAGTTTCTCCCGTGGCCGGCAGAGAAGAAACCTGCCAATAAAGCAATAAGGAATCAGGACAGATCGTCGGTATTTGATTTCAGGAAAGAAGGAGAGGTGAAGTTTCTTGATGTTGATGGTGAGCTCAAAGTTGAAATAGATGTTGAAATTGCGGATGATCCGGGAGAGATTACACTGGGCTTGATGTATCGCGATGATCTGGACTCCCGTCAGGGCATGCTGTTTATATTTGAGGACGAGCAGCCGCGTTCCTTCTGGATGAGAAACACCATTCTTCCGCTGGATATGATATTTGCTGACAGCAGCGGGAAAATCGTAACGATTCATGAGCACACTGTACCATATTCGAAAGAATCATACATATCCACAATTCCCGCTCAATATGTGGTTGAAGTTAATGCCGGTTTTGTAAACAGCCATAATATAAATATCGGCGACAAGATTGAATGGAGGCGGGATAACCGAGAACAGAAAAACTAAGGGGAGATGAATCGGAAAATTCACCTCCCCTTCCTCTGAAAAGCCTATCCTTTATTTATTCAGAATCATCTTCTTCGTCACGACATCATATTCGGTCTCGATCCTGTAGAAGTAAATCCCGCTGGCAAATCTATCGCCGTTCCACGGATACTCCTGATCACCTTGCAGGATTTTGCCGTCAATCAGGGTCTCCACTTTCTGCCCGAGAATATTATAAATCTCCAGCGTTACCCTTGATTGTACCGGAATATTGAAAGATATTATTGCTATCGGATTAAAGGGATTGGGATAACTTCTGACATTTTTAATTTCCTTTACTCTATCGCTTACCGGTATGGAATCCGGCGGATTTGCCAGGATGATAGTGTTATCAAACAGGCAAAGCGCTGTGTCGGAGCAGTTGAAATCGCAATCAACTCCGAAAGTACCATCCACATAGACCGTATCGCCGGCAACGAAGTCGCCGTAATTTTCGAGGACGTAAGAGGTATAGTATTCATACAGATCATAGTAAACCAGGCAGCTTCCTTCATATCCGAGATAGCCGATTCCGGAATATTGCGGTCCGGGACTGCCGCCGCAGGGACCGATTGAGTCGACCTGTATATATCCGACGGGACCGGAACAATCGAGGGTATCCGGCAATTCAGAGATGATACCGGAAACGAATACACTGTCGCCGGGGCTATAGCCGCCGTAATCGCTCAGCACGAAGTAGGAATTGAACCAGGTGAAGGGCACAAACAGAGGACAATCAGGGGTCTCGATGATCACGCCGCATTCCGCAATCGTCGGAGGAGGAGGAGCCGTACAGGAATCTATAATCGGGTTATCTATGCAACCGACTACGTTACAAACCGTGCCGCAATCCACCACTTCCCCGTCCACGAAAACCGTATCGCCGGGGCCGAAGTCACCATAATTGTAAAGGAGATAGCCGTTCGGTTGATCCAGGGGTTGGAAAATGATACATCCCTGATCCTCATAAAGATACCCGCATCCGGCAAAGATGGGCGGTATGCTGTCCTGGCAGAGAGTAATTATAATATTGTTGATATGTCCCCAGGAATCTACGCAGACAGAATCCTGCCCGGGATAGATTTCTCCTTCCACAAACACGGAATCCCCCACACCGAATGTGCCATAATTTGCGAGCGTGAAAAGCGTGTCGCCGTAGAAGTCTGGACTGAAGAGCACGCAATTAGTTCCCTGAACAAGCGCACCGCATCCGGCGAATGTAGGCGGCGGTGGAGGCGGGGATGAGCCGCATGTATCAATGCTATTACTGAGTATACATCCCATGGCACCGGTACATTCAGTTTCACAGCCGATTTCAAGTTCACCGCTGACAGACACAGTATCGCCGACCTCGAAAATGCCGTAATTATCCAAAACAAAAGCGGTGTCACCGAAACCCATGGGGGTGAAGAGCACGCAATTCGCTCCCTGAATCAATACACCGCAGGCCTCAAAGGGAGGTGGTGGAGGCGGTGACGGCAGCGAGTCAATAGTGTTATCGATCACGCATCCTCCGGCCCCGGTGCATTGGATACCGCAATCATCAACAAGTGTGCCAACCACGAATACTGTATCTCCCGGTCCAAAGGGCCCCAGGTTTTGGACGATTAAAGCGAGGTTGGAATCACCCAGCTCCATGAAAAGCACGCAATCCTCGCCCTGGAAAAGAAATCCCGGGGCAAAGTAGGGAATATCCGGCATGTTCTGTCCGGAAACAACCATGGTCGCACAATCTGTCATGCCGGCGCCGCCGCTTGTGATGGCAGTCACACAGAAAGTATAGGTTGCATTGAACGGGGGAACGGGGAATATAAATTCACAATAGACCGAATCACCGGCCTCCAGATTAATGAAAATATTGTCGAAAACGATGGTTGTATCGATAAAATTATCTATGCTCGCTGTAAAGGCAAAAGCGAGTTGTATCTGGGCCGATTGAGTATCGCAGTTGTAAATCAGGAGGGATCCGGTCGTAAGAGTTGAATCAAATGGGCTATTGGCGGAAACGGAATCGGGAAGATTCACATCTACATTAACACAGCCCATGGAATCTGTTATTTTTGGTGAAGGCGCCAGCCCGGAGCCCTCATAAGCCTGGGCACCTGCCATGATCTGGGTCATGATACTTTCGAAAATACCGAAAATATCGAAATTCAGCTCGTCCGATGGACTGGTATCATCAGTACTTCCTCCGGGATTATCTCCAGTACCGTTACCCGCCAGGGCAGGCTGATAAGCCACCAGAAAAATCGCGCAGGCGAATATGATCAAAATCCTTTTCATAATGCTCTCCCTCTGCTTAGAAAATTCACACTTGAAGATAAATCTTGTTTCTACTCTTCAGGTGCGATATTCGGCTTTGTAAAATACTCTTTTTTTGAAGAGTATTTATATCATTCGGGGCAATTGGGCTCAGGGCCGCCGAGATATATGTAGTTGACCAGGCAAATTGCATCGCTCAAATTGACGGCCCCATCGTCGTTTACATCGGCAGAGTTTATATCAGGGGGAGGCGGACAATCGGGAAGAAATACATAATTTATGATATAAACTGCGTCACTTATGTTGATACTCTGATCCTGATTGATATCCCCGCAGCCATCCACGGGAATTTGCGAATTCAAGGTCCAGACAGCATTCGCAATATCCAACCTGCCATAAGCATAATAGGGATCCGGTGGATTGATGGAACCCGGCCCAAGATCTCTTTCCGCCGATAGTCTTAGATGCAGCTCTACCTCATCAGCGGTCATATCCGGTTCAATCGAACGTATCAATGCGCAGGCTGCGGTAACCAGCGGAGCGGAGAACGATGATCCGGTCCATGTACCCCAGTTGTATTCCCCGGCAAGTGCACTGTAAATATCTACGCCGGGAGCGCAGATGTCCATGCTCAGTCCATAATTGGAAAAATCGGCGAGAAAATCAGCGGAATCAACCGAGGATACCGCTACAACGCCTTCATAGGCAGCGGGATAAATCGGAACATCGGTGCTGTCGTTACCTCCGGCAGCCACCAGAAGAATCTCGGCGTTATGAGCCGCCTGGCAGGCTGTGCGCAACAAATAACTATCTTTATAAGTCCCGAAGCTCATATTGATTACATCCGCGTTATTTTCGAGAGCATGATAAATTGATTTCGCTATAGCGAAACCGTTACCCTTACCACCCTCTCCCAGGGCCCTCAAAGGAATGATCTGGCAATTGGGAGAGATAAGCTGGATCAGTCCGAAAATAAATGTGCCATGGCTGGCGCCCAGACCAGAGTCGGGGCTTGGATCGGTATCATCACTGAAATAGTCATAGCCATCGGTAAAGGAGGCCAGTTCCAGAAATGGATGTGTCATGTCGAAACCATTATCTATCACGGCGACGACAGAACCCGATCCGGTGCTGAGCTTATTGGCCGAATCCGCTCCGATGGTTTCAACAGAATTCTGGGCAAAAAATGACGAAGGTTCGGCGATATCTATATCGAGCGGAGGAGCATATTCATCCGGGAACGATATACTCAGCTGTAAATTTTCGGGGAAATCGACCTCGAAATTCGGTTCGGCAAATATTACGTCCGGAAATCCCAGAAACGCAATCATCATAGAATCCGGCGAAATTGAATCGGAGAAACTGATTAAGTATATTTTTTGTGAAGCTATGCTGTCGATAATTATTGAGCCGGTGGCTTCCGCGATATTTACGGCTGCATTTGAATTTGCAAGCTTCAATACAGCTCTTCCGGCTATTGGAGTTACCGGCATCCAGATCGAGTCTATTGTGTTATCATTGATACAGGCGATCGCACCGGTGCATGCTGGCTGGCACGAGACCACCAGGTCACCCCGCACGAATACTGTATCGCCGGCCTGGAAGTCTCCCAGAAATTCAAGTTCAAAACCCGCTATGGTATCACCGTGAGGTGCAAACAAAATACAATCCAGCCCCTGATAAAGCGTGCCGAAAGCTTCAAAGGGATAGTTCGGAGGTGCCTGGGGAGCTGAAATTGTGTTGCCAATGATGCACCCGGTGGCATCGGAACATTCGGTCTGGCAGGATTGAAACAATGTACCACTCACTAAAACAGTATCATACTCACTAAAACCGCCATACTCATCCAGCACATAATATTCTGCCGAACTGCCCATTGGAGCAAACAGCAAACAATCTGAGGTCTGTACCAATACGCCCGGGCCGTCGAAAGGCTCATAGGGATCGCCGTCACAGGATCCAATAGAATTATTGACAATACAGACATCGGTTCCGGCACAAAGTGTATCACAGTTGAAAAGTATAATCCCCGAGACATACACGCTGTCATCGGGCTGAAAGTCGCCGTAAAATTGAAGCGCGGCCTCAAATCCTCCGCCCTGGGGTGAAAAGAGAACACATTGATCCCCCTCGATTAAAACACCACAGGAGGAAAAGAGGGAATCCTGCCCGTAGGCGCCCCCGGGTATAAACGCCCCTGCTGATATAATTATCACTGCAAGTATAATAATGTGTCTTCTCATGACATTAACTCTCCATCTATATAATATACACTAAATTCCCAATAATACAAACGGACTCCAGAAGGCCGGGTTTAAATTTAATTCTCGTGTTTTTTCCAGTGCCTGATGGTATGCGCCGAAAATGTCTTCGTGTTTTCTGAGTTCGGCATAAAATTCATCCATGAAGACCATGCCGGTCTTATCGGAAATCGGCCAGAGCGAAGCCAGCACATAGCGCGCGCCCGCCTGGTAAAAAGCCTTGGCCAGGCTGAAGGAGTTGCCGTAAAAGACTCCCGGCGCGGCGGTCTGGCACCCGGAAAGGGTTACCAGCCTTGCGTTTATCTTAGCGCCAAAAAGATCGAAGGGAAAAAACGGGCCGTCACTCATGAGAATCCTTGAAAACAGCGGATTCTCTGAGGCGCGCGAGGCATGCGTGGCGATATGCACAAAACCATCCGCTCGACCCAACGAATTCAGCAATTTGCCGCAGGAGGCGTCGGCGCCTCCAAAAAGCTCAGCGTTCTCGAAATGCTCCTTGATCCGCTTTCCTTCAGCATTAACCATTGGAAGCCCGCTATTTTCCGCAACGAAAATTGCCGATGAACCGCTGATTTTATACGGTAAAAGAGATTTCCTCTCTTTTAAATCAACCGGGTTAGAGATAAATCTCAAGTTATATCTTTGGTAGAGCGTAACACCCTTTGAATCGAGTAATGCCCAGTACGGTATCTGGGCAAAGAAACCGTCAATCATGAAAATCATTTTCCCGACACCCGTCCCCGGCTTAATCGGTTTAATCAATACTTCATAAAGTCTTCTCTGGTAATCTTCGATGATGTGCATTAATGAGGCTGATTCAGACGCCGAATAGATCGATTTCTCCATCAGGAAATGCAATTCGCCGATCAATGAGGTCATTTGTGTACGGGAAATCCCGAGCGGCATATACTCGGTCTTCTCCCTGCGCACACGATACACTCCCAAATCCTCACCAATCGCCACGTAGTTCAAAAGAAGTTCATCATCTCCCAGGAACCCCTGATAATAGTTCTCGGGTAAGGAAGCATAAGAGAAGTTAACTTCAGAAGGATATATTATCGATCGAATTTTTCTTTCCATCTGCCAGAGTTCCTGTTCCGCTTTCTTCATGGTCCGGGGTGAGTCTGCCCGGCGTTCTCCAGACCCTGGCAGACGGCTGAGTTCCTTCAGCCTGGCGCGGAGATTATCTCTGGTGTGCAGATATTCTTGCGATATCTTGTTCTGCCTGGTTTTTGTGAATGGAATTTTCTGGTTGATGATCGCGAGCGCTCTTGAATTCTCAAAAAACGACTCCTCCACCCTGCCCATCTTCAGGAGGCATTCGATCAGCCCCAAATATGCTTCCTGCTTGCCCAGCGTGAAGAAAAAGCGGATCTCATCAGGATAGAGATTAAGCAGCATTTTCTCAACTATTTTGATGGCCGCCCGAAATTGATGGGAGGCGGCTCTATAATCCCCCCGTCGAAGGTAATACTCGCCAATGACCTTCAAAAGATTATACTTCTGATATCCTAAATGAACTTGCTCCTTAATCTTTTTTGCTCTTCTCAAGCCTCCATTGTTAGAGCTTAATTCAGCTTCCAGGAGCACCAGTTCAGCATCAACACTTCTTCGCTCATCACCGCTTGCTGCGAAAAACTCTCTGGACTTGCGGGCGGAACTGATCGCGGACTTTGTTCGATTTTTGTCAAGATCGATTTGGCTTTTAAGATAATATACCATCCCCTGCCAGAGCCGGTTATCCTCGCTCCTGAAGAGCTTATCTGCGTCGGTCAAATATCTGCCCGCATCTTTGTGATCTCCCAGCCGGCTCAAAGATTGCGCGACAAAATAATGCGCTTTTCCTTCTTCGTAGGGCTGCTTGAATTTTCGGTAGAGCGGAATCACCTTTTCTGCCAGCGCGATACTGGAGGAATATTGATGCAGATAGATATTCATTTCAGCCATATCCAAAAGTGCGGCAGCGGCCGACTTGTTATCACCCAAATCCATAAAATCCTGATAAACTTTCTCGAACGCTTTCAGAGCGCGGGTATATCTGTCCGTCAAGAAATAGAGATAGGCTAGGGAGTAATCAGCTTTGACGGCATTTATCGTTATCCCGGCATGGCGGTATATCTTTGAGGTTTCGCGATACAGACTTTCAGCTTTTCCGAGCTCTCCCATGTTAACAAAAATATTGGCACGATTATAATCAACGATCGCAAGCGGAATTCCCCCGTCTCTGACGAATATCCCGCGAGCACGGTCGTAATACCTGAGGGCCATACGGTTTTTATCGAGGCGGTGATAGATGTTGCCGATATTGGTCATCACGCGTGCGGCCAGGTTCAGATTGTCTTTGCGCTTGAAATAGGCCAGCGCTTTCTGACCTGCCCTGAGAGCATCATCATATTTACCCAGATACATCTCCACGTCCATAAGCCCCTGGCGGGTGCGTGCAGCCAGTTCAAACTGCCTCAACGCCAGCATCTTTTTAATAGCGCGCCGGTATTTTCTTAAGGCCGACTGAGGATTGCCGCACCAGTTCTCATAGCGGGCCTCAATCGTCCAGAGCCTGGCGCGGTAATGGTCGGGCAGATACAAAAATAATTCGGCCGCTTTCTTTACTATCCTGCCAGCCTCTTTGAGGTTGACATGCAAAATCCGGCTGACAGCCTTATTCAGTTCAGAGACAAAAATATCCCTGTCACCTTCATAAAACTCTTTTATGAATGCGTCGAGCTCTTCCTGGTTCGAAATTCCGGATATTTTCGAATATTCTATCATAACTCGATATCGATCTTTGCGATAACCTCTTTCTCCGCATAAATTCTAATATTGTACCTGCCGCTCTCGATACGCTCCAGCCTGAAGAGCTGGAAAGCATTGCTCTTAACCTTTTTAGTCGATTTACGGCCTTTGATTTCTATTTCGATTATATCACCCGGCTGCAGTCCGGAAAGCTGACCGATCAACTGGTATGATCCAGGTGATATGGGATACAGTGAAATTTCCAGTATATCATCGCCTACACGATACTTGACCCGGCGAGTGCTGATAATGTCCGGGCGGACATCCTCGGGCAGGGGCATATCTTTGGAATCAAAGAAGATAATTCCCTGCTTAGCGTCTGTGCTCTTCCGAGACAGTTTGTAATCCTTGAGCATTCGCTCCAGTACAGAATGGGCCGGTTGTTTAAGTCTGTCCCATTTGATATCATCGGATTCCCTTATGAGTTCCGAAACGAATTCCGCAGTTCTGCTCAGTTCGGGATCTTCTTTGAGCATTCGCTCGAACTGTCTTTTACGATCTCCACTCAATCGCCCCTTCAAATAATCGGCCAGAAGATCATATTTGTCATTTTTTCCGGACATTTTACCACCTATATATTAAGTCATGATAT
>DSEQ01000013.1 GCA_011056555.1 Candidatus Zixiibacteriota bacterium | reverse complement strand
CTGTACAATCCTGCTGGCGCTTTTCATCGGATTCGGCAAAAGGAGGCACGAGCTCACACTCCTGGAGGAGTCGGCAGCCGATCACAGGGGAATTCTGGCACACTACAGCGTCAGCCTCCTGGATCAATTGATTTCGATCGTAACAGCCGCAACCATAATAGCCTATGCCATCTATACCCTGTTCGGGGAGGTCTATGAGAAAATAGGCGTGCGCCACCTGGAACTGACCATCCCGTTTGTCATCTACGGCATCTTCAGATACCTTTATCTGATCCACAAGGGTGACAGCGGCGGAACACCTACCAAAATCCTGTACACTGACCTGCCGATACTCTTCACGGTGCTTTTATGGATTGCCGCTGTATTCCTGCTGATGTATATCACATGAGCAAAAAAAGCCCCCGGATTTAATCGATTTTTTCCAGAATCAGACAACTTTTCCGCGGCCGCCACGTAATCTAAGGCAGACCTTTCGATCTTTCGCTGCTTCCCGAGTCCGGCGCGGATATGCTCCCAAGATAAACCTGTCCAGCAAGTTTAATCGCATCCTGAATATTGAATACGGCCGGTTTCGATACGGGTCTCGTACGGGTTCAAAGTTTCGGGTTCTGCCCGACTGCTAATCGGTTCCTTCCAACGAATGCCTGCCCGGCTCCTGCCCGGGCAGGCAATTTTTATCCAGCTGCATCATCTCCTGTTACAAATTCAAATAGGTGCTGTCTCCACGATTCACGTGCATAAGTTCAAAGTGCTTTTCGAGCGGCTCCAGCATTTTGCTCAAATCAGGAGATAAACCCAAAAGATAATTCGTGGGGCCCTGCATATATCCGCAGTTTTTCATGGCACGGCGCCAAGATTTATAACTTTGATTTGTAACAACCAGATCCACATCCAGAGTTTTCAGGATTTTGGTGCTTTCCTCGATTACATACTCCTCGAATCCCGGCAATGCCAGGCAGTCCACTATGGAACCCAATTTCATATTACCGAAATAATTATGATCTTTCAATTCTGTAGCCAAAAGCACAGCCCAGCCGACATTATCATTTCCGAAAAATACCCTGTGGCGGATGAAACGCTGATCGGACAGGGGGTAAATCAAATTCAGAGTTAGGCTGTCTCTTACGGCGGAAAAAATGTGTCCTCTTCTAATGACCTTCCAGAGCTCATCCGCCCAGCTCTCGAAGCTGGCAACCATTTCTGAACGAGAATCTGTAATCCTGCCTGTCTTTCTGAGAATGAAGAAATTGAAAAACTTTATACCGATCCATCCTGCTCCGGAGAAGGCCGCCAGGTCCATCAGTAATTTATAAAGAATATTTCTTCGAAAATAAACGATATTGCGAAGAAACCTGAAGGGATGCAAGATCCTGAAATAAAAGGGAATATCATATACGGGCCAGCCCATTCTCCGGAAGAATCCTGTTGCCGGCTGATCGCGGCCGCCGATCCCGAGGACCATTTGCAGAGGTTCACGCTCCAGGCTGTCCTCTAGCAGCTTTCTGCCGATACCCCTGAAAGTGCTGTCGATGGACGCTTCGGAAAGAGGGAGCTGATATGCAGCAATCTTCCGCTCTTCCTGGTTAATTATGAACTCCTGGTGCCTGAGCATATATCCGCCGCGCACATATTCCCCCTCCAGCGCCAGGAAGTACTCCTGATAAATATTAGCGTCATCGGTCCGGGGATATCGCTGCGGATCGGGCGACTCCGGAAATTGATAGCGTGAACCGCCTCCTTTCAAGCGTCTGTTGAAAGCCCTGACGGCCTCTACATGATCATGAGTATAGGGTACAATTCTCAGGTCCATTTCTTTTGCCGCTTTCCGAATTTTGCATGCCTCAGCTTATCCATCAGCCAGCGTCTTTCCAGTTGTTTGCGTTCTTTATTTGTAATCAGGTGCCCGCCGTTTTGCTCCTTTAAATGATCCAGAAGCTGCTTGACCGGCACATACCAGCCGTTTTTTCGGGATAATCTTTCCATCAGCCTGGTAAAGCCCGGATGGAGCTTTCCATCCTCATAAAAACCGCAACCAAAATGGGTATATACTATGCAGCATCCGCTCTCAGCCTCAAGCCTGTCCTGATTATCTTCTTTCAACAAATCATTGAATTCCTCAAGGTGAGCTCCATCGGATGAGGCAAACCAGCCATTTACATACTCTCTTTGAGGGTCATGATAAGGCATAAAGGGGCACTGCTTCAACGTGTTTATATCCCTGAATACGAAATTACGGCAGTACCTGATGAACTCCCGGCATATATCGCCCCAGAAATATTTACTTCCCTCAACATGCCCGAAAAATCTGGCGCTGTTTCTGAATCCTGTAAAAAAATTATATACAAACTTGTTAAGACCGCTGAGCCTGTTAGCGCCCCAGTAAATATCATCAGCACATCCCGTATGATTGGCCATGGATTCGGGATAATGCCCGAAGATACTATGAAACCTCTCCAGACCTTCTATGATCTCCGCCCTGGTTGAGCTGTGATACGTATTCATATGATATGCTATCTCAAATCCCTTGTCTCTAAGCTCCACCAGCCATTCTGCATATCCCGGATCCTCGCAGGTGTCCCCGCCAAAGATCGGCGTATCGTTTCCCTTTGACGGCCACACTGATTTGGTGGTTCTGAAGCCGAGCTCATGAATGAAATCATAAACCGGCCTCACATTCTCCAGCCTGGCGTTATCGGTATCATCAAATATTGTAAAGGCGAAATCTTTGTTCTCGGGCCAGTTCATTCCCATCCAGTCTGAATTAGAGTTAATACTTTGCGGGATAATTTAACAAAAAAGGTGATATGGACAAGTCAAATAAAAACGGCTTTCGCGGTAAAAGCGGAAATCTCCGGATCGGACATAATATTATCAGTTCAGTCTGTACAGCGAGATCCGTGATTATTCTGCCAGCCGCAAGGGCATAATCAGGCAGAGGTAATCCTCCTTGCGATCCGAGGCATAAATAACGCCTGCCGCCACAGGGGTGGAGAGTTCAAACACAACCTCTTCGGAGTCCATCTGCTTCAAAACATCGATCACATAATTGGCATTATAGCCAAGCTCGAGACGTTCCCCCGCATATTCACAGTTTAGGGACTCCTTGGCCTCGCCGCCCAGATCAACATTGGTCGCAGACAGCTCGAGCTTATTCTTATCCATCGCAAACCTCACCTGATGCGTGAGCGAGTTGGAAAGAATCGAAACCCTCCTTACCGCGCCATGAAGCTCCTCGCGATTGACTATCATTCTCTTGTCATTCTCGGTAGGTATAACCTGTTCATAATTCGGATATGGTCCCTCTATCAGGCGGGATGATACTATTGTATTAGTATCTTCATCTTTAGGTATTGAAAAAGTTATATTATTTTCGCCAAATACAACTCCCAGCTCAATATCCCTGTCTCCAATCAGCCGGGTTAAATAATTCATGGCCTTGGGGGGAATAATCAGATCATCCGTCAATCCCGAAAGCCTGGAGTTCTCTACACGCATCCGGGCCAGACGGTGTCCATCGGTCGCCACCATGACCATTTTGTCTCCCGAAGTCTGCCACAGAATACCGTTCAGGGCCGGCCGGGTCTCATCCACAGATACCGCAAAATTCGTGCGCCTGACCATCATGGCGATATCCTTGCCCGGGATCTTTATCTCCTTGGCAGGTTTGTATTCCGGTAACCTTGGGAATTCATCCGGAGATATACCGGGAAGCTTATATGATCCCCTCTCGGCCTTCAGTTCAATCCTGTTGTTGGCAACCGAAACTTCTATCTCCGATTGTGGAAGTTCCCTGACGATCTCATTAGTTGTCTTGGCCGGAATTGTAAAGACACCCTTCTTCGACGGTTTCAGTTTCAATGTTGTTGAAACGGAAATATCCAGATCTGTGGCTGAAAATGTAATTCCATCGTCATCGGCATTTACAAGAATATTTCCAAGTATCGGCAGCGTAGTTTTGGATGGAATAGCATTCAACACTATTTGAAGAACGTCCTCAAACTGTGATTTGGAAATAGTGAATTTCATCGATGACTCCTTAAAATCTTTTTACTACCTGATACCCCGGGTTTTCTTTGTCAACAGTATATTCGTTTATTAGAATGATATTTATAATATCTAATAATAGTAATAATGCTGTTTACACTGTTGATAAATCCTTTTCTACACTCGGAATTGCATATAAGTATTAATCTTAGAATTTGTAAATATAAAATTTTTATGTGGAAAAATATTTATGGAATGTTTGCAAAGCCAGTATTTTTAACACCCAAAAACCTTTCCACGACTCTCCTTGTTTTGCCAACATCAAATCTACAATATTTACACATACAAAGAATTGATGATCGAATCGATCTGCAGTTTAAAATGAACGTCTTTTTTCATCCTGCCGGTTACGAGATTACAGGCATGAATTACAGTCGAATGATCCCGCCCTCCAAATTTGGCCCCGATTGTCTTTAAGGAGGCCGAGGTCAGGGTCCTCGCCAGATACATGGCGATCTGGCGGGCCTGTACAACATCCTGAGTTTTCTTCTTGGCCCGCAGCAACTCTTCCGAGGTCCTGAAGATTTCAGCCACCGTTTTCTGGATCTGTTCTATCGTGAGAGGCTTACGGTCGGTTTTGATGACATCCTTCAAGACATGCTGCGCGAGATCCACCGTAATTTCCTTGTTCTTCAGGGAAGCATAGGCACAAAGCCGGATCACGCACCCCTCCAGTTCCCTGATATTCGATTTGACCGATTCGGCGATAAATGAGATCACATCGATCGGCAGGCAGAACTCGTCAAACTCACACTTTTTCTTCAGGATTGCTATCCGGGTCTCCAGATTGGGAGGTTGAATATCTACCGCCAGACCCCAGGAAAATCTTGACAGCAGCCTGGATTCCAGGCCCTTGATTTCTATTGGGGGACGGTCCGCGGTCATCACGATCTGCTTTCCGGTCTGGTAAAGAGTATTAAAAGTGTGAAAGAACTGCTCCTGTGTCGATTCCTTGCCGGTGAAAAACTGGATGTCATCGATCAGCAGTATGTCGCAATTTCTGTAAATGGTAGTGAAGTTCGCTATTGTATGTTCGGATATGGAGTTGATGAAATCATTGGTAAATTTTTCCGAGGTAACGTAGATTACTTTTGTGCCGGGATCGGTATCGATGCAGTAGTTTCCGATGGCCTGGATCAGGTGTGTCTTGCCGAGTCCTACCCCGCCATAGATAAAAAGCGGATTGTATTGAGTCCCTCCGGGAGCCTCGGCCACTGCAAAACCGGCTGCGTGGGCAAATTGATTGGAATCGCCCACAACGAAAGAATCAAAGTTGTATCTGCGGTTAAGCGGAAACTTCCCGCAATAGGTGGCGACCCCGCGCGCTTCAATTTTGCGGGTGCTACCCTGGTCCTGATTTTCCTCCGGGAAGATGTCGAACTGATTGGTGCTCTGTCCGGCACGAATCATGAATTCACAACTAATCGGCCGAGAGGATACCTGGGCCAGAGCCTCATTAATCTGCGGCAGGTAGTGTTCACGTATCCATTCGGCGGTAAAGCGATTTGGAACCCCCACTTTGATAGTTCCATTGTTCTGGGAGATGGCTGTAGTGGGCTTAAACCAGGTGTAAAAGCTTTTGCGGTTGATCCGTTTGGATAAATATCCCAGAACGTCTGACCAAATTGCTTGTGGTTCAGGAGACATATACCATCCTTTTCAGTTATCAACAATTGTGGAAAATTACAGGTTGTTTACAAACAGGAGGTTATGGATTTTAAGCAGCCCTTTTGTAGCATTTTTTCCACAAAATCTCAGTCATCCCTCACTGAAATACGGCAAAAATTAGACCCTAGATGAGTTTTCCACACTCTGTTAACACATTATCACTCAATGGCTTCCGAGGAGCATAATATCACTTTCCGGAGGGCTTGTCAAGCTATTTTGCGAATAATTATCAGATATTATAAGCCGGTGTTTTTCAAGGCAGTCAGCCCGCACCAAAGTCCCGTTTTCCGGACTGTTCCAACGGAATTATTTTTAAATATTCCATCAACATGCACTATAGCCGGTTACGGCAGCTATTAGCCTTCCAGTATCTCAACCAGCTTTTTGGCGCTCTCCCGGTAGATCCCTGTGGCCGGGCTTTTATTTTCATTCCAGACCAGGGGAGTGCCCTCATCCGAACATTCCCTTACTGTTTTGTCCAGGGGGATTTCCCCCAGGAGTTGAGCATTCAGGAGCCTGGCCAGCCGTTCTCCTCCACCCGAACCGAAGATATATTCCCTGCTTCCGTCGGGCATCTGGTAATACGACATATTCTCAATCACACCCACCACTTTCAGTTCGACTTTATCAGCCATCCTTCCAACTCTCAGGGCAACATTGGCAGCAGCCTTCTGCGGGGTGGTTACCACCAGGAGCTGAGATTTCTTGAACTTCTGCGCTATTGTAATAGTAACGTCACCGGTACCGGGCGGAAGATCAATCAGCATAAAATCCAGATCATCCCAATGGACATCGGTCATGAATTGCTGTACCGCCTTGTGCAGCATAGGTCCGCGCCAGATAACCGGTGTGTCTTCATCGAGGAATAAACCCATAGATATTATCTTGATGCCCTCA
The DNA here is from genome assembly GCA_011056555.1 of Candidatus Zixiibacteriota bacterium. GTDB lineage: Bacteria > Zixibacteria > MSB-5A5 > JAABVY01 > JAABVY01 > JAABVY01. The sequence goes on along the minus strand of DSEQ01000013.1, from coordinate 26,230 downwards.
CGCTCGGGAGGTATTATCATATTCTCGATGATTGTCGGCTGTCCCTGGCAGCCCATCATCCTGGGAATCGAGAAGCCATAGACATCAGCATCCAGCACACCCACTTTATAACCCATATCAGCCAAAGCCGCCGCCAGGTTGGCAGTAACAGTTGATTTGCCCACACCACCTTTACCGGAGGCTATGCAGACAATGTGCTTTACAAATTCAGTTCCGGTCTCTTCTTCCTTTTCGCCTGACTGATATTTGGATAGAAGTTCCTGGGTCAGCTTCTGGCGCTCCTGATCGGTCATTGATGTGAAGAAGACCTCGGCTTCTTTGACGCCCTCCAGTTCTTTCACTTTCTGGGTCACCTCATCATTGATTCTGGCCTTAAGCGGGCATCCCGGTATTGTCAGCTTTATATTTACAAGTACCTTATCACCATCAATTTTGATATCCTCCACCATTCCAAGCTCAGTTATCGGGCGGCCTATTTCGGGGTCATCGACTTCTTTAAGGATATCGAATACCTGTTCTTTGGTTACCATGATTCCATCCTTCTATTAAAAGTTAGAGTACTCTAAAACAATCAAACAGAGGAAAATGCATAAAAAGCCCTGATTTGTCAAAAGCTATCTTCTGTTTTTTGTATTAAAGCATAACAGAAGAGATACAGGGCTGTTCCGTAAAAGCCCCGGACAATATAAATGAATAGGATAAAAAGAAAGCCCCGCTGTAAAAGCGGAGCTTTGAAGTTTTGACCTGTTGTAAGCGATTAAAACAGGCAGCAGGGATCCGAGCCCAGATAGAATATGTAGTTTATTATATAGACCAGATCAGCGATATCAGGCACCGTATCGGAACAATCCACATCCCCGCGCTCGAGCGGATCGGGAGCCTCGCCACTCTTGAAAAGATAGGCGGTCAGAAAGACCGGGTCCAGAAGATTAATTGTATCGTCCCCATTTATATCTCCGCACAGGTAGCTGGGTGCGTACTTGAATATTACCCCGCCGGTGACAAAATCCAGAAACCTGAAAGGCACCTCCTCGTATCCTACAAGACAATCTTTGGGAGCCCCTCCATAATTAGTGGTACCGGTAATATCATTGCCGTCAAAATCAAGAACATAATCGGAATACCAGAGGGTGTCCTCGCGGGTATTCACAAAGAGGTTGTCAAAGCATTTTTCCCAATAGAAGCCGATAGGTGTGCTTGTGCACAGGTATGCTGAATCCTCAGTGGTGTTGAAAATCAAGGTAGCGATCTCTCCCGGCCCCTCCAGGCAGCTGGCGGTCTGGCCATTATCATAATATTCCGCGATAGCCTCGATATCGATAATATTATACGGGCAACCGTCGCATGCGCGATCCGTATAATTGAAATATTCCCAGTCGCAAGCTGTCAAAAGATCGCCCAGGTCAGCGTCCGTCAGTGTCAGGGCATCGGGATCATAGTATATTGACAGGGAAAATCTCCCGAATTGAAAGTCGCCGCGGTTAAGATCAACTGTAACGATAACCTCTTCACCCAGATTGACCTTTTCGATTTTATCTATTGCAACAACATTCCAACTGCGGGCGGAAACCGATACAGTCATTGCCAGACACAGGAACAGCGATAATATGACCGGCATCTTGCTTCTCATCATAACCTCCGATATAATTTGCTTTTCTACTTTAAGTTTCGGAAATTCCAGCAACAAATTGACAGGCTATATTCCCGATCAAGGCCCGTTGTCCCCCGCTCCTGCAGATATAAACATTGTTTGCCCGGAACCGGAATAGATGAGCAGGATATGTGTATTGGCCCAACAGGCAAGTAAATTTCTTCTCATTTAATATATCATTAATACCATATTTGGCAACAGGAAAATAGCCCTCGATACTGTGCTTTTTTGCTCCACCCCCGGCGCGCACTTATGTTACTCTGTTGCTAATAAATGGCTTAGCCATTATACCGGGTTTGCCGCGGCTTGCGTGACCTGATTTTGATACTCTTCTGCAAAAGAAACCTCAGGATAATTCAGCATTATAAAGTCAGCAGTATATGGAAGCGGCGGATTTTATTTTGATAATGATTGCGAGCTGCTTATTGCTGTTCCGATCAGCGACATATCGTTAATGCGTTTGGGAATAGTAATGCGCAGGGTGATGCCTGGTCCGGCCTCCTCATCGCTGGCTTCTATTTTTATATCTCTTTTGATCGTAAACGAATCACGCCTGGTGCTGATATTGCTGAGCATTCCATTGATCTGGCTGATTGCCAGATAGAGCTCGTAGAAAGAGACCAGATGATAGGTCAGAATCGTATTCTTGCCGGCGATCTTGATTTCCGGGCGGGGCACCTGCCTGACAGCTTTATTTTTTTCTTCTTTTTGCATCCTTGTTTTCCATAAGGGCGGGAGGAACTTTTAAATCCAATATGAATGAAGTCGAGTTTTGCTTGAGAGAGACTGAACCGGGTATTATCATTCGAGCCATATTCACTCTTTCATCCCTGGGGATTTTGGTATTTATCAGACCCCAGATCATACTGATTACATCCCTCATATCATCAATCCCGGTTATCAGATATTTGAGACTTCGGTAATTGTCAGCCTGCTGGTCTTTTTGCGATTCCATATAAGAAAATTCTCGTTTAATAACCCGCTTTAACCCCTTCTTTAGGATATCGGCAGGTATCAAACGGCAATTGAGCGGAAAAAGTGATAAAAGATCAGGCTAATGCTTGAAATTCAGTGGATTATCATCACAGCCGTAAATAATCTGTAACCTCGATCTTGAATCCCTCGGGCATATATTCGCCCTTTTCAGGATTGAGAATATATTTGCCCTTATGGCCGTCAGCGCTGATCTTTTCGAGCAGATCGCACATGCGGTCGACCTCCTCCAGCGCATTATAGATACCGAATGAGGCCCGGACTGTACCGGGGAGATGGCTGCGGTCGCGCCGTTTGATTTCCTCCTCCAGCTTGCGGGCTTCCTCGGCCTTGACCTTCAGGATCTCTTTTACATAGGTGTGCGCGCAGAAACAGCCGTTTCTCACTCCGATGCCGCCCTCATAGCTTAAAATGGCCGCCAGCAGCGCGTGGGAAAGCCCGGCCATGTTGAAGGGTACCACCCCCAGACGATTATGGCTGTTAGCCGGATCGGCATCGCCGTAGATTATAATCTTGTCGATCTCCTTCAGCCGTCTCAGCAAATGAGCGGTCAGCTTTGCCTCATGCTCGATAATATCTTCCCAGCCTATGGCCTGGAACATGCGGATGCTCTCGGTTAAGGCCACCACGCCGATGATATCCGGTGTGCCGGCTTCCTCTTTCTCCGGCAGATCGGTCCAGTAAGCCTCTTCCAGCGTCACAATATCAACCACTCCCCCGCCTACATCAGAGGGGTCACCGATTTCGAATATACTCTTGCTGCCCACCAACACCCCCACCCCGAAGGGAGCGTACATCTTATGTGCCGAAAGTACCAGGTAGTCGATATCTTCCATTCCATTGTTATTCATATGAATCGGCCGATGGGGCGCTATCTGGGCGGCATCCACAAGGATTTCCGCGCCGGCGTCATGCGCTATTTTAGCTATTTTGTATACCGGATTTATATAGCCGGTTACATTGGAGGCCCCGGTAATTGCCACCAGCTTCACCCGGCCGTTATAAAATTTGAGCTTTTCCTTCAAGTCCTCAATACTCAAGGTTCCATCCGGTTTCAGGCCCACATGGTCAAAGAAGGCCCGATTGCGCCAGGGCAGCTCATTTGAATGATGTTCCATGAGCGAGGTCAAAACCACATCATTGCGCTGGAATGGATATCTCCTGGCCAGCTTATTCAGAGCCTCGGTTGAATTTTTGGTAAATATTATGACATTTTTGTCCAGGTCGGCGTCGATAAACTCGGCCACGATCTCGCGCCCCTTTTCATATACCCAGGACGAAACCATAGATTTGAAGCCCGTTCCGCGGTGAACATTGGAATAAAACTCAAGATATTCGCCCACCTTGTCATAGATGAAGTCGAAAGTCGGGGTCGAGGCGGCATTATCGAAATTCACGTATTGAACTTCACTGCCGTCAAGCAGCGGCACTTTTTTATCAAGCCCGATCAGATGCTGCCGGATATTTTTGATATTGATATTTTTCAAATCCCCGCTTTTCTTTTCAACCAGAGTTTTCGCCATGATAACCTGCCTTTTCTCTAAAAATAGAAATCTAATATATTTACCGGGTTTGGGCAACGGAAATCGCCAGTGTTTTTGTCCGGCATTGCTATACGAAAAGGGACAGAAAAAAAAGAAAGGCCGCTTATTGAAGCGGCCTTCTTCATAGTATGATCAGTCTAAGTTACTTTGCAATTACACAAGCTTTAACCATTCTCTGTAGCATAAAAGTCCTTGGACTTTTTCAGAAGCGAGCGTTTCAGGATGGGCGGAGTCACCAGGGTCGTAACTATGACCATTATGATTACCGCCGAATAGGTGGAGGCAGATACAACGGCCACTCCCCCCAGGGTGAGGCCCTGACCGATTTTTGCGAATATCAGTCCGACTTCCCCGCGAGGAATCATGCCGAATCCGATCGAGAGTTTGTTGATTCCTTTCTCGTGAACCCCCAGGGCGCAGGCCTGCTTACCGAGGATGGCCGCGACCGTGAGCACGCCCGCGAATAACAGCACATTCAGATTCCCAAATGTGGATAGGTCGACTTTGAGCCCCATATGAACAAAGAAGATCGGTACCAGAAACGAGGCAATGGGAGCGATCAGGTCCTCCAGCGAATGCTCGCCCCGATCCATGAATCCCCTGTAATGCACTCTTTCCATTATAACTCCGGCGGCAAAGGCTCCGACTATACCGGCCAGGCCGATCAGCTCCGCGGCCATTGCCAGACCGAAGCAGACCACCAGAGCCACCGACAGGAGCATGCCCTGACCCTTCATATTCAGGGCAGCCAGAAATATGCCGGGCATAATCTTATGGCCCACAACCAATGCCAGGGTCACGAAAGCCAGGGCTTTGACCACAATCCATAATACTCCCAGCGAGTCGATTCCGGTACCGGCATCCGCGGCGCCAATCAGGCCGGTTACGATCGCCAGCACAATCAGGCCCATAATATCGTCGATCACCGCCGCGCCCAGAATTATCTTGGCCTCGCGGGTTTGAAGCTTCCGGATGTCCTTAATAACCCTGGCCGTAATACCGACAGATGTTGCGGTTAATGTTGCACCGATGAATATATGCACGTAAACCGACACATCAGGAAGAAATATGGCGCCTACTCCCCAGCCAAGAATGAAGGGAGTGACTACCCCCAGAGCGGCGACCAGGAACGAAGTCGTGCCGACCGAAAGCATCTCCCTCAGGTTGGTTTCCAATCCAACCTCAAAGAGCAGGATTATGACGCCTATCTCGGCTAAAATCTCTATAAATTCATCATGCTTCAGGAATTCAAGAGCGTCCACACCAACAAGCACCAGATTCCCGATTACAACTCCCAGCAGGAGTTCTCCCAGGACCGCGGGCTGATGGATACGCTCCATCAACTCACCGCCCAGTTTGGCTGAGACTATGAATAAAATCAATACAAACAGCACTAGAATAATCGGCTTACTTACCTCGATCTCACTTGCTATTTCTTCAGCCTGCTCCACTTCTGGCGAGCTTTGATGTGCCAGGTTTTCCTCAGCCTGCATGACAGTATCGGGGGGCGCCTGGCCCGTATCGTCCTGCGCAGATATAAAGCCGGGCATGAAATTGACTAAAAAGAATACACCTGATGCAATTAGTAGATAGCTTGGAAATCTGTGTTTTTTAAATAAGAAGGTCATGGTCATACCAGTCCATCTGATGTTTTATACTTTTGTGATAATAAAATTCTGTTTCGAATGTGCTCACTTTTTAAACGATTCCTCCGCTTGCAACTCCCCCGTAATTTTGAGGTAGCTCTCATAGCGTTCAGGATAAATCTGCTCTTCCTCGACCGCCTCTTTGACCGCGCATCCCGGTTCGGACATATGCAGACAGTTCCTGAATCTGCATTTTTCTGAATAGCCCGCAATTTCCGGATAAAGATACCGCAGGTCCTCAGCTTCGATATTCCACAGGCCAAGATATTTCAACCCCGGGGTATCGACAACATATCCGCCGAAAGAGAGCGGATGCATCTCCACCGCCGCGGTAGTATGAGTGCCTTTCTGGGAATAATCTGAAATCTCGCCCACTTTCAGCTTCAGCCCCTTTTCCACCGCGTTCAGAAGGGAGGATTTACCCGTTCCCGATTGCCCGACTACAATGGAATGCTTATTCGTCAGCACCTCTCTGAACTTATCCAGACCGATTTTTTTTGTCGCGCTGGTAGTTATCATACTCACATTGATTGACTTATAGATTTGTTCCAAACGGTTCAAATCCAGCGTATGTTCCAGATCTATCTTGTTTAATACGATAATCGGTTCCAGGCTGCCCTGATGTGCAGCGATCAGGAACCTGTCTATCAAGCCCATCTTAAACTGGGGCCGTTTGACCGCGCTGATAATCAGCATCTGGTCGATATTGGCGGCAACAATCTGCTCGATCTCCTCTTTGCCGCGCTTGGGACGTGAAAACTTCGAATGGCGGGGATAAATTTTGAAGATAGCGCCGTAGGTTTTTTTCTTTTTCAGCTCCTCGCCCGGGTCTATATCCACAAGCAGTTCGACATCCACGTTGTCACCCACCACCACCACCGAGTGCCTGGACTCCGCCTCCTGGCGGAGGCTTTCCCGCAGCGCGCATTGAATCTGACCCAGTTCGGTCTGCACCCGATAATAAAGGCCGTATGCGCTCACCACCGAACCTGTTAGTTTGTCGCCTGCTTTTGCCGTAAATATTCCCCCGCGCTTTTAGCAGTTTTTCTTGAAAACAAACTCCACCAACCCGCGCCATGATGCTCCGGTCTGCTGGGACCTGAAATAGTCCGTCTCCGAGTAATATACCGGCTGCATGGCTGGAAATATATCCAGTACCTCTCTATTATCGAAGAAGGAATATAGCCAGCCGTTGGATAGTTGAAAACAGTTTTTTTCGATTTCGGCTATCTTCCTTTTTTTGATTTCCTTGAAAGAGGGATCATTTACGGTCAGGGCGGAGCCGAATACAAGCCCTTCCCTGCGAAGCCCATAGACTATTTTCGCGGCCAGATCGACGCTCTGGGATTTTTTGAGATGCTGGAAAAGATTATTTGCAACTATTATAGAATAGCGGTCCTTGTGAAATTTAAAATCCAGGGGATCGCTGTTTCTCAGGTCGACGCTCACGTTTTTGTTTTCTGCAAGCTGGTACGCTCGCTCCAGGTTGTCCTGGAGATTGTCCAGGGCAATAACATCAAAGTCCTGGCCGGCGAGATACACGGCATCACCCCCCTGACCACAGGCTAAATCCAGGGCTCGCCCGCTCTTTGCCAATCCGCTGTACTGTTTGACCAGCCAGGAGGGCCGGGCGCTCCGCATCCGGGAATTATTTATTCCGCCGTCAGTCATTGCGCTAATATAACTTTCCTGCTGATGAAAGCAATCCGTTATATCAATAAATTTTTTCCGAACAAAATTAGAATCCTGCAATCGTGAATACCTGTAAGCACTTGAATATCGACCTGCTTTTTAATTTTGAAGCATGACATTTTTTATATAGCTTGGCGATATGGGAACTATTTACACCGCCGGCTACGGCAGCATTTCCATCGATCTTTTTTTCAGCCTGCTCAAGCGGCAGAAGATCAAGATTTTGATTGATATCAGGTCACGCCCATATTCGAAAAGCAGGCCGGAATACCGCAAACAAGCGCTGGAAAAGTTCGCCGGGAAAGAAGGGATAGAGTATAGATTTCTCGGAGATAAACTGGGCGGCAGGCCGAATGATGGTGCTTATTATCATTCCGACGGCAGCGTTAAGTATCAGCTTTTGCGGAAATCCCCGGCTTATAAAGAGGGCATAGCAGAACTGGTTGCTCTCGCGGAGACGTCCGATCTCTGCATTATGTGCGCTGAATCCCTGCCGCAGAGATGTCATCGCGGTTTCCTGGTGTCGGAGACATTGTATAGAATGGGAATCGAGACCCGGCACATCCTTCATGAGGGCCGGTTGATCGAGCACGGTAAACTGAGGCATGAATTCAAAGCTGGTCAGATCGATTTGCTTTAGTTATCGTTCGGTTCTTCCCGAAATCCTTTTTCCTCCACCAGCTTTAACCCGGGCACAATTTGTTCTATTTGTTTGCGTTCTTTGTCTCCGGCTATAATGGCGCCTATTTCTTCATGCGACACGGTCACCAGAAAAGGATCGTCCACGTCACGATAGCAGGTGAAGTCCTCAGGGTAATCCGGATGAACGAACTGAAACAGGCTGTCTGTCACCCGCAGGATATATTCCAGGGCCTCATTTGAGCAGTCATAAATCCTCAAGGTCGCTCCCTGAACCTCGAACCAGTCCTTGCCCAGAAGCTGCTCATACTCTCGGGAGATTCGGGTCCCCGGCCATTCATACTGTTTCTCACGGGTCTCTTTCAGGTGCGGGCTGATTGTGCTCATGAATTTCCTGGCATTCTCCTCCAGCGTAATTGCGTCCCGCGTGACCATGCTGAAATATTTGCAGTGTCTGCATATATAGCGCATGAGATTTCTGTATGTCTCCCCTCTGACTTCTCCCTTAATAAACCAGACGGGCAAATCTGTTTTTACACCTGCCAGAGTCATAACTACATACAGCCTTTCTGACTTTGGTTATCCGGGCTATGCTTGCTTATCGCCAGGAGCCAAATATAAAAAAACTGCTTCAAAATACAAGACTTTAATTTCCATCATTGTAACTGTTACCGTGTATGAAAAATGCCCGCGATTAATCGCAGGCATTTTCCTGATTACCAAATATCTTAATCAGATCTAACAGTCATAAAAAAGCCTGAATTCGTAGGGATGAGGGCGTACCCGGATGGCATCCACCTGGGACATCTTCAGCTCCAGCCAGACCGCGATAACATCATCGGTGAAGACATCCCCCTCAAGAAGATATTCATGATCCTCGGCCAGCGACTCGCAGGCTCTTTGAAGTGACGATGGCAACTGTGGAATTTTTGCCAGTTCTTCTGCAGTCATGGCCGAAAGGTCGTCATCGCAGGGGAAACCGGGATCGATCTTGTTTTTGATCCCATCCAGACCGGCCATAAGCATGGCGGCATAGGCAAGATAAGGATTACAGGTGGCATCGGGAGGACGGAACTCCATCCGGTAGGTCGATTTATCGAGCTGATAGCCGGGAATTCTGATGCAGGCGTTGCGGTTGCCGACTGAATATGTCCCCCTGACAGGGGCCTCAAAACCCGGTACCAGACGTTTGTATGAATTGGTCGAGGATGAGGTGAAGCATAAGAGCGAGCTGGCATGTTTCAATATTCCGCCGATATACCATTTACCAATCTGCGAAAGTCCGATTTCATCTTCGGGATCGTAGAAAATCGATTTTCCCGCTTTGGCCAGGTACTGATGTACATGCATGCCGTTGCCCGGCTCATCATAAAGAGGCTTGGGCATGAAGGTGGCCGATTTGCGGTACTTGAAGGCCGTATTTTTGACTACGTACTTGACGATCATTGACCGGTCGGCCATATCTTTCAAACTGCCAAACATCACCTCGATCTCCTGCTGGCCCGCTCCGCCAACCTCGTGGTGATGGTACTTAACCGGCACCCCGCAGGATTTTAGAATATCGGTCATCTCATTTCGAATCTGATAAGTCTTATCCTTGGGCGGGATAACATGATAACCCCCCTTGTAAGGCACCTGGTAACCCAGGTTGGCCTCCGAGGAGTCGCTGGAACGCCATTCCGCTTCGCTGGAGTCGATGTAATAATAGCCCGCTTCAGGTTTCTGGTCGTAGCTGACATGATCGAAAAGGTAGAATTCGAACTCCGGGCCCCAGATCGATTCTGTAGCAATTTTGCTCTTCCGAAGATACTTCTCGGCCTTCTCCGCAATCCATCGGGGGTCGCGGGTAAACTGCTCGATAGTACCGTTAACATTAACCACATTACCAATGAAGCTCAACGTGGGACGATCCCAGAAGGGGTCGATAAAAGCGGTTTCAGGATCGGGCAGAAGGATCATGTCACCCGATTTGATATGCGCAAATCCCGAAACCGAGGAGCCGTCAACTCCGATACCGTTCTTGAATAAACGATTGGTCAGGCGCTCAATGGGTACTGTTATGTGATGCCAGGCTCCCAGGAGGCCGATAAACTTGACATCCACAAATTCAACCGCATTGTCTTTTACTAATTTCTTTATCTTTTCAGTTACCATAGCCATCTCCTTGTGAAAAAAATATCATAGTGAAGATAAAAACTATTCTGCATAAAGCAATCAAAATCGGGCTTTAATCCATTTCTAATTGACTTTTTGGCAATAAATTCCAATTTTCAAGAAAACGGAGGAGGGTTTATATGAAATTCCTTACATCTATAATGTCTCTATTACTGCTTTTTAATATAGCCATAGCACAGGAAAATCCGGAAGATGAGGACCCGTTCAAAACGGCGCTCTCGGAAGTCGGCCTGACAAAGGAAACTCTGAGATTCGATTACGGCGACATGGCCAATTACGGCGGGGACAAATTCGCCCTTCCGCTTTTCTACACCTTGCACTCCTCCCCCTTCAAGGTAGAGCTTTACACCCGGCTCTTTCGGGATAATCTGCTGCAGAATTGCCGTTCTGCGCTGTCACTGACAGCATTCTCATCACAAAGGATCAACGCGGGCATCCGCCGCGGCCTGATCGCGAGCCCGATTGACAGGGTTAAGCCGCTATTAGACAGCCAGACTCCGCTTCATGATGCTATAGTGAGCTTCGAGGCTTTCTATACAATCCCCATGGATCAGGACCGGCGTGATGAACTTAAAGAGGAGGCCGCACAGGTGCCGCTGGACCTTCAGAAGATGGCTGCATTTATTATTTTTACAGCCATTGACTCATCGAGATACCATTACCACGCTTTCAAAGAAGTCCGGGAAGATTACGATCTGAGGGAGATGCGGGAAAAATTCGTGACATTCATAGCCTCCGAGACGGATGTCAGCGATATGGACATGGAACCGTTTCTGGAGGAGGTCGATTTCAAATATCTGTATGCTCCTGCGCAGGATCTCGCTATGGCCCTTGATTTTGTATCCGATTCTCTTTCTAAGATGAGCTTCAACCAGGAATTCGAATTTGAATGGCAAACTTCGGCCGGAAAAGTGTTGATCAACGATAACAGGAAACATGAATACAGCGGGGAGGAAGCTTATTTTCTCATTATCGATGCTGGCGGGGATGATGTTTACAGCAATGCCGCCTCCAATATCGAAATCCGAAACTGGATCTCGATCCTGATTGACGTCGAGGGGAATGATACTTATACATCCGGAGAGGAATCGGTCGGCAGCTTTGGAGCGGGTGTCTTCGGCTATGGATATCTGGCCGATCTCGAAGGGGATGATATCTATTCCGGCCACTATATCAGTCAGGGCGCCGGCCTCTGCGGGGTCGGCATGCTGATTGACCACGCCGGCAAGGATAGCTATGATGCCTATGTCTGCGGACAGGGTTCGGGAGTATTCGGACAGGGAATACTTTCCGATTTTAGCGGAGATGACCGCTATCACATGTTCCAGCTCGGGCAGGGTTTCGGTTTCACCAAAGGAATTGGAATTCTGGTCGACTCCAGCGGCAATGACGAGTACATTGCCAATGATTCCATCATAGATTTTCCCGCCTCCCAATCCAAAGAACACAATTCGAACCTGTGTCAGGGAGTGGGTTTCGGAAAACGCGCCGATTTTATCGACGGCCATTCATGGGCAGGCGGTATTGGCATGCTGGTTGACGGCTCAGGCGATGATTTCTATTCCGCAGGGCTCTTTGCCCAGGGCTGCGCCTACTGGTATGCTATCGGTCTGCTTTCCGACGTCGCTGGAAATGATATATATGATGGCGTCTGGTATGTGCAGGGCTCGGGAGCGCATTTCGGCTTGGGCATCCTTTTTGAATCGGCCGGAGACGACCGTTATACGGCTGAGATGAATATGGCTATTGGCGCTGGGCATGATTTCACCCTGGGCATCTTCATCGAAGAAAGCGGCAATGATATCTATAATGCCCCCAATCTATCGTTGGGCGGCGGGAATGCCAATGGTTTCGGCATCTTCTGGGACAAATCCGGGGATGACGCTTATTATGTTACCGCTGCCACCACTCTGGGACGCGCCAATGTTGCCAGCCGGGGCAGCCTGCGGGATCATATCATCTGCCTGGGGCTGTTTCTTGATACGGGCGGGAATGATCTCTATCCCGAGGAATACGACTTCGCCCGCAACAACAACCTCTGGATCCAGCCCGGCACAAATGCTGAGAAGCCATTACCCAAAGTCGAGCTGGGCGTGGGCTATGATACAGAATGAAATACCGGCAATGGCGCTGGACTGCATGTTCGGGATTAGTTTGGGCGTGTATTACTCTGGCTTGTCTTTAAACAACATTCATTCTTGGCCGTATTACAGATAAAAGAAAAAGGTGCTTCAAATATGAAAAGAATTTTCCTGTTATTGGGCCTTCTGGCCCTGATATTATCCTGCAGTGACAAAACCTCCGGTCCCGAACCGCAGGATCTTCTGCAGCGACTGCAGGCTCTTCCGGATCTCGAAGTTGTCGAGATAACACCACCCTATGGATACAATCGGGCTTTCGAGCTGACCATCACCCAGCCTCTTGATCATCAGAATCCCGGGGGCCAGACTTTTGAACAGAAGTTTTACATCTCGCACCTTGATGAATCCGGGCCGATGGTCATGCATATTTCCGGTTATGCCATCGGCAGCAATTATGCTTTTGAGATGGCGCGCATTCTGGATGCCAACCAGATTTATGTCGGCCACCGGTTTTTTTCCGGCGCCAGACCAATAACGCTCGAATGGCAATACCTGACATTAGAGCAGGCTGCCGCCGACCATCACCGCATAGCGGAGCTTTTAAAACCGATATATGACGGCATCTGGGTCAATACCGGAGTCAGCAAGGGCGGTATGACAGCGTTGTTTCATCGCAGATTCTATCCGGATGACGTTGATGCTACCGTGGCATATGTCGCCCCTCTGCCGTTGTCAATTGATGATGCCCGGTTCGATAATTTCCTCGAAAATGAAGTCGGGGATGAGGCCTGCCGGCAGAAAATCAAATCGTTCCAGAGGATGGCTCTGGAGAATAAGGCCGCATTGTATCCTTATTTGGAGGATTATGCTCAGGAATCCGGGTATGCGTTTAACATGGATTTTAATCTGATCCTGGAATATCTGGTGCTCGAGTATCCGTTTGCTTTCTGGCAGTACGGCGATGGCGACTGCGCCATTGTCCCGGATCAGGGCGCCCCGGTCTCAGCCATCTGGAATCATCTGAACTATGTCGTCAGCATGAATTATTTTTCCGAAGAGCTGATCAGCTATTTCGAGCCGCATTATTATCAGGCCTTTACGCAATTTGGGTATTACCGCCTGATAACCGATCATCTCGAGGATCTCCTGACGGAGGCGGATAACTACAGCTACAGTATATTGGCTCCGCAGGATGTCCAACTTGTATTTGATGCTTCTATTATGCCCGATATAGTCTCCTGGCTCCAAAACAGCGGAGATAATACAATCTATATCTATGGCGGCCAGGATCCATGGACCGCAGGCGCAATTGACCTAAATGGAACTGCCGAGGCTTTGAAAATCATAGAACCGGGCGGAAATCACGGCATCAACATCGCTCAACTTACCCAGCGTGATCTGGTTTATACCACTCTGGAAAACTGGCTGGGCATAGAAATCAATCCGGAGACTCCGGCTTTCGCTCAACCACAGCCGAGCATAAAAGAACTTCCCCCGTTCTATAGAAAATAATCGTGATTGGGATTTTATTTATCTTCGCTCTGACATGTTGACATAATGTAGCAGGCAATGTATTGTATATATCTTTGACCACGATCAGGAGAAGACATGACCAGATATGCCAGAATCGACGATTATATCACACAGATAAAGGATATCCTGCGGGGAAAATCAAATCAAAAAGCGGCTGACCTCAGGAAGCTGATTTACAAGTCCCGAAAAATACTTAATCGCCATTCCGGCAAGCAGTATTCTGTTGATCAGGCTGTTGAGAAACTCCTTCATCCGGGCTGGATCAAAAGCGTGGCCCGGTTCAATCCTGATGAATGGCAGGATATTGCCGATCGGATGTATATTCGCGCACGAAAGATTCTTGGAAATGTACAGAAGCCGGAAATAATTCTGTACCCCAGCTTTCAGAGGTTCAATGGGAGGGTATATGAAGTTGACCGCACGCCATACATAGCCGCATCTCCGGATTTTCCTCACACCACAGGCAAAAACCTGCAAGTTCTTATGGCTCATGAATATGCGCATTTTGCCCGCTGGCGAAAAACCGGAATACCTTCGGAAAATGTGCCTATCTATGCCTGCATCTTTGAAGAAGGCTGGGCTACCTGGATGTCTATTAAGCTGTTGCCAGAGTATACATTGACCCATTTATTTATGTCGAATCTGCATAAGTCCATCCATATGCCCGATCCAAAAGGCGGATACTTGCGCTGGTGCAAAAAGCATCTGAAATCTATTGCAAGCGAGGCGGCAAAATCGCTGAATTCAAAGGATCATAAGGCCTTAGGGCGATTCTTCCAGTGCCAGCGTTTTGGGAATGATAATACTCCCATCAGAACCGGCTATTATCTCGGCTACAGGATGATCGATATGCTGGCCGGACAGATGCCCGCTCGGAAATTAATGCTTGAAAAACCTACCCGTAGAAAAGTCTCCGGCTGGCTGGATCAGTTGCTGGATCAACCATAAGAACGGGCAGCTGCCAATTATTGAAATACGCAAAGTGCAATTGCCAGGCGGAACCTCCGGATATTTGAATTGTTTCTAAAACTATACCGGACTAATTTTGTATATGTTACAGAATTGTAATCTGAGGGACAGCTTCTTATGAAAAATTTCATAATAGTTTCAGCACTGTTTACCGCCTCTGTTTTTTTATTCATAACCATGATTGCCTGCGGCTCCAGCCAAAAGAATATTAGCGATACAAGTTACGAAGAAAGTGAAGTCAGGATATACGAAGTCTACGGCATGGACTGCCCCGGATGCCATGGAGGTTTGGAGAATCTCGTCAACAAGGTCCCCGGAGTGAAAAGCTCAAGGGCGAATTGGGAGAAGCAGAGCTTGCAGGTTGTACTTGATTCTGAAAATGACGTAGATGATCAGTCTATTTACGAGGCTATCAAGAAAGCGAATTTCACCCCGGGAGAGCGTTTGCAATAGCCTATGCATAAAATTTATCAAATAACTGCAATAGCGCTCTTTACCGCATTTCTGCTATTTACAGAATTATTCAGCTTTCAAAGCGCTTCCGCTGCCGGTATCAGCATTGATGCCGGTCTGACTCCCGCCGAAAACCGCTGGATTTTTCGGTCACAGGTGCGCTATATGCAGAGGGACAATGATCAACTCGGATCTCAAAGAGAGATGAAGGCTTACATGTTTCCTGTGGTTATCGCCTACGGACTGAGATCGGATCTGACAGTGATGGCGCGGCAGGCCTTTATCCGGCGTGAAATGTCAATGATGGGGCAGAGTACAACTAATTCGGGCCTGGGGGATTTGCTTATGCTCAGCAAGTACAGGCTGATCCGGATAAATACTCCCGGATATACTCTGGGAGTTGCACCAACACTTGGTCTGGAATTTCCAACGGGCAAAGATGAGTTCACATCAAGTAGTTACGATCTGCACTTCGGCAGCTTTTTCTCCGGGCGGCTGCGCTCCCTGGGTATGGACCTGAATATTACATATATCTGGAATGGCATGGCAGAAACAGGCGGCGCCGCGGTTGATCCGGGGAATGAATTCTCGCTACAGGCAGCTTTCGCTTATCAGGTGGGAATTGGATCGTATTCTAATTTTGCCCTGGCCCCGGTTCTGGAATCATCCTACCTTAAGATTTCGGCGGATTCCGAAGATGGGGAGACTCTGGCAGATACAGGCGAATCCATCCTCTGGCTGTCGCCCGGTTTCAAGATCACCTGGTCATCTTTCATTTTCGAAAGCCTGGTGCAGTTTCCGGTCTGGCAGGATCAGGAAGGTCTGCAAACCGAACGTGACCCGACTTTTCTTGTGGGCATCAGGCTTATGAATTAGGCCATCATACTGCTTCCTGAATAAGAAGACCGGCAAGAGTCTATCTCACCGGTCCCGAGTAGATTAAAGTGAATTCCCGTCTTCAAATTATTTCATATTCACCATCATGACCGGAACAGGTACTGCAGCTTCATAAAGAATTGACGTGAACTCAGCTTCCACTGCCTGACCTTGCCCGGATCATATTCGATATTGTCATAGTCGTATGTTGAACCGACATAGAAGACAGTGAAGGAGCCCAGCCTGTAGGTCAGCAAAGGATCTATATCCCATCGTTCCCTGAAGTCATTATACTGCAGCACAAGTCTTATGGACATTTCACGGTTGGCCTGGTATCGTAATCTTGTCCTGAAGATATAGCCGTCAAATAAGACCTCCCCGGTCTCCTTGTGTTCGCTTCGGGAGTAATTTATATACGGCTCTATTATCAGGCGGTCGAGCGGCTTCAGATCCAGGCCGAAGAATGCTCCTGTCTCGCGTCCCCTGGCAAGATCGTAATAGGAAACCCCGACGCCGCGCCGCAGTGATAGATTATATCCCAGCCTGTTGCTCAAACGGCTTCCCATATCGAGACCAATTGACCAGAGCCTGTCGAATTCAATATCTCTATATCTCTGCCAGTCTCTATTGTAATATATATTGAAATAAGTCTGGGCAAATCTGGTCTGCATATTGAGGCTGATATTAGAGCTGCTGTTCCTCAGATCACCGCCCTCGAATTCCCATCGCCTGAATTGAAATGCCGAAGGTGTGATTCTCTGGAATATTGAGTTTTTGGGGTAAAAGACATATTCGGCGCCTGCTGAAAATGTCCGATGGCTGTTTATCGGATCGTAACCGAGCTGGGTCCTGTAGGTTGGACTTATCTGGTTGTAATCCAGCATAACATTGAAACTGCGGGATCTCCGCAACAGTCTGGTTATAAATGCTGTTCCATAGTAGGATTCGCCATCAAAGGCCGCCGTATATTTATCGCTATCGAATTTCAAATCGCCGAGCATCGAGTCAAATGAACTGTCATCGGGCTCGCGGGTATGGGTGCCGATATACTGTCCGTCAATCCGGTAGTTCTGCGCAAGCCTGATGTCAAAGTCCAGCGCCAGCACAGTCCCGGAACCGTCATGCTCAAAGCGCCGGTCGGAAGCCAGAAAGCCGATACGTGAATTCTCACCGATTGTCTGCAGGCCCCGAAAAACATTGACATAACTTCGGCCGGTATTCATAAGAATGCTGCTTTCCCGGAGCGGGATTATATAAGGGGAATTTTCATCAACTGCGGATAATGCCGAAATATTTGTTCTGCCCAGACGTCCAATCATTTTTGCTGCAAATTTCGGGTCATTGATCGTGCGGGTATAAAAAGAATTGTAAAGCGTGCGAAAAAGGTCGCTGCCCTCCTGGAAAAAGGGCCGCCGCTCGGGATAAAATAGGGCAAATGTAGTATTGACATCAATTTGCGCGGCATCTGCCTCGATCTGGCTGAAATCCGGGTTGTAAGCTGCCTCAATAGTTATGTCTGAGGTCGGAGAATATT
Organism: Candidatus Zixiibacteriota bacterium; assembly: GCA_011056555.1. GTDB lineage: Bacteria > Zixibacteria > MSB-5A5 > JAABVY01 > JAABVY01 > JAABVY01. The sequence goes on along the minus strand of DSEQ01000013.1, from coordinate 8,444 downwards.
TGCCGCCCAGCGATAAATCACCTGTGATATCACCATTGTCGATTTTCGCAGCGGGATTATCATAGTCGGACAGAGAGCCGGATTGAGTGGCGACAAAAGTCGGAAGAATTTCAATCCCCTTGCCCGGCTGAACATTCTCGATTCCGTTAACCGTACCCCATTGACAGACCCAGCACTCCTCATTGCGGTCATAGGCGGCCCATGAGTACTGGTTATAGCTTTCGCGGGGGCGGCTGCGCCATAAATCGACCTTCCAGTTCTGGACCTCCCGGTTGGGAAATCTGAGGCTGGCAAACGGTATCGCGATCTCGACCTGATACCCAGAATCCGTGATCTCCGCAGCAGATTCCCAGATCAGATCAAAGCCGGCATCCTCTCCCGCCACGCTCGACCACAATCGATCCATCTGAATCCCATATGGATTCACAAGGAATTCATATGCCCTCGAAGCATCAGAATACGTGTCGATCAGCACGCAAACATTATCATCCCCGAAAAAGTGGTCGCGCTGGCACATGGTTGCCCTGATTTCCGCCGGATCATCATTGCAGATAAAAGCAATATAGAGGTTGTCTTCGTCATAGGCCAGCAGGGCCCGTGTTGAAACCTCCGGTTCCGCCAGCTCCCGGGGATGCCTCTCGTGAAACTGGGTTATCTGCGATGCCATCGCCCATTGCCGGTCGTCAAGCTTTCCGTCGATCTTAATTGATTCAGTCAGTTTGGCAATTGCAAGGTCAGGCTTGAAAACAGGCTCAAAGTCCCTTGAAGCAAAAAGAGATAATGGAATTAATAGAATGGCCACCAGAAATACGTAAATGGTTTCGTTACCTTTTTTCATAAACGTCTCCTGGTTATGGTAATCATTACGTCATTTTTCACGATTGGTTGCGGGAATGGATCAAAACAGGAATAAAGTATGCCGTTGGAGTCCATTTATTTTCAAAAAATATTGCTTTGAGGGGCAAGAAGTTACCATAGCATGTGAATGATTTTACACATAGAAAAACCCTCATGTGAAATTAATCACATGACTCCTAAATATAATTCAAAGATCTATTTGAACTTAGACGTATTTTATTGGCATAAAATATTGACAGATTAACCGTAACCTGTTATATTATTACTTAAAGGGGATCGGAGTTTTGGCTTCAATGGATTTGCCATATTATATGACTTCGACCGAATCACGCGGATCGCTTTCCTGATTGAGACGCTTTTGTATCCGCACGAGAGCTTCAATGCAGGCTCGCTTTTACAACCAGGTGACATCGCGATTGATGTTGCTACCTTTTTGGGAAAGGAGGTTTTATGGCCGGAATAAACGATCATAAGACAACCGGACTAAAAAAGCAGCCCGGGTATATCTTCGACATCGATGACATACCTCATTTGAGTGATAGAGAAAAGGCGCGTTTGAAGGAAGTCACACGCTTCTTTGCCTTCCGGTCCAATGAATATTATCTCCGCCTGATCGATTGGGATAATCCCAATGATCCGATCCGTCGCATAATAATTCCTGACGAGGATGAGTTAAACGACTGGGGGGAGATGGACGCCTGCAATGAGCGTTCGGTCACAGTCCGAAAGGGCGTACAGCACAAATATGGCTCAACCGTACTGCTGCTGGTGCATGAGGTCTGTAACTCATTCTGCCGCTACTGCTTCCGCAAACGACTCTTTATTAATGGCGGCAACGAGGTGAGCTATAATGTCGATGAGGGCATCGAGTACATAAAAAAACATAAAGAGGTCAATAATGTCCTTCTGACCGGCGGCGACCCGCTGGTCCTGCCGACACGAAGGCTGGAGAAGATAATAAAGGCCCTGCGCGAAATCGAGCATGTGCGCATCATTCGTCTCGGAACCAAGATGACCGCCTTCAATCCGTACCGCTTTATCAATGACCCGGAGCTACTGGAAGTGCTTTCGCGCTATTCCGAGCCGGACAGGAAGATATACGTAGTCTGTCATTTCGATCATCCCCGGGAGATTACTCCTCAGGCCCGGCAGGCGGTACATCTCCTGCAGAAGGCGGGATGTATCCTCACAAACCAGAATCCGATTATCAGGGGCATCTCGGATAAGCCCAGTGTCATGGCGGAGCTGTGGAATGAGCTCTCCTATATGGGCATGCCCCAGTATTATATCTTCCAGTGCCGTCCCACCGCCGGCAACGAGCCTTACGCGGTACCGATTACCGAGGCCTATTTCAAGATCGAGGAGGCCAAGCGGAGATGTTCCGGGCTGGCCAAGCGCTTGAAATATGTCATGTCGCATGAAACGGGCAAAATCGAAGTTGTGGGTGTGGACGATAATTTCATTTATATGAGATACCATCGCGCCAAACTCGAAGATGATGAGCAGAAATTTATTGTCTGTTATCGCGATGATGATGCTTACTGGTTCGATCATCTGACAGTCGTGGAGGGTCTCGGCGACCAGATCATCGCCGACGAGATGACTCACCGCGCCGGATAGGTTATCGGCAAATATCATTCTGTGTCCCGGGCTGTGGGGCCGAAGAATCTCATGCAATTAAAATATGGAGCCTGCCCAGAATTACGGGCAGGCTTTCTGTATATGCTGCTATTATGCTGGCGGGTTATCTAATCCGACGACAGTGGCGCCAGTTTGAGAAACCCGGCGCACATATTAAGATCCCCATTCTCAGTAGATTACATTGAGGAGCCGAATGCGATTCGCCAGTGTCGTTGAAGAGCTATTGATAAATGAGATTTATATTGTCTTATTTGTTGTGGACTTCTCGACAAATACAGGCAAATTATATCAAATTTTTGCTCAATATACGGTTACCCCCTGACGATAAAAAGAATATAACAACCAGATTCGGCACCTGGACACATGCTTTCTGGCTATATTTGTGGAGGCAGTATGCCATTTTTCGCATGGCAGGACAAATATGACATTAAAATTTCGAGCCTCGATGAACAGCATCGTGGAATTGCGGGGATGATCAATAATTTATATGACTCCCTCGAGCGCGGCGTATATACTGACGAGAATGTCGGTTCGGTGCTGATTCCGATTGTGGAATGCCTCAAATATCATTTCCAGACCGAAGAGAAGATGATGATGGAATCCAATTACGAGGAATATCATTATCATAAATCCACGCATGACCGTCTGACCGACGAGGTCATGCTGTCGGTAATAAAAATCAAGAAGAACGAGCAGGTGAACGCCCGCGAAATTCTGGTGGTGATACGCGACTGGCTTCTGAATCATATCGAGGAAGAGGATCGAAAATTGACCGCGGTCCTGAATCAAAGCCCCCAGGCAAAATAGATTTATTTCCCCGCACAGATTTAAACCCGCTTTGTTTTAGAGCGGGTTTTTTTATTTGCTCTTCGGAACACCGCCCCTTCTCCCCGGCTTATATAAAAATAAACAGAACTAAAAGGAGCCAGCTATGAAGTACAAATTACTCGGTAATAGCGGACTGCGGGTATCCGAACTTTGCCTGGGCGCGATGACCTTCGGCGAGGAATTCGGCTGGGGAGCCTCGAAGAAGGAAAGCAAGAAGATCTTTGACGCCTTTGCTGAGGCGGGGGGAAACTTTATAGATACCGCCAACAAATACACACTCGGCACCAGCGAAAAATATTGCGGTGAATTCATCTATCAGCAGCGCGAGCATTTCGTACTTGCGACCAAATACACCCTCACCATGAAAGAGGATGACCCCAACTTCTGCGGAAACCATCGCAAAAACATGATCCAGTCGGTCGAGGCCAGCCTGAAACGCCTGAACACTGAATATATCGATCTTTTGTGGCTTCATGCCTGGGATTATATGACCCCCCAGGAGGAGATCATGCGTGCGCTTGATGATCTGGTGCGCATGGGTAAGGTCTTTTATATCGGTATTTCCGACACTCCGGCCTGGATTGTTTCGCGCGCCAATATGCTGGCGGAGTTACGCGGATGGACTCCTTTTGTGGGTTTGCAGATCAAATACAGCCTGCTGGAGCGCACAGTGGAACGTGAACTTCTGCCCATGGCGCGTGCATTGGATCTGGCTGTCACACCGTGGGGAGTGATCGGCGGCGGAGTCCTGACCGGCAAATATAAAAAATCAGGTAATAAAATCGAGGCTGAGGATTCGGAGCGGGTGAAGACACGTGAAACTGTCCCGGACCGTGATCTCGAAATTGCCGCCAAAGTGCAGGAGATAGCAAAGAAGCGCGGCGTATCCGCTGCTCAGGTGGCGATCAACTGGGCCCGCCAGCAGAAGGGCGTGATTATTCCAATCATCGGGGCCCGAAAAGAGGAGCAGATCAAAGACAACCTGAAATGCCTCGAGTTCGAGTTAAACCAGGACGAGCTTGACGCTCTGGACAGGGTCAGCAAGGTCGATCTGGGCTTCCCGCATGAATTCCTGCACAGTGAATCGATTATAAAGGTACTCTTCGGTGAAACCTTCGATCAGACCGAAAACCACCGCAGCTTTTTGTAATTGATTATTGCCAGGAAATATGCAGAGAATACTCTATGCGCGACCGGTCAGGCGCCCGGTCCTGAGACGCCCCTTTCCATACTCCAAGTTCCATTAGTTTGGCTGGCGCACCCAAACCGGTCAATGGCCGGACCTCTGGGTGCTCTTGGTGTCTTGGTTGACTTTTGTGCACTTACATCTCGCGAGTCCTGTTTTGACAAGCACCGATCCTTGATGGGAAAATGTCGCGGGCCTCAGCGTCATGATGTTTGACGCGCCGCCCATCCCTCAATAGCTGGCAATAAATTTGATAGAACGCGCTGTGAATAAACAATGCTGCACAAACGGAAAGCTTATTGTTTTGCTAAAGTACTTGAGTTCGACGTTCAAACCATTAACATAATTTTTCTTGAAAATTCATTTTATTCAAAAAGGACTTGACTTGCGACTTTCGATCATGTAAATTTTTCAAGTGGGGTTTACTTTGGTAGTGTTCATAAAGCCTCAAAAAAAGTCCATGATTTAGTCCTAATTTCGATGTGGGGCAACGACGGCAGAAGTGACCGCATGCCTACCCGAGCGTTTTTACTTGCCGTGGAAATGGATTACTTAGCAATTATTCACGGGGGAATGGGCAGAGGATAAATCGATTATTTCCCATAGCTGGAAGCGATTTTGTCAGGGGAGTACTGTATCGTGTCCAAATTGGTTAATACATTGAAATCAAAAAAATTATCCGGGAAGAATCGGGACTAATGATTATACTGATCCCGGGATGGCCGAAGGGGGGTGATATCAAAATATAAAAATCGTTATTCAAAGACTCACCCCATTACCGATCACACTTAACTTTTCAGGAGGTTTGATTATGTATCAAATGCGCCAAGGAAAACGAGGACTAGTTCTCCCCATATTGTGTCTTCTTATAATCGCAATGGTTGGAATAGTGGCGGCCAAATCTGTGTATGTGGCAGCCAATCACCACACCCGTCAATTTGACGCCTGGAATATAGGTTCTGCTGGATTAGTCAGCTATCAGGCAACATATACCCTTCAATACTCAACTGACCCGGCGGGAATTGCAATCGATGCTGTCACTTCTGATAGTATTCCAATCATGTTCATCTCCAGCGAATTTAGCGGTGGTGTTGAAATTGTAAATCCAGTTACTCTCGAATATATAGGCGTGTCGACCGGTCCCTCGAATCTTGCCGGGCTTGATGTTGACGACGTGGATGATATTGTCTATGCCTTGAGGAGGCAAACACGTGAACTCTATATTTACCAGTGGGATCCAGTAAGTCAGACCATGACCCAACTGGCTGTGGTATTGCTGCCCGGTATGTCCTGGGGCTATGGGATTGCGTTGAACGATTCCCTAGACGTACTATGGGTTACTGATACTCCCAACGGCATGGTTCGCGCATATGATGTCAACGTCACTGCTTGGAGTGACATTTCTGAGGTTCCATCCCTTTCATTCAGTGTGCCCCATTCTCCCGTTGATATCACTGTTGATGGCCGTAGAAATCTAGTATTTACTGTTGCCGGCTGGGCTGATTCCCCGCTTCTCACCAAATATGATGTGGCCAGTCAGATTCAAACCACGGTTAACTGCGGGGGCGGTATCGGCGTTGCAGTTGATGAAATGTCGGGATATGTCTATATAACTCGCGGAACATGGCAGGGCGGTGGAAGCATGGATGATATTCAAGTATGGGATTGCAGCACAAGTCCATTCACCTTGATCCAGCAGACACCGCGGATTGGCGATCCAGCCGGATTAGCTATCGGTAATGTCGCTTATAATCCGCTTAACCTGGCTAAGAACGATCAAGTTCAAGGGTATGGAGTCTATATCGGTCAAACATTTCCTTATTTAATCACCTATGACAATTATAAGCATGATTTTGATGTAACCGGAGTGATGGTCCGTGACGACTTACCGGAGGAACTTGATTTTATATCTGAAATGATGGATGGCGTACCCGGTACCGGAGTATATGATCCAAGTGAGCATGCTATTACCTGGGACGTTGGTACAATTTCCGCCGGTCAGCCTGGTCCTGATATTGAGTTGGTTGTTAGAGTGAATCAGAATGCAATTCCCGGTACTACGATTTACAACCAGTGTAATATCTGGTGTGACCAGTTTGATACAACGACCGTGCCTGGAATAGATCCAGAAGATCCCGAACCAGGTCCAGGTGGGGGAACAGATATTTTGCCCTCCGTACCTGTTGCCTTTGACATCAAACCAACTTCTTGCCCAAATCCAATAAATATTAAACCTTATAGATCGGAGGATTTGACCGCGGCGAATGTATCCGAAAAGTTGGTTCCATATTTGGATCGGAAACCTAACGCCGTCCTGCCGGCCGCTATCCTGGGAACAGCCGATTTTGATGTCTCGGAAATTGACCCGGCTACATTGATGCTTGAAGGAGTCCCTGTCTTAAGGTGGAGTATTGAAGATGTGGGGACACCGGTCAACCCGGATGCGCCTGAATGCGAATGTAATACATTGGGAGGTGATGGCTATACCGATCTAACCCTGAAATTCGACATGGAAGGCGTGGTGGCTACTTTGGGAGAGGTTTATGACGGAAATGAAATTGCATTGAATATCAGCGGTCAACTTTACGATGGCACTGAGATTACCGGTTCCGACTGTGTGATAATTAGAGCGGAACGGGCGGTTGATGGCATATTCGCACGTTCAAATGAGGTGCCTGAGTCGTTTGAACTCAAACAGAACTACCCAAATCCATTCAATCCTGAAACAGAAATAGTATTTGACCTTCCAAAAGGCTGCCAGGTCAAACTGGAGATATTCAATATTACCGGCCAGAGAGTTGCTGTGCTGGCCAATAGGTACTTTGATGCAGGCAGCTATTCTGTAATTTGGAATGCCGTCGGGCAAACGTCCGGAGTTTATTTTTATAGAATAGCGACAGATAACTATATTGAGTCCAAGAAGATGATTCTGTTGAAGTAACACTATTTAAGGAAGTCCAAGACCTGTTCGTGCGCGGCGTACCTCCGGTGCGCCGCGTTTTTGTGGATCTTCTTATATAGATCAACATCTGAACGTTAAAACACCGGGAAACCGGTTAGTCAACGTCTCATTTGGGATCGGCTGACAGGCAGAAAATCATTGACAGTTTAATGCATTTTTATATATTTCGCCAAGCTTACCAGATCGCAGCTTTGGGCCAAATCTGTAATGAATGATTGTATTTAAAATATCCATAAGCGGAGGCATATCATAATGTTCAGAAAACCCTCTTTGCTCTGCCTTGCAGTGGTGATTACATTTATCGGCTTGACCACCATTCATGGACGTGCTGAGAATGTTTGCGGGGATGTCAACAATGATGCTGAGGTTAATGTCAGTGATGCGGTCTGGACTGCTAATTATATTTTTATCGGCGGGCCTGAGCCGGTGCCATTCTTATCGGGAGAAGTCAATTGCGATGGTTCCGTTAATGTCAGCGACGCTGTCTGGATAGCCAATTACGTATTCACGGGAGGCAATGATCCATGCGATTCCGATGGTGACGGCATTCCGGACTGCCACCCTGATTGTCCTCCAACAGTGACCGATATAGACGGCAATGTTTACCAGACAGTTCTGATTGGTGACCAGTGCTGGATGATGGAAAATCTGAAAGTAACACACTATCGTAACGGTGATCCGATTCCTGAGGTGACCGACGGAGGCAGCTGGGGGATGCTTTCAACAGGCGCCTACTGCAACTATGATAACAACGAGAGCTATGTAGCTGTCTATGGCCGATTATACAACTGGTATGCCGCCGCTGACAGCCGCAATATTGCGCCGGATGGTTGGCATGTCCCCAGCGATGCCGAGTGGAAACAGTTAGAGATGTATCTCGGCATGAGCCAGGCTGATGCCGATGCTACGGGCTGGCGCGGTACCGACGAGGGCGGAAAGTTGAAGGAAGCTGATACAACCCATTGGCAG
>DSEQ01000049.1 GCA_011056555.1 Candidatus Zixiibacteriota bacterium | reverse complement strand
GGGCAACTATGTATTTTCTGATATTCCGATTGGAAGATACCAACTGATCTGCGAATATCCAGATCCGGACACTTCAATCGTGTCAGTATGGGATACCCTGTCAGAGCATCAGGCCGACTCACTGAGGCAATGGTTAAAAGAAATAAGAAATGATTCATCCAAAGCAAGGCCGGTGGATATCGGGAATTCTATGACTGAGAAGGGGACACATGGACAATCTCGCTGGATACCTATAGTGATGAATTACATCAGGGTTGCCAAAGACAGCATATCATTAGTTCAAACAGGGGTGTCGTGGATATCACCACGAGAAGTCGGCTGGTTTGATGTGGTCATGTGGCCACCAAAATTCAAAGAAAGGGGAAAACGCAATGAAAGGAAGAACGAATAAATTCTGGCCTTTTTTTGTGCTGATTCTTTTAATGCTTGGATATCTATCCGGGTTTTCGCAAGCCAGCGAAAAGAAAAAATACCATGAGCCTGATTCTGCGGATTTACAGGAAGGATCGGGCAGAATAATCCTTAACGGCAGACTGCTTGAGCCGCCTTATGAGATTAATGTTGAAAATGACACTTTGAATATTAATAATCATATCTGGTTATCTAAAGGTGAAGAACCCACTCAAGTAAAAGATATTGATCCTGAAAGCAGATATGGTATGGTCACAAAGGCGCTGGACTCTTTTGCAACCGCCTATAAACAGGTTGGTTATGATTCAGCAATAAATCTGATGCTTGATTTCTTCAACAAGAGACGAGGGGATCTTGTCGATTCTGCATACTTTGATGAGCATTACGGGTTTTTTATAAAATTCAGAGATGTCATCGGCCCTCATGGAATCTGGTTCGAACCGCCCAAGACCGAACGAGAATTACAATGGGAGAAGCAACACCAGGACAGCATACTCATAAAAGAAGCTATTAAACTAAAAAAGGCCGTCGGAAATGGAAATCTAATTATACTTGGTGGTAAAGGAGGGCAAATATATTTAGGTAATGCTCAGAAATGGCTAAAAAAGATCAACAAAATAGTCAATTCAGATGAATTATCACGCGAGGAAAAACTGGTTAAGCTAAGCGGAATAGTCATGCATGAATATCATGCACAATGCATTCTCCAGAACTGGAAAAGCAAATAATATACTTTGTACCCCACATGAAATGTGGGTTTAATCGGAACACAACCTGCTATGTTCTTTGCACAATGAAATCCCACCGCTTGCGCGGATGGTGCACCCTTAATTGCAGATCAATTCCCGTTCTCGTGCAATTCATCAGAGGCGCGTTCCGCCTTGGTCTTGAACATCTCGGTGATATCCATATTCTCATCCAGTGATATAATTTTGTAATTCTCGAAGAAAAGCGAGTCATCAGTCTCAAGATTGATCTTGAAACGGAATTTCTTGCATATATCTTTGAGCTTGTTCTGTCCCCGGTCGCCGTTCAAGATTTCACCCACGTTGGGATGTACCACCAGGTTGAATTTTCTATATTTCGAACCGGCGCGCGCACGGGCGAACCAGCGCTCGATACGCATCACCACAGATTCCGGCGAATACACCCGTCCCAGTCCCTGGCAGGTGGGGCAGGGGATCGAGAAAGCCTGCAAGAGCGAGGGTTTGCTGCGCTCGCGGGTCATCTCGATCAGCCCGAAATCCGAGACCGGCAGGATAGAGTTCTTGGCGCGGTCGTTTTTGAAAAGGCCCTTGAACTCCTCATACAATTTTCTGCGATTTTCACGGTTGTACATATCGATAAAATCGATAATTATCAGGCCTCCTATGTCGCGCAGGCGAATCTGCCGGGCGATCTCCCGCGCCGATTCCATGTTGACCCTCAGGATGGTATTCTCCTGATCCTTCGTACCCACAAATCTGCCTGTATTGACGTCGATGGTGACCATAGCCTCGGTCTGATCGATAACCAGGTAGGCGCCCTTTTTGACCCAGACCTTGCGCTCCAGCATCTTGTCTATTTCCTGCTCGATGCCGTAAACATCGAAAATGGGGATATTGCCCTGGTAAAATTCGACCCTGTCCTTGAGATGCGGCGCGACGCCGCGGACATAGGACATGATCTTCTTATAGGTGTCCTTGGAATCGACCACCAGCTTGCTGGTCTCCTCGGAGAAATAGTCCCGGATGATGGAAGAGGTTATGCCTACCTCCTTATGCAATAGCTGGGGCGGTTTGTTTTTCTCATATTTCGAGGTAATCCGGTTCCAGAATTTGAGCAGCCTCTTCAGGTCTTTTTTCAGAATCTTCTCCGGCTGCTTTTCTGCTTCTGTCCTGATGATTACCCCAAAGCCATCAGGTTTGAGATCGAAGAGCACTTTGCGCAGACGTTTGCGCTCATTCCAGTTGGTGATTTTACGAGAAACGCGCACATGCCGCTCGTTCGGTACCAGCACTATAAATCTCCCGGGCAGGGAGAGGGAGGTGGAAATCCGTGCCCCTTTCTGGCCCAGGGGTTCCTTGATGACCTGCACTAGGATATCCTGATCCTTCTTGATCAGCTTCTCGATCGGCGTGCCCCTGTGCTTGCGGATAATCTCCGGTCCTCCGGCGCCATCCTCATCCTCCATCAGATCGAAATCATAACGGGAGGATGCGCTCGAGTCGAAGCCGACATCGGAGATGTGCAGAAAGGCGGTCCGATCCAGCCCCAGTTCCACGAAGGCTGCCTGCATACCGGGCAAAACCGCTACAACCTTGCCCTTGTAAATTGCTCCGACATTGCGTTCCTCGTCAGGCCGCTCAACCAGAAGCTCCACCAGTTTGCCGTTTTCCATGATGGCAATCCGCGTTTCGTGCAGATCGGCGTTGACGATAATTTGTTGATCCATTTGCAACTCCTGCAAAAATAGCCGAGTTGCGCCTAAGCGAGGAAATGTCCTTCCTTTATGGGGCAGCCGCGCATATAGTCGCAGCAGGGGAGTCGCTTTTTGCCTTCCATTTGAATCTCGTCGATCAATACAGCATCTTTACCGGCCTTGATCACAAGGCCCTCTCTGTCATTTGCCGTGATTATCTCACCGGGTTTTCTGGAATTTTCCGCTTCCACCACTCGGGCACGATAAAGCTTCAGCTTTCTGCCGTCGAAATGAGTGTAAGCTCCCGGATTTGATGATAGCCCCCGAATCAGGTTAACAATTTTTTCTGCCGGCAATGACCAGTCTACGTGGCCGTCGGATGGATTGATTTTGGGAGCTTTGCTGGCCTGAGAATTATCCTGGGGAATTATTTCATAATCCCCGCTTTCGATCAGATCCAGCGTCTGCAGAATCAGATCAGCTCCGAGCACAGACATCCGGGCGGAAAGATCGTCAGCAGTTTCCATGGGCCCAATGGGCACCTTCTCCTGCAATATTATTCCGCCAGTATCGACCTTCTTTTGAATAGAAAAAGTTGTTAAACCGGTTTCCCGCTCTCCGTTTATAATTGCCCACTGGATAGGAGCGGCGCCCCGGTATTTCGGTAAGAGAGATGCATGCAGATTGATCGCACCTTTGGGCGGGATAGAAAACAGCTCCACCGGCAAAATACGAAATGCCACCACCACAAAGATTGTGACAGCAAGTGCGGTAATTTTTGCCAGGAAACCCTGCTCTGATAAATTCTCCTGCTGGATAAGGTTCAATCCCTTTTCCCTGGCCTTTTCGGCCACAGCAGGTGAGGCAGGTTTCTTCCCGCGTCCCTTGGGACGATCAGGCGAGGTAACAACAGCCGCCACCTCGTGTCTGGAATATAAAAGCTTCTCTAAAGCTGGAACCGCAAATTGCGGATTCCCCATGAAGATTAGGCGCATCTTCAGCCGACTTTAATCTTTTTCAGCTTTCCGGCAAAAAGATCGCGCTGGGCGGCGGAGAGATAATCGATGAACAGCACTCCGTCAAGATGGTCATTCTCGTGCTGGACAGCTCGGGCAGTTAGACCGTAAGCCCTTATACGTTTACGGTTGCCCTCCAAATCCTGGTATTCCACCACGACCTGTTCGCCGCGGGGAACATCAAAATAAAGGCCGGGGAACGACAGACAGCCCTCTTCCCCGATTACTTCACCTTTTTTTTCTATTATTTCAGGATTGATCATTACAAGAGGTTCAGCATCAAAATCGACCTGGGTCAGGTCTACAATAAATACCCTGAGATTTACCCCCACCTGAGGGGCGGATAATCCAAGGCCCTTGGCATCGCGCAGTGTATCAAACATATCCTGCACAAGCTGTTTGACCTTGTCATCAATTTTTTCCACCGGTTTCGATTCATTCCTCAGAACCGGATTACCATAGCGAACTATTTGCCGTATAGCCATATTAAAAACTTATTATTAACTTTCGACTTTGCTTGCGATTGAACTTTTAACAAATTCTACTTTAATATCATCGGAAATCTTGAGAACCACTTTATTTTGATCGTCCTGGATCGCAAAGATTGTGCCGAACATGCCGGATGAAGTTACCACGCGGTCACCCTTCTTCAGAGTTCCCAGCATCGACTGATGCTCCTTGGCACGTTTCTGCTGCGGCCTGATGATTAAGAAATACAATACCGCAAACATCAATGCAAACGGTATCAGCATTGTCAAAATGCTGCCGCCTCCGGCAGGCTGGGATCCTACTGTCAAAATAAAGCTATGCACTTGACCTCCAAAAAAATTTTTCATCTACAGTTTAATTGGGTAATGTAGGATATTACCACCAAAAATGTCAAGCATTTAATCGTAATCTTAAACATACGCTTGACGGAAATGTTCCAGGTAGGAATGGAAGCTCCCGGCCTCGATATGCTCCCGCGCCTTCTTCATTAAGTCGCTGATAAAGAATAAATTGTGGATTGTGGCCAGCCTCAGGACATTGGGTTCTGAGACATTGAATAGATGTCTGATATAGGCCCGATTGTAACGCTCGCAGACAGGGCATCCGCAATCCTCGTCAATCGGCCTGAAATCATACTTATAGCTGGCGGCCTTGACTGTCATCTTGCCCCTGGAGGTGAAAAGAGTGCCGTTGCGGGCATTTCGAGTCGGCATCACGCAATCAAACATATCGATTCCGCGCGCAATTGCTTCCAGAAGCTCCAATGGCGAGCCTAAGCCCATTAGATAGCGGGGTTTATCCTCCGGCAAAAACTCTGTGACAACCTCTGTCATCTCATACATCAGGTTCAGGGGTTCGCCCACAGACAGTCCGCCGATAGCATAACCCGGAAAATCGAGTTCCATCGTCTTTTCAGCCGCTATTTTCCTGAGTTCGGGATAGACTGAACCCTGGACTATTCCGAATAATGCCTGGCCATTTTGGGTCTTATCCCAGTAATCTCTGGCTTCCTTCTCCCACCTGTCCGTCTTCAGAAGCGACTGATATGCTTCAGTTTTAGAGGCGGGATATTCCAGACAGATATCGAGCGGCATAATGATGTCCCCGCCGAGATTTTTCTGAATATCTATGACCTTTTGAGGGGTGAACATATGCGAGGAGCCGTCAATGTGCGATCTGAACAGCACACCTTCCTCGGTGATCTTCACCAGAGATTTGAGGCTGAAAATCTGGTATCCGCCGGAATCGGTCAGGATCGGATGATTCCAGCCGTTAAAGCGATGCAGTCCTCCGCAATCGGCGATCAGGTCGTCTCCCGGCCTCAGATAGAGATGATAGGTATTGCCCAGGATGATTTCGAAGCCCAGCTCCTCCAGATCGGCGGCCGAGATGGCCTTGACTGAACCATACGTGCCGACTGGCATAAAGACCGGAGTTTCGATTGTGCCGTGTGCAGTTGTAATTTGTCCCCGGCGGGCGTTAGTCGCTGAGTCTTTGCGAATCAGCTTGTATGAAAATCTATCGTCAACCATCAGCTTTTGACCGAATAACCGTAATCTCCAAAAATATCGCTGAAGCCCCCGTAATAGGAGCGCTTCTTGGTCATATACGCAAATGGCTTAAGATTTTCGATGTTTAATTTCTTATCATCCGTCCAGCAGTCTGAATTTACATGTGTCTCGACAATTTCGGCTATGAAGTAATCATGCGAGCCCAGCTTGATGGAGTGCTTCACCACACATTCCATATTAATCGGACATTCCTTGATTAACGGGGCAGAGACCTTATCGGCCGGGATTGCGGTAAAGCCTGTTTCGGCAAACTTGTCTTTATTTCTTCCTGAGGTATTGCCGCATAAATCGGCGGCCTTGACCTGATTCTCTCCGGGAATATTGACCACAAATTCACCCGCCTCGACCACCATGTGATATGTAAAGCGGCTTTCACGGATGCCGACTCCGATCATGGGAGGTTCCGAGTTGCATATTCCCACCCAGGAAAGCGTAATGATGTTTGGTTTTTCACCCTCGATCTGGGCGGTTAGAAGGGTTACCGGAAGCGGCACCAAAAGAGTCTGGGGGCCCAGTTTTATCTTCTCCATTTGTTTCCTCCTTTTCAGGCCAGCGCCAAACTGATTGCATCGGATAATGCACCGGCCGATTCTATGTGTATCTTATTCAAAGCTTGCTTGTCAAGTTTCATACCGCCGGGGATAATGGCCCGGGTGAATCCAAGCCTCTGTGCTTCAAGCAAACGTCTCTCGAGGCCCGGAACCTGGCGGATTTCCCCTCCCAGGCCGACCTCGCCGATTATGATTGTCTTGTCCATGACTGCGGCCTCCTCCAGTGACGACACCAGCGCAATTACGATTGCCAGGTCGATGGCCGTCTCAAAAATCCGCAGTCCGCCGGTTATGTTCACGAAGACATCTTTGTCGCCAAAGGGTATCCTCTGACGTTTTTCCAATATTGCCAAAAGCAGAGCCAGCCTCTTGGGGTCGAAGCCGGAGGTTACACGCTGGGGGTAGCCGTAGGTTGTCCCGCCAACTAATGCCTGCAGTTCCAGAAGTATGGGACGACTGCCCTCCATGGCGGCGGTTATAACCGAACCGAACTCATTGCCGGAGCGATTGGATATAAATACTTCCGAAGGGTTAGATACGGGCTTGAGCCCCGAGGATTCGATCGAGAAAATCCCGATTTCATTGGTCGGGCCGTAACGATTTTTCTCCGAGCGCAGGATCCGGAACATGTGATTTTTCTCGCCCTCGAAATACAAAACAACATCAACCATATGTTCAAGTACCTTGGGTCCTGCGATCATACCCTCCTTGGTGACATGACCAATCAGGAAGGCCGTGATCTCCTTGACCTGGCAAATATCGAGGATTGTGCTGACAGATTCACGAATCTGGCTGACAGTCCCGCTGGAGGATTCCAGTTGTGCCGATTTTAAGGTCTGGATAGAGTCTATGATCAGGAATTTGTACTCGCGCTGATTCAATGCTGTGATGATCTCATCCGTATCGACCAAACAGGCGACATCGATCATATCGGTATCGATTCCCAAGCGGTCGGCTCGAATTTTGATCTGGGTCTGCGATTCCTCACCGGTGACATAGAGGCTCATGAATCCCTCTCCGGCGTATAATCCAGACTGCTGCAGAAGCAGGGTGGACTTGCCGATTCCGGGATCGCCGCCGATCAAGATCGATGATCCGGGCACAACTCCGCCGCCCACTGCGCGGTCGAATTCGCTGTTGCCCGAGACAATTCTGTACGATGTGTCCCCGGTGATTTCTGAAAGCCTGTACGTTTCGACATTGGATTTTGAGCCGCTTATTTTCTTTTTAGCGCTCTTATTTTCCTGAATCTCCTCGGTCAATGTGTTCCATTCACCGCACGAGGCACATCGCCCGGACCATTTAGCATGGATCGCACCGCATGACTGGCAGACATAGACTGTTTTTGCAGACGCTTTGGGCATAGTCCCTTAATATATGATTTGCGGGGGAGAAGCCAAGCAAGAAATTTGAGATATGATTAATGGTGGCTGAGGAAGTCCTTCAGGACCTGATCATCTGAGGATTCCATCTCCTCTTTAGTGCCGTCAAACCTGATATTCCCCTCATATAACATAGCGAAACGCCGGCCGATTCGGAAAGCGGAGTATATGTCATGCGTAACGGCCACAGAGGTTATATTAAGTTTGTCCCTCAATTCGATTATCAGGTCATTAATTTTATCTGCTGAGACCGGGTCAAGGCCTGTGGTCGGCTCGTCATAAAGAATGATCTCCGGTTCCATGCATAATGCCCGCGCCAAACCCACACGCTTCTTCATTCCGCCCGAGAGCTCGGCCGGATATTTATATTCTGTACCTGCAAGACCTACCATCTCAAGATTTCTCCGGGCGCATTCTATTCTATCCTGTTTGCTCATATCGCCATGTTCCGATCTTCCCAGGGTGACATTTTCATAGACCGTCATGGAATCGAAAAGCGCCGCGCCCTGGAAGAGCATTCCGAAGCGTGTGCGCAACTCGTCCAGTTCCGAGCGTTTAAGCTCGTTTATGTTCTTACCGTCAATATAAATGTCGCCTTCATCCGGCTTCAAAAGACCCATAATCAGCTTCAGCATTACGCTCTTACCGCTTCCGGAGGCTCCGAAAATAACCATGCTGTCGCCGCTGTTTATCTCCAGGTCGATACCCTTCAGGACCTCGTTAGTGCCGAAGCTTTTGTATACTTTTTCGAGTCTTATCATTTCTTATACATTGAACAGTATGGTTGCCATGATATAGTCTGAAACCAGGATCAAAACAGAGGCCAGAACCACAGCCCTGGTAGTGGCCAGGCCCACACCCTCCGCTCCTCCCTTGGCATTAAAACCGTTATAACATCCCATCAGTGCGATAATTGCCCCGAAACCCACCGATTTCTGCAGGCCGGAGACGACATCCCGAATATAGACATAGGATTTGATACTGTCTGTGAAAGTTTCATAACTTATATTCACGAGCATGACAGCCACCACCATGCCGCCCAGAATTGCAATTATATTCGCAAACATGACTAATACAGGCACCATAATCATTCCGGCCACAAGCCGCGGCATCACCAGGTATCCGACCGGATTGATGCCCATCGATTCGAGCGCATCAATCTGCTCGGTTACACGCATTGTTCCCAGTTCGGCGGCGATCGAGGCGCCCACACGGCCGGCCAGTACAAGGCTCGTGAGCACCGGACCCAGCTCGATGAAGACTGTTTTGGCGACTGTAAGGCCCAGCCACTCCAAGGGAACCAGACCTTTGAACTGATAGGCCGCCTGCCAGGCTGTTACCGAGCCGGTAAAGACGGAAGTTAAGATTACCAGCGGCAGAGAACGCACCCCCATCATGAGCATCTGTTCGAAAATCAGCCTGATTCTCTTGAAGATTGTGGGAACGGACAGGATGATGCCCCAAATCATAATAAACAAGCCGCCGATATCGGCGACAAATGCTATCAGAATCCGCCCAAGACTTTCAATTAGTTTTCTCATGGCTTAGAACGGCGTATCCGTAGCCTCCTCAACCTCAGAGTATATCTCGGTCCTATTTTCGAAACGGATGAAGTCTTTCAGGAATGTCAGCTTTACCTTGCCGGTCGGACCATTTCGCTGCTTGGCAATGATAATCTCGGCCAGCTTGTCCGTGGGGGTACCGTCTTTCTCGAACTCAATGCCGTAAAATTCCGGCCTGTAAACAAACATGACAACGTCGGCATCCTGCTCGATTGCGCCGGATTCACGAAGATCGGCGAGCTGGGGACGTTTGTCGCCCCCGCGTATCTCCACTCCGCGCGATAACTGGCTGACCGCTATGACCGGTATATCCAGCTCTTTGGCGATGCCTTTCAGCGAGCGGGAAATCATGGCGATTTCCTGCTGGCGATTATCCGCACCTCTCGGACCCTGCATCATCTGCAGGTAGTCGATGATCAGAAGCTGAATATCCTCTTTGGCTTTCAGGCGCCTGGCCTTGGAGCGGAGTTCAAGAATCCCGATATTGGGCGTGTCATCGATGAAAATTCCCGCCTCGGAAAGAGGGCCGACAGCGCTGGAAAGCTTGGGCCAGTCGGAGTCGGGAAGCCGCCCGGTACGCATCTTGTGCGCATTGATCCGCGCCTTACTGCACAATAATCTCAGCGCAATCTGCTGTTTGGACATCTCCAGCGAAAACATGGCCACAGATTTCTTGCTGTCGATTGCGATATTTTCCAGGATGTTCAGGCCCAGGCCGGTCTTGCCCATCGATGGTCTTCCGGCTACAACTATGAAGTCCCCCGGATGAAGCCCCGCGGTGATATTGTCCAGATCAATATAGCCGGTGGCAATGCCGGTTATGCCTCCGCCAGATTTATGATACTCCTCGATCTGTTCGAATGTATCCGGGAGGATCGAGCCGATATTGATGAACCCGTCTCCCAGACGGTTCTGTGATAAGCTGAAAATCGAATTCTCTGCCGAATCCAGCAGGTCCTCGGCTTCCAGAGTACCCGAACGGCAATCCTCGGTGATTTCGTGCGAAATTTCGATTAAACGGCGCAGGAGATATTTATCATAGACTATATTGGCATGGTGACGGACATTGGCGGTGGAGGCGATGTGACCGGTAAGTTCGGCCAGATATGAACGCCCGCCTATTTTTTCGAGCTTCTGATTTTTTTGAAGCTGCTCGGAAATTGTAATCAGGTCTATCGGCTTATTGTCTTCGAAAAGCTGAATGGAGGCCTCAAAAATAAAGCTGTGGCGGGGATCATAGAATACCTCAGGCTGCCTGATCACATCGGTAACTTCAAAGATCGCATCCCTGAAGTTCAGGACAGCCGCCAGAACCGCCTGTTCCGCCTCTATTGAATGGGGATTTGATCCCTGATGTGAACGTTCTGCCGTCATATCCCTGACCTGTATTCAGCAAATTAAGATATCTTGAATAAAATTTAATTATACAAAAAGCCCCGCAAAAATCCAAGCTTATAAAACTATGATGACCCCTTAAACTCGTCATATGCCTTGCGGAGCATCTGCACATCCTCCCATGTATGGGGCTTATATTGCGGAAAGCGCAAAAGAGCGGCAGGATGGTAAGTCACCATCACCTTACGATCGTTCCAGTCATGGAAACCTCCCCGCAGCTTTCCGAGGGGAAGCCTGGTATCCAGAAGCGCCTGAGCCGCGATCCGCCCCAGACAGCAGATGAAATGCGGATTAATCATCTCAATCTGCTTAAGGAGGTATGGCATGCAGGTCTCCATTTCGGATGATTCCGGATCGCGGTTGTTGGGAGGACGGCATTTGACGATGTTGGCGATGTATACTTCGGATCGTTCAAAGTCTATAGCTGCCAGTATCTTATCCAAAAGTTTCCCAGCTCGTCCCACAAAAGGCTCTCCTCTCAGATCTTCCTCGCGGCCAGGACCTTCGCCGACAAAAATAATATCAGCGTGAGGGTTTCCCGCACCGAACACAAACTTTGTGCGGCCTTTGTGCAAGGGACATTTCGTACATTCATTTATATCATTCTCGAACTCTTCCAAATCCTTGTAATCTTTCACTTCTTCAGGCATCCTTTCCAGGCTTTCCCTTGAAATCATGATTTCGGTGTCGCCCATCTCCTGCTTTTGTTGAAGCGCCTTTCTGGTCATTTCAAATAAGGCTGTAACCGGATCATTGGGGCCGCTCATCTGGTCGCTTCCCCTTTCTTGATGAATCTGAGGGAATAATCTATGATTTTATCCGCAACTTCTGCCTTCGAGGCGAGGGGCAAATCCGCGCTATTTCCGTATCTGTCTATTATGGTAACCTTGTTGGTATCCACTTCAAACCCTGCGCCCTCGGCACCCAGGTCATTCAGTACAATCATATCCAGTTTTTTCTTCTTGAGCTTTTCCGTTGCATTTGCAAGCGCGTTTTCGGTCTCCATCGAAAAGCCGACCAGAATCTGGTCCTTCTTATTTTCCGCCAGGGTCTGCAGGATATCAATCTGCGGTTTGAAGGCAAGGTTAATATTTTCTGCAGTTTTCTTTATCTTGTGCTCTGATTTTTGCATGGGAACATAATCGGAAACCGCCGCCACCATGTACAGGATGTCAGTCCTGTCAAAATGCTCTTTGATGCGGGCAAACATCTCCTGGCCCGATTTAACCTTAATAAGTTCCACTCCTGCGGGAGCTGAGAGTCCCACCGGCCCTGATATCAAAATGACATCAGCGCCGCGGCCTCTGGCTTTCCGGGCAACCGCATATCCCATCTTGCCTGATGAGGGATTGGAGACATACCTGACGGCATCGATATGCTCCACGGTCGGTCCGGCGGTGACCAGTACCTTCAAGCCCTGCATATCCAGAGTGCGGCCGAAGTGATTCACGATTTCTTCCAGGATCTCATCCGGATCGGGCAGACGTCCCACACCATAAGTTCTACAGGCCATCTCGCCCACGGTGGGGTCGAGGAATTTATAGCCCAGATTCACGAGTTTCTTCATATTCTCCTGCACCACCGGGTTGGTATACATTTGAGTGTTCATAGCGGGCGCTATCATAACCGGGGACTGGGCCGCCATCACCACGGTCGAAAGGAGGTCATCGGCTATCCCGGAGGCGATTTTGCCGATAATATTGCCTGTTGCCGGGGCAATCAGGATCAGATCGGCCCATTCAGCCAGGGATATATGGTGCGTTGCATAATAGCCCGTTTTTGGGAAAAGCTCAGAATTTACCGGATTTTCGGATAGTGTTTCCAGTGTCAGGGGAGTGATAAATTCTCTGGCTGAATCGGTCATCAAAACCTTGACCTCGGCCCCTTCTTTTTTGAGCAATCTTACCAGAAAAGCGGCTTTATATGCTGCGATACAGCCTGTAATGCCCAGAACAATTTTTTTATTGGTAAGTCTCACCGGGGAATCTATAGAAAAAGTTTAATGAACCGTCTCTTCGCCGGAAATATTGAACCAGTTTAAGTCCCAGTTACGGTTGATCCCGCCGAAAATGATAGATGAGGCTATGATTTTCAGGGTCCGAACATCGACAATCGCAGGCTCCAGAAGGTTGATCCTGTCTATTATAGCCTCGAATTGTTCCGCGGTCAGAAGGCCCAATTCGTGAAGCTGAATCAAGAAACCGCGAGCCTCGGTGGTGAAAATTTGCTTCTCAGCCTCGGAAAATACGCGGGGCGGCATCTGCTTCCGCTCGCTTTTCATCAATTCCTCCATTCCCCGAGTCTGCACTTCTTCCAAAAACCACCCATAGGCGGACGAAATTTCATTTTCAGAAAAACCCATATTTTTGAGAGATTGGGATAAATCGTCCAGGTGCAAAAGCGCACCATTGTTGTTTTTCATGTGTTGTACCAGGTAGAACACAATTTCAAGAATTCTCTCGCCCAATCTTATCCTCCCGATTTATATCGAAATGTAAGGATGTAAAATCCACAAATCAAGCTAAAAAGGAATTAATGCTTAAAATGCCTGATTCCGGTGAATACCATAGCTATTTTATGCTCATTTGCGGCCTGGATCGCTTCTTCATCACGCTTTGAGCCGCCGGGCTGGATGATCGCCTGGACCCCTGCTCTGGCCGCTTCGTCGACCCCGTCACGCATGGGGAAGAAGGCGTCAGATGCCAGGCAGCTTCCTTTGGCGCGGTCCTTAGCCTTCATGGCTGCCAGAACCGCGGCATCCACACGCGAGGTCTGACCGCAGCCGACTCCCACAGTCTGTTTGCCCTGCACTAATAGTATCGCATTCGATTTAATATGTTTCACAACCTTAAACGCAAATAATAATGATTCAATTTGATCTTCTGTAGGTTGAATCTCTGTAACGACTTTGAGTTCTTCTTTTTTGACCTCATAGAGATCGGGATCCATGGCCAGGAGCCCGCCCTTTATGAAGCTGTATTGCATGAACTTATCCGGATAGCCCTCCAGAATCCGGGGCAGCCGGAGAATTCTCCGGGCTTTCTTCTTCTTCATTTTTTCCACCACACCCTCATCATAATCCGGCGCCAGAATACATTCCACAAACTGGGTTTCATGCAGGCGCAGAGCCGTATCCATGTCAACCGGCTTATTTAAGCCGATTATTGAGCCATAGGCGGAAATCGGGTCTGCATCCAATGCCAGCCTGTAGGCCTCCTGAAGCGTATCCGCCTCAGCGGCGCCGCAGGGGTTCTGGTGCTTGACCACCACCGCAAACGGCTTATGGAAATCCATGAGCATGGACAGGACCGCCTCCAGGTCGGTGTAGTTATTGTATGACAAAGCCTTACCGGAAAGCACCTCCGCTTTTGTCAATGATGGCAGGATTGTGCCCGGATCTTTATAGAGAGCCGCCTTCTGATGCGGATTTTCACCGTAGCGAAGGTCGGTGACTTTGGCGACATTGATATTTATTGATGACGGGAAATCAGTTTCAGCTTCAGCTTGGCCTTTACAATTGAAGTAATTCGAGATGGCGTTATCATACTGGGATACGCGGCAGAATGCTTCGCGGGCCAGGTTTTGACGGGTCCTGAAAGATATGGACCCTGTATTTTCCTCTATTTCCTCAATGACCCTGGAATACTGGGACGGGTCTGTAACGATGGCCACATACTGGTATGCTTTAGCGGCTGCACGGAGCATGGTGGGGCCGCCGATATCGATATTTTCGATTATCTCGTCTTCCGAGGCATCCTCTTTCTGCACTGTTTGTTCGAAAGGGTAGAGGTTTAAAATGACCATATCAATGGCTTTATAGTTTTGTTCTTTCATCTCTTTGAGATGATTCTCGTCGTCGCGTTTATGCAAGAGCCCTGCATGAACCGCGGGATGCAGGGTCTTGACCCGTCCGCCCAGGATTTCCGGAGCGCCGGTAAAGGACGATATGGGAATTACATGGATGTCATTTTCCTTGAGCACCTTTTTGGTGCCGCCGGTTGAAATTATTTCGACTCCCAGGCCCTGGAGCCTGGTTGCGAATTCGACAATCCCTGTCTTATCGGAGACTGAAATCAGAGCTCTCTTGATCTTAATCCATTTGTCTTTCGAACCGTCAGTCATAACATCAAATCCTTCTATTCAATCAGAAGCTCGTAAGCTTCTTTGTATTTTTGGCTGGTTTTTTCGATTATATCGTCCGGAATTTCCGGGGCCGGCGGTTTCTTGTTCCAGCCTGCCTTGGTAAGATAATCCCGGATAAACTGTTTGTCGAAACTTTCCTGACTGCGCCCCTTGGCATACTTATACTTGGGCCAGAAACGCGAGGAATCGGGGGAGAGGACCTCATCGATAAGAGTAAGTTCATCCCCGTCAAATCCGAATTCAAACTTGGTGTCGGCGATGATAATCCCCCGTGATTCGGCATAGTTGCTGGCTTTTTCAAAAAGCCTGATGGATACATCTTCAAGCTTCTGTACCAGATCCCTGCCCAGGCTCTCTATCATTTCCTCCTGCGAAATATTCTCATCATGCCCGCTTTCGGCCTTGGTCGAGGGGGTAAAAAGCGGTTTGGGGAGTTTTTCGGATTCCTCCAGATCATCAGGCAGCACGAATCCATGCAGGATCTTCTTGCTGTCTTTGGGCTTGATCTTCTGGTATTCCTTCCACATTGAGCCGGTAATGTAACCCCTGACAATACATTCGAAGTCGATGCGCTTGCATTTCTTGACCAGCATGGACCGGTTTTTCAATGTGTCCGCATGTTTCTGGAGCTCGTGAGGGTATTCATCGATATTTGCAGTAATGAAATGGTTGGGAACGACATCACTGAGATAATCGAACCAGAAAACCGACATTTTAGTCAGCACCTCGCCCTTTTGAGGTATCGGGTTGGGAAGAACCACATCAAAGGCCGAGAGCCTGTCTGTGGCGACTACCAGCAGCTTATCGCCGAGATCATAAACATCACGTACCTTGCCGTCGGCATATTTGGGAAATTCACTTATCTCTGTTCGATAGACGGTTTGTAGAGTATCAGCCATTTAACTTAATTTCTCCTCTTGCAATTTTTGCGATTGTATCCGGATATAATTTATGTTCTGTTTCGAGCACTCTTTTTTGAAGCGTTTCGGGAGTGTCGTCCTCCTTGACCGGCACCTCCCATTGAGCAAGTATCTTGCCTTCATCGTATTTCTCATTGACCTGGTGCACCGTTGCCCCGCTGATCCTTTCACCTGCCTTGAGTACGGCCTCGTGCACATGCATGCCATACATCCCCTTGCCGCCGTATTTGGGGAGAAGAGCGGGGTGTATATTGATGATCTTGAATTTCCTGACAATCTCATTCGGGATCAATTTCATATATCCCGCCAGGCAGATCAAATCGACCTCATATTCCTCGAGCAGGCCGATCATGTAATCAGCATAAGCCCGGTCATCCTGGAATTTCTTCTTCTGCCAGATAAACGTGGGAATATTAGCGTTCTTTGCTCTTTCGACTGCGAAGGCGTTTTTATTGTTGGAAACCACCAGGACTATACGGGCGGGGTAATCCTCATCCCTGGCGGCATCAATAATGGACTGCAAATCCGTACCTCCATGTGATGCGAATACTGCCAGCTTGAGCTTATCTGCCATTGAGCTTATCCTTCAGAATCTTATTTACCAGATGGGGATTTGCTTTTCCCTCCGTCTTCATCATTACCTGCCCGACAAAATATCCAAATAATTGTTGTTGTCCATCAAAATATCTCTTTAAATTTTCGGCGTTCTCGCTAAGTACTTGTTCAACAGCTTGTTCTATGACTTTTTTATCCGTTATCTGCTCCAGCCCGCGGGCCCCGATAATCTCCCCGGGAGTCTTTCCGGAAGCAGCCATTTCAACCACAATATCCTTGGCAATTTTGCCTGAAATTGTCCCGTTTTCTATGCTGTTTATCAGCTCCGCCAGATTTCGGGGAGGTATATTAAGCTCCTCGGGAGCGGTTTTCGCATCCTTCATGATCTTCATGATTTCGGTCATAATCCAGTTGGAGGCCTGCTTGGGTTTTCCGCAGAGTCCGGCAGTTTCCTCAAAATAATCGGCCAGTTGCCTTGTGGAGGTCAGCACTCCCGCATCATACGGCGGGATTTGATATTCCCTGACGAAGCGGTCAATCTTTTGATGGGGTAATTCCGGTAGCCCCTGCATGATATCTTCCAGCCAGGCGCCGCTCAATTCCAGGGGCTGAAGATCAGGCTCGGGAAAATAGCGATAATCCGGGGATTCCTCTTTTGTGCGCATGGTTGCCGTACGTCCCTTGCTCTCATCCCAGAGGCGGGTTTCCTGCAACACAAAACCGCCCTGCTCCAGGAGGCTGATCTGCCTCTCGATTTCATAGCTCAAGGCTTTCTCTACTCCCCGAATGGAATTCATATTCTTGAGCTCGGTACGGATACCGTACTCATGCTGCCCCTCCCGCCTGAGGGAGACATTGGCATCACACCTTAGCGCTCCCTTCTCCATATCCCCGCTCGAGATTTCGAGATACTGGACTATTTGCCTGATCCGGTGCAGAAAAAGATATGCCTCCTGTGCGCTTCTGATCACCGGCATGGTTACGATCTCCAGAAGGGGTGTGCCGCAGCGATTGAAATCTATATTGCTGGAGTCTGCCAGATGAAAAGACTTGCCGGCGTCTTCTTCCAGATGTATTCCCTGCAGCATGATCTCGCTGTTCCCCTCACCTGATTCAATTCGGATTACCCCGCCTTTGCCAAGCGGTCTTTCATGTTGAGAAATCTGGTAGCCTTTGGGAAGGTCAGGATAGAAGTAGTTTTTGCGCGCAAAGATCGATCTAGTGTTGATCTCGCCGCCGACCGCCAGAATGAACCGGCAGGCGAGTTCAACCGCCTTCCTGTTTAATACCGGTAGCGCCCCGGGCATCCCAAGACAAACCGGGCAGCTGTTAGTATTCGGCCCGGCTTCATAATCATTTTTACAGCCGCAAAATATCTTTGTCTCAGTCTGAAGCTGGACATGAATTTCAAGCCCTATGATTATCTCGTATTCATTCATTGTTTTAAATTATATCCGATTTCTCTTTCCAGATTGTATGCCAGATTCAATATTTCATCCTCCCTGAACATCTTGCCGATTATCTGCAGGCCTATCGGCAGCCCCTTATTGTCTTTACCGCATGGTATCGAGATTGCAGGAAGTCCCGCCAGGCTTGCGGAAACGGTGTAAATATCGGACAGATACATCCCAAGGGGATTGTCGATCTTCTCTCCAAGTTTGAAAGCCGTGGTGGGGGATGTTGGAGTAATAATCAGATCCACCTCATTAAATGCCTTATCAAAATCATCTCGGATTATCTCCCTGACTTTTGCGGCTTTGAGATAATACTCGTCATAGTACCCGGTGGAGAGGGAGTAGGTGCCCAGCATAATCCTACGTTTAACCTCCGCACCAAAACCGGCACTCCTGGTTCTGATATACATCTCGGCCAGATCATCGATAGCGGTTGACCGATAGCCGTAACGGACGCCGTCAAAGCGCGACAGATTTGAAGAGGCCTCGGAATTGGCAATTGTGTAATAGGCTGCGATTGACTGCTTTGTGTGGGGCAGCGATATCTCTGTAATCTCATGACCCTGCCCCTCGGCTTTTTCGATAGCATCCTGAACCGCCTTCAGAACCTCGCCATCGATTCCCTCGGCCATATACTCCCGGGGTATGCCGATACTGAATTTCTTTCGACCCTTGAGCGCTTCCAGGTAATCGGGACGCACGTAATTCGCGGAGGTAGAATCCCGGGGATCATGCTTGCATATGACCGAAAACAGGATGGCGCAATCCTCCACTGTCCGCGCCATCGGCCCGATCTGATCGAATGATGACCCAAACGCCACCAGGCCGTAGCGGGATACCGCGCCGTATGACGGCTTCAGGCCCACAATACCGCAGAATGAAGCGGGCTGTCTGACCGAGCCTCCGGTATCGCTTCCCAGTGCCAGCGGCGCTAATCCCGATGCCACCGCACAGGCGGAGCCGCCCGACGATCCGCCGGGCACGTATTCGGGGTCAATGGGGTTCGGTACCCTGCCAAAATATGAATGCTCATTTGATGATCCCATACCGAATTCATCCATGTTGGCCTTGCCGATAATAATCGCATCCTGCTTCAGCAGAGATTCGATTACGGTGGCGTTATAAGGGGGTATAAAATCCTCCAGGATATGCGAGGCGCAGGTGGTCCTTAGATCTTTTGTGATAAGATTGTCTTTGATGACAATCGGTACGCCGGCCAGCTTGCCCGGGGCAAGACCCGCGGCGATCTTCTGGCTAATATTCTCTGCAGCCCGGGCGGCATAGCTATCGCCAAAAGATATGATGCAGTTCAGACGGGAATTTTCTGCCTTTGCCTGCTTGAGGAAGTATTCGGCTATGTCACTGGCAGTAAATTCCCCTTTTATTATGGACGCCCTGATTTGGGCAGCGCTCATACTCTCAAATTCCATGCAGGAAACCTAAAGAATGGGCAGATAATTGTCAAGTTCGTACTGGGATACATGCGTGCGGTACATGTCCCACTCGGCCATCTTGTTGGCGATCAGGGTCTCGAAGATGTGATCTCCAAGGGCCTCTCTCATAAGCTCATTCTGGCTGAACTCGCTCACCGCATTTTCCAGGGATGAGGGCAGCTCGTCAATTTTATTACTTTGCTTTTGCTCTTCGGTCATGTGGAAAATGTTCTGTTCGATGGGTGAGGGGAGATCATATTTGTTTTTTATGCCGTCCATCCCGGCCGCCATTATTACCGTGAAAGCCAGATACGGATTGCAGGCCGGATCGGGCGAGCGCAGCTCGATACGGGTCGACTTCTCTTTGCCCACGCGATACATGGGTACTCGAATCAGGGAGGAGCGGTTGCGCCGTCCCCAGGAGATATAGCAGGGGGCCTCATAGCCGGGCACCAGACGTTTATAGGAATTGACCCATTGATTTGTCACCAGCGTGATTGCCTTGATATGGTGAAGCAGCCCGGCCATGAACGATTTGGCCAGTTCGGAAAGGTTGTATTCTCCTTCGGGAGAAAAGAAGAGATTCTTGTTTCCGTTAAATATTGAGATATGGATATGCATGCCGGAACCATTTTCACCGAAAGCCGGCTTGGGCATAAAAGTAGCGTGGAAACCCTCCTTCTGGGCGGTTTCCCTGACGACCATGCGGTACAGCTGGCAGAAGTCGGCCATCACCAGCGCCTCCTGGTATTTGAGGTCGATTTCATGCTGGCTCGGCGCCACCTCATGATGAGAACATTCTACCGGCACTCCCAGGTTTTCGAGGTGGCGGCAGGTCTTTTTTCTCAGGATAGTCCCCTCGTCTATGGTGGAATAATCGAAATATCCGCCGGAATCCATAAACTCCAGTTTATTCCTGTTCCGGAAATAGAAATATTCCAGTTCCGGGCCGAAATTGAAAGTATAACCATTCTGAGCGCCAAGTTCGATCATGCGCTTAAGGGCATTGCGGGGGTCGCCCAGATAGGGCGTATCATCCGGATTTTTTATGTCGCAGAACATCATGGCCACTCTCTCGCCGCCGATATCCCAGGGGATTATTCTGAATGTTCTGTAGTCGGGCCAGGCCATTAGATCCGATTCTTCAATGCGTACATAGCCCTGGATCGACGATCCGTCAAAACCCTGCCCGTTATCCAGGACTTCCTCCAGTTCAGCCCGGGTGATCGACATGCCCTTGAGCTGTCCCAGAATGTCGGTGAACCACAGCCTGATGTAGCGGACATTTTCCTCATCGATGATTCTGATAATATCTTCCCTGGTTTTCATCTATTTTCCCCTCCGGATATCGTAGTTTTTCATACTGTATCAAAAAATGGCGCGTAGCCGCTATTTAACTAATTGCGATATTCTTTTGAATGCCTCGCCCTCGGCAACCCCGAGCAATTCAAATAGAATCATTTCGACCGAGCTGATTTTTGCGCCCTCGGCGAGCATCTTTTGTATTCCCAGTTCCTTGTTTTCTTTTGTACGCGACGAGGTGGCGTCGGCGACTATTGTAACTTTGTGCCCCTTGGAAAGAAGATCGGCAACGGTCTGGTAAACGCAGACATGGGTTTCGATACCGGCCACAATCGCTTCGGTCCTGTTAGTAGCTTCTATTTTCCGCATCAATTCGGGATGGCGGCAGACTGAAAAGGCTTTTTTGGATATCGGCTCGAGTCCCCCCAGTATCGCCTTGATTTCGGCCACAGTCTCACCCAGCCCCTCGGGATATTGCTCGGCCCAGATAATGGGAATATCGAGTTCCCTCAATCCCTCGATCAGAATCTTGAGGTTTTTGAAAAGCCTGTATTTCTTGTACATCAAACTGGCCAGCTTGCCCTGAACATCAACCAGTACAAAATATGCCTCATCTCGTTTTATCATGATTCCTCCTTTGTGGTTGATAATACTCGCTACAACGGCGAGCGGCCCGTGAATGTTTCCAGGTGAATTGACTGACTCCAAAAAATGATAGACCCCGGCAATCTGCCGGGGTCTATGGAGCTATCCGGGTTACTCTTTCTTTTCTATATAAGTTTTCATAAATGAGGAGATCATATCAATCGGTATCGGGAACACGATAGTGGAATTCTTTTC
Organism: Candidatus Zixiibacteriota bacterium; assembly: GCA_011056555.1. Taxonomy (GTDB): domain Bacteria; phylum Zixibacteria; class MSB-5A5; order JAABVY01; family JAABVY01; genus JAABVY01. The sequence goes on along the minus strand of DSEQ01000049.1, from coordinate 13,343 downwards.
GGTGGCGATCTCTGTCAACGTACCGAGAAATCTAAGCTGCAAAGCAATCGGTGATTTTTCCATTCTTTCCGAGGCCTGCACCAGCTTTTCGGCGGCCTGGAATTCACCTTCGGCGTGGATAACTTTGGATCGACGTTCACGTTCGGCTTCGGCCTGACGAGCAATGGCGCGGGTCATATCGGTCGGCAGATCGACATTCTTGACCTCGACCTGCGAGACCTTGATTCCCCACGGTTCAGTCTGGTCGTCGATGATCGTCTGCAGCTTGGCATTGATCTCATCGCGGTTGGACAAAAGGTCATCCAGCTCCACCTGTCCGCAGACCGAGCGCAGGGTGGTCTGGGCGATCTGGGAGGTCGCGAACAGATAATCTTCCACAGCGACTACAGCCTTGTTGGAATCCATGACCCGGAAATAGATCACCGCATTGACCTTGACCGTGACGTTGTCACGTGTGATGATATCCTGCGGCGGAACATCCATGGTAACGATCCGCAGGGAGACCTTGACCATCTTATCGACAATAGGTATCAGAAGTATCAGGCCGGGACCTTTGGTGCCGACCAGGCGGCCCAGCCTGAAGATCACGCCTCGTTCATACTCTTTGAGAATACGTATGGCATTAGCCAATATGAACAGGACTATTATACCGATTGTAATGGGTAGTGCTAAACTCGGGGGCATCTATCCTCCTTTTTATTCTGAATGTTTTTCCACTTTGATTTCCATCCCGTCAGAACTGACAACTTTCACGCGCTCATCCTTTTCGATGGGCTCATCGGCCCTGGCGCGCCATAGTTCTCCGGCCACCAGTACAAGACCGGTTGGATCTATTTTTTGCTTAACCTTACCGATCAGGCCCACAAGACCTTCGGCACCCGTAGTCACCTGTTTGTGATGGGCCTTGACCACATATCTCACTGCAAAGCCGAAAAAGCCGACAAAAACGACGACAACCGCCGCAATTACATACCACGAGACTCTCAGGTACGGTGCAGGTGAATCTATAAGCATAACCCCTCCCAGGACAAGAGAGACTATTCCTCCTATGGTCAGGATGCCATAGGATGGAACCTTGATCTCAAGTAAGAAAAGCACTATTGAAAATAAAATTAATAACAATCCGGCATAATTAATGGGCAGTGTTTGAAATGAGAAAAATGCAAGTATTATGCAGATACCGCCCACCACTCCGGGGAGTATCGCTCCCGGATTATACAGCTCGAGCACCAGCCCCAGTCCTCCCAGCGAGAAAAGCAGGAAGGCGATATTGGGGTTGGTAATGATCTCGAGGAATTTCTCAGAAAATGTCTTTTTTACCTCGGTTTTCAGTGCGCCGGCAGTGTTGAGCACATGAAAGCCCATCGACACTTCAACCTCGCGGCCATCGATCTTGTTCAACAGGTCGTCAATGTCCTCGGCCACCAGGTCGACAACGTTGGAATCGACCGCCTCATGGCTGGAAATGGAAACCGCCTCACGGATAGCCCGTTCAATCCAGGCCTCGTTCCTGCCGCGCTTATGGGCTACCGCTACCATATTTGCAACCGCGTCATTGGTGACCTTCTTATACATGGTAGAGTCCATCTCTGAACCCATAGACACGACCGAGGCCGAACCCATGCTGGTGGCGGGAGCCATAGCGGCAATATGGGCGCTGTATGTTATATATGCCCCGGCCGAGGCCGCCCGAGCGCCCTGGGGATAAACATACACCACCACCGGAACATTGGCATTCATGATCGCCTGGATGATCTTCCAGGTTGATTCGGTCAATCCCCCCGGTGTGTTCAGGAGGATTATAAGCGCCTGGGCATTTTCCTGCTCAGATTTTCTGATGCCTTTCTCGATGAGCTGGACTGTGATCGGTCCGATAGCGCCATCGATGGTCAAAAGCTTGACCATACCCTGCCCCTCGGCCCGAGCGGTATCTTTCTCGACAGCCGTGTCGGACTTGATTATATCGGTCAGATCGGGGATATCGGTCTGGGCCGCAAGGCCCGCCATGAAAATCCCGATCATTCCGCATATAAGTAATATTTTCTTGATCATTGAAACCTCTAGGTTTGATTCACACTATGGCTAACCCGATTAAAGTTGAACAAATAGCTCCGATTTGTCAACTTAAAACCTGAGTTACCGGCATTATAAAAATAACGCAGGCATGAATAATTTGTTTTCATTAATCATACCGGCAAGCAGCGTTTTTATTTTATAAATTCTATCCGATGAGAGCAACTCTCATTTCAGGTGCTTTTTGAAGAAATCTACCATGGTACGGTACATTTCCAAACGATTCTCCAATTTGCTGGCTCCATGGCCCTCGTCCGGAAAGATAAGTGAATCCACTTCCCCGCCCCGGGACTTGAGCTCGCGTATTATCTGGCGGGCCTCGCCAACAGGTACCCGCGGATCATTTTCACCATGAATAACCAGGAGCGGACATTCAATTTTGTCGACCTTGTGAATGGGGCTGATTGATCTGAGAAATTCCCTGTCGGAAAGGGGTCCATATTCGGATTCACGAAATTCGCGGCGGTATTCGGCCGTATTTTCCAGGAATGTCACGAAGTTTACGATGCCGATATAATTCATGGCAGCGGCGAAGAGGTCGGGATACTCGGTTATGAGAGCCATTACCATATAACCTCCGTAGGATCCGCCCTTGACCCCCAGCATATCGGATGTCGTATAGCCGTTATCGATCAGCCACCTAGCACCGGCCGCGCCGTCAGCCACGGATTTCAGGCGGTTTTTGTAATTGTCCATATCCAGGTATTCTTTGCCATAACCTTCAGAGCCGCGCACATTGGGCGCCATAATTCCGAAGCCGTTGGCCAGAAGGTAATTGAAATGACGGTTGAACGAGGGCCTGAACTGCCCTTCCGGACCGCCGTGGAAATCCATGATAAACGGTATCGGGCCATCGGTATAATTGCTGGGAAGATATAGAAATGCCGGGATTTCCAGGCTGTCGAAGGATTCGTATTTGATCAGCCGGGGTTCGACAAACTCCGATATGTCAATCCCCATTGTGGAGACATTGGTGACTCTTGCGCCCATCTCCTCATATGGGTTCCAGATCCAGGCATTGGGGGCATGGTTGGCGTTATGGAACGAAAACAGGAAGCGGCCGTCAGCCGTGAAACCGCCAAATGAATACAGACCGTTCATGCCCGGAACAGGAAGCATATCACCTGTCACCAAGTCCTTGAAATGAGGCCTGTCGTACCCCTCTTCGTTGATTGTCCAGAAAAGATAATGGCCGTCATCTGAGAGGGCCGCCGATTCGCATTCCCATTGCTGGTTCGAATTAAGGAACACGATTTCGTTCGTCATCACACTCATCTCGGCTATACGTGTAATGCCATCGGGGGTGTTATTGGTGGTCAGGTAGGCAGTTTTGAAATCGGGTGTGAGTTTCATAAAGGGATACAGGTATTCGCCTTCATGGGGAGTCAAAATTTCCTGGGTGCCGGTCTCTAAATCAAGCAGGTAAAAATTGTTGTCGCGGCTGCTGACTGCCGCCTCGTAGAGGAGATACCTGCCGTCTTCGTTAACCTGAATCGGCACATTCCAGCCCTCCTTCTCCTTGACCAGCACCGCTTCTCTATCGGGAAGTTCGAGCTTATAGATGAAAAAATCCTTGAGATTTCCCATATTGGAGGAGAAGTAAATGAAATCGTCATCTTTGGACCAGACCACACCGCCGAATCGGGCCTCGGGACGATCTATCAGCTTCTTGATCCGCCCGCTTTCGGTATCGAGAAGATAGAGCTGTGCGTTTTCATCCCCGCCTACAGCGGCTCCCACAATAGCATAATAAGAATCATTCGAAAGTCTATACCAGCTTAGGCCGTCCTCAAATGAGGTAAGCTGGTAGGGCCAGCCGCCATCGGTGACCCTGAAAACCTGAGGGGCATTCGTATATGACGGGGACAGGAACACGCGCCGACCGTCTTTGGAGATCGCAATATTTGTGACATAGCCGATCTGCATAAATCTCTCGATGTCCGGAATATAGTCGCCCTCGAAAAAGTCGTTCAGACGCTTTTCGGTTGCCGCTACACTCTCGCCTTCCTTTTCCCTGCGTTCGATGCATCCGATGATCAAAATCGAAATCAGAATGAGAATAAGCACTGTGGTTGAAATTGACTTGATATTGTTCATTATGTCCTCTCCGAATCTTTACGGACTATCTGCAATAGCCGCTCAATCCTGTATCAGGCCGAAACGAAGCCTTTCCTGCATATTAGCTTCAGGACTTTTTCCGGGCCTGTTTTCATTAAATTTATATCCTTCGGAAATCTTATTCGCAAAGCAGGAAAATAACAATATTTTAAGGCTGAATCAAATCAAATTTCCGCTTGACAATATGCCCGCGGGGATATACTAAGAAGGTTGTTTCTGAGATGGTTTGAGATGGCAGTATATGCAGTTTTCCATTGCATTTTGGGGAATGTTGTATATATTAGGAAATTGTTTTTTTGGGGGATTTGGGAGGTAAAGGAATAAGGTATGCCGGACCAGATTAAATTATTGACAGGAACTGCAAATCTGCCTCTGGCAGAGCGGATTGCAAATTACATCGGTATTCCGTTGACCCAGCGGGAGATCAAGCATTTTTCGGATGGTGAGATTTTCGTTAAGATCGATGAAAACGTCAGGGGAACCGATGTTTTCATAATTCAGCCCACCAATCCGCCGGCGGAAAATATCATGGAGCTCCTGATTATGGTGGAAGCCTGCCGAAGAGCCTCGGCTTCGAGGATTACGGCCGTGATACCGTATTATGGTTATGCCCGGCAGGACCGCAAGAGCCAGCCGCGAGTGGCCATAACCGCCAAACTGCTGGCCAATCTTATAACCGCCGCCGGCGCGGACCGTGTTGTAACCATGGACCTGCATGTTTCCCAGATCCAGGGCTTTTTCGATATACCCTCCGACCACCTTTATGCCTCCAACCTGTTCTATAATCATTTCAGGATGCGCGGTATGACAGATATTGTCGTGGTGACCCCGGATGTCGGCTCGATCAAAATTGCCCGAGCATTCGCCAACAGCCTGCAGTGCGGCCTGGCGATTATCGACAAGCGCCGTCCCGAACCCAACAAGTCGGAGGTCTTGAATATAATCGGGGATGTAAAGGACAAGACCATTATTATCCGTGACGACATGGTTGATACGGCCGGGACGCTTTGCGATGCAGCCCGGGCAGTCCTCGAGAACGGCGGGGCGCGCGAGGTCTTTGCCTGCGCCACGCACGGGGTCTTCTCCGGTGAGTCCCTGCAGCGCATAATTAATTCGCCGATCAAGGAACTTATCGTCACAGATACAATTGATTCAACCGGAAAGAACCTTCCGGATAAAATCAAGGTTCTAACTACAGCTGAAATATTCGGAGAGGCGATCAGAAGAATTTCAAATAAGGAATCGATTTCTATACTTTTCGACAGATAATAATTTAAGGAGTTATTGTGAAAGAGAATTTACTAAACGCGGAAGTCCGACAGGATGCAGGAAAAGGAGCTGCCCGGAAGCTGCGCGCCAAAGGCATTATTCCCGCGGTAATGTACGGTGAGGATACTGATCCGGTGCCGCTGTCAATCTCGGATTACGATTTCAGCAAATTGATCTCGAAGGCGGCCCGAAGTTCCATGATTATCGATTTGACTGTGGGTGATTCAGAGCCGCAGAAGGTAATTATTAAAGAAGTGCAGACCGACCCGGTTTCATCCAAAATCAACTGCGTCGATTTCAAGAAAATATCGATGGATAAGAAGATTACGCTTTCCCTTCCTATCAAGCTGGTGGGAACTCCGGTGGGTGTAAAGGACCAGGGCGGAATTCTGCAGACAATTCGGCGTGAGATTGAAATCTCATGCCTGCCCGGAAATATTCCGGAGAAGGTCGAGCTTGATGTTTCCGGCCTCAGTATCGGCGACAGCCTGCATTATGAGGATATAGATATGGAGGGTGTCGAGGTGATCTCCGATCTCGAACTATCGGTGGCGACAGTTGTCGCTCCTACGGTTATGAAGGAGAAGGTTGAAGCGGTTGAAGGCGAGGAACTCGAAGAGGGCGTCGAGGCCGAAGCAGCCGAGGGAGAAGGGGAATCAGCCGAACCCGAACGCATCGGAGAGAAGGGCAAAGAAGAAGAAGAATAATAATTCAGAGCTTAGTATTAATCTCTATATACGGCCAGGCAATCAACCTGGCCGTTTTTTTGATTTGCTTCAATAAAAAAAGCCCTCCGAGGGTGGAGGGCTCCTGCGAAGCAGATTGGTGAGGTTTTAATTGCAGTATTGCTTCCATGTTCCATGGAAGAATCCTCTGGCATGTTTTGGGACCTTATCAGTAGCGCCAGAGTTAGGCATACTGCCTCTATGGTGTGATACCCAATTTCCGTTCAAAGTTCCCAGATTTGTCAGGCTTGCGCTAAAATAATTGCCTTCATACCAGCCGGAAGATTCGGCCTCCCGGGCGGTATCGTCAAATCCCCAATGACCCCTGAGGAATCCCTGGAATCGGCCGATATGATCGATCCATTTGCCGAAGAACAGCTTTTCCTCTTCGGAATTTACTCCCCAATGACCCTTGACATGCCCCATAAACAGGCCGTCAAGGGAGATAAAACGGCCGTAAAACTGGCCGAATATTCTCTGGTTTCCGCTCCTTACCCAGCGACCCTCGAGATAGCCCTCCGGGCACTCCAGGCGCTCGAGTTTGGCAGCTTCGATGGAGACCTTGTTTCCAAGATCATCGACATCAACAATTTCAGCCAGCGAATCCAGCTCTGCCAGCGCGAATGTTCGGCTGTATGGGCCGGTTTCGAAGACAACATTCGTCGTGGCCGGGTCAAAATCTGCATTCCGGAAATACATGAAGACCAGAATACCGTCATAGTGCACATTTGTGAATGAAACCCATTCAAGCGTCTGGCAGTCGGTGCGGGGCCGTATAAAATAATCCTGTCCGGGTTCGAACAGAATTTTATTGATCACTTTGATGCAGCCGGTGTCAACCGTAAGCGACCCAGACCAATCAGTGAGGGATGTTACAGTGGAATCGTACTCCAACATCCCCCACATGATTCTCATCGAGTAAACCGAGACATCCGGTTCGCCTTGTATTGAAGTCAGGTCATCAAAACTGTTCAGTTCGGAGGAAACAACTTCTGGTTCCGGGAAGTTTCTACTTATCTCCTCGTCTCCAAAGGCAGGCGCCTCATCCGTTGGACTATACCCGCCAAAGAAATCGTCCATATTTAAGAGGCTGCCTTCGGCATCACTGGATGCTGAATTGTCTGAACAACCCGTCAGTATAAAAAGCCCAGCGAGAGTCAACGCCAGGGTTATTATAATCGCATTTTTCACTTTCGAAACTCCTTAACTTTTAATTTCACATCATACGCCAGCGTATTATATCTCTTATCTTCCACCGCTTTTTATTGCAGATGCTGTGCCAATTTTGAATAGTCTTCGTATCCTCTTGTGTTTTAACGAATTTAATCAGCGGCGCAATCTCTGCGGCAATGGATTGGTCATGAAATGAACAAAGTTGAACGTAAATTTATGTGCAGATTGTACCGATTTGTACAAAATAAATTGTTTTTATCAGTTTTCAGGTGTACAATTATTCAATAAAATGAGATTTCGTAACAAATATATCATACCCATACTGATTTTTGCAGTATTGCTGATACTTTTCTTCAACCTGGGGCAGTGGTATATATTTTCACAGGTCAGGGATTTTGCAGAATCTGTATTTCGGGAGAACCTCCTGGCCCAGGCCGAACTGGCAGCATCATCTTTCAACGGCGATGCCATCCTGAGCCTGCAGGGCGATGATTTTTATGCCCCCGATTTGATCGATATAAAAGACAGGCTTGACAGGCTGAAAGATGATTACGATTTCTTCAATGTGCGCCTGCTCGATCTCGATGCCGAGAGGCTTCTGGGCTTCGCCGACTATGATACCGCCAGTTTCATCTTCGACTATGATTTAGGACCGTTTATCTCGGCCTCGGCAGGGATACCAGCGGCATCCGATCTCATAACCGCCAGAGATATGTATCTGATCTCCGCTTACGCGCCCATAACTACCAGCCTGGATTCGGTTGTGGCAGTACTGGGTATTGACGCTGATTATACATTCTTCAAGTCCCTGGCGGAATTCAAGAATAATCTGGTTTATATCAATGTGGTGAGCTTTATTTTCATACTGGTTTTCGGGGCGGCTTTTGTACTGATAAATCGCCGCTTAATTTCGACCCAGGAGGCGCTCTATCGGGCCTCGGCCCTGACCTCGATGGGCCAGATGGCGGCTACCATGGCCCATGAGATCAAAAATCCGCTGGGTATCATCAAAGCTACAGCCGGCAGGATTAAATCCCGTTATGGAAAGGATTCCGATGACCGAATATTTGACTTCATATCGGAAGAGGTCGATCGCCTTAATACCATCCTGGCAGGCTATCTCGATTTTGCCCGGCCGGTGGATCACTCCCGGCAACTCAAAAAAACCGATCTCAAAGAGCTGGTTGAGAGTATCCTGCGGCAGGTGCGTACCGATTTTGCCAGAGATAATATTGAGATAAGCTTTGAACCGGCGGATAAGGAATATCCGGTGCTTGACGACGGTATTGGATTCAGGCAAGCATTTTTGAATCTCATTATCAATGCCAGGGACACATATAAAGATGGCGGTCAGATTCGGATCGAACTCACGTCAAACGGAGACGAGCATAGACTGCAGATAGTTGACCGGGGCGGAGGCATAAAGAAAGAGCTGAAAAAACGTCTGTTTGAGCCGTTTTCCACGACTAAAGCACAGGGCTCCGGCCTGGGGCTGTATGTGGCCAAAAAACTTATCGAACAGAACGGGGGCCGTCTTGATCTACGGAATAATAATGAGGGCGGAGCAACCGCTGAAATCATCTTACCGGCATATAAGGAGCAATAATGGCAAAGATTCTCATTGTAGATGATGAAGAGAAGATGACACATCTGGTTTCCGGCGAACTGGAAGATAATGGTTACAGATGTGATATAGCCAACAGCGGTCAGGCTGCGCTGGAGAAATTCAGATCGAATATATATGACATAGTGATAACTGATCTTCGCATGGATCCGCCCGATGGGCTGGCCCTGTTGAGGAAAATCAAGGCTGAAAATTCGCAGACTGAAGTTATTATCATGACCGCTTATGCCACCGCATCTACAGCGGTCGAGGCGATGAAGTCCGGCGCCTATGACTATATCATCAAGCCCTTCTCTCTCGATGAGCTTGTACTCAAAGTGGAAAAGATCCTGGATGAAAAACGCCGCAGTGACCGCCTGGAACAGCTTGAGGAGGACCTGAAATCCAGAAGCTACGATACATTCATCGGTGAAAGCAAGCCGGTCAAACGCCTCTTCGAGCTGGTGGAGAAGGTCAGCCGAACTGACGCCAATGTGCTCCTTCTGGGCAAGTCGGGCACAGGTAAAGAGCTGGTAGCAAATATGATACACAGCTCCTCCCCGCGCCGGGAGAGGCCCTTTGTGGCGGTCAACTGTGCCGCTTTGACCGAGACGCTTCTGGAATCGGAACTTTTCGGGCACGAAAAAGGCGCTTTTACGGGCGCTATTAAGCGTAAACCGGGACGTTTCGAACTGGCCGAAGGAGGCACACTGTTCCTGGATGAGATCGGCGAGATGTCCGGGCAGCTTCAGGCCAAACTCCTGAGGGCTTTGGAGGAGAGGAAAATAACACGGGTGGGCGGCACTGAAGAGATCGACATTGATGTGCGCGTTATTTCGGCCACAAATCGCGATCTGGAGGCGGATATGGAGGGGGGCGAGTTTCGCGAGGATTTGTATTTCCGTCTCAATGTCTTCCCCATCAGAATTCCCTCATTGTCCGAGAGGGTTGACGATATCCCTTTGCTGGCCAATTATTTTGCGCGAAAAAGCGGCTATGGGCATGGCGATCTGGCCCCGGAGGTGCTGGATTTGCTCAAGGAATATAACTGGCGGGGGAATGTGCGGGAACTGAAAAATATTATTGAGAGGGCCCTGATTCTTTCCGATGGCGATAGAATCCGGCCTGAGCATATAGCTGTTGGCCCCGCGAAGCAGCCGGAACGGTTGCATTTGAGGGCTGGCTCGCCTGAGGAAGGTCTGGATGAGATGGAGAAGGCTGCGGTCATCGATGCTCTGCAAAAGGCCCGTGGAAATAAGACCAGGGCAGCGGAGATCCTCAAGATCACCCGCCGCATGCTCTACACCAGGCTCAAAAAATATGGACTTGACTGATGGAAATGTACCGTTTGGTGAGCCATTTTGTACCTTAACGTACAGTCCAGATTTCGAAATGAAAAGCGGCGATACTCGAGGGGTTTGTGCAATCTATTGATGCGCAATGAGATGGGTGAATAAAATAATGAGCGGCGCTTTCGGCACAGGATTTGACTAATTATTCAATGGAATTCAAAATAGAGGGTGTTATGAATAGACCTTTGAACAAAAAAGCAGTAGTGGGTGCAATCTGGGTGGTGACAGCCTTTCTTCTGCTGGTACTTCCATCAGGTCTTTCGGCACAGCAGCTCGATCGTGTAGAAGGAGAGCTTGGCAAAACCGACAGGCTGATCGACCAGGCCCGTCAGGTCGTGGGCGAATCGGGCAGTGAACAGGGCTGGCAGTATCTCGAAAAGGCGATTATCCTGCAGGAAAATGCCTGGGAGCATTTTTTCAACAGGCAGCTTTACCAGGCCGAACGTCTGACTTTCCAGGCCCGTGAGCATGCCGAAAAAGCTATCTCTATTCTAAGGAAGGACAGTCAATACAGAGGAACTGTAGAGCGCGAACTCGATAGAACAGACGAGATCATCCAGCAGGCCAGGGAGAGGCTCGATATGAGCTCGACCAGGAGCGGGATGGCTTCGATTGTGGAAAGCGCTCTGGCGACTCAAAATACCGCGCGAGAATTGTATTTGCAGAATCGTCAGAAGATGGCATTGACCGCCACTTTGAGGGCGCGTGAATTGATACAGAAGGGAATTGAATCGGTTCAGGAAACAAATCAGGCCTTCAGAGAAATCGAGAGGACCGAGATGGTTATGGATCGTGCGCGGGAAATGCTGGGACAGCTTGATCTGAACCAGGCTCCGCCGGCTTTCGAGAATGCATTGCAGATGCAGACCCGGGCAAGAGAGCTTTATGATGAGGGCAATCATAAGCTGGCCCAGCAACATACTCTCCGGGCCAGGCGGCAGATACTGGAAGGTATCAACCGTTTCGAGCAGCAGATGCAGAGGGAGAACTTCCCGAATCTCTTGAACGATATCGAGGCCAAACTTGAACGCACCAGGAGCGAGTTGAGGAACAGCGAGAGTGAGATGGGGCAACGATACCTGGAACGTTCTCGTAACGAAATCAATTCGGCCAAAGAAGCTTTTAATGGGGGGGATGTGCAACGGGCGATGTTTCATCTTCGCAGGGCCAATAGATTCTTAGGCGAGGCTGCGGAAATCATTAGCCCATAAGGAAAATACATATATATTGACATACATGTGTCAGGTAACTACCTCCGGCAGGCCTATGGTAAATGCGTTTTCTGTCACCGCATTAGTCATGGGCCTCATATTTATGTCCCATGCTTCTGCAGGCGACCTGAGATTATCAGTTGGAACTGAATACGAATATATCTCCAGCGATTTCTATCTTCTGAGCGAGGACACGCTTGCAATCGATCCGGATTCCCTGGATGCTCTCAAACGTTCGATAGACGCTGCCAATGAAATCAGCCTTTTCGGCAAGATCAGGTATGGCCATGAATTTTCGGACGCGGCAAAAATGGAAATCTATAACCGCACATCGGCCTCAACCGAATCGTTCAAAAGCAACCTGGATATTCGTTTTTATTTGGGAGCTTTTAAGATCATCAATTACCTGAATCTCCGCAATCTTGACCGTAAGGGTGAGGAGAGCCTCAACCATGATTATATAACCAATACGACCTACGCAATAGCCCGGCCGCATCTGGGAAAGGGCTACTATGTCCAATTGAAGAATTCATTCGAGTTCACCCGTTATGATGATCCCACCGGATATTTTTATGATTACAACTACAATAAGCTGAATTTTATGATCGAGAAGGATTTTGGTTTTGACGGCCGTATCGCCGCCGGTTACCGCAACGATATCAAGCGCGTGGCCGATTCCACCCGGCTCGAGTACGACCGCCATCTGTTTATACTGGAAGGTGATTATTCTCCCAGCTGGAGGTTGAGGGCCTATCTTTATAACGAGTTTTCAATCAAGGATGCGCAGAAGGAATACAATATCGAGGATGGTTCGATCAACAACCTGGAGTTGACTGTGAACTACAGTCCCAGTTTCGATTTCAGCCTGCGGTTTTTCAGCCAGTTTGAATATACCACTTATGAAGCCGAGGATTTCGTTTACTTCGATCAGTATTATATAAAGAGCAAACTGGATTTCCGCTATTCGGTGGGGGAGAAGCTTACCTTTTCTCTGGGGCCGCATTACCGCCGCCTGACCGCCCAGAATTCCGAATTCGACAGCCAGGATTTTTACGAGTATTCGATCGAGCCGCGAATTGAATATATTCTCGGCACCAGGCTCTGGCTGGATGTTTCCTTCGAGATCGGGAGGCACATTTATTCCGGTGTCAATTCGGTTCTATTCTCCAACCACAACCTCTATCAATTCAACCTTCTCTTTGATGCTCTCCTGACCGATCACATCGCCTTCAATGTTCTCGCATCGATTGACTGGGAGCGTCACCAGCTCGAGGTTGACAATACAAACCTGTACCTGATCACCAGCAGCCTTGAATATCGGTTTTAGGCAGATGGATGGTTGCCGTTCCAGGGTGCGTCATTCCGAGGGAGTCCCGACCTCCGGTCGAGGACGACCGTGGGAATCTCCACCGTCTGGCAAAAGGAAGCTTGTCAGATTGCCACATCCGTCAAAAGCCGGATTCAGGGACTTGCTTTGATCATGATTTTCATTGACCTATAGGTCCAGAGCCTTATCTTGTAAATGAACCACGTAGCCGGATGCTCAACATTGAATTCTATATTTTCTGCCGCTAAGGCTTTATCAAGCGTATTAATCTTTGCTCTTTGTATCTGCGTGTTCATGTCTTCTTATGGCTATTCGCTTGATCTGGAGTTGATTTTTATTGCAGAGGGAGAAAATCATTCCGAAAATTTGGGATTTTTTGTTCAATCGCCAGGCGACCTGGATCAGGATGGGTATTCAGAGGTGTTTGCAATGAATATATCCAGTGAAATCAAAGTCTTTAGGGGCGGAAATCCTGCAGATACTCTTCCGGAT
>DSEQ01000043.1 GCA_011056555.1 Candidatus Zixiibacteriota bacterium | reverse complement strand
GGGTCGCAGTGCGGAACTCAAAATCATCCAGAAAGAGATCATCATTCACCCACACATCAACCATCTCAGCACCCGGATCGGCCGCATTGTGGATGACCTGCAAACGAGCAAATTTTTCCTCAACCATCTCTTTTAGAACTACCAGTGTACGGCATTCTTCGTACATCATATCACCAACCGTGGCAGTGATGCAGATTTCATATTCCCCTGCGGGAACCGGTGGCGGCACCGGGAAATGAATGTTTCTGACATATGTCTCGCCCGCACCGAGCTTGACATTTCCGCGCACCTGACCGAATGACTCAATCGGGCTGGTGCTTTCAAGCCAAACGCGGACGCCATTTTCGCCGCAATTGGTCATTTCGAAAGAGCCCTCAACAAAGAAGTTGCCCGGGAAAGTGTACACTGTGTCGGACATTTCAAAGTTGATTTCCAGGCAATCCTCCGCTGTGGCCGCCTGGGAAAAACCGATTAAAAGAGCTGCTACCAACAAAAGCCCTAACTTTTTGTTCACGTAGGTCTCCTTTCAGGTTTGAAGTTTATAAACAATAAATTAATTTCAGTCCCCCCTAGACATGTAACTTGATATTTTTGAAAACAGGATTTGAATTTAAAGGTTCCCAAAAATACAGTAATAATGCGTATTTACGGTCATCTGGAGATTAACAAATAGTACTCATCGTTGATTTCATTGGTATCTCCGGGAGGATGTTTGTACAGCATTTTGATGTAAATTATTGTTAATGATGGGAATCGGCAAGGGTGTGGAAAAAGCAATTTGACTATTTAACGTACACGCTCTTCCCAGAATTCCACAATGTCGCCGATCTCGGTATTTGTGGCCCTGGCCCTGCCCGCAGCCAGCTCCAGCACCCCCTGGGCACGGAGTACAGGTCGAGAGAGACGAAAGGGACGAAGGCTATGGTGTATTGCCATCACCCGCCCATTCTTAGCCAGGAATAAGACGTCAATGGGAAACTTCATCCAAAATGTGTGTATCCATTGACATGGAGCAAGGTACATACCCTCCTCGGGATCGAGCTCGCTCCGACCCAAAAGCCCATGACGCCGCCCTGCACTTGTCCCTGCCCACTCGACCCGCTGCGCGAGAACCGTTTTTTCCTTGGAGACATTTACAGCTAATAGAGCCGGCTCATCAGTATTATTCTCCAGCTTGTCTTTTTCTGACATTCTCACCCCATCTTATGAGCTTTCCGGAAAAATAACTTCATCGAAGGATTTTGCAAGTTTGAACTTAGGGTCTCCGGAACACAGTAGTGTCATCAGAAGTATCTGTAATCAAAATAGAGATTCAATGTGTTTCATTACAGCGGCCTATATTAAGATGGAGGTGAAGAAATCGAATCCCATACTCGCTTTGCGGCACAAAGGCTTACACCGTAATGTACCCAGCTTGTGGCCGTTTTTCGGGCCTGCTTCAGCAACAACATCTTCTTGGATACCGGATGATCACTGTCCTGGAAACGGTGAATAAGGAGATCGGATTTTCAGATCATACAGGCGGAATAGGAGCTTACTCTATTCGTCGCCTTTGTGCCGATGATCAAGATACTTAAGAAATGATTCTTTCGGAGTTCGATCCTCGTCGTAAACACCCCAGTTTTTTTCAACTTCGTTGGGGGGGGAGTCCTCACCACCCCCTTTCCATGGCTCATCGAAAGCTTCAAAAAGGAAGGTTGTAACCTGCTTCGATTCAATCCACTGATTCAGCTGGATCAGGAATGCAGCTTGAGCCTCAATGCCGACCTCGCCCTTTATCAGCGTTCCCTGTTCGCCGGGTCCGGTTTTTTCGGGGTTATAATCGGTAGCCCAGCCTGTTTCTCCAATAACTATGGTTTGGTCGGGATGCATTTCTTGAAGTTCATGATAAATGTCATTAATCCAGCTTATGGCATCACTTAGCAGCTTCCCGTTCCAGAGGGGATGTATGTGAGCAAAGACAAAGTCCAATTCATCAGCCAAGTATCTGCTTTCAGGTTTGTTCCAGTAAAGGTAATCATCGGCTGTGGTAACCGGCACAGTGACATTGCTTCTCACGGCACGGATATAGCGGATAAGGTTTTCAGGATTCATCTTATTCCCTGACCAGAATACCTGGGTTTCATTTGCCACACTGATGGCAAGGATGATGTCGGGATATAATTTGGCCAGTTCAATCCCCAGTATAACCTGGTTTATATTAGCCTCTCTGTGTTCCGGATCGTTTTCTTCGGGTGCCAGCCAGATACCCTGGATCACTCTGAGGGGCAGCTTGTGGGTTTCAATCAGGCGTAAGATGCGCTCGGTATCACGGTCCGCGCCGTAGACCCTGATCAGATTCCAGTGCTCGGACATTGTGTTCAGATCTTCAAGGAGTTCAGCATCGCTGGGTCCTTTCTGTCCGGGAGCCTGGCCGGCCCGATAGCAACCGTAAGCAACCGCGTTCCCTATCCATTTATCGCCGATATACGGTTCAAAGGAACGTAATTCAAATGGCTCTTCCCTTTGCCGGGAAAGGCCGGATTCCAGTTCGGTTCTTAGCTCTGCCATGTCTGATTGAAAATCATTTTGTTTGGTTTTCGATCCATCCTGGTTACATGTCAACAACATCATTGCACCGGTTATAGCTACAACGCATAACGGCAGTTGCATAGACCTTTTCATCCCGTGCTCCTTTCATCTTATCGGACAAGCAAATGGTTGATTGCCGGGATGTGTAACAAACCTGAATCTATTTATCCAGATAATTCAGGTTTTTGGTTTAGAATCTAAAACACTATTACCTTCTTTGCAATGTTTTTATGAAAAGAGGAGCACCCTTGAATTTATAACTGAAATAACCATCTTAATCTCTACAATTGTGTATCCCCGGGCATCTTTTTGACATATAGTTGTTATCGGCAACCTCCAGACCGAAGTTTGTCGCAAAAAACAACGTCTATTTTTCGCCGGGTCCATTACCGATAATTTTCTCTATTTCCGCCAGTGTTTCTGACGACAGTTCAACATCCACCGCCGCGACATTCTCTTCGACATGCTCCACGCTGGTGGCTCCAATGATTGCTGAGCTCACAACCGGGTGACTCAGAACCCAGGCCAATGCCAGTTGAGAAAGAGTTATGCCGTGCGATTGCGCCACTTTCGTGAGCTGTTTCGTTTTTTCAATATTGGCCGATGTCAAAGACTGCTCCAGCCATGAGGTCGTTGCGCCCCTGCTGTCCGGAGGGGTTTGTTCATTGTATTTCCCGGTCAAAAGTCCCTGTGCCAGCGGTGAGTAGACGGTTAGACCTATGCCGTTTCGAATACAGACCGGTATGATTTCCGGTTCAATGTGCCGGGCAAACATATTGTAGCCTGGCTGCTCGACAATGGGGGGATAGGTTTTATGGAAGTGAGCTTCGCCAACAGCCCGTTCTATCTGTGCCGCCGACCAATCGGAGGTGCCCCAATAGAGAATCTTTCCCTGCCTGACCAGATCATCCATAGCCCGAACTGTTTCCTCAACCTCAGTTTCGGGATCGAATCGATGACAGAAGTAGATGTCAAGATAATCGGTGCCGATTCGTTTGAGGGATTTTTCGACCGATTCCATAATGTGTTTGCGGCTGAGACCGCGATCGTTGGGATTCTCGGACATCGGCCAGAAAAGTTTGCTTGAGACCACGAGATCAGATCTAAGCTGACCTTTTACCGCACGTCCGACAACTTCTTCTGCTTTTCCATCGGAGTAGACATCGGCCAGGTCGAAGTAGTTGATTCCACAAGCAAGTGCCGCATGGATAATGGACTCTGCCTGTTTGGTTTCAACTGAACCGCCATAGGTGAGCCATGATCCAAGGGCTATTTCTGATACTTTGATTCCCGCCTTGCCAACTCTTCTGTAGTTCATTAAATGCTTCCTCCGCCGGTATTAATTGCGATCATTTTCTTCCACCCGAACTCATCAGTTTATCCCATAGAAGAAAACCGTTTACACGGCTCGTTGTCAATAATTATCTGTGCTTCTATCGCGTTGCCCGTCGGGCTGCGAAAAGATCGCGGCCCCAGCCGATATGAGTAAAGGCGTAATTCTCAAGGTAACAGGGCCAGGATGGGAATTCGCAAAGCGCCCGCTCTTCTTTATTGTCGTAATGTGTTGTTACATAGTAGTTTATGGTTAACAGACAGGCGCAAAAATACCGGCCGATTTTGAAATCTGCTGCTTTTTCAAATCTACTAGGTTCTAATAAAACCAGTAAATTAACTTGACAAAACCGCAAAATATCAATACTTTGTTCGGTGAGAGAACAAAGTATTTATCTGGCAGATTTTTGTTTTTTGGACTGTTGTCCTTAAGATTACTGCCTTATTTTGCATAGACTTATAAGCCGGGAGGTTGTTTATGGCTTCTGGGATAAAAAGTTCTTTGAAGCTTCCAGCTATATTCCTTGTAGCGATTTCAGTTTTTTTATTTGTTTTGGGTGTGGAAAGCGCAATTGGTGCGGAGATTCCAGAAGTAACCATTGTCAATGACCCCTCCGGGTCAAAGATCCAGATTGATGGTCAGGATTTTATGATTCTTGGCATGAATTGGGATTACGTACCGATTGGCAAGAACTATTCATACAGTCTGTGGAATCAATCTGACGATTTCATCGAGGCCGCGCTGGCGAGGGAAATGCCGCTTCTAAAAAATATGGGTGTCAACACGATTCGTCAATATGCCGGTGTCCCGCCACGCTGGGTGGAATATATATATGTGAATTACGGAATCTACACGGTAATAAATCATCCTCTGGGCCGATATGGTGTAACTATGGATGGCGCTTATATTCCGCAAACAGATTACTCCGACAAAAAAACTCGCTCAGTCTTGAAAGCCGAAATGGAAGATTTGGTTGATCAATTCAAGGATACGCCCGGGATGCTGATGTGGTTGCTTGGAAATGAGAACAACTATGGTTTGACCTGGAGTTCAGCCGAGACAGAGGCTCTTCCCGAAGGTGAGCGGCATGCCGCAAAAGCGCGTTATCTCTATTCTCTTTTTGGCGAAATTACACAAATGATAAAAGACAGGGATCCCAACCGGCCCATCGCGATCGCGAACGGAGATCTGCAATATATTGATATTATCGCTGAAGAAATGAAGGGGCTCGACATCTTTGGCGCGAATGTATATCGGGGTATTTCAGCCCGGGATGCATTTGCGGTAGTCAAAGAGAAACTCGGTATTCCCCTGATTTTTACGGAATTCGGATCGGACGCATTTAACGCGAAGACCATGCAGGAAGACCAGCGAATGCAGGCTCGTTATCTTAAGGGACAATGGCAGGAGATTTACGAACAATCATATGGAAAGGGAAGAGTCGGCAATGCCTGTGGCGGTTTTACATTCCAGTTCTCGGATGGCTGGTGGAAATACGGCCAGGAAATAAATTTGGATATTCATGATATCAACGCCTCATGGCCCAACGGCGGTTATGAGGAAGATTATGTCGAAGGTCAAAACAACATGAACGAAGAATGGTGGGGAATTTGCGCCAAAGGATTCCCCGACCAGTCCGGGCTTTATGACCTGTATCCCCGAGCGGCCTACTATGCTTTGAAGAAGGCTTATTTATTGGACCCCTATGGTCCCGGTACAACTCTTGAGAATATCCGCCAACATTTCGCGAGTATTAATCTGATGGGATCGGTTCTGGAAGCTCGAGGTGACAAGGCGGCTCGCTTATCTGAGATGAACAGCAAAGTCAGGATCAGCGGCCTCCGAATAGAATTTGAAACCATCAGTACCGGTGGCGAGCGGGTCAGTACACCCGACAACCCCGATCCGGACAGACCGGGGTATCCTTCGTTTCGTGGATTTGATCATCTGCAGTCTTACTATTCTGAGATAGAAGCCAAACCGTCGGAAAATGTTAGAGGTGTGCTAACTCTGAATTATCTCGGCCATGTTCCTGAAAATCCCATAGATGAAATTTTCTACGAGAATCGCGGCCGGGTCAAGACAGTTTTAACTGATGAAGGGACTATGGAACTAAACGATATTGAGCGCTTAAAAGTTTACAACGCTTCAATATCGTGGGAAGATCAGTGGTTTAATGCCGAAGGATTTTACCGGAGCGGACATTATCACTGGGGTTATGAAGGTGACTTCTTCGGTCTTTACAGGGAAGCCAATTATGGTCCGAATATAGATATTTATAACGCCGATGCTCCGCTTGGATTTGAGTTTGCAGGCAAGAAGGCTATTGACGGGCTAAAATCGGCTATTGGTCCGCAATTGTGGTGGGGCGCCAATCCGGCCGTTTTGATGAAATATCGGCGAACCATCGGCTCTGTTACAGCAACCGGGATATATCAGGAAGATCTCGAGGACCGAACGGATGCCGTCAGTTCGGTTGCGATCCCGCTCCCGAAAACAAGAAAAGCGACAATTCATCTGGAGACCCAAACGGGACCGTTTAAAATAGAAATTGGCGGAATCTGGTCGGGGGAGAACAAGTCCGGCCAGACTTATCAGCTCGTTGAGGGCGAGTCTGGAGATTATCGCTTATTTCAGGCCCGGATTCAATCCTCGGACGCCTTTGGCGCAAAATTTAAGCTTTCATATTCGAAGGGGAGGCTCAACTGGTATCTGCAGGGTGCGTCCATGGGATTGGTCGCTGACGGGGGTCCGACGGCCACTCAGACATTTACGGGTTGGTGGCTGAAGGACAGCGGCAAGGGCAACCAGAGGAATATCCTGACCGGTCTCTCGGTCAGATTTGGCAATCTTGAAGTTGCTCCAAACTTCCTCTGGCAGAAACCGCTCGAGGGTCCAATACCGGGCGACGTTCCGGAACCGGGACGGCCCCGAAATGTGCTGGATGACCCGTTCGCGGTCCGCGAAAATCGTGAGGCCACAGCATTCGAGTTTCTTCTGACATATGATCCGACCCCGGCGACCTGGATGTACACCTGGGATAGCGATATGCGGGAAGATGCAAGACTCGCGGCGACTTTCGGTTTCATATTCAGACATTTCCCGACAACACAGGATGCATCAATCGGATTTTTGGCTGACGGCAGAACGACGTTCGCATTTGACGGTGCAACTCCGCCCCGAGATCTGTGGGAAGCATATGCTCGAATTGTGTCCAAAGCCCGCCCGGATTTAGGGCTGATAGCTAATTTGTATGCCGGTGAGGGAGAACCTAACGGCAATGATGACCGCCTGATTAAGCGCTATGGCGCCGATATAAGGCTCGTTTACGGTTCGGCAAAATTTATTACATCGGTGAAACTGAATGATTGGGGTCCCTATGATTATCACAGGGATTTCAATCTGACTTATCCTCTGCAGTTATCCGCGGATGTATCGAAGATATTGGGTAAACCGGAATGGTTTGACCTTCCTCAGACACGGCTTGGCATTAGCGCGACCTATAGAACGCTGGATCAGTATTCGCCTCGCTATTGCCCGATCAAGATTGACGGTGAATGTGTCCCCGACGCGCCGGGGTTTGATAACGGTAGTGAGTGGGAAATCAGGACTTATCTGCATATGAATATAGGAATGTAAGCGGAATGGAGATTCTTGGAAAAACAACAAAGCATTCGAGAGCTATAGAAAAGCGGATTGAAGAGCTGATACAAGAAATGACCGTTGCTGAAAAAATCGGTCAGTTGTCATTAGTGAATAGTATATATGGCAAGATTACCAAACCGCTCAGGCAGACGATCGCCGAAGGTAAAATCGGCGGTATTCTTAATGAAGTTGACGTCAATGTTGTAAACGAGCTTCAGCAAACAGCGGTAGAAGAGAGCCGCCTGGGCATTCCCCTGCTGGTCGGGCGAGATGTCATACACGGATTTAAGACAATTTTCCCTATCCCGCTGGGCCTGGCCTCGACCTGGAATCCAGAGATTCCTGAACGATGTGGACGTATTTCAGCAAGCGAAGCGTCGGCGACCGGTATCAACTGGACCTTTGCTCCAATGATTGACATCAGTCGTGACCCCAGGTGGGGAAGAATCGCTGAATCTTTTGGTGAAGATCCCTATCTCACTGGAGTTTTGGCCAAGGCAATAGTTTACGGTTTTCAAGGTGATGATCTCAGCAGTCCGGGTTGCATTGCCGCCTGTGCCAAGCATTTTGCCGGCTACGGCGCCTGCGAAAGCGGCAAAGACTATAATACCGCCAATATCCCTGAAAACGAACTCAGGAATGTATATCTTCCCCCATTTAAGGCAGCTTTTGATGCCGGGGCGGCATCGGTGATGACATCATTCAGTGATCTCGACGGCATTCCGGCCACAGCCAACGAGTTTCTCTTAAAGCAGATTCTCCGTCAGGAGTGGCAGTTTGACGGATTCGTGGTCAGCGATTGGGAAGCAATCAGCCAGTTGTCGGTGCATGGTTTGACGGCAAGTGACAAAGATTCTGCCTGCGAAGCAGCCAATGCCGGGGTCGATATGGAAATGGTCAGTCGAACATATGCCGATCATCTTGCCGATCTGCTGATTGAGGGCAAGATTTCTCAGGATCGTATCGACACTATGGTCTCAAACATACTCCGGGCAAAATTCAAACTGGGGCTGTTTGACAGACCCTATACCGAAACAAGCAGTGTGAATACCGACAAATCTCATGAGTATCTTGAGGCCGCCAGGTGTGCAGCCGTGCAAAGTTGTGTTTTACTGGAAAATAAACATAACATTCTTCCCCTGTCGAAAGACAAGCTTTCATCGATTGCGGTAATCGGTCCTCTGGCTGATGATCGTTATGAGCAACTTGGTACCTGGATTTTTGACGGCGATATCGAATTGAGTCAAACCCCCCTGCAAGCTATCAAAGCATTCATGAAAAAATCCGCGGAAGTCAATTATTGCCGGGCGATGGCAACAACCCGAAGCAGAAGCCGGGAGGATTTTGGCGAAGCCGTTGAGACAGTCAGGAAATCGGATGTGGTTATTCTATTTCTCGGGGAAGAATCAATTTTATCCGGTGAGGCACACTCCCGGGCCGATATAAGTCTGCCGGGCATTCAAAATGAACTGATAGAGGAAATTGCCGCACTGGGCAAGCCGATAGTCCTGGTAATCATGGCCGGAAGGCCGCTGCTGCTTGAAAAAGCGAGAAAAAATGTCGATGCCATTTTGTATGCCTGGCATCCCGGAACTATGGCGGGCCCGGCTATTGCCGAGCTCCTGTTTGGTATTGCGTCGCCTTCCGGAAAGCTGCCGGTCACATTTCCCAGAGCTGTCGGGCAGATACCGATTTATTACAATCATAAGAATACCGGACGCCCGGCAACTGCTGGATCAGTAACCAATATTGACGATATAGAAGCGGGCGCGCCGCAACATTCGAGCGGGGATACATCTTTTCATCTCGATATTGACAATTCGCCGCTCTATCCCTTCGGGTACGGTCTTTCATATTCGGAGTTTAAGTACTCGAATCTAAGATTGGATCATGATAAAATCAAATTAGGTGAGAGCATTAGAATCGAGGTCGAATTGACCAATACCGGCGAGTGCGAGGCGGAGGAGGTAACTCAGCTTTATGTCAGGGACCTTGTCGGGAGCGTAACCCGCCCGGTCAGAGAACTAAAAGGATTTAAGAAGCTCAGGCTCAGGCCGGGAGAGACCGCTTCAATCACTTTTGAATTGTCAACCGATGACCTGGCATTTTATGGGAGAAATAATAAGCTTGTCACCGAAGCGGGTAGATTTCATCTCTGGATTGGCGGATGTTCCGATACTGATCTTAGGGCGGAATTTGAAATTATCGAATCTTAAAATGCTAAATATTGAAAAGTAGCATCAGCTTTAGATCACACCTTTTTATATCCAACACTTTTATTAAGTTGCGCTATTTGGTTTGCCTCGCCTTTGTTCCAGCACTTCTCTGACTTCTCGGGCTTTCTCCTCGGTTATGGGAAATGTAGCCACGGCCCAGATCGCAATGGCGGAAGTAATGATGGGCACACCGGCATCAAACAGGCGCATGAGGGTGATGGCGGTATCGGTCTGATTGCCCTCCAGCGCGACGTCGAAACCGGTGGCATTGAGCAGGAACCCTCCTCCGGCCAGGGCTGCCGACATTCCCAGCTTTACCACCCACCAGAAGATTGAGCCGAACATTCCCTCGCGGCGCTGATGAGTTGTTAATTCATCATAATCGACTACATCTGCAACCATCGAAGGCATCAGTGTGAACAAGCCCCCAAGACTGAACGCCAATAGCGGTGCGGGCACGATTACCAGCCAGGGATAATCCGGATTGTAGCATATCCATTTTAAGGCATATCCGACCATAGAGATTGCGGTCGATACAAGGAACGCTTTTCGCTTCCCGATTCTGGTTCCAATCCAGGTTACAATTGTAATAACGATGAAGGTTGAAACAGCGCCAATGGTCCCGGCATAACCAGCGTATTGAGCGCCGAGATTTTGATCACCTCCGGCGACGTAATAAATGATGACATAAAACTGAAATGACGATACCAGAATAAATCCGTTAAAGACCAGGAAGGTCGCGAGACAGAGCTTTAGGAAAGGCCCTGATTTTACGGTAGTCGCGAAGCCTTTGAAGAATTTTTTAAGATTGTTCCAAAGGGCCCTGGAGGCACTTCGTTTTTTCGCCTTTTTATCGATCTCAGATTGTGCAATCTTCTTGAATCGTTCTTTCAGAAATATTGCCGGGAGGATACCGATACCGATTGTGACGACGCCGATAATTATTGCCAGCGCCGCAGCTCCGGCAACCTGATCCTTGAAAAACTTTTCGTAAGTCATTATCCATAGGAACCAGGGGGATACGACATAAGCCAGTTGGCTGATAAAATTTTGCGTTCCCATCAAGCGGGTGCGCTCGTGATAATCGGCTGTCAGTTCATAACCGAGGGCAACCCAGGGAGTCGCAAATACGGTATAACCGGCAAAGAAAAGAATTGAACCGATAAGGAAGTATACAAAATAAAAGGTATCGCTTTGTCCTCTGGGTAATTGCCACAGCAAAGCGAAGATAAGTCCTGCAGCTATCGCACCTACGAAAATATATGGACGTCTTCTTCCCCAGCGTGATTTTGTGTTGTCGGAAATAAATCCCATGATTGGATCGGTCAGGGCATCCGTCAATCTAGGAAGCGAACCAAGCAATCCAACCAGGGCAGGATTCATTCCCAGTCCGAGATTTAAGACAATCATCATTCCGCCGCTGGCGGCCGCCAGGAGATTATTTATCAAACCGCCCAGGCCGTAAATTATTCTCTGGGGCAATGATATTCGATCTTCCGGTGCAGTTTTAGAATGCGTACTTGGATTCATTTTCTGATCTCCGGATAGCTTCCAAATATATGGACAGACATTAGCAATCTACCATTCTCATCTTTGTACGATGAATCGGACGACAGGGGATTCAATTCCCCTCCCTGTAAACCTTGACATAATCAATCAGCATGGTCTGCGGAAATACAGTGGTTGAATTCGGGGGTCCGACAAAATACCCGCCCACGGCGACATTGAGTATTATGTAAAAGGGATGGTCGAAAACCCATTCACCGCTGACTTGCGAGGGATAGATAGTAAAGTATCGAATATCATCAACATACCATCTGATTTCGCCGGCTCTCCATTCCACAGCGAAAACATGGAAATCTGTATCGAAGCGGCCATTTTCCAGATAAAATCTGGAAGTTAATGCTTCCGCTCCGAAATATCCCGGACCGTGCAAACTTCCATGAATAATTTGCGGTTCCTGGCCGCGGTATTCCATAATATCTATTTCGCCGCATTGCGGCCAGCCAACAGTCTCGATATCGTTGCCGAGCATCCAGAAGGCGGGCCAAATTCCCTGGCCGGTTGGAAGTTTAATGCGGGCTTCAATTCTGCCATAAGTCGGTTCGAATTTATCGCGGGTTACAATTCGTGCCGAGGTATAACTCTGCCCCATGTATGATTCTTCACGAGCTGTGATGGCCAGATTTCCGTCGCCATCCAGCGAGACGTTTTCCGGCCGGTCGGTATCATATTCAAGCTGGGCATTACCCCAGTCGGTACCAATATCATAGCCCCATTTGGCAGGATCGGGTAATTGACCGGCCGGCCCCTCAAATTCATCCTGCCAGACTAATTCCAAGATTATCTCGGATTCAGCCGGATTGCTGTCGCAATTCATGGTCAGAAACACTACCAAAAGTATGCCAAGAATTGTCAATCTACCCATGTACCGAGTCATTTATTCTCCCGTTTGCCCGTGTATGTACCTCGATCGGATCTGCAAACATTGCCTCCAGAGCCAAAGTGGCGGCGCCAATGGCAACCGCGCGGGGACCAAGATCACTTGTTTTAATATCAACTGCAGCTTTGCTTACCAGTGTGCTGTTACGTACTTTGGCTCGCAAAGGTTCGAGTAGAAGCTCGCCCAATCCTGCAAATCCTCCACCTAATATGGCAAGATTCGGATTCATTAAATTAAACCAGCCAGAGATAGCGACACCCAAATATTCAGCAACCTCGCTTACAATCTTTAAAGCCAGTGCATCTCCATCGAGAGCGGCTTTTGTGATGGCATCCAAAGTGTGATCCTGCCCCTTGAGCTGACTGCCGGGATATTTCTTTAACAGCTTTTTGGTTCGCTCCGCAATTGCCGGTTTTCCCACAAAAGTTGCCAGGCATCCTCTCAAACCACAGACGCAAAGTGGGCCGTTGGGATCAATTGGAAGATGTCCCATCTCTCCGGCCACACCGCCGGCCCCGCGGTATATTTCTCCGTTTAAAATATATCCGGCACCTATTCCGTGAGCTATTTTTATATAGACAAAATCATTAATGCCTTTGCCTGCACCCCACCAGTGTTCTGCAAGAGCGCCAAGATTGGCGTCGTTATCGACATAGACCGGGACGCCATATCGTATTTGAAGCTGCTCCAGTCCGCTCTCACCCTGCCAGGCGGGTATTACAACCTCAGACAGCAATCTGGGATTCAAAGGATCCACCGGACTGGGAACCGCGACACCGATACTGTTCAATCGCCTTGTGCCATTTCCCCATTCTTTGAGACATTCATCGCATAAACTGATGACAAGCTCGCGCGTACCTCTCGGGTCTGTTCTTACAGGATGTTTCTTTTCCTGCCAGGAGAGTACACGCCCTCGCAGGTCGGTGAGGGCCACCGAAACATGGGTGGCGCCCAAATCAACACCAAGGATCCAGCGAGCCTCATCCTGAAATTCTAATACTATCGGACGCCGACCACCTCTTGATTTCCCGGCCCCAACTTCCGCAATCAGACCGGTCGTTAGAATACTGTCGATAATCTCCGAGACCGTTGAACGGGACAAGCCTGCCAGGCGCGCGATTTCAGCTCTTGAAGTTTTCTTCTTTTCCCAGATTAATTTCAAGACCGAATTAGCAAGGGGCCGTTCTCGTGAAAGAACGGCCCTTTTTCCAGAAGAATTACTCAATGTTAGCTTCACTTTCATCGCTTATACGATATCTTTACAATCACAATCTACTTATGAAAATAGACATTGTCAACAAAGACTGTACCATAAGTGCCTGAAAGAATCAGCTGAGCAAAATGTTCATTGGTCGTCATGCCAGCAGTGGCAAAATCGGCTAACGGAATATCCAAGCTGATCCAGGTGCCAGTGCTCATCGTAGTATTATCAAAAACCAACTCTCCCTCGGTATCATCACCAGCTGCATCCCAGACTCCGTTGGGACCATAGTCAACCAATTTGATCTTGAACTCTGAAGATCCATCAGTGGCAACCGGGGTCCAGACATCAATATGGAAATGGGTCATCGTGCTTATGTTTTGAGTCCCTGTCGTTGTATACTCGGCAATCGAGAAAACCAGATTAGTGTATTTCTTGAGGTTGTCAGAACCGATAGTAAAGTCGCTGACATCAGCCTGATCCCATTGAGATGACCAGGTGTCAAAATCGGTGCTCGTATAAGCATCACTGAATACGGAGAATACATCAGCGGGAGCGTCAGAAGGAGTCGGCGCAGAAGAGGTCGGTTCGGTTGGAGTGCCGGCATCATAGAAATATATGTTGTCGATCCAGACCGTATTCGGATCACCTGAAATAACCATCTGGGCCAGATGACCGGTCGTAGTCAGATTAGTGAAATTGCTCAGCGGGACGTCGATGCCGACCCACTCTCCGGTGTTCATGGTGTTCTCGTCAAAAGTCAATTCATGCTCGACATCATCACCACCGCCATAGGCACCATCAGGTCCAAAGTCGACAAGCTTAACCTTGAATACATTCGGAGCTGATGTTGGATCCGGCGTCCAGACATCCATATGGAAATGAGTCATCGTAGAAGCGTCAAGCGTAGTGGTTGTAAACTCTATGCCGGCATAGACCAGGTTGGTATACTTCTTGGTGCTGTCAGAACCTATTAAAAAGTCCGCAACATCGGCCTGATCCCAGGGGGCCGACCAGGTATCGACCGGATGACTGGTGTAGGCATCGCTCCAGAGAGCGACAACATTGACGGACGGGACTGTCGGCGTTGGAGCGGCCACATCCGGTTCTGTGAGGAGCCCCGCATCGTAGAAATAAATATTGTCAACATAAACTGTAGAGAGACCAACCGAAGAGATGATCAACTGAGCCAGGTGACCGGTGGTTGTCAGGTTAGCGAAACTGGCCAGCGGGACATCGATGCTGACCCACTCTTCGGTGTTCATGGTGTTTTCGTCGAAAGTAAGCTCGTGCTCGACATCATCGCCGCCCCCATAGACACCATCAGGTCCAAAGTCGACCAGCTTAACCTTGAATACATTCGGAGCTGATGTTGGATCGGGAGTCCATACATCCATATGGAAATGAGTCATCGCAGAAGCGTCAAGCGTAGTAGTTGTAAACTCTATGCCGGCATAGACCAGGTTGGTATACTTCTTGGTGCTGTCAGAACCGATCAAGAAATCTTCAACATCGGCCATATCCCATGACGCCGACCAGGTATCGACCGGATGGCTGGTGTAGGCATCGCTCCAGAGAGCGACAACGCTATCAGAAGGAACCGTCGGGGTCGGGGCCGGTGTTGCTGGTTCGGGTTGAGGTCCGCTTACATTAACTGTAATTTCCCCGGCAGCAGGCACGGAACCGAGATCTGCCGTTAAGGTGGCAGTGCCTGCGCCTACGGCGGTTATAGTTCCATCTCCACCCACCGAAACAACTGCTGGATCTGAAGATGTAAAGGTGAAATAACCCATCATGGCACTGACTACGATGTCGGACCCGTCAACATCAAAAGTTACATACGAACCGGTGACATCAACTTCATCACCCTGGGTAACATTGATCGTCGTTGTGGGAATTACCGGACGGGGATTGGTTATGGTAGTAAGGCTGTCAAAAATTATTTCATCGGCCCAAATCTGATACTCGACACCTTCTCCTTCAGCAAAGTAGAAGAGCCCTCCCTCAGCATTCAATTTTGTGGCAAGGGGAATCGGAATTACATATTGCTGCCAGGAAGTAGTCAGGGCAAGCCCGGTTACTTCGGCAATATACTCCGATGTTCCGGTATTATCATTTGCTATGCCGGCAACATCGAGGGTAGCGTCGATACTGGCCCTGGCCCAGAAGGTAAGTGCATTGTATCCTGAAAGGTTGCGGCCGGATACACTGGTATCGACAAATGCACCCCCGGACCACCACGGATCAGTACCCGGTATGGTGATTTCCAAACTTTGGGTGCCCGCATATACGGGATCCGTTGTTACCTGAACAGCTTCAAGAAAAGATCCTGCAAAGGCCTCGTACGTTACCCTTGCGCCGTATTCATCATTGAATACCACGTCCATACAACAGGGCGGCGGGCCGCCTATGAAAACATAGTTGATGATCCAGACTGCATCGCTGACATTGATAGTAGCATCGCAGTTGGCGTCACCTTTCTCCTTGCAGGAGGGAATATCGCCTCCCACGAAGACATAGTTGATAATATACACGCCATCACTAACATTAGCATTTCCGTCGTTATTGGCGTCGCCGGGAGTGTCGCAGCATGATGCCGCAAAAGCATTGCTCTGCGCAAGGAAACTGCCAGCCAGCAGCAGAACACCAAGCGTCAGAATGAATTGCAGGTGTTTCATGAAATCCTCCGTTTTTAAATATTTTTAAATTACTTTATATGCAGTTAATCAGACTTTTTCGAACAGACGTAATTCCGAACCGGCAAGCAGCCGGCATCAAGTGGGTACGAAATTCCGATCCGGCAGTAAATTCTAATATTTTCACCCCATTTATACTTTACACCGCCATATCACCTATGGAAGTAAATATTGTCAACATATACTGTGTTTGGATCACCCGAGATTATCAGTTGGGCCAGATGTGCCCTGGTAGTAAGATTAACAAAGTCGGTAAACGGTATTTCAATGCTGACCCAGCTACCGGTATTCATGGTGTTTTGATCCAGGGTGATTTCGTGCTCGACATCATCACCGCCATCATCCCAGACACCGTTGGCGCCAAAATCTACCAGCTTGATTCTAAACACAGCGGGAGCATCCGTGGGATCGGGAGTCCAGAGATCCATGTGGAAATGGGTCATCGCAGAAGCATCGATTGTATTGGTTGTAAACTCTATGCCTGCAAACAACAGGTTGGTGTATTTTTTGACGGTATCAGAACCGATCATATAGTTTTGAACATCGGCAGTATCCCAGACAGCCGACCAGGTATCAACCGGTACGTCGGTATAGGCGTCGCTGAAAAGAGAGATCACATCGCCAGCATCAGTTGCAGGTGTCGGTGCCGCAACCGGCGGAGCTTCCGGAATACCGGAATCATAGAAATAAATATTATCGACAAATACAGTGTTCGGATCACCCGAGATGATTAACTGGCCCAGATGTCCTCTTGTGGTTAAGTCGCTAAACTCGGACAGAGAAAAATCTATGGTTACCCAGATGCCAGTGTTCATGATGCTTTCACCCAAAGTAATTTCATCTTCGACATCGTCGCCGCTGCCACCCTCGTAAACACCATTGGCTCCAAAATCGACCAGCTTGATCTTGAATACTGACGGTGAAGATGTCGCATCCGGGGTCCAGACATTCATATGGAAATGAGTCATCGCGGAAGCATCAACTGTAGAAGTTCTGAATTCTATGCCGGCAAAGAGGAGGTCAGTGTATTTTTTCATGTTGTCAGAACCGATCATAAAGTCTTCGACATTAGCGACATCCCAGACCGCCGACCATGTGTCAACGGCCACGTTGGAATAGACGTCACTGAAGAGAGATATCACCAAGCCCGGGTCCTCGTCCGGCGCCGGGGCGGGTATATTCGGTGCCGTCTGCTGACCGGCATCGTAGAAATAGATATTGTCAATATAGACGGTTGAAAGATCACCCGAGATGATCAGTTGCCCCAGGTGCCCCCTGGTTATCAAACCGGAGAATGCCGCCAGCGGCAGATCAATGGAAACCCAGGCACCCGTAGCAAGGGCCGGGGAGGTGTTTTCATCAAAGACCAGCTCGTGTTCAAAATCATTTCCGCCGCCGAAAACACCGTCTGCCCCAAAATCAACCAGCTTGATTTTGAACTTGGCGGGTGACGCAGTCGAATTGGGCGTCCAGATGTCCATATGGAAGCGGGTCATGCCCGAGACATCTATCGTCGGATTCGCGAATTCGATTCCAGCGTATTGCATGTTTTCATACTTCTTAACATCGTCACTGCCTATCGTTTCATCGCTTACATCCGCCATGTCCCAGTCGGCCGACCAGGTGTCCACCGTAACATCAGTGTAGGCGTTGCTGAACAAAGAAATCGCGTCGGCTTCAGGAACTGTCGGTGTGGGAGCCGGAGTGGTAGGGGTAGCAGCCTGTCCGGCCACTTCCACAGTCACTGTCCCGGAGGCCTGGACTGTTCCCAGAGTAGCGGTCAGCTCGGAGGTTCCCACTCCAGCCGCGGTGATGGTACCGTTGTCAGCAACATTGACTACAGTCTCATTCGAGGACACGAATGTGAAGTATCCCTGCATTGCCGAGACCGTCTGAGAACTGCCGCCCACATCAAAAGTAACCGTAGCTTCCGTGATAGTGATCGTGTCGCTCACCTCAGCTTCGATTGTTCTGGTGGGAATAGCTGGCTGAGGATTGGAGATCGTGCCAAGTGTCTCAAAAATAATTTCGTCAAACCAGAGCTGATATCCGCTTCCGTTCTCCGGTCCTTCAGCAAAATAGAAAAGTCCCTTTTCCGTCGTTAGTTTATCGGAAAGCGGAATCGGTATAATATATTTTTGCCATTCTGTGGTCAGCGGCAAATTATTTACTTCGGCGGTGAATTTTGAAGTTCCGGTGTTATCATTGCCGATTCCGGCCACATTAAGAGTTGCGTTCATGCTGGCCTTGGCGTAAAACGTCAAAGCGTTATATTGGGTCAAATCACGAGCAATGCCAGCGGTAAAAGCGCCGCCGGCGTAGCTTCCCGAAGGATCGCCGACATTGGGGACTGTTACCTGTAAAGCTTGAGAACCGGTGTAGGTATTGACCTGATCTAAATCGACCGCATCAAGTTTGGAACCGGCAAATGCCTGAAAAGTGACGCTGCTTCCGAATTCATCCCTGAAGACAACCGCGTCAGTCGGAAACTGCACGGGCTCCAGAACCCTGTCATCATTGCAGCCAACCAATCCGACAATGACCATTATCGAAATGAAGGCCCCAAGATGAATCTTGCCTCTGGTGAACAACTATTATCTCCTTATTAAAGCTTTCAATGTTAGCGGACAAAGCGGTTGTTGACTGCGGCTTTGCCGCCAAAACACTTTGTTCGGTATGCGAACAAAGTAACAACAGAAACTGCTTTTGTCAACCCTTAAATTGTGAAAAAACTGGGTTCGGGCCGGAAAAAAGCAAAAAAGTCTCGCCGGGTTGGCGCTTGAAAGTTCATAACATATTCTCTAATAATATGTTACGCGAAACGCGTGAAAGGGGAGAGGCCGAATTCGCCGGCATAAAGAAAATTTCAGCTGGTGGCTCAAACTGTTCTGTATCAACAAGAAGTGGACAGGGTGGCTTTGTAATCGGGCGCTCTTTGGTGCCATCTTTAAACACGCTTTCGGGAAATTCGACGGATTTGAGATACATTGTTAACCGGTATTGTCTTTGTTACACCAACCCGAATTTGAAAGTTGTCCCGCTGGAATCTTATCGACCGGTTACCGGACATGAATTCTGACATGGGCTCCCGTTTCGTGGTGAGACAAGGGAACAGAGATGATCATCAGATAAAATACTGGCATCACCGATTATTATGTAAATTCTTTCATGAGAAGAATAAAGCTTAACCTTCAAGAAGCTGCTTTCAAAAATTGTACTTATCTAATATATTGTATTGTTCTTCTCAACTAATAGATGAATGATTCGGAGCGCTCATATGTACAATAAGACTGTTATGGTAATCGTATTTTGTTTCTTGGTTATTTTTATCGCCCCATCAGCACAAACCGATCAATTATTAAGCCATCCGGGTGTAACAATCGATGCCGAAAACTCCCCTGCATTTAATTGGAACAGCGAGGTTACCTATGCTTGCGATTATATTTGCGGTGATGCCAACGGCGACGGGAGCGTGAATATTTCCGATGCGGTGTTTATCATCAATTACGTTTTTGTCGGTGGCGATGCGCCATACCCGATTGAAGCTGCAGATGTAAATGGAGACGTAAGTTGCAATGTCAGTGACGCAGTTTTCATTATAAATCACGTTTTTATAGGGGGGCCCGCTCCGGCTGCGTGTCCATATTTGATAAACATCATAGATCTGCAACCGGGTGATGATACGGTCAATGGCACAGCGAACATACTGGATACAACAATGTTCCGGGTTGTTCTCTGGGCTAAAACTGACCGCTGGTATGTCCAACCTCTTGTTACGGAACCATATACATATATCCGGGGCGATGGTTCCTGGTCGAATTTCACTCATCCATGGGATCGGATGGTGGCGTTGCTGGTCGATTTAAGTTATGTGCCTGGGTCGACGAGAGACTATCATCCATCTATGGATCCTGGAGTAGTATGCTGGGATGAGTATCCGGACAAGTCGATAAAATATATCAATTGGAGCAACTATCGTTGGAGGATCAAGAACGCAGACCTCGTCGGTCCCGGTCCTAATTATTTTTCTGATGACGGTGCTAATGTTATGATTGACCAGGAGGATCGGCTGCACATGAAAATTGATTTTCGTGATAACAAATGGTATTGCGCTGAAGTAGTTCTTGATCATTCATTGGGCTACGGA
Source organism: Candidatus Zixiibacteriota bacterium (assembly GCA_011056555.1). Lineage (GTDB taxonomy): Bacteria > Zixibacteria > MSB-5A5 > JAABVY01 > JAABVY01 > JAABVY01. Next base: position 19,289 of record DSEQ01000043.1, on the reverse strand, counting down.
ATTTATTCATTCAAGCTTGATTCCAGGGTGGACAGCCTGGATTATAACACGATTTTTGCAGGTTTTATATATGAGACAATAAATGAGGAATTTGATATAGAGTTTTCTCAAAGATTAGCCGCCCCTTTCAACGCTCAATACGTAGCTCAGCCATGGTACACGCCCGGTAATATGGAATTTTTTAATATGCCCGGCAGCAGCCAGACCTCCCATTCTTTTGAATGGCGCCCGGATAAAATAGTCTTCAATAGCTGGAATGGTCACGCCGACATCCCGACACCAACTACTCTAATTCACACCTGGACCTATACCGGTGAAGATATTCCGCTACCCGGCAATGAAAGAATGATATTTAATCTTTACCTCTATGGCGGTGAAGCGCCTGTTCAGGGAGTAGAGGATGAAGTGATTATTACTTCATTCGGATATTCTAATAAGTGATTTTGTCGGGTTTTATCAAACCCTGACTTTTTATCAGGCTGCATGGCGTCCATTAGATTCTTAATTGATATTCTGGAGAACGCGCAGGGGAAACTGCAATTTGGCAAATTGTTCTTCAATTTCCTTCCCTGCCGCGCCGTTAGTTAATGAAACTCTGTCTTCTCCCGATATCATGCTCACCAAATTATCTCTCGATAAACTTGCCCGGTTATCGGAGTACTATCTCTATTCTATTGACTTTTCTTTCACGTATCTTATTTACTATTTCTCCACTCAAGGTTTCTGTATTGAATGTTTGTATATTTCCGTCTAAATCCACTATTTTCCATTCGACTGGCGTAACTCCAGCCTTGCCGTATGTATCTTTTAAGTCAATGTTGTGGTAGGTCACCAGGATTTTGCCAAGAAACATGAAGCTGAAGGTTCTGGCAGGCAAATCAACCTCCTGGCATTGATTTTCTTGAAAAACTCTTATTTTTCTTTCTTCATGAGTGAACAACCAGCCGGGAAGGGAAGGTGTAAGACAAAGCTGGAGTTTTCCTTTTGCATCAAGCCGAAAAGGTCTGGGACCTGATGCCAGTAAAAGCAAGATATGAATAAATTCGGCGGTTGCCCCGCTTAAGCGAGCGACGAATCCATTGCCATGGATGGACGGATCCGGGTGGGCGCTGCTGGCAATGAAAGAAGAATTTTCCAGAATACTTCTTCCATAAACAGCCGGGTCCAGGAAAGGTATGAACAGATTCTTGAAATCGCGATAGAAATCCTCATAGAGCCCATTGCGCAACAGCTCGAGCATGTATTTATATTCCATATGGAGCCAGATCGATTCGTTCTCAAGCCAGCCTGGTGAAAAAACCCTGGCCCGCCCGATTTCCATCGGTTCGTCTGCCAATGAGGTATTGACCTTATACATTTTCAATGGCTTATCATAAAGCCCGCTTTTTTTGACATTGGCAACGAACTTTGAAGCTTCTTCCTTCTCAGGATGACATCGCAGATAATGCACCGGCCCTTCCAGAAAAAGAGGCAGCGGGATCTTTTTGAACTTCAAAGGTCTTATGCACGAGTGCCCGCCTGCGTTGCATTTTAGTTTCTTCTCACCGCTGGAATCGGTGATTTCTATCTCTTCGTAATCTGTTACTTCGTAACGAAAATATGTGAAGATCGTATTGCTCTCCTTTTCATGGCTTTTTGCGATCCCCTCATTTAATTTACCCAGAGCAGCCTCGAAGAAATCTGTGATCTCGTTCAGTTCGACCGTTACCTCTCTGCCGCTTATTCCACGGCGGGTCATCTCACGGTAACGCTCTTTTGCTGCCGAAGCGGCATCCCAAAATTCATAGGGTGATATACGACGATCCAGAAGAACATGCAATTCATGCATGAACTCCTTCAGCTCATCAAAAAGCACAACTTTAACGTCACTCGCCTTATATTCGCTGATTTTTTCCAGAAGGAACAATATATTGCGCTTAATTTCCAGTGTTTCGCTGATGCTTGAACCGAATAGCCCGGGAAGGCCGTTCAGTGCGTCATACCAGCCCGGTTTTCCAGCTTCCATTTCCACGCCAACACCTTCGGGGTCCAGGGAGGCAAGTTTATTGACGATAAGACACAGGATTTTGCTGAATAGTGTTGTGTAATAGACATGACCTTTTCCGTGTTCAGTGCGGATCTTATTACGTTCAGATTTGCGTTTCTCGATCGATTTCGCTTTTTCTTCGTCAAACATCACAGCGCCGAGCTGCATCGCTTTGTCGTTCCAAAGAACGTATTTTTCGTCACGTCGCTGCACGATGTGCGGGTTATCATAAAACGAAAATATCTTTTCCTCGAACAGCAAGTTTGGAAATTTATCCGGGTAAACGGCCAGATAATTTTCCAGTAGATCCAGATTGTAGGTCCAATGATCGATCCAATAGCTTTCGCCGTAGTCGGTATTAGATATCCTGCGGCAGTGATCGAGAATTTCTCCAAGAAATATTTCTGAATCGACATTCAGCGTAATATCGTTTTCGTTGAAAAATGCCAGCAGTTCTCCGGGGGTAAACGACTCATCAATAAAAGAATTGACTGTCTGTAAATGTTCAGCCTGTATATATTTCTTCAAAACAGTTTGCAGCTTATCGAGGTCGTCAGCCGTAAAATAGATTTCTTTCAGGACGAGCGGATTAAAACCGTCAAGCTGGATCAAATTATAGAAGTACTCCACATTCTGTTTCCCGAGATCGGGGTTAAAGAGCAAATCGGAGCGGCGATTCTGGTTAATGTCTCGAAAATTCCCGTTCCCCTGGGAATAGGGAGTCGGCATTAGACTGAAATCATTATAGTCTCGTTCCATATCACCATGTTTGCGCGAATACAGGTAAAGAGTCTCATTATTCTTGCTTGAAGTCAAGGTAAACGGAAATCCGCCCCTCATGGAGTTATCGAGGAAATTCTGCCTGACATAGTGATCCAGGGCAGGCTCATTGGAGCAGATTAGATTATTTTGAGTTAATCTCTCTATCAGTTCGCGATTTTCATCTGCTTTCGATTCTATGTACTCGTGGCTGGCAATACTGGACACCATCTCGTTTAACTTATTCAGCGAGGGCGCATGGCCGATAATCGATAAGTATGTGTAAGTCTCTCCTGCCGGAATCGAAGTCGTGAATATACCCATAGCGCAGGGGAGTTGATTTTCCAGCATTTGATCCTTGCTTATCTCCTCAGGTGAGAACATAAAAAATCGCTCGGGATAACTGAAATCCGTTTGCCTACCGAAAATTCTACTGGGATCGACAATCGGGGTAATAATATTTGCACCGGACCCGAGGGTCTCGAAACCGAGGTAGAAATTTCCTTTCGAGATTCTCATGACATCGGGCCTGTCGGCCGGTTCCACTTTCGCTCTGAAAAACGGTACCCGGTTTTCGAGATTGCTCACCTCAACGAAAGCCTCGATCGTTCGTCTCATATTCTTCAGACCGAAATTATCGACGCCGTACGGAATTATCACGGGTAATCCGTCAAGCCCTTCCAGGCTGACCGTATCGTCTCCTGAATTGTGAATGCGCAGGATTCTGATAAGACCGGCATATTTATCCAGGGGTACAGTAAAAAAATCAACCGTAAATTTAAGATTTAGTGAATGATTTACTTCTTCAAGCGTTAAGCAAGACGGCGCGATAATCATTCGCTGGGTTCGGTTCAGGTGGCTGTCCCGGTAATTATTCTGGAATGGTTCATAATAACCGGCCGAGGAGTTACCGGACAGCTTTATAAATGTTCTGAATCCATGGCTGCTTGTAAGATTGTATGCCCGATTGGCAGGCAGGAACTCAAGGATGGCGTGGTCTTTGTCCTGGATCCCCATACCGGCGATACACTGTCCCCGATTCACATAAAAAACCCACATCGGTATTCCGTTTATGCCGGCAATACCGGGGAAAAAACTGGAGAAAGGTTTGGCGGAATTGTAATCGCCTATTACGAACTCCCCGGCTTCAGTCAAGCTGTATTTTGATTTATCACTTTCAGGATTCCTCATAGTAATACCTTTCCACTTATCTTGCAGATTTGCTCACATTCCGAACCTACTTAGCTCCACATATTCTTAAGGTACAGCCGGACGCCAAATATAAGAGACACTCCTGACCATTACAAACAAATTATTTTACTGCCGCATGCTGATGTCTTCAAAATTTACTTAACAGCATTTACTCTGTTTGAACCAATTATACTATTGTAATGCTGTCGTGGCGGATTGAAGCGACTGAATTGTTGTCGTGATTTGCAGACCAGGTGTTAAAATGGGGGAGGCGGGAAGAATTGAAGCTCATACTCGCGTTGTAGCACAAAGAGTTACACCCTATTCTGACCAAATCGTGACCGTTCTTAAACATTGGGGCCTGATTAGTAAATCAAATCCAGCACTCTTGTAATGCCTGTTCTGATGCTGTTTAAAAGCCGATCAACCTCAGGTTTGAGAAGCAGTTTAAAATCTGGATCGACTGCATTGAGTCGGTCCAGACGCTCCTCACCTATTAAATCACGCAGTCTTCGTTTGAATGGGTGATATCGGAATCCGTACTTATAACTGTGCTGGAACTGTCGCTTTTTCCGTTTACAAAGCTTCCTTAAATTCTTCAGAAATTCCAGGCGGCCGAACCGTTTTCGATAATCCACGGCAGGCATCTTAAAGTAATGGGGAATATAATTTTCCCAGTCAATATTACTTAGGAGTCGCTGACCATCGGGATATTTGAGAATTTCCATTCCTGCATTCGGATCAATGAAGAAAATAAATTCTCGGCCAGGAGGCAACAAGGGAAGATGTTTGTACCAACTATGACATTGTCGTAAATATTCAATGAAATTTTCGATCTGCTCGGAAGTAGGTCGGTTATATTTGCGAATTATCCTTTTATATTTTTTTAGAGTAAGTACTTCCATAAATATTTTGCCTACATGCTATCATAATAGCTATCCAGGAAACTCCTAAAGGCTGAGATGAATTCCTCCTCTAAACCAGCAAGTTTATTCGTCAGTGAGAAGTCCAGATTGAAATAGCCCTCAGCAGGATTTGATAATGTTTCGGCTATGTTATGTTCAAAATCAATATTTATTATCTTCTTGTTACATGGTTGAACTTCCTTCTTAATGAACTCAATAAACCGCTTTCGGAAATCCTGAAGCTTATCGGCTGCAGAGATGCAGACCGGAATTGTTTCATGAAAAGATAGTCCCGCGCAATTTATTTGTATCAGGTTGACCAGCCGGGCCATGGAGAAGAACTCTCGGAATCCTTGACCCAATATATACCCCTCTGCACACCAAGCTTGATCGGTCAGATGTCCGCACTCTGCACAGGCCACAGCCTGCAGGTCAAAAAATTCCATGACCGGTACTTTATAGGATACTTTCCCGCATTCTTCGCATTTTGTCTCCAGGCACATCTCCAATAATATTTCTCGTAAGTAGGGCCATAATTTATCCATGCATCCCAGATATATAGCAAGACGATGAAGAGCAGTCCGTGGCCAGGGTACTATAATCATATTAGTTATTCCGTCAAAGACAGAACAGTCTCTCTCTGGAAAGGAAAGCCAGCTATCTTTTCTATTCTTGAGATTTGAAAACAGGCTTTCATACTTAGCGGCATCCTCGGGGGAAGGAAATCTAAGAATATTTAAAAATAATTTGGTTCTTTCAGAATCCACTGGTTGTATCCAATTTATCGGAGCCGTGTCTGATACAAATGTCTGTAGCAGGGCTCTAATGCAGCCCAGGATATACTCTCGATCGTTGGAAGCGGCGAGCTCATCAGCCATATTCTGCGCTGTAGTGACTGTGTCACTTTGACAAGTGTCTCTCAGATGTGGCCATCTATATATCGTATGAATATATAAAGTCGCTTCCTGTTCGGGACATTGGTTTCTCGCAGCGGATATACAGGCATTACGTGCCTCCTCTTCCGATCTGATCAGGAAATAGTATCGCAGTCTCAGGTCCCACAGATCCGGATCGCTCCTTAATTCATCGTATTGCGGCTTGCTGAGCTCAGCAAAGAATTCATTCCAGCCTGTCTCATTTGCATCGAAGCTATTTCGAATTGATTCCAGGATTTCATCCAGGCGCTCAGTATGTTCCATGACCGATCCTATTTAAAGAGTCTAAAATCTATTATTCAATTCCGGTCCGTATTGAAAATCCAGATGGAATCCATAATAATCAAACTTCTCACAAGTCCACATGGCATAATCAGTCATCCTCTGCAGACATTTTGCCAGGTCGGGGAAGGGGTGGCCCTTCTGCATTCGCCAATTGCGGGAATCATTACATATAAGATCGGTGAGAAGGGTAGCCTCTCTCATTAGCCTGCGATGGCCCGATGGCAGTTGATGGACTGTCAAAGCTGCCGGAATGTTTTTCAGGGCCCAGGCAGACAAATTTGGAGCTGACCTCTTGTAGCGTCTGACAAACTCCATAAGTAGGGCATTTGCGTCCAGGCGACTCTGAGCTGCGAATATGTTCCCCAGTCTATCGACTACTTCACGACTCCGTGCATGGGCCATCTCACATAGATTACCGAGAGCTTCAAGATGCGGATGTTCTTCTTTTTTGAAACTCTGGTAAGATTGCCTGACTGCATCTTGAATGAGACTTCTCTGGCAGCGCTGCCAGAGAACGCCTGCGAAGAACACCCGGCGGGCTACCGAAAGACCCGTGTAATCGTCAGATGTGATGAAGCGCACTCCGCACAGACCTCGCCTGAAAAGCTCCCTGATAAACTGGTACCAATGTTCTGCTGCTTCTGATAAGGAGACACTTACACCCAGTATCTCAGGGCGGCCATTGATCCGGACCCCTGCCGCAACCAGAACCTCCGCGTTAACAATCGCATCTCTGTAGCGAACCTTCTCCCGTCTTGTACCCAATGCCAAATAAGGAGTCTCGCCCAGCCGTCTGTCGCGCCATCGTCCCAAAATTTCTTCCAATTCAAGAGTGTCGCCATATATATTTATTTTAGAATGGTAGAAGTTTACTCTCTTTTCGATATCTTCTTTTGATGGTACAGGAGTACCTTCAATGCAAGATTTTACATTTGCCTCAAACTCACGAGTATCATACTCATTCATGCCCTGTTGATGCGCTGCTTCGTGCAAGAGGGCATAACACATCTTGTTAAATTCGAGTTTGGCGCTGAGGAGAATGAAGTCCTTCTTATCATGAAAGTGTTTGAGATAAATTCCTGTAACACGAGCATATTCGTCTGTTATCTTTTCGGCGAATTCCCTATATTTTGAATTATACTTTTTGCCAGGAAATGTTACATAAAAGGCAATATGTGTATTCTCCAAGCCCCTCATAATCGTGTCGCTGATGAGACTACTTATCTTGTCGTAACTTGCTCTCCATATTCTTATTTGATTGAGCAAATCATTCTTTTTTGCTACCGCATATGAACTTCCCGGCATGAATATCCTTGCCTGATCGGCAGGTGCTACTTTGCATACCAATTTACTTAGTTTTTCTTCCAGTTCAGTCATATTTCTCGGGCTTGACTTTTATTCTGTTACAGCCTCTATTTCGACTCTCCGAATTTCTGTTCTATCTCGCTGGCCATGTCTTTAGCTTCTGAGAGCGCAAAATCTGATAGCATTTTCTCTCTATCCTGAGCGAACTTGCCTGCAATCTTGAGGATCCATCATAGACTCTCGAAACCGTTTCACGCGTTATTTCAAGTATAAGATCAGATTGCTCCTTCTGTCCTGCCTTCGCATACTCTATTGCAGTTTCGGCTAAGTCCTTATTGTCATTATGATTACTATCACTCATATCGTATACCGCTTTGAGATTTTAATGACCTCTTCAGCCTTTTATCTGGATTATAAAATGCTCAATAAATTAATGCAAGCAATATTTATGCCAATATCATATGCATTCTATGCCTCTAAGCGTATGCGGTACAAGGTATTGCGAATTGTTGAAATTTATGACTTTGTGTAACTCTTCGTATCAGAATAAGTTAGCAATATAAGCATTGTAATTATAAGTTGTGCAAAGAGTTATGACTTCTCAAAAATTAACAAATAGTACTTGACTGGATTGGCCGGCGTTGGGTATATTACAATCACGATAAATATTTGGATCGGATAGGGGTTGTCCAATTTGATCAATTATCTTCACAAATAGCAGTTCACTACTTCTGCTTCTACTACCAAGCAAGAAACTGTTTTTAATATAGATCTTTAAATATCACCTGGAACGACAGCTTGAAAGTCTCCAAACCTGAAAGTGTCGGTGTTGCCATGATGATTTCCTGGTACGACAAAAGAGTCATGAGCGCTATCATGATTGGCATGACATTTTCGACCTTAGCGATAATCATTGTAGCTTTCATCATAGAATCTCCTCCAATGCGTAAGACATCTGAAGTTTCCGAGAAAGAATTTGCAAGGATCGAATTGAAAGCGGATGAACCCCCCATGACTGTAATGCGCGAAACCTTTCTCGTTCAGACTAATGGTAGGGGAAGTGAAATGCTCTGGGTGGAATACGTAAAGAAGTCAAGGGTTTTGCCTTGCGATGGAGATTGTCCTGAAGGAGTAAAAAGCATTCTTATTGTGCCCATGATCAGAATCGATTTGCCCAACTCTGATCATCAAGGGCCGGAAAATAAAAATCCATCTTATTCTCGTACAACCTGCCAGCGTAAAATCCCTGAAATGATTAAGATACTTATGGGTTAAGGCTATAAGTCCACAGCAAAGAAATCCTGAGGAGTACCAAAAGTGAATATGGATAATGCATTTAAGGAGCTGAAGAGCATTTATATTCTGCCAAGATTGATTTAATTAACGAATCAGATCTGGTAGATTTCGTTAGCCGCTGGATTGAGGAATAATGACGTTGAATCGATTGGGACGTATAGAAAAACACTGGACTTAAAGTGGCAAATAAATTAAATTGTGAGCACTTTGAAAAAATAATGGTTTTTCAGTACGGCTATCTCCAGTTAAATATCACCACTGTCATGTGAGACTTTCGGACTGAAGGTGAGGCAGTCAATCGGTTCTGCTACGTATGTATTTGTCCTGACTTGCCTTGATTTGCTGGCCGGGAAAGATACTGGAGAGTCTGGCCCAGTGCTGAATATAGGCAGCTATCGAAAGTGCTGCTCAGTAGTTAATTGATTTTGACAAAGGAGTGCGAAATGGCGAAATTAGCCGAAATTGAGGGCATAGGTAAGAGCCTTTCCTCAAAGTTTGAAGAACAGGGAATAAGTACGGTAGAATCTCTACTGGAAAAGTGCTGCACGACCACCGGTCGTAAAGAAATTGCTGAAAAGACCGGCATCAGCGAGAAGCGTATTTTGCGCTGGGTCAACATGGCCGATCTGTTTCGTGTAAAGGGAATCGGCGAGGAGTATGCTGATTTGCTGGAAGCGGCTGGAGTGGATACTGTCCCTGAGCTGGCCCAGAGAAATGCCAAGAATCTCGCGGAGAGGATGGCTGCTGTGAATCAAGAGAAGAAGCTGGTCAGGGCAGTTCCCCCTGAGTCGCGGGTGAGTGAATGGATCGAACAGGCCAAGGTGCTGCCAAGGAAGGTCGAGTATTGAACAGACACTCTGACGCTATTAGATCTTTGATCAGTTTATTAATAAACGGTTTTGTGGGACCCGGACCTGCCGGGTTCCATCATTTATGGTTTACAGATGTAAGTATATACCAGGGGCCTGATCGGGATGGAAAATTACGAAAAATTGGGGGCCTTCTATCTGGGTCGTGAATATGATCTGGAGAAGAAGAGCCTTTCAGAGTATCCGCTACTTTATGATTCCAAGGACTTGACTACCCATGCCGTCTGCGTGGGCATGACCGGCAGCGGCAAGACGGGATTGTGCATCGGTCTTCTGGAGGAAGCCGTAATAGACGGAATTCCGGCGGTAATAATTGATCCGAAGGGGGATTTGGGCAATCTGATGCTGGCTTTTTCCGAGCTCAAGCCGGAGCAGTTTCTGCCCTGGGTCAATGCTGATGATGCCCGCACGAAAGGGGTGTCTGTTGAGGATTTTGCTGCGGCGCAAGCGGAGCTGTGGCGCAAGGGTCTGGCCGCTTGGGGCCAGGATGCGGAGAGGATCAGAAATTATAAAAATGCCGCTGAATTCAATATCTTTACGCCCGGGAGCACTGCCGGTGTTCCGGTTTCAATTCTGAAATCTTTTGCGGCGCCCTCGAAGGAAATACTGGAAGACAATGATCTGTTTCAGGAGAAAGTCAACACGACAGTCACCAGCCTGTTAAGCCTGATAGGTATCGATACTGATCCGCTGCAGAGCAAAGATCATATCCTGCTCTCCAGCATATTGAATCAGTTCTGGCTGCAGGGGCGGGACCTGAGTCTGGAGGAGTTCATAAGGTCGATCCAGGAACCGCCTGTGGAACGTATCGGGATCTTTGATCTGGAGTCGTTCTATCCGGCCGGGGAGCGCTTCGAACTGGCCATGAGGATTAATAACCTGATTGCCGCGCCCGGATTCTCATCCTGGCTGGAGGGAGTTCCGCTGGATATCGGGCAGATTTTGTATACACCCGAGGGCAGGCCGCGCGTTTCGATTTTTTCCATCGCTCATCTGAATGACAAAGAGCGGATGTTCTTTGTCTCACTGCTTCTGACCCAGATGCTGGGATGGGTTAGAACTCAGCCGGGGACCTCGAGTCTGCGGGCGATATTGTACATAGATGAGATTTTCGGATATATGCCGCCGGTAGCAAATCCGCCCTCAAAGCAGCCCCTGCTGACATTATTGAAACAGGCGCGCGCATTTGGTCTGGGAGTTGTCCTGGCAACCCAGAATCCCGTGGATCTGGACTATAAGGGCCTCTCCAACATCGGGACGTGGTTCATAGGCCGTTTGCAGACCGAGCGGGACAAGGAACGCATGCTGGATGGTCTGGAGGGGATTGGCGGGGAAAGTGCTATGCGTTTTGAACGCAGGCGCCTGGAACAGACCATATCATCGTTGGGGAAGAGAGTTTTCCTGATGAATAATGTTCATGAAGACGATCCCGTCATTTTTCAAACTCGCTGGGTACTATCCTACCTGCGGGGTCCTCTGACCCGTGATCAGATAAAGCAGTTGATGTCCTCCAGGAAGGATGAAATCGCTTTTGATAAAGGCGCTTCTGTATCCGGGGAAGCGGCGCGGCCAATTGAAGCCTCAAAAACAGAAAGAGAATTTCTGTCCAAGCCGATTTTAGGACCCGGCATCACAGAGCATTTTCTCACTGTCAATACACAGCCTCCGGCCGAATCGACGCTTTTCTATGAACCAGCTCTGATCTCCGACGCCACCTTGTTCTACGCAAATGCTAAAGCCGGGGTGGCCACTGAAAATAGAATATGCTGTCTCTGTGATATTCCTGAGGGAGCCGAAGCGCCGGATTGGGATACCGCTCGTATAATCAATGTGAAGGATCAACTTGATGACCTCGCATTCGACGATGGGGCCTCATTCGGCAGTATCCCGCAAACGATCAACCGTAAGCGAAGCTATTCCGTCTGGCAGAGCGCGTTCAAAAACTGGCTTTACAGGAGTCAACATCTGCAGCTTCTGAAAAGCCCTTCCCTGGGAATTATTTCGGGGCCGGATGAAAGCGAGCGGGATTTCCGCATCCGCCTGCAGCACAGTGCTCACGAAAAGCGCGATGCGGCGATCGAGAAGTTGCGAAAAAAATATGCCACAAAGCTTGCGACCCTGGAGAACAGCCTTCTGCGAGCCCGTCAAGCTGTGGAACGCGAAAAGGAGCAGGCCCGCCACAGCAAGGTCAATGCAGCTGTCTCCTTCGGCACGACCTTACTGTCAACTGTTTTGGGGCGCAAAAAGGTCAGCAGCTCTACTCTTGGTAGAGCCTCAACGACTGCGACCCGGACCAGCCGTATGATGAAGGATCATGGCGATATCAAGCGCGCGCAAGAGAAGTTAGAGGATATTGAGCGGCGTTACCATGAGCTGGAGGACCTGATGCAGCAAGAAATTGAAAACATCAGGAGCAGTATGGATCCTGCCAGGGAAGAATTTGAGAAAGTAATGATCAAGCCGAGAAAAAGCGATATCGCCATAAATATGTTTTCGCTAGCCTGGATACCACACTGGATCGGCCAGCAAAACAGGAAAATACAAGCCTGGAAAGACTGAATAGAGTTTCCGCGGGTATGTGAGATTTCCAGGACCATAACCCCTCTGCCGGAAGTGCTAAAATCACGGCTGTGGTTATTTTCTGATAATTTTATGGAATACTGGTATCGGAGCCCTGGCCAAGACAGGTCGTAGTTGCAGATATTGATAATGAAGGAAAGAATGATCTATTGTCTGCAGAATATCACTACTATAGCTGTTCTATTTTAAAGAAAGATGGAAGCGGTAGTTTCTTGACCCAAGAAATTCATTTGCGGGGCCATAATCCAACACGCATCTTGCCGGTTGATTTATATGGCGATAATTGTCTCGATGTTGCAGCTTTAAATAATGGGGGAGGCGTATGTATCGGTATGGCTGAATGACGGGACTGGTACACTGCATAATCGCCAAGATTATGGCGTAGGCCCCGCACCTGTGCAAATAATATCAGCTGACTTGAATGGTGGTGGCCATCTTGATATATCTCTGTTAATAGTGATTTCACAATTATGGAGTATCTGATCAAAGAGGTGGGGGGACAAGACTTCGGCCGGGCACTTGATAGCTGCTGAAAGCCGCAATGTATTGGTTAATTTGGACAGCGTATGACTTTTTTCCCAATACGACAGGCGCGCCGGGCTTGACTGTCCCGTTAACCTGGCCATGCCCGAGGCCGGAGGCCGCGTTTGACGCGGTTCCTCCGGATCTGGTTAGCTTTTTGAGAAGATTGGAGAACCTTCGAACTGACAAAGTATTCCAGGGAGACACTCAGGCAAGGACCGGTTATTATGAGAGCAAAATCTCCGTTCTCCGCTACGAATAAAAAATTTGTTTAACATGGAGCCACATCGGATTCTCGATTGAACATTAAGACTATGTTCGTCTCCGGCTTTCGCGAATACGCCGAATGCATCCTGAGCATCGAATGCGATATTCGAGTTGGTGTGTATGTATGGCACGGCTAAATCGGAGTTTAGTTTGCGAGCTATGCACACAACATACTTGAGCGAATGTTCAGCCGGCTGTGATCCTGCTACGGAAACCAGTACTTTCATAGTTGATTCTCTTGCCCTGTAAACTGTCTGCCGTCACAATCTACGGTAACCACTGGAGACCCAGCACCAGCCTGTTGAAGTCGAACAGGTCGATTATCTGATGCTCGATGAACATGCCGGGCGAACCTATGCCTCGGAGCAAGCCTGTTTCCCCGAAGTCTATTCTGACTCCGTACGTCAAGTTGAACACAGCATCTGTGCCTTTATCCGAGATATCTTTGCTAAGACCCAGCACACCGAGTCCCATGCGGGCATAGGGAACGAGAATATAATCGCCCGCCTCGATGTCGGTAATATCATACTGGGCATTCATAACGGCCATAACGGAAACTCCTCCGCCACCCAACCCCAGTGCAAACTCCGGAACCAGCCGCAACCGTTCTTCCCTGGAAGTAATCGGTCCAAAGTCCAGGCGGCCCCCAAGCACGAATTGTTTAGGTCTTTCCAACCCGAAGCCGAAATATGCGGTCGGCCGGAGATCGACGAAGTTATTTTTCTCGGAAGCTTCACGGACATCAAGACCGGATACGGGAGCAGTCGGCTTTTCTTCCACCGTGTCGCTTACAGCAACATACTGTGTATCCGGTTTTACAGTAATAATAGAAGGCGTTTCGCTTTCGATCACATGCGTGGAGGGGGCAGGCTGCGTCAAGATTACGGTAGGAGTCTCAGCTTCTCTGTCCTCCTGACGCTCATCGTACCGTTCCATGAACTCTTCCATGGCTTGCTGAAACTCTTCCTGGCTTTTGGTCTGTCTGACGATCTCAAGCTGGAGCTGATCTCGAAGCCGGGCTGAATCGAGAGCGGCGCGTTGGGATGTTATCGAATCCATGCGAGCCGTCAATTCGGCCATCATATTCTGAAGGTCATCCTGAGTGATGTCTTTCTCTGTTTCTCCCTGCCTTGCTGCCAGTTCGGCTGCTACCTGTTCAGCAATGGCCTTCTGAATCCGCTGCTCCGAGACAGTATCCGGTGCCGGTTCGACGGCATGGGCCTGCACACTCAGCAGCGAATCGAGCCGCCTGCGTTCCTGCTCTGAAGCCTCCAGCTCTCTCTTCAGTGCAGTAACAACAGAATCGTCGGCAACCGCTGTGTCGGTTGTCATAGTATCCTGCCTGGACGCCTGCTCCTCAAGCATTGCACTTATATCTGACCTGAGGGCATTCATCAGCGAATCCAGTTCACTCCGCGAAACCGGGGGCGGGGCCTGTTCTGTCCGTGGTACGGCGGGAGCCGATAGAGCCGTGTCCGGCGGAACCGGTGCTGCAGGCACGCTCGTTGTATCGGATGGCTCAGCTTCAGGGGCCACGATTTCCGGACCGGAGCTATCTACCTGAATCTCCGGTTGCGGGACAAGAATCTCCTTTACGGTTTTCTCGACATCATGAGAGGGCTCCCCGTAGCGTATATATATTTCACCTTCAAGCGGCACCGGGATGACGATTTTCTCATCTGAAATGTAACCGCGCTGGCTTACATCGGTAACATCCTGACTTTTTTCAACTGTCGTATCGACGGGTTCCTGTTCAGGGGCCAAAAGTGCCGCAGTGTCTTCCTGTGCCTCAACCCGGGGAGTGCTGTATTCGGCAGGCATGACTTCCGGCGCTTTCGGTTTTTCAGCCCTGCCGCGGCCCCCGATGCCGAATACGAGTCCGCCCGAGAAAAGCCAGTTATGGCTGATTTCATCAACGCCGGAAACTTCCTCAAGGTGCTGTTTGTCATACATGAGATCGCGGACACTGATGTTGAGCTGCATGCCCCGGAAAACCTCAGCGCGAACACCGGCTCCCAGGATGAATGCGGTTCTGTCATCCGGCCCGAGGCTGTCGGAATCGATAAAACCTGAGCGGAAATCGAGCTGGCCAACTCCGATGATTACATGCGGCTGTGGTCCGGTCTTGGAGGCCAGACTGAAGCGTGCTTCCCCGCCATAGCTTTGGAGCGGCCGGGTGTCGGAGAGGTCGGACTCCAGGGCGTGCCAGTAGTACAGTCCCCAGCCGACCCAGGGATTGAGCTCTCCTCCGATACGAGCGCCGCCCACAGTTACAATCCCCAGTTGTGAATCATCAAAGTCAAGCCTTCCCAGCAATGGTTCAAGTTCCAGGGCTGAAAACGGGCGGAGTTTCTCATCAGATTTTGGTGCGCCAAAGCGACTCTGGCCTATGGCGTAGTCGAGACTGAGTCCAATCGAGAAGTTGTTGCGGATTTTATCGGCATCCGGGTCGGCAGGATACTGCCCGCTTGTGACACCTCCCGGTGCCAGCGAGTACCTGTCGAGACGAAAGCGGTTCATCTCCACCCAGGCCCGGGTTCGCAACCGACTTGAGAATATGAAATCAAGTCCTGCGCCAATCCTCACATCGATCTCCTCAACATTTTCTCCGGATTCAGGCTCGAACCGGATAACACCCCCGCCTGCTTTCACAAAGGGCGCGAACCGGCCGGAAGGTAATTTGATGATCAGGTCGCCACCATACCGTCTCACTTTGACCCGCTGATCGCTGACGGCGAGGCCAGCGGTATCGAGCAGTCCAGTTTCGGAAAATTCGGTCCAGAGATTTCCGCTGGTCACGTAAAATGCCTCCAGGCCAATCAGTGCACCGAAGTCTATTCCGAGTTTGCCACCGTATAATAATCCGTTTTTCAGGTTCAGGTCGCTGTTCCATGCGATCCCGGTGACGACCGGTGAGAGAGAATATCTTACCTCCTGCCAGCTATTAGTCTGGGAAAATGCCGGAGGTAATAGCAAAAACGATATTATCATGCCGATCAAGGCGAATCTGCATAATTTTCCAATTTGCAGCGGGGATTTTCTCCCGGTTGAATCCCCATTAGTACATTTAAAGTATATAGTTTTTTCCATAAGAAAATACTGTCTCCCTTCGATCTTCACTTTATCGTACAAATTCTTGGTCTAAGATGACACAAAGCCTGTCAAATCATTTACATTTTTATCTCGACCGTCTGAGAACTCGATTTGGATCTCGTCCCCAGCATGATGCCGAACAGTATCCTCAGTTCCGGCAGGTCTCCAAAGCCAAAGCGGGTTTCCAGATTGTATTCATGTTCGCTTCCCATCGGAAATGTCAGACCGGCCAGGATATTGAGCCCAATCTCGGTGTCGCTCCCGTTGTCGCTAAAATCCAGAACCGCCACCGACATTCCCGTGCCCGCATACAGGCTGGCAGGGCTGCCTGGCGGAGAAAACGACAAAACTCGGAAGTCAGCGTTAAAGAGGTATGTCGTCATGTCATCGCCGAATCCCAGATCAATACTGGGGGCGAAGCGCATAAATCCGAGCGTTTCCCCCAGAACCGCCTGGGCCCCGAAGACAAACTGATCCGGATTAGTACCGTATCCGGCACGCAGCCCAAAACCCTTGGCGGCATCACTTTCATTTGACTGTGACCATCCAGCGCCCGCAAGAATGCAGACGCACATGGCGATCAGCAAACTCGTTTTAACAAATTTCATATTCTCACCTTTCTTATTGTTGTTTCCTTTCTTCTTCTATATTAACTCCCTTATCAAATTCGCTATGAACAGCGGGGAGACAACAGGTCACCATGCTCTCTTCAAGTTGCATATTCCGGGGAATTGAGGTAGAATCCATTTACAGAGGGCTGCGTTACTTCCTGAGTAATTTAACCCGAGCTTCCCTTTTGCACCTTTTTGTATCTCTGAACAAATACCAAACCTTCTATATAACTAATTTGTACCTCCGAGGCAAGCGTTTTTTGTCACAACACACTGAACCTACTGGGTATCGATATCTTCGGTCAGCCACCATTGGGGATTTCGATTGCGTTTATCGATCAGATTCAGGCAGGTGTTCACAGTTATTATGTAAAGCCAGGTCGAAAATGAGGATTTCATCCCGAACTTACCGATGCTCCTGTATACCTTTAGAAATATCTCCTGTGTCATATCTTTCGCATCTTCAGAGTTGCCAAGCATGGACTCGGCTTTTAGTTGAACCCGCCTCTGATATCGCTCCATCAATACCCGGAAGGACCGCGTTTCGTAGGGTAGCTCATATTTGCAGTTCAGGACCAATTCCTCATCGCAAAGCTGAGACAGGCCCCTGGCTGCTTCATTTGTCTGAAAGTATAGACTCATAGTGTCGCTGTTTTGTCACAATGCCGTTTTACCTTACACGAGAGATTTCCATTTCTCGCCGGATTGACTCGCTGGGCAGCCGCCGAAACATTGTTTCTATTTGCGCGAAAAGTACTTGCAGCTCCCCGCAAGACTGTGCAAGAGGTCGAAGCTGAATAATCGGACCCATGATATCAATATGGATGATTCTTGTATACATATACTCCACCACAAATCAGGCAAACATAAATATGGCCATTTATTCAAATCACCGTCAACAACAAATGATGGAAGTCTCCTGTCCGGTCTCTGACACGGTCACAGATAAAGGTGTTTATTTGTCTCACGGTTTTAATTTGAACTGCTCGATTGTTTGTACGATATCACAAGAAGGTGGTGACCAACTGCCGAGATTTATCCTCAGTTATTCGGTCATAGCCGGTGAGTTTTAGGCTCTGTAAAATTCTGAACGGCGTAAGCCATATCATATTTCACCGGTAATATTAAGAAGCCGGCGATGTTGCCACCGCCGGCTTTTATTATGGACATCTTCCGGCTGCTATAGCCCCAAAGCCGGAAGTATCCAACCCCTTTCGGGGAACTATTTCATAAGCACCATTTTCATTGTCTTTGTGAGTTCTCCTGCTGTCAGCCTGTAGAAATAAATGCCCGAGGCCACCTGATGGCCGTTAGCGCCTCTGCTATTCCATTTCACTATGTATGAACCGGCATCCTTATAACCCTCAACTAGCGTGGCCACTTTTTGACCTTTTATGTTGTAAATATCCAGGGTAACATTGCAGGCTTCAGGGATGTTGTAACTGATTTCAGTTTCAGGATTGAAGGGATTGGGATAGTTCTGACCGAGTGAGAATGTCTCAGGCATTTCTGATGAGCGTGCAAATATGTCAGCCATCTCATCTTTGGCCCGAATCAAGACGCAATCAGTTCCCTCAATTTCAGTGCCATCATAGAGCTGCCCAGTTATGGTCAAGGCAATTATATCGCCGTCATAGACCTCTCCCAGAGCATTGACAATAGCTTCTTTATCGAACTTCAGCGTTAAATCCATGTAACCGTCACCGTCAAGATCATTGCATTCGCATTCTTCGGCATCTGGACCGACCGGAGTACCGACATCCTCCAGGCTCCACCGTAATATCGGCACGCCTTCAAGCAGAAGAGTGGAGGGATCGATTTGAGAAACATCAAAGTCAGCCGTACCTAATATGGCGACCGATATCACAGCTTTGGGCCTGCGATCAACATCACTGATTAGCTTAGCAAATGTATTGTCAGCAGCTAACGCCTGAGTCTGATAAGGCTTCACATTCAAAGCATTCGGACAGGAGCCGGGTTTGATGTCAAGGTTAACCAAAACAGGCGTATCAATTAAGAAGATTTCCATGTATCCGCTACTTGTCGATTGGGCATAACCGATGCAAAGCTCCGGTCTGGAGTCATTATTAACGTCGCCGAAGCATGATGTTTCAGGGATATGCACACCATCACGCTGCCAAATCAAAGATTGGGATTGGCCATCGATAATGCAGATATAACCTGACCAGGTATTATCAGCCACACCAGCCACGATTTCATCGATCTGATCGCCATCCACATCACCTAGAGCGATTGGGCCAACACCGTAAAAAGGTTGCGGGGGCAGAGTATATGACCATTTTTCTAACCAGTCAGCATCATACACCTTAATCTGCTTGGCATCCCCGACCGAAAGTCCGTAAGCATGCCCGATTATATACTCATCAAGGCCGTCACCATCAACATCACCAACAGTAGCGGTGCGGAAGAATCCTGCTTCTCCCCAAACATTTTCCAATTCATGAGTAATTCCATCCAGAACATAGACATTAGAGCTCTGCGTTACGTTATAATCAATCGCCCCGTATACAATCTCGAGAGCCGGGTCGCCATCCAGGTTGCAGACAGTGGAACGCTCTGCAAATGTAAAATGTGTAGGCAAAAAGGCGTCATATTCGATTGCATGGGTTATACCGTCAAAAATG
>DSEQ01000017.1 GCA_011056555.1 Candidatus Zixiibacteriota bacterium | reverse complement strand
TCCGTTCGTCCATGACACTGGTCTCCTTCCATGGCATAACATACCTCCTTCAAGGTAAGTATATGCCAATCTGTAAACCATGTGACCGGAATAAAGTGTAAACTATGTCTCGGGAAGTACATTTTCTCCGCTGTAATCGCGATTTATACTGTAGCACTAAATTCCACGTTTTGCTTCATGTGCAGACTGCAAGATGGATTACTATGTCCGTTCCTCGTTTAATATTGACAATTTCAGCGAACGCCATTTCTTTCTGGTAGCACACCTGGCGCTGGCTCACTTGTTTATGTCAATTTTATCGGGCTTGTTATCTCTTTCCGTCGGCAGGCCCCCAAAAAAGATATCTAAATTTCTACAGGAGGGTATTATGAAATCCATTCTATCAATAGCAGTCGCAGTAATTTTATTCGCATCTGCATTGGTTCTAAACGCAGATGTACCGCAGACTATCAATTATCAGGGTAGATTATTAAATTCTGAGGGCGCACCAGTTCCGGATGGAAACTATGAGATAACCTTCTCGATTTACAATGAGGATCAAACTAAACTATGGGAAGAGACTCTAATGGTACCTGTGTTGTCGGGACTTTTGAATGTTACGTTGGGAGATATCAATCCTCTCGGCGAAACTGTGGTCGCGAATCCACCAACCCTGTTTCTTGGTATCAAGATCGGCACCGACCCCGAGCTGGAACCTCGCACTCTTTTATCATCGAGCCCTTATGCTCTGAGATCACTGGTTGCGAGCGAAGCTGTTTTCGCTCACTCCGTGGCCGAAAATTCCATTAATGATATACATATTGTCGATGGTTCCATCTCACTTGCAGACTTAGGGGAACATGGTGCAACAGAGGGCCAGATAATCAAGATGGGACCCGGCGGATGGATGATTGCCGAAGATGACACCGGATTTTCCTCGCAGGATCTGGACTGGGTATTGAATGATGACATTTTGTATACAGGAGGAGTATGGGGGATCGCCCGGCCCGGAAATATTCTGTATGGTGGTCATGATAGCACCCATGTCAATATCGGCGTGGCCTGCAGCACCGGTGTAGCCGGTTTGGATCAATGGTATGTGACAGTTGGGGGCGGTCAGGGAAACCATGCTGATGGAAATGGATCTACAATTTCAGGAGGAATGTTTAACGGAACTGATGGTGATGGGGCGACTGTTGGTGGGGGTATCGCTAATGATGCTTTGAATGTGGGCACCACAGTCGCTGGTGGTTCAATGAACGACGCATCCGCCCTTGATGCCACGGTCGCTGGCGGAAATGCGAATACGGCGAGCGGTCCTTTTTCGACCGTGGCAGGAGGACAGGGCAATCATGCTGCCGACACGTTTACTGCAGTAGCCGGAGGCAGCTCAAATACAGCCTCTGGCTATGCCGCGACTGTCCCAGGCGGTCTTGGCAATGAAGCTTCCGGCAGATACAGCTTTGCTGCCGGACGCAGAGCTCAGGCCTATAACGGCTGCTTCGTATGGGCAGACAGTATGGACCAGGATTTTGGATCCTTATGGGCAAATGAATTTGCTCTCCGGGCTGGTAATGGTATAAGAGCAGAAACGAATAATTCATCCTATGGAATGCTACTGGATAATGACGGGGATGGAGATGGTATTCGAGTCTATGCCAATTCATCTCAGGGAAACAGCTGGGCAGCGGTTTTCGCCAGTAATAATGGTAGCAGTCCGGGTATTTATGCATCTTCGGGCCTTGGATATGCGGGGTATTTTTTCGGCGACATCAATGTTACGGGCACGATTGATAAGTCGGCGTCCGCATACAATATCGATCATCCACTCGATCCGCAAAATAAATATCTCAGCCACAGTACGGTCAGCTCGCCGGACATGATGAATATATATAACGGTAACATTACACTTGATGCGAAGGGCGAGGCGAACGTGAATCTGCCTGAATACTTCGAAGCCTTGAATCGGGATTTCCGCTACCAGCTTACAGCGATCGGGATGCCGGGACCTGATCTATACATTGCGGAAGAAATCAGTGGAAACAGTTTCCGCATAGCCGGAGGAGAACCGGGCATGAGAGTCTCATGGCAGGTTACAGGTATTCGGGCAGATGCCTATGCAAATTCCCATAGAGCACAGGTCGAGACAGACAAACCATCCGAAGAACAGGGCTATTACCGTCATCCTGAAGAATACGGGCTGTCTCCAGAGATGGGAATAATTAAACCCTCCGATCATGAGAAAAAACGCGTCATAAATGCAACAAAGCAGTAAGCGACAATTATATTAGTTCACAAACCCGCTCGTCAATGGGCGGGTTTGACATTCACGTTGGGCCGCTTGGACTTAAGATAAAAGTCGATATTAGGGTTGACAAAAAAGACATCTCGGGTTTATTTTACAGTAGATAGTTGTTGGCAATTTGTCCGATTGCTGTCTGAAGATTTGCCTGCACTGAGTTTGCCCCAACGCAGTTAATTAAATAATCATGGTTGCTAAATAGGCTCTCCCCTGGGTCATTTTACATTGTCCTTATATATTTCACACCGAGGATGACCTCAGGTTTTCACACCATGGAATAATCTCCCGTTTAGCCCCATTACGTCCAAGGAGGTAAAATGAAAAATTCCAAACGAACGCACAAAACAGTTAGATTTTTCATGCTGACTTTATTTCTGAGTCTTCCGCTTATATTGATCGGAGGTGATTACAGTATTACCGATGATCCCTGCGCGAGGTATATCGGAGAGTCTTGGAGATCCGGAAATCTTTGTCCCGGTTCAGAGATCACATTACTCGGAAATGACACATACAGGGCCGAGTTTGAATCCTTAATAGACGGGAATCATAACACCGGTATGGCCTGTGAATTTGCCAATTCTAATGGAATCCAGATCAGGTTTTTTGGCCGAGTACCCTGGGTTAATGTCATACGGATATATCATAAGGGCGATTGCAGCTTTGACTTGAGCGTTAAGGATATATACAAGAAAGAGACTCAGGCTGATTTTATGATGCACGAGACTATTGGTAAAGATGGTATGAAGATATCCGTTTATTGTTGCAATGATATGCGCATATCCGCAATTGTTTTAACACGGGATAATTCGAATGCGAATTCTAAAGGCGATGGAACTCTGGAGATATTTGAAGTAGAAGCCTTTTTCGAAAGCGCGGACTCAGACGATGGTGATGAGGAGGTTGGCGTCGAATACGTTCAATATTATAAGCACAAACCATGCGGAGGTTCTAATATCAAAGGTACAAAAAGCGATGCGCTGGATTTTAGAGATAAACTATACAATAAGCTGGGCTGGACGAGAAAATTTACATGGTCAAATTATTGGGCATTTGAAATGGATTTTAACATACATGATGATACCCGTGCCGACGATGTAGATTTTGCCTATTTCTGCGGGCATGGGAACAATGGTAAGTTTATATTTTCTCACATGAATATGGACTGCAGTATGTACTACACCGAATGCCTCAATAGATGGGGAGATAATGATATGGAATGGATCGCGGTTGCCTCATGCAGAACTTTGCGTCAAACTAATTCGAATCAATACTGGTCGGGATGGTACAGGTGCTTTGCTGGATTACATGTGATGCTTGGTTGGCACACAAATATGCTGGATGTAAACATTGGAACACGCTTCGGAAACCAGCTTGCGAAGAAGCATCGCACAATATGGACCTCCTGGAAAAACGCCGCGCGGAAAAGCCACTATGTCAACCTCTGGACACATACCAGAAAGATTGTTGCCATTGCCGAAGAAGAAGTTCACATGAGCGACCATATTTGGGGCGCTGGATCGGTAGCCGCAGATTATCCGAACAATGGCAACTATCATTATCGTTGGCATAAGTTCAGGGGCTACAAAGAAATGGAACCATCACTGTCTGTCGATCCTCTCTTGCTTTCGCCTGTGCAGGCGTCAGCCGAGCCGGAACAAATAATTCTTGTATCGGATGAATTGCTAAATTTTGCAAAGCGAAGCCCTATGCCGCACCTGCTGGTAAACCCGACTGTTGTAGATCCGGCTTATATCGAGAATTTAGCAGGCCTGTTCTGCAGTAATTATAATATTTTCTGCGATTATGATCTTACATATGACCAGGATGAAGCTGAATATGAACTTTTTGACGGTCCGCATGAACTGGAAATACTGGAGGAATCGGGAGGTTGGGAATATAATCAGACCGCGGTTTACGGTATGCCCGTCGCGGCTCCGCCGACACTCCCAAACGATAGCGATGCTCAGGATTCGGCCCAGGCCTTCTGGATGTCATTTGGACTGCTTACGCCGACAGCTGTTTTGATGGATCCGGAATGCCTGGAAACCGGCGTGATCGAATCCCAAACCGGTAACGAGTTTGAAGACAGCACATATTACCTGAATGTCAATGTGCAACACATCCGCACAGATTATGGATATAATATTCTCGGACCTGGAGCAAATCTGGAAGTTGTATTTGGTAATAATTGCGAATTGCAGAGCGCATATTATGGAGGGTGGAGAGATATATATGAAAGTGGGACGTTTGAACCGATAACACTGGCGGATGCTCTGGGATATGTGGCAGCAAGTGGCCCTGAGGTTACTTTGACCGGAATGCCGATGTGTGATGAGTTTATAGTGGATAATGCAGAGTTGGGCTATTACGAAGCTCCCATGGATACATTTATTCTCGAATTGCAGCCGGTCTGGCAGGTCAATGGCTTCTGTGTCTATGATGAAGATACCACCGCCTATCAGGTCTTAATACCGGCAGATTACCCGATCCCCCACGGCATAATACAGGAACCCGCTCAAGATACTTCAATTGACTGTGGCGAGGGGCTTAATGTTTATGGCGCGGCCACGGGCGGGACGCCTCCTTATCAATATGATTGGTATTCAGATATGGATGGTCACCTCGGAAGCGGACAGAGTTATCAAGTAGCGAATCTAAGTTGTACAGGAAAGGAAGGCGCATCGGCTATGCATACCATCATTCTGGAGGTTACCGATGAAAATTCTAAAAATGACTGGACCACCGTAAACGTCAGAGTGATTGCACCCCATATATGCGGTGATTCAAATTCAGATCAAAATATTAACGTAAGCGATGCAGTCTGGATCATAAATTATGTCTTCATTGGAGGTGACCCACCTGATCCGTTAGAGTCCGGCGATACTAATTGCGATGGTTCAGTTAATGTGTCTGATGCGGTTTGGGTAATAAACTACGTCTTCATCGGAGGAAATGCGCCCTGTGATACAAACGGCGATGAAATACCAGATTGTTAATGCTGATAGTAGTCTGTTCCAAAACCCGCTCAGCCATGGGCGGGTTTTTGTATGGTGTGATCGATCATTAAGACAGGACGGTTGGCTCATTCCTTGTAAGAGAATTTGATGATCTTTGGATGCGCCAGCCTCTCAAAATCCTTGTAGGCCATCTTGATAAGCTCCACATGCGAGCAGGCATTGAAGGCAATCTCCTCAACCTCGGTCAGACTCCTGGCCACATAGACATCCATCCCATACAGGTTCCCGAACGGCGGCATGGCCCCGGTTTCACAGTCGGGAAATGATCCCGAAAATTCATCTTCCGAAGCAAGTTCAAGAGAGTTGACGCCAATCTCTTTCTTGAGCAAATCAAGGTCGATTCTGTATGATGCCGGGAGAACTGCCATCGCCATCTTTCCGTCAATCTTGACTATCACACTTTTTGCAAATCCATCTCCCGGAATATGCGCCGAGGCGGCAATCTCCTGGGCGCTGAAAGCCGATGAATGCTTCATCCTGACATATTTGACCTCATTGTCATCGAGAAACTTCAATAACTTCTCTACAGGCATAATTCTATCCTTTCCTAACTGATCTGATTTTGTGCTAAGGGGCAAACGCCGAGGTGTATTTGATGCCCAAAAATATGCAATGCACAGAAGAATTTCAAGTCCAATCTTATCGAATTCTCACGTGTATTCGGTTCCAGGGGTCCACCCGGGCGATGCGAATGCTGAATAGTACTGCGGGAACAAATTCCTGCGTTCGAGAGACTTAGCCGATTGCCGACGTGTGCCTGTCAGAATATCCTTGACCGCTTCGCAGGAACTCATATCTTAAATGCGCACCCTGATCTTGCTCCACCGTTGAACGATTTACAGGAGTAAAAAGATGAGATTAAATGTCAAAGCATTTGCATTAGCATGCGGCCTGATATGGGGTCTTGGTCTTATGGCAATTACCTGGTGGGTGATCCTGTTTGAAGGCGCGACTCGCGATTTAATGGCCCTGGGCCATGTTTACCGGGGCTTTAATGTCAGCCCGCTCGGGAGTGTTTTCGGGTTAATTTGGGGTTTTTTTGATGGCTTGATTGGCGGGGCTATTTTCGCCTGGCTGTATAATCTGATTGCAGGACAGAGCCGAAAACAGGGCCAGGTCTGAGCCAGGCAGAATTCCCGGAATTTCGAACCGGGAAACCATTTAAGAAAATATTATTATTTGCTTGAATTTTGTCGAAAATAACTATAGCGGTTTAGCATAGAATTTATCATATTTTATTTACTTAGCGGCACGTGAAATCATAAATGGAGGAAGAAAATGAAAAGGATTTTAGCTGCCATATTGATAGCAACTCTGCTTTTGGGGGGACTAAGCTGTTCTTCAATGAGCAAAAGTGAAAAAGGAGCTATAATCGGCGCGGCTGCCGGAGCTGTAGCCGGCGGTGTGATTGGTGATGCGGCTGGCAATACCGCGGCGGGTGCGATTATGGGCGCTGCGATCGGCGGGGCTGCGGGGGCGATTATCGGCAACTACATGGATAAGCAGGCGGCCGAGATGGAGCGTGATCTCGAGGGCGCCAAAATCGAGAGAGTCGGGGAAGGTATCAAAATCACCTTCGATTCAGGAATACTGTTTGAGGTCAACAAGTCCAACCTTCAGCCCGTGGCAGAAACAAATCTGACAAAACTGGCCGAGATCCTAAATAAATATGAGGATACTGAGATCCTGATCGAAGGACATACCGATTCCACAGGGCCGGAAGAATATAACATGGACCTCTCTATCCGTCGTGCAAATTCGGTCGGGAATTACCTTGCAGGTCAGGAGGTCAATCCGGGCCGCTTTACGTTAATGGGTTATGGAGAGAAACAGCCGATCGCCTCTAACGAGACTTTAGAGGGGCGCCAGCAGAACCGCCGCGTGGAGATTGCGATTTATGCCAACGACAAGCTAAAGAAGGCAGCCCAAAGTCAGGTCGAAGGATAGGCAGTCATGGAATCAGGCAACCAGGAATATCTTTCGCGCCCGATTTTATAAAAGCCCGAGACTAAATACTGCTCGCTCTGATTTGAAAGAAATGAGGGCTGGAGAAATATCCAGCCCTCTTATTTAGTCTGTTTCAGTCGTCAGCCGCGGAGCAAACCACTTATACAGAGCCGGTATCAAAACCAGAGTCAAAAACGTGGACGAGATAAGCCCGAACACAACCACCACAGCCAGCGGCCTCTGAACTTCTGAACCCATGCCGCCAGAAAGCAGCAACGGTACCAGCCCCAGTATGGTGGTCAGGGCGGTCATCATTACCGGGCGAAGCCTCAGCATAGAGGCTTTAATAACAGCTTCTGCTATCTCTAATCCCTTCCGGCGCAGATGATTTATATAAGATACCAGGACCAGGCCATTCTGTACCGCTATCCCAAAAAGCGCTATGAATCCTACTGAAGCGGGTACCGACAAATACTCGCCGGTAATGAACAGGCCCAGCACGCCTCCAATCAATGCCAGCGGTACATTGATAAATATTAATGTGGCGCTGCGTATATTGCCCAAAGACATATACAGTAACAGAAATATCAGCAGAAATGTCACCGGTACTATAATACTGAGCCGCCTCATAGCCCGCTCCTGATTCTCAAACTGGCCGCCATACTCCAGATAATAACCGTAAGGCAGCTCGATATTCTCCCGAACCAGCTTCTTGATATCGCCAACTACACTTCCCATATCCCGGCCGCGAACATTGCCGGAGATCACCCAGCGCCGCTGATTCTTCTCGCGGTTGATCTGGATCGGTCCGATAACTGTTTCTATCGTCGCTACGTGGGAGAGAGGAATGAGGACGCCGTCGGATGAGTGCACCAGGATATTCCTTATCGATTCGGGCTTGTTGCGGTAACGTTCATCAAAGCGGACTTGGATTCCGAATCTCCGGGTATTTAGAAATACCTGGGAGATAACCTCCCCGCCCACCGCCAGCTCCACCACGGACAGGATCTCGGAGATATCTACTCCATAGCGGGCACAGGCATCACGATTCGCCACGATTTGTACTTGCGGTTGTCCAAAGCTCTGCTCCGTTGAGAGGTCCACGAGACCCTCCACAGGCTCTATAACTTCCTTGATCTCTTCCGCCTTCGATCGCAGGGTCTTAAGATCCTCACCATAGAGCTTGATCGCCAGCTGGGTTTTTACCCCGGACAGGAGTTCATCAAACATATTCTGGATAGGCTGGGAAAATACCAGCTGTATCCCGGGATAGTCTGACAACTTCTCATTCAGGGCTTCCACCAGCTCTTCTTTTGAATGGAACCGCTGCCATTCATCCTGGGGTTTCAGCATGACCTGGATATGAGATGAATTCACCGGATGAGGATGGCTGCCGGCTTCGGGCCGGCCTATTTTTGACACCGTCTGCTCCACACCGTCGAAGCCCATCACGATTCGCTCGAGTTTCATGATGGTCTCGGTGGCCTTGACCAGCGAAATAGAAGGCGCCATGGTGACATTTATCTGAATTGTCCCCTCCTCCAGAGTTGGAATGAACTCTGTTCCGAGAAAGGGCAGCAAGAGTAATGTGCCTGCAAATATTAACAGGGTCGTGACCACAACGGTGACCCTGTGGCTCAGTACAAGCATCAGGAATGGCCGATAAAGAAGCTTTAATTTCCCTAGAAAGAAGAATTCTTTCCTGTGTCCCTTTTTCAGCAACAGTGACGCCAGCACCGGAGAGAACATCAAGGCTGCAATTATCGATCCCAGGAGCGCGAAGGTGATGGTGAAGGCCATCGGTGAAAACATCTTGCCCTCCACACCCTCAAGAGTGAAGAGCGGCAGAAACACGATGATGATAATGGAAACGGAGAATATTATCGGCCTGGCCACCTCCGTGCAGGCGGCGACGATTATTTCAAACTTGCTCTTGTTTTCGTATCGTTGATCTCCCAGGAGGCGATATATATTTTCCACGATCACGATGGATGCATCGCCAAGCATTCCTATCGCAATCGCTATTCCCCCCAGCGACATGAGATTGGCGGACATCTCGGCCCAGCTCATGAAGATTGCGGATATCAGGGCGCAGACCGGAAGAGCCAGGGCTACAATCAGGGCGCTTCGCGCATTTCCCAGAAATAGAGCCAGTACAATAATTACAAGCAACGCACCCTGAAATAATGCGTTTCGTACGGTATGGATAGCATTGTTTACAAGCGCATTCTGGTTGTAATAGGGCACGAGATGCACCCCCTGCGGAAGCGATCCCTGTACTTCCGGTATTCTCTGGTTCAGGTTCTTGATAACATCCGAGGTGTTGGTGCCAAACAGTTTCATCACGATGCCCGCGACCACTTCCTGCTCTCCATTCCGGGTTACGACCCCGCGTCGAATTTCCCGGCCGAAGTCCACCTCGGCCACATCTCCCAGCCGAACCGGTATCCCGCTGACTACTTTCAACTGGATATTGCGCAGATCATCCCTTGTCTCGAGCAGCCCGATTCCTCTGACCAAATATTCCTCTGACCCCAGCACCAGAAATTGTCCCCCGGCATTACGATTGTTATTCGAGATCGCATCGACGATATCATCCAGCCCCAGTTCATACTTGTTCAACGCGTAGGGATTTATCTCAATCTGGTACTGCAGGACATGCCCGCCCATCGACAATATCTTGGTCACGCCCGGGACTGTCTGAAGCTGATATTTTATCACCCAATCATTGAGCTCTCGAAGGTACGTATTGACCGGTTTGCCCCCGGTTTCAATCGTGCTGTCGGCTGTCAGGTAATACATAAATACTTCACCGAGTCCGGTCGATATCGGTCCCAGCGCTGGCGGATCATTCATATCCGGCAATTCCCCGGACGCTCCGGCCAGTCGTTCCGCCACAATCTGCCTGGCGAAGTAAATGTCAACGTCATCCTCGAAGTAAACATACACGACGGCCATGCCGAAAGCGGAGGTGGATTTGACCATCGTCACCCCGGGCAGGCCGTTCATGGTGGACTCAATCGGAAATGTGATAAGCCGCTCGATCTCTTCCGGCGCCATTCCATGGGCCTCCGCAAAAACCGGCACCATTATCGGCGATATGTCCGGAAACGCATCGGTGGGGAGGCTCTTGTATTGAAATGTGCCAAGGATTATCACACCGATGAGCAGTATTAATATGATCAAGCGATTTTTCAGTATCAGTTCAAAAAAAATCTTCATCGGCTCTGTCCCCTTTAGTGTCCATGTCCTGCGTGAGCATCGAGATTACTGGTTATGATCTTGGCTTTCAGCTCGAACGCACCGTCCGATACATACCTGATACCTTCGCTAAGGCCGCTTAATATTTGTATGTAGTCGGTGTCAGTCTCACCCGTGAGAACTTCCACCGGCCTGTACCTGCCGGGGCCGTCAGGAACGAAAATCACAGTCTTCTCATCCAGGAATTGAACGGCCTCTTTCCTGACCACAAGGCTCTGATTGCCCGTCTCGGTTGTGACTTCAGCCTGAACAAATGTCCCTGGCCGCCAGCTGTTATTTGGATTGGGCAGGGTGATCCTGGCGACCGCGCTCCTGGTTCGCAGGTCGATGATGGGAGTGACATACTCTATTGCACCGCTGGTGACATTTCCAGAACCCACTGCTTTGATCCTGGCCAGCTGTCCTTTCTTGATTCGATCTGCATCCTTTGGATAGACTGCCAGATTGATCCAAACAGTGGACAGGTCGGCTATGACATATATGCTGTTTTCCCCGGAGACAAACTCGCCTGGAGTTACGTGCCGCTCGATCACCCAGCCCGAAATCGGGGCCTTAATAGAGTATGAATTCATACTCTCGTTACTTTCGATTATCGCCACCACATTGCCTTCCTCAACAAAATCCCCCACCCTGTAATTGGCCTGCAAAGCGATTCCTGCAAAACGGGGGGAAATATCTGCCAGCCGGTCTTCATTGAATCCGATTTCTCCCGGCAATTCAATAGTCTTGCCTATACGGCCGCTCTCAACTTCTGAGATCTCAATACTGGCGAGCTCTACAGCGGCCTCTGATAGTTCGATAATTAATTCATCACTGTGCCCGGCATGAACCTCGTTATTCGAATGTTCATTAACGGTATGTTCACCGGATAATTTTTGATCTGCTCTTGATTCATGATCGTGGTGCTCCGGGTTCTCATGACCATCAAAATCGCTATTCTCTTCTGATCCAGCTTCGCCGTTATGTACATGCCCCTGATTCCTCTGTGACGAAGCATCTGCCAGGGGCCAGACCAAAAGCAAGAAAGTCAATGTTATCAGAAATTTGCCAAACATAGCCTATTTCTCCTTCTCTGTATTCATTACAACTCCTGTGAGGCGTTCCAGTGTCATAATCTGTTCCTGGATTGCCAGGAGCATATCATTATGTTCAAAATTCAAATCATTGAGTGCCCTTTCCGCTTCCAGCAACTGCGTATAAGGCACTTTCCCGGCCTCATACGCATCCTGCAGCATGCGGTAAGCTTCTGCAGCGGTGGGAAGGAGCAGGGAGTCCAGGACCGCATGTTTGTCTATGAGCATCTTCAAGCGAATCGAATTGGAATGGATCTTTGAATACGCTTCAGTTTTGCCTCGTTCAATATCGTACTCCAGTGAACGCAGCTGCGCATCCAGGCTTTCGCGCATACCCTGGTTTCGGTTGAAGAGCGGTATTGGTAAAGATAAGCCCAGGAGAAAGGTTTTGGAATTGTCCGCCTCCAGTCTCTTTACTCCTCCGCTCAATGTTATGGTGGGGCGTGCCCCTGCAATTGCCCGGGCCCTTTCTGCC
The DNA here is from genome assembly GCA_011056555.1 of Candidatus Zixiibacteriota bacterium. GTDB lineage: Bacteria > Zixibacteria > MSB-5A5 > JAABVY01 > JAABVY01 > JAABVY01. The sequence continues at coordinate 33,547 of DSEQ01000017.1, read as the reverse complement.
CCGATTACCTTTAATTCATTATGCATCTGCACAATCTGGCGGGACGAGTCGATTCTGTTTGATAGCAAATCAAGTTTCTCAACCGCTCCAGTAAAGTCTGGCTCGGCCTCAGTAAATACTCGTAAACCCGATGGCCTTGCCATCCAGAGAGAAACCAGGGTCGCCTCCAGCGCATCCACGTCCTGCCTGGCCTGGTCCAAAGCCAGCCGCGTTCGTCGTTCGTTGAGCCGGGACAGAATAAGTTCAGACTGGAGTGCAGCTCCTTTATCCATCCGGTACTCCGTGTTTTCGACTACTTCTTCCGCCACCTCAACAGCTCGCTGTAAAAGTTCGACTTTCTGCTGCGCATGCGCAAGAGCATAGAATCGTTGCTTTGTAATAAGGTACAGGTCAAAAGCCGTCATCTTTACCTGCAGCTCCATTGCTTCCAGTTGGGCTTTTGCAACTTCCTGCCTGGCGCCGCGCTGCCCGAAAAATTCGAACTCTTGAGCAAGGCTTACAGTAAATTCGGATTCCCTGAATCCCGGGGCGTCCCAGCTGACCTCTTCGAATTCTATGTCTAATTCCGGATTTGACCACAGCCCCGCCTGCTTCACTGAACCGCGAGCGGCCTCGAGCTGATTGTCGAAAGACTGAAATCTTGGATTTTCCTTGGCCACGAGTTTCAGGACCTCATTCAGTGAGAATGCGGAATCAGATATTCTGATATCGGCCGAGGCAGTGTCGAATGGGGCTTCCCAGAATTCCTCCGACCCCGCATGGGCTGAAATGACTAAGAAAATCACCTGAATGTAAGCCAGGAACGTATATATCTTTCCTTTCATCTATGAATCTCCAGATAGTTTTGTAAATTATTCCGCACAAACCCGATGGGCTCGTTGGGAATGCTGTTTAATTGAGAAGAGATAAGTAAGGTTTAACAGAGAAGAATAGTTGAGATAATTGAACAGGAAGACGGGTTGTGACCAAATGCCAGCTGCTCAGGATTAACCATGCGGATATCAGCCTGTGTGCAGGTCAGCCTCAGGTCGGCATTCGGCATGGACATCAGCGAGAAGTCGGCCGTGTAACCGGAAAGGTAAGTCTGGCCCCGTCTCGACCACAGTGGATTATTGAGATCTATGTCAGTGCAGTTGGAGCAATCGATATGCTCAACCTGCAGGGCGTCGGATAAATCAATTTCGGGGGCTTCTTTGGTTTCCCCGCAGCCGGGAACACAATGAGTCTCAAATTCTATATGTCCATCATCACCGATGCAAAGAACCGCCCCATTGCCCACAAAGAACAAACCAAAAAGAAAAAACAGGCACAAAGGCCATGCTGCGATTTTCTGACTTTGCATTTTCATAACGCGTCAATATAATAATACTATACCCGACGGTCAACCGCTTATTCCCCCTGGGGGCTCTTCAAACGGTTCCAATCCGATAGAAATATTGCGATCATCAGGTAATAATACTGACAGACACTCTGAAGTTCCGGGAAGACTGCATAAAAATATCCGGAACCCCAATAAGAATATATGCGGTCGCCTTTGAACGGCATGCCTCGGCCATTCTACAGATGCGGGGGCCGGAAATACCTGTACCACAATTAATTAATTCTTGCCGTCAAATAGAATCTGCTTGACCCGAAGCGGTTTTCAAATATATTTAAGTTAGCATACCCGCGAATTTGACTATTAGCAAGGCACATAATAAAGGAGCATGCCATGCACCCCTGGCGCATTATCATTTGCACATCTCTAATCATCACAATCCTGCCGGGATTACTTCTAAGCGTTGATTTATCGAAGGGGCTCTTTTATGATCTACCCGATGAAAATATCGCCGCATTGGTCGGCAAAGAACCGATCAGGCAGATTTCCAGCCAGGACAGCGCCGCCATAGTGAATTATCGATATGACGGGGATACCGCAAAGGTTCTGGCTATACTGGTGGAATGGAGCACCCGTCCCGCAACCTATTCCCCGGAAACCATGGACAGCTTGATGTTTTCCAGGAATGTCTTTTCCGGAGGGTCGGTAGCCGACTATTATAATGAAGTTTCCTATGGTCAGTTGGCTGTGGTCGGGGACGTTACCGAGTGGGTCGACGGCGGAACCTACAACTCGGATTATCAATTTGCAGACCTGTTTGCCACTCTCGATCCGGTCATCGACTACTCTCAGTACGATGGAAACAACGATGGTGATGTAGATGCGGTGATCTTCATCCGTTCGGGGAATGGACAGGAGGATTCCGGCGACCCTGATGATATCTGGTCGTATGCCTACTCCTATCCTCCGGGCTATGGATGGGGTCCGTTTGACGGCGTTATGATTCCCAGGTGGAATACCTCCCCGGAAACATGGCCCTTGCGCAATCCGTCAAATCCCACCCAATTCCTGGGGATCGACACATTAAACCGCATCAGGGTCTTCTGTCACGAGTTGGGGCATAATCTGGGCTTGCCCGACCTCTATGATTACGACAGCAAACTCGTCATCCAAACCTACTACACACCCAATGATGCCAACGACCATCCCCTTATGGATTGGTGTACCATGGGCTACGGAGGGTATGGCATATTCTCCATCGGCTCAATGACTCCTTCTCACTTTTGCGGATGGAGCAAGCGGGAATTGGGCTGGATCGAGCCGATCCAGCTTCAGAACGGCACCTTCGAGAATCTTGTCATATATGATATTGAAACCCATAATGACAGCGCCCTGTATGTGCTTCCCATCAATGCAAGCGGCAGCGAATATTATCTGCTGGAATACAGGAATTCTCAATCGACCGGGATGTTCGATAAATTCGATTCCGATTTTAGCTGCTTTTTCTATCCTTTGCTTTCCTATGGCGGGGATCCACTGAATAGCGGCCTGCTTATCACTCATGTCGATGATTCCGCGTCACCGGGCGCCTGGCAGCCGAATTATGGAGCCCCTGACTATGACCATTACACTGTGGCTGTTGTCGATGCCGGATATAATATCTACAACAACTATATGTATAATCCCGGGGGAGTTGTTTCTGACAGCGCTCAATGGTGGTATCCCTACGAAACCAGGCTGGCCGCGCCCTTTTCAAGTGGTGTGGCCGAGCAGAACCTTTTTGACCCAACTACCACTCCCAGCAGTGACGGATATTTCGGCTACACCGGAATCACCGTCAGGGTGGACTCCATTGCTGATGACAAATTATACGCCTATGTTGAAAATCCGAATTTTGTAGCTGATGTTGATGGCGATGGGATTCTGGATGAAAATGATAATTGTGTCAATCATTTTAATCCTGGCCAGGAGGATTACGATAGTGACGGAGTCGGAGATGTCTGTGATTTAGATGGCAGATTTGTCGACACAATATCGACTACCTGCACAGGGCTGGCAGTTCGAAGTGACTGCAATTATGGAGACTGGGGTTCGGACAATACCGGGATGGCGAACCTTGATTTTTATGACGCCGGTGAATGCGATTTTTCTGAGCAGTATAAAATATATCTCTGGGCCGGTTCGCCTGTCGTCGCATACATCGAGGACACTGATACCTTCACCATAAATTCTTACAATTTAAATACCATCAATCCGCCCTACGAGCCGGGATGGATGATGCTTGGAACCGGCAACCCGGCAGAGCCCGTGCAAACAACCGCGGACTATGATATCTTCAAATCCGGGACTGTCGTTTCTCCCAACTACAAAATCGGCATCGAAAAAATATTCTGGGCCCCCAAGGATCCGGACAGCTGCAAATTTGTAGTTCAATGCCTGAAGGTATACTCTTATGATGGCTCATCGCATTCAGGGCTCACAATCGGAGAAATTGTTGACTGGGACATCCCCTCGGATACGCAAACCCATAATACATTTGGTTTTGATGAGAGCAGAAAGCTGATGTATCAGAATGGCCATGATTATGTCACCGGCCCGGATGGATGTCAGCCTAACTCCGTGCGTTATGGTGGAGTGGCCTTCCTTGGATATTATCTTAATGATCCGGAGTTACTTGACACAACCTCCCAGATTTATGGCTGTGATGCGGTCCAGTTCGAGGATTATATCTGGCCGGAGGGCGGCTTCATTCCGGGAGCTCTTTATCCAATCCTAAAATCCCCGGGATATACACCTAACTCTGCGATAGAAGACCTGATATCACTCATGACTTATTTCGATGACTACACTATAAATCCCGACGACACACTGTATATATACACTTCGTATGCGGTCACACTGGATGCCAGCCGTGAAAGCCTCGAGTCGATTGTTGATAAATCCAAAAAATGGTTTGCCGACCAGATTATCGGTAGCATGTTCTATCTTTGCGGAGATGCCAACGGAGATGAGACCGTTAATGTCAGCGACGCAGTCTATGTCATCAATTTTGTTTTCGTTGGCGGCAATCCGCCCGACCCGATTGAATCGGGTGATGCCAACTGCGATAGTACTGTGAATGTTTCCGATGCTGTCTGGATCATAAACTATGTATTTGTCGGAGGAAGTAATCCCTGCGATACAAATGGTGACGGGGTGCCGGACTGCTGATCAGGTCCATCTGATTTCTGGTGACAATGAATTAATGCTCCTCCTGACGACCGCGGGAGGATGCATGTTTTGTCACACTATAGGGGTGTTTAGGGCGGTTTTTAAATTGACAGAATTAGTATTAATTGTATATTTGTTTTGAGGCAGAGACCTGATATGTGAATAAGATGTATCATAGTTGGGCGGTCCCGACCGGCTATTCTTTTCTGGTTTTTTCCGGCCCGCAATGCGTTTGAGAAAATATAATTCTATCTATAAGGAGGACTTCCATGAACCATAAGTTCATCATTGGGATTTTGGGTATTATTATGCTCATTTCAACCACATTTTTGTCCGCTGATTCATCCAGAACCATAAACTATCAGGGGTATCTTACCGATTCTTCAGGTGAACCCGTAAATGGAACTATTGGAGTGTCATTTTATATTTATGAAAGCCTTTTGACGCAAATGTGGATGTGGTCGGAAAGCCATACCGTAGAATGTGAAAATGGCTTATTTAGCGTTGTTCTCGGACAGACGACACCTTTCCAGGACTCGGTTTTTAACGGCGAGGATAGATACCTGGGAATTCGGATCGGTGATGATTCCGAAATTTCGCCCCGCACCCTGATTACGGCGGTACCCCATGCATTCATTTCACAGCAAATGAGTGGTGATATCGAAACTGAAAGCGGTAAACTGGTAATGAAGGATATTGACGGCGATTCAGTAATCGTAATGGAATCAAATTTTGATGGCACAAAGTCGATCGTAGGAAGCATAAAGATGTTCAATCCTCAGCCTGAGCCTCCCGCGAAAATGTTCGAGGTTAACGCCGATGCCACAAGTGGGGCAAGCCTGAATCTTTATAATGAGATCGGGCAGGTCATGGGATTTGAGCCGACGCCATTTAATGATGGCTATTTAATGAAGTTTATTGACCCCGGTGATGATGGCAAGCTTCTTGAGATGTTTGGAAACCATCAGAGCAATGAAGCCGGTTTGTATCTTATTGATCCTGGCGACGATGGGCACATTGTTTCGCTTACCTCCTCTCCCACATCTGGCGGCAGTATCAAGATGTTCAATCCTCAGCCGGAACCTCCCGCTCTGATTATGGAAATCGCCAGCGATCTAAGCGCCAAAGGGGGAAGCGCCTCGATTTCTGTTTATGATGATACCCAGCTTCTTGAATCGCATCTTGAGCCGGGGATTTTGAACTTGGTATCCGATGCCGGTGGTGTCCCCGGGCCGTCGATTAATCTGACGGCTGCGAGCACTTATGCCCGCGTTGGTATCGGAAACGACTCGCCCAATGAGCCGATTTCAATTGGCGCAAACCTGGGATCATACTATGGCGAGTTTGTACAGATCGGCAATACAGACGCCGGGCGGTATTCCGGATTTATGTGCGGAGAAGACGAAAATAACCGGGGTACCATACTCTGGTACAATAATGATAATCAGCTTCGTCTTGGAAGCAGATCTGCCGGTTCTGATTACGCTACAACACTGGTGATCAAGGAAGATCAGGTGGCGATCAATACCACCACTCCCGGATCGCAGGAGCTTTATGTCGTCGGCGATATTTATGCCACTGGCACGATTACAGAGCTTTCCGATGTCTCCGCCAAGACCAATATCGAAACCATCGGTAACGCCCTCGAACTTGTGGAAAATCTGCGCGGGGTAAGGTACAACCTGCACTCCAGACTGGCCGCAGATATGAAGACCTCCGCTGATCGTCAGGTGGGCATGATTGCCCAGGAAGTCGAAAGCATTCTGCCGGAAGTTGTGAGTTCGCCCGCAGATGGCTACAAGTCAATAGATTATTCCAGGCTGACCGCGGTATTGGTCGAAGCGGTCAAGGAACTGAAGGCAGAAAATGAAATACTGAAGCAGAGAATTGAAGCGCTCGAGAATGCGAGGTAGGAAATGAAGAAGTTAGTTTTGTGTACAACTTTGATTTTGTTTTTGGTGGCAGTTGCAGCATATGCCATGAATGTGCCGAACGCTACAAATTATCAGGGTCGACTGACCGATGATAATGGAGATCCTGTTCCGGATGGAACCTATAATATTTCATTGAATATTTATCACATGGAGAGCGGTGGGTCCCCTGTTTATACTGAAACGGAGTCTGTGCAGGTTACAAACGGCCTATTTAATTGTATTCTGTATATTCCGGATTATGCTTTAACCGATACCAGTTTTTGTTATTTAGGTATCACTGTCAATGGCGAGGAAATATTGCCGCGAACGATGATTCTTTCATCTGCTTTTGCAATGCACGCCCAGCATGGAGGTGGCTGGAAATTCAATCAAGGTGGTTATCTCAGCAACACCATCCATACGGATGAAACGGTTGAATATATGAAAGTTGGAATTAATAACCCCAATCCGGAGGAGGAGCTGACGATTGGCAGCCAGAACCTTGGCACTTTTTTCGGCAACTGTATCTCCATCAGCAGCCCCGACAGTAACAGCGGCTTTCTAATTGGGAAGGATATGAGCAATAGAGTCGCAATATTTCGATCTGTAGACGGAAGATTCTTAATTAACACCGTCCAGGGAGGAGAATATTACTACCCTGTTAGAATAAATCAAGATAAGGTCGGGATTGATACTTGGCCCGATGATCCCAGTGAGCCTCTTGTCGTCGGCAAAGATTTGGGATCATTCAGCGGTGATCGTATTGTCATCGGCGATGATGCTGCCGGTGCCCAAACCGGATTAGTTTTTGGTGAGTCCGGCAGCGACCGGGCCTGGATGCTGTGGGATGTAGATGAAGATATGGTTACATTGGGATCAAAACATTCAGGTACGAATTACAGCGATGCACTCACAATTCAGAACGGCTGTGTCGGATTGGGAATAGAGCCTCAGACTTACACTGTACTTCGCATTGACAGGACATATAATAGCTCACTTTCTCGTTACGCTTCAATAGCACAAGCTGTGCAGGGGGGAACCGGGAGTGCTTTCGGAATGTGGAGCAAGGCCCAAAGGACTTCCTCTTCGTCAACAAGCAATTACACTTACGGCGTCTACGGTATCGGTCAAAATGATTTTAGTGTCGGTTCAGCTGTCGGGGTTTATGGTTATGCCACCGGAGGAGACTTTACACGCGGGGTGATGGCGGATGTTCCCGGTTATCATGAAGACCTGGACAATGCCGGATATTTTCTTGGGGATGTTGCTATTCAAGGGGAAATAGTCTACCTGTTTGGAGCTTATAGAGTCGATCATCCTCTTGACCCGGAAAACAAATATCTTTATCACAGCAATGTCGGCTCACCGGATATGATGAATGTTTATACCGGCAATGTGGTCACTGATGCAAGCGGTCAGGCGACGGTAAATCTTCCGGAGTATTTCGAGCATCTTAATTCAGATTTCCGTTATCAGCTAACCGTAATCGGGACATTCGCGCAGGCTATAGTAAAAGAGGAAATCTCCAATAATAGTTTTGTAATTGCGACAAGTGAACCAAATGTCAAAGTCTCCTGGACAGTGACCGGTATTCGCAACGATCCATATGCAAATGCGCGCAGAATTGTGCCGGAAAGGGAGAAACATGTTCTTGAACGCGGGACATATCTTTTTCCGCAAGGTTTTGGCTTAGGAGAAGAGAGATCTGTTGATTACAATTCAAGACAGGCAGCCCGCGAGGCAGCCGAGGCAGGGGGTGAGGAGCAATGAAACAGATTATATTAATTGCGATAACAATCTTTGCGATTGCATCAATCAGTGCTGTTGCCGACGATCCCAAAGCCGGTGAGGAGATCAACTGGCAGGTGCTCTCAAACGGCGGTACTGAGGGATCATCGACCAACTACGGTCTCAAGGGCACTGTCAGCCAGACTGCAGTCGATCAAGGTTCATCGACCAATTATAAGCTCAGACATGGCTTCTGGCAGATCTTCGCGACATCCGGCGGCCCCTGCCAGGGTGAATGCGGTGATGCTAACAATGATGCCAATGTCAATGTCTCCGATGCAGTCTGGATCATTAACTTTGTCTTTATTGGCGGTGAGGAACCTCAGCCTGTATTGGCCTGTGGCGATGCCAATAATGATGCGACTGTAAACATTTCGGATGCGGTTTGGCTCATTAATTATGTCTTCGTTGGCGGCGGCCCTCCCTCGACATGCTCACCCGGCTCGCCCAACTGGTACAACGGCGACTGCTGCCCATTCGGCTCGTAAAAATGCTTCATGCCATTAGAATGCCTGCTCATTTCTGAGCAGGCATTTTTTTAGATTCATATTGATCGAAAATTCCTTTTTAGTTGACAATTCGATCTGATATAATAATTTATTTATATCTTACCAGGCTACGGCTTGACTGTATTTAGAAAATTTGTGGGGGTGACCGCTCAAGCCTGATTATTACCTCTTTCCCCACTCTACGTTCTATAATATTTTAGAGGGAGGTCGTCATGAGACACATCATGCTAATCACAATTGTATCATTTCTTATTTTAGCTTCAATGCCATTGAGTGCCGAGGTTCCGCACTCCATCAACTACCAGGGCTGCCTGACAGATGATGCCGGGGACCCGGTCGGAGATGGCGTCTATAACATTATTTTCAACATCTACGGCAGTGCGGCCGGAACCGACCTGCTCTGGAGCAGCGGTGTCAAGGCCGTACAGGTCACGGATGGCCTGTTTACTTATATGCTCGGTTCGAGCACGCCTTTTCCGGCTGATTTGTTTGTCGCTGACACAACCCGTTATCTGGGCATAACTGTCGGTGCCGATCCGGAAATTTTTCCCAGGACCAAATTAACATCGACTGCCTATGCTTTTCATGCGGCAATTGCTGACTTTCTTACTCTGCCCGCCGACCTGGAAACTGCGGATGATTTTAATCCGGCATTGAGGATAAGGAATATCGGTGATGGCGGGGCTGTATATGGAGTATGCGCTGGAGGTTATGCCGGATATTTTGACGGCGACGGCCGCTTTACCGGCGATCTTACCATTGATGGAATTCTGAATTACCCCGGGCTTGGCGACATCACAGCGGTGAACACCCCGGCAGGCAGCGGTCTGAGCGGGGGCGCAACGTCGGGCGATGTAACTCTGGGGGTCGCCTCAGGCGGCATAACATCAGATCACATCCTGAATAACTCTATTGTTGACAATGATATAAGCGCCTCAGCCGATATCGCCCCGACAAAGATCAGTGGTACAGCGGCAGTGCTGAATGCTGGCAATACATTTACGATGGGCAATTATTTTAACGGAGAATCGACTATGAACGATGCCCAGATAGCCTACCGCAGGGGTGGTTCTCATCGCTGGCGCATCAGGGAGGAGGCGGGTGCCGGTCTGGAGTTTTTCCAGGTCTATGATGATGGAAATATACTGCGTAACAGAACCGTCATGGAAATTGGGGATGATAACACAGTCGGAATAGGAGAGGTCCTTTTTAACAGAAAGCTCCAAATCACCTGGGACATTAACTCAACGGGTTCATGGTTTGGCCAGGCAACTGAGGTTACTAATCAGGATGCCGGCGATCTATATGGAATATACAGCAGTGCACAACATCCTATAGCCGGGGTGGCGGGAAACTGTTATGCGGTATACGGGTACGCAAGGTCGGATGGTGCGAGCCGTCTAGGTGTATATGCATTCAGTGAGGCGCAAAACTATAATATCACAACCGGAGAAACCTATGGCCTCCGCGGAACTGCCTACGACGGTGCTACCGCCTTTGGAATATATGCCTCTGGTGGTTCGGCTACAACTAACTGGGCAGGATATTTCAGCGGCAACTGCAGAGTCACTGGAACATTCGACAACAGCAAGAGCACGATGAGAATTGACCATCCCACCGATCCTGAGAACAGAGTGCTGGAACACGCGACTATCAATTCGCCCGAAATGCTGAACGTATACAGCGGAAATGTAACCACCAATGCCAATGGCGAAGCCATTGTCCAGCTTCCCGACTACTTCGAATCGCTAAACAAGGACTTCCGCTATCAATTGACCGTGATTGGCTCATTCGCACAGGCAATTATAAAAGAGAAAATATCGAATAACCAATTTCTAGTCGCTACCAGCGAACCAGATATCGAGGTCTCCTGGCAGGTTACCGGTGTTCGCCATGATGCTTTTGCGGAATCACATCCGGTAACGGTGGAATCCGAAAAGACAGCGGAAGAAAAGGGCTATTATATCAATCCGGAGGCCTTCGGATTTGATGTTACTCGCTCAACCGAGTATTCAACGAATGCAGAATTCAGACGCGAGATCGATGAGAGGAGAGAGCGGGAATGAAAAAAAATAAATATATTATAGGTTTGGTCACAGCCTGCTTCATAATCATCTGGGCTTCAGTTGTGACAGCTGAAGGTGGGAAAGCTGGTGAAGATATCAACTGGCAGGTTTTGTCCAACGGTGGCACTGAGGGTTCATCAACCAATTACGGTCTCAAGGGCACTGTCAGCCAGACTGCGGTCGATCAGGGCACATCAACGAATTACAAGCTCAGACATGGCTTCTGGCAGATCTTTGCAACAAGCGGCGGTCCCTGTCAGGGACTCTGCGGGGATGCCAATAATGATACCAATGTCAATGTCTCCGATGCAGTCTGGATAATAAATTTCGTCTTCGTTGGTGGAGATGAACCGCAGCCTGTGCTTGCCTGCGGAGACGCCAACACGGACGCATCAGTTAATGTCTCCGATGCTGTCTGGGTAATAAACTATGTTTTCGTTGGCGGTGGTCCTCCCTCGACATGCTCACCCGGCTCCCCCAACTGGTACAATGGCGATTGCTGCCCATTCGGGTCATCATAATTAAATTTGCATTTATGAGCCCGCTGCACCCTGCGGCGGGCTTAAGCAATTTCGGAAACGTTTTTGGATTTTGTAACAATCAGTCCTGCGTGGTTCGGAATTCCAGCACCCAGGATTCATTCAGATGATTATATTTGGGGTTCAATCTATTAAGAATAAAGTCCATCAATGATGGTTTACCATGAAAAACAATCTCATAATCCCCCAGATATGTATCATATTTTTCAATATACCGATCCGGCCTTCCGTCGGAAAATACAACTATATATTTAGGCGGATTCTCAGGTTTGACCTCACCAGCATTGATTGCTTCCTGGAGACTGTATTGCGGTGTCAGTTTTACCGACTCCGGTTTGCGGTAATTCCAGTATGAATAGGGCAGCCATTTTTTACGCTCGCTTGTGTCAAATAAAACTCCTTCAACTTTTTCCTGTCGGTTGAGATAAATCATCGGCTCGATTGCGCCGCGATGAGCATAGTTGAATGTGAACAGGATCAGAAGCGCCGTGTTGATAAGCGCAAACCATCCCCAGAGTGCCGCCCTCAGGCCCTTCCAGCGAAAATACCAGCCGCCGTTTCGATAAAGATAATACAGGCCGATACTGCCCAGAACCAGTAGAACCGGGAAGACCGGAATGATGAATCTTTCCTGCTTGTTCGCTATAATCGAGTGCACGGCGACAAAAATTATAAATGCAAGAAGTAAAATCAGGTGTTTTCTGATTACCTCCCGGCCGAATATCGAGCCGACGAAAACGAGTGAGAACGGAGGGACCATAATTCCAAGGATCAGCAGTATATACCTGTACCATGGCCCCGGGATTGTCGGCGTCGGACCCGGGTTGCCGGCCAGGTAATTCCGATATTCAGCGGTATAATTACTGATACTTCCCAGAAATTGTCCATGGCTCCAGATATCGATCAGACCCTGAAGCGCCGCCATCACGACTATTCCCAGCGAGAATATAATTGCCTGTTTCCATCTCCTGCTCTGGATAACCATCGCAATCGGAACTGCGATCAGCGCCAGCCCAGCCTGAAAACGGATCATAAACGCTATTCCACCCAGTACTGCCGCAAGAATCGCCAAGGCATTAGACCTGTTCTTCATTGAGAATTGTGCTAGGCAGAGAGCAGGCAAAAGAAAATCAGCCGAAACCATCTCGACCAGATTCTTGACCGCAAAGAAGGGCATCATACCGTAAGCCGCCAGCAGCAATCCGCCCGTCAAAGCGGTACCGGAATCTGTCTCGCGTCTCAGGTAGTAGAATCCGAACAGGATCGGCAGCAGCGAAAGCAGCGCATGCACCGCCCGGTCGAAGTACATATGGATGTCCAGATATTCGATGCCGAGCGCCGCGGTGACCTTCATTTGGGCCAGAAGGAAGAGGTTATAAACCACACTCCGGAGCACCCCGGTACCCGGTTTGCCCTCCCATCTGAGGCTGCCATCCTCGAAAAACATCCCCTCATGCCGCCATTCCCACGCGATCCTGACAGTCTCGAAATGATCATCATGCGCCATATACCCCTGGGCATAGATGACCGCAAGAATACGCAGCAGAATAGCAATTGTCAGTATTGCCGCCAGTGGATGTCGTCTGATAAGACCCAGCATGCCCTGAATTTACTATCAAGGCATGCCATATTCAAGTTTTATTTGATGCTGGCGTGAATCGGGAGGATTGATTAGCTCAGCAAGGCTCTAATTCATCCATCTCTGGTCGCTGAATTTTCTGTCAACGTTCCCATGAACGTAATCTGGTTCGAATAAGAACCTCGCCCTTACCGCGTAATGATCGGAGAGATGCCTGATCGGATTTCTGACCTTTTTTGTGCCATTGCCGATAGGGTTATTTGTTCTGAATTCATCCACCCCGCAATCCTCAATGCTCATCTGACGATAATTATTGGACAGGATATAATCGATCCGCTTACGGGTCCTGGTATTGCGATGGAATAAATGCAGTAAATTATTTTCCCCGCCGTGTGATGTATATCCCGGGTTGCGAAGCGCCGATTTGAATTTTGTGCGGTAAATATCTTTCAGCCCGAGCACTCCTGTCATGGCATTATATTCGGGACGCGGATTTCCATTTCTATCTTCAGCGATTATGTTAAAATCCCCCATCAAAACAATTGGAGCGTTGCCATAGGGGCCTGACTTGATATTTTCGAGGACCGCTCCGATTTCGCTCAATTGTCCCAGCCTGACCTTGCGCTCCTTCGATCTCTGACCGGCCTGAAAATGAGACATCAGGATTGTCACCGGAAAATTATTCTCCAATTCCACGACCGCCCTCAGGACACCTTTCAGGCAGCTTTTTTCGATAATATTGCCATTGGTTTTAAACGGCACGAAGTCCATCTCTATGATTGGATATTTGCTGAAAAGCATGAGTCCCGGACCGATAACATACCTGATACTGGACTTTCTGCCGGGACGGTAATTGTATGGAAAGATCTGTTTCACCTGATTGCTGATAATGTCAGCCATAGAATCGTCCCATAATTCGCACAGCCCTACAATATCGCAACCATCCACATCCCTTCCGATTTTATTGATTTTTCGCGCGGCAATTTTGGCCCTCGCCTCATCCTCATAAATCAGCGGACTGCGGTAAACATGTCTCATAAAAAAGTCTGCTCCGGGAACAGTGCTGCCGAACAGATGAATATTGTAAAACATTACATTTAATGTAAGTTGATTTTCATTTGATGATTTCTTCATGGTCGCCCTTTACTGAAACAGCCCTATTGCAATCTCAAAATATCAAAAAAGTTATACTTTCAAATCAGAAAATGATCCAGTTATTTTCTCAATTATCCCGCTGATAACCAAGAACAGTTAAGCTTTAATAAACACCGAACACCATATTGAATGTTCCCATTATATGCTGAAACGTTTGGATTTATACGGCGATTTGAATTTCCAAATTTGATATTTATGGTATCCCGGGCATCTTAAATATTGTCGAAATATTTCTTAGAATATTGAGCCTTCATTCTGATTCAAAAAAGTGCGCCTTTTCCATCACAAATTTTATCCCGACAGCCTGTCCGATTTCCCACTTTGATGATTCGCTCAGGGCCCTGACAGTGTTATCGTCAACGGAGATATGCAGTAAGGTTTCTCTGCCCAAGAGCTCGATATCCTGTATTTCACCCGCGACCGGAGATCCTTCCGCATCAGATTGCGGCTCCACATCCTCCGGCCTGATTCCGAAAATCACCTTATCCGCCTTAAATCCACGAACTTCCTCCATGCGGTTATGCGGCAGTTCGATTCTATTTCCCGCAATCCGGATGAAGATTTTATCCTCCTCAGCGGTTATTTCTGCATCAAAAATATTTATCGGTGACGAACCCAGGAACCTGGCCACAAAAATATTCCGGGGCTTATCGTATAGCTCCAGCGGCGTCCCGATCTGCTCGATTTCCCCCTCCTTCAGAATCGCCACCCTGTCGCCCAATGTCATCGCCTCGGTCTGGTCGTGAGTAACGTAAAGAGTCGTGATTTCCAGCCTGCGTTGCAGATTTTTCAATTCCGTACGCATCGACATCCTGAGCTGCGCATCCAGGTTCGAGAGCGGCTCATCCAGCAGGAATATATTCGGCTCGCGCACAATCGCGCGCGCAATCGCCACACGTTGACGCTGCCCGCCGGAAAGTTCCGACGGCTTGTCGTTCAGTAATCCCGCTATGCCCAGTATATCCGCAGCTTTTTTAACAGCATTCTCGATTTCAGATTTATCCCATTTTTCAATCTTGAGCGGAAAGGCAATGTTGTCATAGACTTTTAAATGCGGATAGAGGGCATAATTTTGAAATACCATAGCCACATTGCGCTCTTTGGGGGACCTGAATATTTTCCTGCCGGTCGCAGCCACTAAATCAGAATCAAACCTGATTTCTCCTGAGGTGGGCCTTTCCAGTCCGGCCACGAGATTCAAAAGCGTCGATTTGCCGCATCCGCTCGGACCCAGGAGCACGAAAAACTCCTTTTCCTCGACAGTCAGGCTAATATTCTTGACTGCCTCAACTTCGCCCCGCATCGACCGGAATTTCTTCGACAGGTTAACTAATTCCAGCCTCATCCCTTGACCGCTCCTCTCGTAAGGCCCGCAATTATCCGTCTCTGGAATATAATGGTCAGGATTACTACGGGCAATGTTGTAACCGCCGAGGCAGCCATGATATCGCCCCAGGGTATCTCGCCATGCAGCCCCTGGAACAGGGCTATTCCTACCGGGACTGTACGGGCATGATGGTCCGAGGTGAGAATCAGGGCAAACATAAACTCGTTAAAAGCGAAGATAAATGCCAGGAGCACAGTTGATAAAATCGCAGGCATCGCCACCGGCATAATTACCCTGGTCAAAACTTTCAGGCGCGAACAGCCGTCAACATAGGCGGCGCGGTCAAGTTCCTTTGGAATTTGCGAGAAATAGCTGGTCAAAATCCATAGCGATAATGGCAAAACCCAGGCGACGTAAGGAAATATCAGGGCAAAGTATGAATTGATCCAGCCCATCCAGGTCATGAACTTGAATAGGTAACCGACAATGCTGATCTGCGGAAACATCGACACCGCCAGCGCAAAAAACAGTACCAGCATCTTGCCGGGCAATTCAAAGCGCGCAATCGCAAATGCCGCAATCGATGCTGTCAGTACGCCCGCAACCGCAGCAACTCCGGAGACGATTATGCTGTTGCGCAGGTAATCAATGAAATGCAAGGATTCCTTGAAGATAACTGAGCTGTAATTCTGAAGAGTGAATTGATAATCAGCGGCAGGGGAGAGGAACTCGGGATTTTTGCTCAGGCTGGTAACGATCATGAAGAAAAACGGCGCCAGACAAAATGATAACATCAGCACCACTCCCGCCGCTATCAA
Source organism: Candidatus Zixiibacteriota bacterium (assembly GCA_011056555.1). GTDB lineage: Bacteria > Zixibacteria > MSB-5A5 > JAABVY01 > JAABVY01 > JAABVY01. The sequence continues at coordinate 17,325 of DSEQ01000017.1, read as the reverse complement.
GATAGTCTTTACCTTTTCTTCTCTCACCTTAATCCTGCCTCAAATCTGCTCAGTTTCACATACAATATCGAAAGGCCGAAGGCAACCGCGAACAGCACCACCGATATCGTGGAGCCATATCCGAAATCACCATTGATATAGTAGTTATATCCAAAAATCGATAGTGAGGTTGTCGCGCCGCCCGGGCCGCCGCCGGTCAAAACATAGATGACGTCGAAGACCCGCAGGGCATCAATCGTCCTGAAAAGGAGAGCTACAACTATAACCGGTTTCAGGAGCGGGAGGGTAATCTTTTGAAAACCCTGTAAAAAATTGGCGCCGTCAACCCGCGACTGCCGATGAAGATTTTCGGGAATACCCTGCAGACCTGCCAGCAGAATGATTGTTATGAAGGGCGCAGTCTTCCAGGCATCCGCGATTACCACAGAGATAAATGCTCCGACATTCGTCCCCAGCCAGTTGATCGGTTCCCCCGTAATTCCGATTCCGGAAAGTAGATAATTCGCGAGACCATAATTATAGTTATATATCAGTTCCCATGTGCGCGCCGAGATTGCCGATGGTATCGCCCAGGGGATCAGTACCGCCGCCCAGATCAATCCCCGGAAACGCCTGATCTGATTTAAAAGCAGGGCAAATATCAGACCCAGGATCAATTCAAATGGCACCGATACTAGGATGAAAAGCATTGAAAACCGAAGCGATTGCCAGAATCCGGAGTCTTTGAAGAGGCTGATATAGTTGTCGAACAGCAGGAATTCTCTCTCCCTGAAAGTAACATCCTTATAGAGGCTGTTTATGACTGCCCCAACCACCGGAATCAAAATGAATGCTATTATAAATACTGCAAATGGCAGGAGAAAAAAATATGATCTGAGTATATCTTTCGAAAAAATCCTGTTCATCAAAATACTTTTATCTGTACCTGCCTATAATATCCTGAATCTCCGCCTGGGCAGATTGCAGCGCATTCTCCGGGCTTACCTCACCTGCCACAGCCGAGTTCAGATGCTTCTGAAGTATCGATGACATCTGGGAATAATAGGGACGGGTCGGCCGCGGGTGGGCGTTCTCGAACACCGTTTTCAAGTCCGCAAAATGCGGCAGTTTCTCCAGAACCTCCTGATCATCGTACACGTCCCTGCGTCCAGGATTCCAGCCCAGATTCAGCGCAAGCTTCTTCTGAGTTTCGTATGAGCTCACATATTCGACAAACCGCCGCGCTTCTTCTTTCATGTCAGAATAGGCTGAGATCCCGATATGCCACCCGCCCAGGGTGGATATGCTCTCTCCTCCTTCAAAATGGGGGAGCACATCGATTCCGATTTTGTCCGCGACCGGCGATCCGGAACTTTGATGCAGGGTCCAGGCATAGGGCCAGTTACGTTCGAAAAGAGCGTTGCCATTCTGGAAGAAGAGCCTGACCTCCTCCTCCTTGAATTCGGTGTATGTGTTCGGGGGAGAAATTTTGTATTCATGGATGATATCATGCATCAACTGCAGGGCTTCCACATTTTCCGGGATGTTCAGTCTGAGACTATCCCCTTCAAAAATAAATCCGCCCTCATTCGAGACTGCGAACTCAAGAAAATTGCAGATCAGGCCCTCGTATTGGGCGCCTTGCCATACAAAGCCGTAAAAGTCAGGGTTGTTTTCCCGCTCTACCGCCTGCACACGGAGAGAGAATTCGATCAGCTCCTTCCATGTCTGCGGGGGTCGAGAAATTCCGATATTCTCAAGGAGATCGTTACGGTAATACAAAACCCCGCCATCGACATAAACAGGCATGGCCATTAATTGGCCATCATATCTGTCAGCCAGGTCAAGTATATTTTCGAAGAATGCTTCGGTTTCAATGCTGTCCAATTCGGTATTCAGCGGTGCCAGCCAGCCCGAGGCCGCAATCTGTGCCAGCCAGGCCACATCCATCAGGAAAACATCCGGATCATCATCCCGCGCTTTCAGGGATACCACCAGACCCTGGCGGCGCTGGTCGGTGTCGGTTGGTTGACGGACTATGCTGACATCGATTTGATATTCAGTGCTGAATTCATCGATCAGCGCTTCCCAGAAATTTATCTCCGAGGGTGCTCCCCCGACTGCAAAGACAAGCGGCTTATCTTCTTTCACGCCGCCGCATCCGGCAAGCAGAAATATGATCGATAGCGATATAATAAGCCTGTGCAAAATCAATCTCCCTTTTTATCCGAATCATCCTTTATCTTAAATATAAACATCCGATTCTTCTGATCTGTTTCTGATAATAACAAGTCGCGCAGAACGGGCCACTGTTCGGCCATGATTTGCACTTCTGCTATATCTGTTGTCCTGACTGTTTTCAGTCTATTGCTGTATGTCTCTGACTTTACAGCAAAGCTGCCGATCGTATTCTTGATTTGACTGTCTTCAGGCCAATAGATTATCTCAATACCAGTCGTGTCCAGGTTGATTCCAATCTCCTGCAGCATCGGTCCGGGCAGATATATCTGCGAGCCTCTGCTCTTCTCATACAGATGAACGTGCCCCGGCATCTTGCTCATTATTCCACCCGGCGGATTATTCAGGACCAATTTGATTTCGCCGAATTCATCTTTCTCCGGTAATTGCAGCGCAAAGCCGAACGCTGCATCACATTTGCCTGCTTCAAAATGCAGGAGGTTGTGACTTTTAAGTTGAGCTTCCGGAATAATTTCGGAGATGAGTGTGGAGAGATAATTCTCCGTCTCTTCCTTCGTCCCCGCCATTTGATCATAGGGGCTGAAAATTCCAGATGTTTCGAGGTAAGCCTGTCCTTTCAATGTATCTTTGGAATCATTCAGTGCGAGATCAATTCTCAGCGCAAGACGGCTTTTTTCGGATGCCTCGGCAAAGGTGTGCAGATTTTTCCCCTGCTCAGGCAAAAGATGGAACGCTGTGTGGCCATAGTAAGCCTGCTTTCCCTTAATCAACGCTCCGCTTTCTGGATCATAATAAATCCTTCCGTAATCTCCCGTAATCTGAACCAGCGGCCGTGTAAGGAAGTCAGCAGAGGCTACCTGCATACCGGCTTTGATTAAACCTTTGCCCAGAAACAGAAATTCCGGTATCAGATCGGCTTTTTCAAAAAATGCCGCTGCCAGAATCATCCTGTCCAGGGTATGACCATAGGCGCATTCATACGTTCTAACTGCAGGTCGAGGATACTGCATCCAGTGCTTGTACGAGTATGATATATATCCTGTTTTCTTGCGTATAAAGTCAGCCATCATCTCGGCACATTGTTGCTTATTCATTGCTTCTTTTATGATCGAATCCGCCGCAGCTTCCAGATCATTATCAAGCGTCATTGACTGCCTGTAAATTCCATCATAATATTCTCCCAGCTCTTTCCAGTTATCCCAGGTGGACCAGGCGATCTTAGGCGAGATCAGCTCGTTCTCCTCAGTATCGGGATAGGGTAGAGCATCAAATGGCCCCAGGCTCAAAACGTACATATCCACGTCAGCACCGTCATCCCGCATTATAGAAAATTCGGGTAGATTGGGTGTGCGTTGGAACCGAGGACTTACACCGTCTCTGGTGCCGATACTGATTGATGATACCACCACCGGCAATTCCTTCTGGAAGACCCACATGCCGTCAATGTTCTTTCGATATGGTTCCTTATCCGTTATCGTATATGCCACTTCAAGTATGCATGGTATCTCGATGCCGTTATGCAGAAGCATCATCTCGCGCATATTGGTATAATCGTAGGCGTTTCTGAGCGCATGCGGCAGTGTCTCGACCATCCCCGTTGCGCCCGTCACCCACCATTGATCATCGCGCCAGGTGCGGACTGTTATTGTTTCGAAGCCCTGGTGTTCGTCATCATAGGGGATACGGTGGTCGCCGTACTTGTCGACCGCATAATCTGTCCCGATCCAGATAATCCGATGTATAGTTGTGGACATTCTTCCATCGGTTAACCATCTGACCTCTTTGCTGTCCAGAAGAAAAACGCCGTCCTGCTCCTCAAGATTAAAATTGGCTCGTGCAGAATCCATCAAAACAGCAATATCGTACTTGCCATCAATTGATTTCTGGGCATTTGCGGTCTGGAAAATGAAGGCAGTCATAATAATCGCCGTCAGAATAATTAAGGCTCGTCTCATTTCGCACCTCCTTTTTCGGCGCGAAAGACCGTTTCTGCGAAATCATGTGCCTCCTTAGTCATCTTATAAAATCCGCCATACCCTTCAGGCGGTATCTGCCGCCTCTTTATCTTGCCGATTGTCTTGAGCGTAAATTCATTCCCCTTCGTTTCAACATCTGAATGATAGTAGGCGTAGGTCTCGTCAATTTTGTCGCTGTCCTCTGCATTAATCACTTTATAATCACCAGGCAGCCTGATATTCTCAGTGGCATCCAGAAGCTGCGTGGTGTAAAGAAATAAATCTGCCTCCCGTTTTTCCGGCCAGGGTTCGGCGCCAATTCTGAAAAGGAGTCTGTTGAATGCGCTCAGTTTCAGCATAGGACTCTGGAATTCAATCCCGTCTCCGACCATCATAGCATAATCCGGAACCCTGTATTTTATATTCCACCACATATCCTGATTGAAATCCAGAACCTCTCCATGCTCGTACTCCAAAATTTCGATTCGATCGCTTACTGTGCTGAAGAGCTTTGCCAGAGCGTTTTCTGTTTGACGTTTAGGGTACCATGCCAGAAGTCCGCGCAGATAGGAATCCATTGAACCGCCGGCTGAAAGCCTTAAGGTTCCTTCCAGCGTGCCGTCAGAAAGAATACTGGCGTCATTCACGATCCGCATTGGCGATTCCTCGGGCGGACTGTAATATATGCTGTCCAGACCCTCACCCTCCGGAGAGCCTACAAGATAATGTTGCTCAGCTTCATAAAGACTCCAGATAGTCCGGTTAAACGGCACCCAGGTCGGATCGTACATCACATAACTGCCATCCTTCTTCTTAAGCGCTACCACGCAATGGTTGAACTGATCGGCGGGAACCTGCTCGATCCTGCTGCCGGCCATAGTCATGGCCGCATATGAATCCAGACCCGCGGCACGCATCATGGTCACCAGCATCCCGGCAATATCTTTACAAACCCCGCTCCTTTGCTCGAATATCATTTCCCCGGAATGCAGGGTAAATCCCTCGCCCTCGCCCATTGTCTGGCCGCTGTAACGGATATTCTGCGCAACCCAGTGTAATAGCGCGAATGCTTTCTCCTCTTCAGTACCGTTAAATACACCCTGGCTATTCAAGATCTCGTCGACTTTGGCTTGAATCGCCGGGGTAACCTCGAACTGCCTTTCGTTAACCTCAAAAAACCAGCGGCTTTTTGCCTCCCAGCTTTCAACCGTGGCCAGGACAACTTTGGTGGTGATATCCGATGCATCCGGGGTCGATCTCTCACGCTTTCGGGCGGGCATACCTTCCACCCACCAGCTGTATATGGTAGTATCTTCTGTATAGGTAGTGGCTGAATACATGGGGCCGTTATATATCTGCGAATGAATGCGCTTTTGAGCAGGGATCTTAAGCACATATTTCTTCGCGACAATCGGCACTTCAGCCTCAAAAAGCACTATATCGAAATACTCGCCCGGCATAGGGGGTATATATTTTTCATCCTCGGGAGGAACGCCCTCCGAATCCAGAAGGGCATAGGAGTAGCCTTTTCTAAATGTGACTATCTCAATCCCATCATTTATCTCAAGCCGCGGCATCTGAATTACTTTTATCCGATCGCCCCAGTAGATCCCCGCCTGCGGAGCGGGTAAGTCTTTCACAAGGTCAAGGGATACCGGAATTTTCAAAGTGTCCCTGATTATATTGATTTCACGGAATTCAATTATACTGCTCATGGGTTCGTATCCGCGCGAAATCACCGCAAGCCGCTTGCAGCCCTCGTCTGTCAACGCCTTATAAAGCATGTAGTTGTCGATATACGAGATCCCCATTTCATTCACCCGGTTTACGCTGGAGTCCATTACGATTGCATACGGCGCGTTTTCATGTCTCTCAGAATCACCGGCATTTTTTACCCGATCGAAAACATCAGGCGGCGGACTCTCGCCCGGCGGCAGATCCTGTCCCGATAAAACGACTGGAATTAAAAGCAATAACACAACCCAGGCTGCTCTTCTTTTTGACATCCCCATTTCTCCTTATGATGTTCAGATAATGATTTTCCTAAATATGAGCATTGGGAGAGGAAAATAAAAGCATAAAGATGAAAAAAGGGGCCCGATTCAAAGCTTCGGGCAGGCTGCCGATAACACTCAGGCGCCGTCTTCTTACCCGCTCATCTCGGCTTTCACTTTACCCGCCCGCATATTATCACCACAGGTTTTGTAGAAAAATTGGCCTGTCGGAATGAAGGCCGCAAGGTTACTGAACGGTGCAAATATTCAATTATATTGATATAATAAGTAAATTGTCTTAATATATATTCGTTCGTATTTAACTATAAGGGAGGTACGTTGAGATCCTCAATATTGCTACTGTTAGCCTTTGTTTTCGCATCTTTTCTGGGATGCCAGACCGCCAATGAAGATGCCCGGATCGAGGAACCGGTAGAGCCGCTGACTGATGGCGTATTCATACACATCAAGCAGGGCCCGGACAATCCGCATGAAGTTCTGATGGCGCTCAGGATGGCCGAGATGATGGTCGAGACACAGGATGTCCTTCTGTATTTCGATATTGACGGAGTCAAGGTCGTCCTGAATGATTCAGAGGATATAACCTTCGGCAATTTCCCGTCGTCCCATACGCAGATCGGGAAACTGGTCGACATGGGCGTGACAATCATGGCATGTCCCGGCTGCCTGGAGGTGGTCGGAAAGAGCGGGGACGATCTGATGCAGGGGGTGAAGCTGGCCGAGCGCGAGACATTTTTTAATTTCACTACCGGGCGCATTTTAACTCTGGATTATTAGACCCGGCATTCTACGCTTTTCCGGACGAATCTACTGAATTCGCTTTTTTATCCTTTTTTGAATTAAAAGAAAACAAAATTGCTCCCGATTCGTTATATTCAATATCAAAGATATAAAAGGATCAGGCGGAAGATATATTTTGCCCGAAAGCAATTTCGGACGACGGCGAGAATCCTATGAATAGCAAAGGTTTAGAAGACATGAAGGGCCCATAAAGTTTTGAAAAAGGACAGATTCAATAATCGGATTACAAGACAAGTTATATCTTCTATAGTATGTGATACCGGTTTAATTAACAATAAATGAGTTTTTCACAGGAGAATTGTTATGCCAAGACCAATTCATTTCGAACTGCAGGCTGATGATCCCGATCGGGCGGCCAATTTTTATCGTGATGTGTTTGGGTGGAAGATTCAGAAATGGGATGGGCCCATGGATTACTGGCTCCTTATGACCGGCGAGCAGGGCCAGCCTGGTATTGACGGCGGTATGAGCAAACGGTCCGACACCCAGCAGTTTCCTGCAACCACCAATACTCTCGATGTGCCCGATGTAGACGAGTTCTCAGAGAAGATCAAGCGGCATGGCGGGGATATTATTATGCCCAAGATGGCGGTTCCCAGGGTGGGCTGGATGGCTTACTGCAAGGATACCGAGGGTAATATCTTCGGCATTATGCAAATGGATCCTGAGGCGGAATAATCCCGACCGGTGTTATTAAGGTTCAGCCCATTTCGCTTTTGTGGAGAGCTGAATCTTATTCATTTTTCCGGTAATGGGTCTCCACGGTGATATGCTCCAGATCAGGGATATCGGCGAGCAGCTCTTTGTAATATTCCGGCGGTCTGGGCTCTGCCGTGAGGAGAGAGATTATAGCGGCGGCGTGCGATTGTCCCACGCGCCAGACATGGAGGTCGATAATCCTTGTATCGGCCTCTGTCTCGATGATATTTTTAATCATTTCGGCCGATTGCTCGTCCGGCTGGCGGTCGAGCAGGACTCTGCCGGTGTCCTTCAGAAGTCCGTAAGCCCAGATTAGAATGATTACGCCGCCCACGATTCCCATAAGGGGATCCATCCACACCCAGCCCATATATTTGCCGGTGGTGAGCGCGAAGATGGCTGTCAATGATGTGAGCGCGTCAGCCAGTACATGCAAGTAAGCCGCCCGCAGGTTGTGGTCATGTTTTTCCGAATTGTGACGGCCGCGGAGGAGCATAGCGCTAAGGAGATTGACAATCAATCCGATTACGGCAACCATGATCGCTTCATTAAAGCGGATTTCGGGAAGATCGAATAATCGTGAGGCCGATTCGCCCATCATCAAAAAAGCCACCAGGGCCAGGAAGACCGCGCTGGCAAAGCCGCCCAGCGTTCCGACTTTTCCGGTCCCGAAAGTATATCTTTCATCCGAGGCATGACGGCGAGCATAGATATAGGCAAATGCGGTAATGGATAGCGCGGCCATGTGGGTGCTCATATGCCAGCCATCCGCCAGAAGCGCCATCGACCTGGTTAACAAACCTGCGGTTATCTCTACTATCATCATCAGGCCGGTAAGCCCGATAACCAGAAATGTCCTGCGCTCGCCGCTGCTTTTTTCTAAATGGTATTCATGGCTGTGCAGGCGGTGTGAAGACTCGTCTTTCTCCATTTTTTCTCCTCCGGCTTTATAATAGCGAAAACCGCCGGCCGGTTCGACGAAAATATTACTTACACCCGGCCAGCTATAAAAGCTCGGGAGGCGAACTTTGACCTTGTCATTTCAGTTATTTTCACTTAACATGGCATAATATTTTTTTGGAGATTTAATGCTTGGTAGAGATGAACTCAGGACAGCGCTCAGAAGAAACGACCATGAACTGATTCAGTCCGAGCTCAAAAAGCATCCGGCGCTGATTCGCAAGATCCAGCGCATGCTTTATGATATGGATGAGGAGGTTCGCTGGGGAGCGGCGAGGGCATTCGGATACGCCTCGCTTGTTTTTGACGAGGAGAAAACCAGGGACCTTCTGCGCCAGCTCACCTGGATGATAAACGAGGAATCCGGCAACGACTGCTGGTTCGCGCCCCAGGCAATCGGCGAAATCGGCCGTCACAAGCCTGAACTGGTGAAAGATTTTGTGGGCTGTTTGAAGGAATTTCGCAAATATCCGGATTCCAAAATTCAGGAGGGGATCGACTATGCCCTCGGCATATTACAGGAAGCGGGCGTGAACATCTCCGATGAATCCGGCTAAATTCTTGGCAATAAATGGATTGCAAATATCGTTATAGATCTTCAATGAAACGGCAACTTTTGTGATGAAGGTTGTAAAACTATAATCGAAGAAAAATAATCAAAAGGCCTGATCTATGCAAAAATTCTTACGATTCTGTCTGATAACAATTATCTGTTTGCTTCTAATCCCTTTAAGTCTCAAGGCACAATCTGAAAGAGTCAAAGTCCAGTATTCAGTGCAGCTCGTTAATCCGGATCGAATGCTGTTTGCGGTTGGAGCCAATTTTGAGTTTCCCGAGCATCTGGATTCGGTGATATTCAAAATTGCGGATACTGACAATCATTACACCGAAGGATATGCCCAGTTTGTCAAGCAGTTTACATTATTCGGGCCTGATTCCGCCAAGCTGGAGGTGATTCAAAAAGAGCCCAATTTATGGATCGCTCACGATATCGAGGGCGAATACCAGATGAAATATATTCTCCCCATCCAGCACCTCCGCTCGCCGAGCGAGTACGGCATCGATGAGACACCTTTCTACATAGGAAAAGCGGGTGTCCTGATCGGCAGCGGAGTAATAGTATATCCGGTTCTGGACAGGGAAATCATGCCCCGGGATTTCGAAATCAATTTTGTGCTGGGCGAAAATATGCTTGCGGTGCTGCCTCAGAAAAGAACTGGCGATAACAGGTTCATTATTCCGTCCATGGACCATATCTTTGACGCTTACTGGGCTGTGGGGGCATATGACACCCTCTCGATCGGACCCGAGGGATTTCCGCTGCAGATAGCGATGCAGAGGATGTTACTGCCCGAATTGAATGATCAGCTTGTGGGTAATCTGCGCAAGGTCTGGTATCAGCTTACACGAATTTTCGGAGTGCCGCCGCAGTTCGATCCCCTTCTGATCGTATCCGGGTTTCCCTTCTCGAACCAGAATTCAGAAGTCCTTAATGCCGGGGCCAGCTCACCGGGAAGTGTAAATATTCTTCTGGATCATAAGCTGACGGCGGAAGGGCTCGACAAAAACTTCGGACTCTTTGCCTATAATCTGTTTCCGCAATGGATTCCGGTCAGCTTCCAGCCCTCCAACCAGATCGATGAAAGCTGGCTCATACGGGGAGCATCCAATTACTATCAGCTCCTGCTTTTGAGGAGGATCGGCGTGATAACGGATCAGCAGTTTCTTGAGCGGCTGGCCGCTGCCTATGAGCAGTACTCTCGAGAGTTTGACCGGATACGCTTATCGGTGCGTGCCGCCCGCGACATTTCCACCGCCAGAGGCTACATCTTTTCGGCTGAAATGATAACCGCCTGCATGTTCGATTTGAGGCTTCGTGCGATGAGCCCCCGGACAGCATCCCTGGATCAGGTGCTGAAGGCTCTTGCTGAGAGGTTTAGCGGCAATGACAATATCTTCACGGCGGCGCACTTCTTCGAGTTGACCGATACCTTAAGCGGCCAGTACCTCATGCCCTTCGTGGATTCATGTATCAACGTGCGCCGCAAAATGGACCTTCCCGGCATGCTCGAAAAATTCGGCGTGAAACTCGAGTCTGTGCCGGAAGGAAAAATCGATATCGGAGCAACCTTTGCCTCGTTTCAGGATTTGACTCTGGACTTTGTTCGGAGGGGAGGCCCCGCCTCCGCCGCGGGCCTGGAGGAAGGCGATGTCATACTCGAGGTGGATGGGAAAGAATTCAAGGCCGTCAATCCCCTGGTGGAATACTTGAATTCCAAAAAATCCGGCGATAAAATAAAGATCGATTACCGACGGGATAAAGAATTATACAATACCGAGCTTGTCCTGGAAGGCAGCGAAATATATCAGGTAAGCATGATGAAATCGCCATCGGGAATCCAGCAAGAACGCTGGAACAACTATGTTTCGCCTCTTGAATAAGATTTTGATTTTTATGGAAAATTATAACAAATCTGTTGAATTCCCGTAAACAAATAATATATTCAGTGAAATTTCAGCAGATTAATTATGACCCGTAAGTCCTTCTACATAACATTTCTTATATTGGCAGTGATATTCGTTATTCAGCATGTACTTATTAAACAACCGGACATACTGAAAAAGCAGGCCGCTGCCGAGAATTTTTCCGATATTGAGATCAATTTATTAAGTGGCAGCTTCGAACCTATCGGTTATTATCAGGACAAAAAGCCGGTAGTATTGGTATTCTGGAATTCAAATTCGAATCCATCGCATCTGGCCATCGAGAATATTGGCCGCAAAATTGATGAATGGAATGAAGAATATGATTTTGAGTTGATCGCTGTAAATGTTGGTGAATCTCCGGAAGAAGTTGTGAATGTAAAAGAGCTATGGAATATCAATTTGAAAATAGGGCTCGATCCGGATAGAATGATAGCTGAAGAATTCGGGGTTGGTCAGCTGCCCACTGTCATTATTATCGATGATAAGGGAGAGATTCAAAAACGTTGGGACGGCATGCAGGAAGATATCGAGTACGGAATCCAGAGAAGGCTCGGAGATGACGAGGACGATGTTTCGGTGAAGATAAAGAAAAATAATCATGGGGAGACTACCGAGGTAGAAATTAAATCAGGTGATAGCATTATTAGCGTGGATACTATAAGGAAAAAAGATTAGATGAATGGTAATGGCGAGAATGCGATAGAAATCCAGAACCTCGAGATGGTTTACTCCGATCTGTGGGGGCATGCAAGGGTGCGCGCTCTGGATGGCATATCGTTCGAGGTCAAAAAAGGTGAGATCTTCGGCTTCCTTGGCCCCAATGGCGCCGGCAAAACAACGACCATTCATATTCTCATGAATTTCATTTACCCCACTCATGGTAAGGCGATGATACATGGACTCCCTGTTAATAATTCCAAATGCCGTGAAAAGGTAGGATTCCTTCCGGAGCTGTTTGAATTCGATAAATTCCTGAAGGGCAAAAAGCTTCTGAAATATATGGGCAATCTCGCCGGGTTTTCCTCGAACGAAGTTGAAAGGCATGGACGGGACCTTTTGGAGTTTTTTGAGATGGCGGAGGCCGAGGGCCGTAAGGTAAAAACCTATTCCAAGGGTATGAAGCAGAAAATTGGCCTTGCACAGGCAATGATTTCCGATCCGGATCTTCTGATACTCGATGAACCGACCTCGGGTATGGATCCTATAGCCAAATCAAAAATCAAGCACAAATTCCTGGAATTGAAAAAGCGCGGAAAAACAGTCTTTCTGAGTACACACATACTGTCGGATGTTCAGCAGATCGCCGATCGTGTGGCGATCATCAACAAGGGTAAGGTTATCAAGATAGATACGGTCGAAAATCTGCTTAGAAAATCTGATGATACCGAAGTGACTTTTACACTAGATAAGCCCAAAGCAGAACAGCTCAGGGAAACTTGGAAGCCCGAAAATAAAGGCGACTCGGCTTATTCGATATTGACCGGGTCTAAAGAGGATAAGGCCAGATTAATAGCAAAGCTTTCCGAACTCGGTGCGGATATAATTTCGGTTATCCCGCCCCGCACCGATCTGGAAGAAATATTTATGCAATTGGTGGAAAATGGAACTGAGATCGATAAATCTAATCAGCAAGCATAAATTTGCAAAATTGCTAAGGAGTAAAATCTACTGGGTCTTCTTTATAGTGGGCCTTGGAATGCTCCTGATGACAATAATCCCGTTTCTGGTTGCCGAGGACTTTCGCAATGAGAGCGGTCCCATGCTGCTGATCATCATTTCGACATTCACTAAAAGTTACACCTTCTTTGGAGTGTTTGCTTCGGTGACAATCGGTTCCCTTGTACTTATTCAGGATATTCGGGATGGAACAATTTTCCCCTATCTTGCCAAACCGGTATCGCGCAGCGCATTTATCTTTGGAAAAATCATTGGCGCATTCAAGCTGATGATTATCTTCTGGATTTTCCAGGTAATATACTTTATGATTCTCCTCTACACTGTTACGGACTATGGACTTACTATCAACCTTGTGCTGGCCTTCATTTATGATCTATTATTGTATTTTATGCTGATTGTGGCCACTGCCCTGTTTTCGATCTTTTTGCATCCGGTATGGGCCTCGATTATTGTACTGATCACGTTTTTTCTTCCTCAGATCGCCAAGCAGATGATTCACACCGATTGGGGTTTCTGGACTAATCTGGCGCGTGTAATATGGTTCATTGGACCTGAATACGATGTTCTCAATAACTGGGGAAACATTATTGGAAGCACCCTTATATATGACACCTCACAGTTTCAAAAATTGCTGTATTTCGTAACATTACTGCTTTTGTTCCTGGTTCCGACTTTTTATGTCTTCACCAAACGGAATCTAACCCCCAAGGACTGATTCAAGCTCGTTTTTTTCTTGCAAATTATCAAAAAGCGTATAATGATATGGATCGAACGTTTGCGGGAATATTTTGTATAACTGTGTTACCCCTGTAAATGCAAAGAGGAGATAATATTGTTAGATACTCTGATTAAAAAAGTATTCGGAACAAAACACGAAAGAGACCTGAAAAAGATAAATCCGATTGTTGATGAGATAAACGAAATCTATCCTACGCTCGAGGATGTCCCTCAGGAAGAGCTGATAAAAAGAACCGAGGAATTCAAGGCCGAGGCCAAAAAGGTCTGGGATGAGCTTGAACAGCAGGCCGAGGAATTCGAATGGGACACCAAGGAGCGTAAAGAGAAATTCAAAGAGGGCATCGACGAATACCTCGATACAATCCTTCCCGAGGCCTTTGCGATGGTCAAGGAAGCCTGCCGACGCCTGAAGGGCCAAACCTGGGAGGCCGGCGGAATGAACTTCACCTGGGATATGATTCCCTACGATGTCCAGCTCTTTGGCGGTATTGTGCTGCACCAGGGAAAAATCGCCGAGATGGCCACCGGTGAGGGTAAGACCCTTGTCGCCACCATGCCGGTTTATCTTAATGCCCTGGTCGGGCGGGGAGTGCATATTATCACTGTCAACGATTACCTTGCCCGGCGTGACGCTGAATGGATGGGCGAGGTCTATAAATACCTGGGGCTGACCGTCGGCGTGATCCAGCATGGCCAGGATGTCGACGAGAGACGTGCGCAGTATAACTGCGATATAACCTATGGCACCAATTCCGAATTCGGATTCGATTACCTGCATGACAACATGGGCTGGCGTGTGGAGGATAATCGCCAGCGGGGACATTTTTATGCTATAGTGGACGAGGTCGACAGCGTTTTGATCGATGAGGCCCGTACCCCGCTGATTATCTCCGGCCCGGTTGAATCCACAATCGACCAGGCCTTCCGCGATATGCAGCCGCTGGTCGAGCGCATCGCCAAAAAGCAGACACTGATGGCCAGCCAGTTCATCAGCAAAGCGGAAAAGGCGCTGGAAGAGGAAAATTATGATGACGCCGCCTACGATCTCCTGACCGTCAGGCGGGCCGCACCGAAGAATAAACGCTTTATGAAAATAATGAAGGAGCCCGGGGTACAGCGCATGGTCTCGACCATGGAAATGAACATCATGCGCGACAAGAAGAATTTGAATGAGATCGATGAGCGTATTTACTACGCCATCGACGAAAAGGATCATTCGGTAACGCTTTCCGAAATGGGCTTAAATGAGCTTCATCCCTCCGATAAACAGCTCTTCGAAATTCCGGACATCGCCGAGGCTATCGTCCAGATCGACAATGACGAGAAACTGACCCCCGAGGATAAGGTTAAGGCCAAGGACAGGGTTTATAAGCAGCATATCGAAAAATCCCAGAAACTGCATTCTATCACCCAGCTTCTGAAAGCCTACAGCCTGTTTGAGAAGGATGTCGAATATGTTGTGCAGGATGGTAAGGTCATCATCGTCGACGAATTCACCGGGCGCTTGATGCCCGGCAGGCGTTTCTCAGACGGTTTGCATCAGGCTATCGAGGCCAAGGAAAAAGTCAAAATCGAGGGTGAAACCCAGACCGTGGCCACCATTACATTACAGAACTACTTCCGCATGTACAATAAACTCGCAGGAATGACAGGTACCGCGGAGACCGAGGCGGGCGAGTTCTGGGATATTTACAAGCTGGATGTTGTCGTTATCCCGACCGATAAACCGGTAAAAAGGATCGACTTTCCTGACCAGATCTACCGCACCAAGAAGGAAAAATATAAAGCGATCATGGACGAAATTGAATATTTCCAGGAAATCGGCCGTCCGGTGCTGGTTGGCACTGTCAGCGTTGATGTCTCCGAGACAATTTCGCGCATGCTCAAACGCAAGGGGATCAAGCACGAAATCTTGAACGCCAAACAGCATCAACGTGAAGCGGAAATTGTGCAGTTTGCCGGGAGGCAGAGAGCGGTTACGATTGCTACCAACATGGCCGGTCGAGGCACAGATATCAAGCTGGGCGAGAATGTGCTCAAGCATAAAAACTGCGCCCTGATCGAGACTCCCGAATACGGCGAGGTCTGCCCCTATCTCGAGAAATATAAATGCGACGAGACCCCCGCCTGCGGGCTGCATATTATCGGAACAGAACGGCATGAGGCCCGCCGTATCGACCGTCAGCTCAGGGGACGTGCGGGACGTCAGGGCGACCCGGGATCATCCAGATTCTTCTTATCCCTCGAGGATGACCTGATGCGTCTCTTCGGCGTTGACAGAATATCCCGTGTGCTCGACATGCTGGGCCTGAAAGAGGGCGAGGCGATTGAACACAAGCGCATATCCAAATCAATTGAGAAGGCGCAGAAGTCTGTCGAGGGCCAGAACTATGGGGTACGTAAACGCCTGCTGGATTATGATGATGTCATGAATATCCAGCGTGAGGTCATTTACGATCGCCGGAATGAATATATCCGGACCGATAATATCCAGGAAGAGGTCAGGGAAAAAATTTCTGAAGTTGCCGAGAACATGGTCACGACCTATGCTCCGCCCGAGGAGGATCCGGCCGCATGGGATCTTTCCGGACTTGCAATGGAGACCCATAAGATGTTCCTGGCTCCGCTTGATACTAAAAATATTGATGTGATGCAGATCGAGCATGAGGATCTGGTCAAGAAGGTAGAGGAGCTTGCATTAGCTGTCTATAAGCAGAAAGAAGAGGTGCTGGGCTCCGAGGTAATGCGCAAGATCGAGAAGATGGCTTTCCTTTCCACTGTGACAGAGAAATGGAAAGATCATCTTTATGAGATGGATCAGCTCCGGACCGGCATCGGGCTGCGCTCCTATGCCCAGAAGGACCCGTTGATCGAGTACAAGCGTGAGGCCTTCCGGATGTTCACAGAACTGCTGGATCAGATCGACCGCGAGGCGGTGCGTTTCTGCTACTGGATGCGTCCGGCTGACCAGAGCGAAGTCTCCCGGCGCGAACGGGAATCCCGGGCGGCGGCAAAAGCGCGTCACGACAAAAAAGAATCGCTCGGTTTCCGTGCCCCGGAGGGCGGAGCGGTGCAGGCCCAGGGTCAGCCGGGCGAGGATGACACTCCGCAACAGGGAAAGAAACAGCCCTTCAAGCGAGAAGGCAAGAAGATCGGCCGCAATGATCCCTGCCCCTGTGGCTCCGGCAAAAAATACAAAAAATGCTGCGGCCGCGATGTTTAGTTAAGCAGGCAACCTGGAATAAATACGAGTGTGGCCGGGAATCCCTTCCCGGCCAAAATAAGCAGGTCAAATCTTGAAAAGATTTGACATTTTTTACGAAAAAGATGATTACACTCATCCGCATAATAATCATCGTTATTGCCGCAATCTTCGCACTTTCATGGCTGTATCCCGCCTATTGGAACTGGGCGGTGATGCCTCTGGAGATCATATACCCGGTCAACATCGCCCTTCTGGCAATTGCCGTAATCCTGACCATCTTTACCGGGCTCAGCGAAATTATCTGGAAGCTGATATCGAGAGTGTGGGAGGCTTTTCTGCCGAAGATAGCATCCATGCCAGGCACACTGAAATTATCTCTCTGGATAATAATTCCAGCAATCTTCTTCTGTCTGATCAGGAGCCAGAGCCTGATTCTGGGTGACGGCGATCTCATACTTGGTAATATCGTGGAGGGCAAGCTGATATCATCCACTGCCTTTGGGTACAGCCAGCTTGTCAGCCTTCTGGCAGAATTATTTGGGATTGAAAATCTGGATCAGGCGGCAAACCTGATGGCCGCGCTGTCGATTGTTTGCGGGTTGGTGTACAC
>DSEQ01000016.1 GCA_011056555.1 Candidatus Zixiibacteriota bacterium | reverse complement strand
GGGCCGAATAACCACGGGTACGGAGGTTGAGCTGGTTGGCTTCCGCGAGACCCGCAAGACGGTAGTAACGGGCGTTGAGATGTTCCGCAAGATACTGGATTCAGGTGATGCCGGCGACAATGTAGGTTTGCTTTTGCGGGGTGTTGACAAGGACGAGGTTGAGCGCGGAATGGTAGTGGCGGAGCCGAAGTCGATCACTCCTCACAAGAAGTTTAAGGGTGAGGTGTATGTTTTGACCAAGGAAGAGGGCGGGCGTCACACGCCGTTTTTCAATGGTTATCGTCCGCAGTTTTATTTCCGTACCACGGATGTGACCGGATCGATCAAGCTTCCTGAGGGAGTGGAGATGGTGATGCCGGGCGACAATATCACGATGGAAGTAGAGCTGGTGAGTGATGTGGCAATGGAGCAGGAGCTTCGTTTTGCGATCCGCGAGGGCGGCCGAACAGTCGGCGCCGGCGTGGTGGTCGAAGTTGTGGAGTAGATGAATGGACCTGGGCCAGAAAATAAGGATAAGACTGAAAGCTTACGATCATCATGCCCTCGACAAATCGACGAGGGAGATAGCTCGCACCGTTTTAAGAACCGGAGCTAAGATCGCGGGTCCGATACCGCTTCCAACCAAGCGCACTGTCTATACCGTGTTGCGTTCACCGCACGTGGATAAGAAGTCGCGGGAGCAGTTTGAAACTCGAGTGCACAAGAGACTGATGGATATTTATGACTCTTCACCGCAGACGGTTGATGCTTTGATGAAGCTGGATCTGCCTGCCGGTGTCGATGTGGAAATCAAAGTGTAATAAAATGAAAGCGATTTTTGGTAAAAAGATTGGCATGAGCAGGGTCTTCACCGATGACGGCGACAGCCTTCCGGTGACAGTTATACAGGCAGGGCCCTGCCAGGTGATACAGGTTAAGACTGTTGAGAAGGACGGCTACTCAGCATTGCGAGTCGGCTATGAGGAGCTCGATGAGAGCCGGGTCAACAAGCCGATGAGCGGAATCTTTGAGAAAGCCGGAGTAAAATCACACAGGTATCTCAGAGAGATTCGTATGGATAAGGATACCGAGGATATCAAGGTCGGTGATTATATTAATGTTGATGTATTTAAACCGGGTGAGAAGGTGCATGTAAGCGGAATATCGAGGGGCCTGGGCTTTCAGGGCGGTGTTCGCCGGCATGGTTTTGCAGGCGGTCCCAAGACTCACGGCCAGTCGGATCGTTTACGGGCTCCCGGCTCGATCGGCCAGTCCTCATATCCCTCCAGGGTGCTGAAAGGTACCCGGATGGCCGGGCGTATGGGCAATGAGAAAGTGACCACCAAAAATTTGACTGTCGCCAAAGTCGATCCGGAGAATAACCTGATCTGCTTAGTTGGAAGCGTTCCGGGTAAACGAAACAGTTTTGTGAAGATTACGGGTGCATAGAAAATGGCTAAAGCAAAGAAAATATCAAACACGGGCGGCTCAGCCGGTGAAGTGGAACTGAATCCTGAGGTCTTCGAGTTCGAACCGAAGAATTATCAGGTCCACCAATATATTAAGTCGTTTCTGAGGAACAACAGGCAGGGAACTCATTCCACCAAGAACCGCAGGGAAGTCCGCGGGGGCGGTGCCAAGCCATGGCGCCAGAAAGGTACCGGAAGGGCCCGTGCAGGGTCGAATACCTCGCCTGTATGGGTCGGTGGAGGCCGTGCGTTCGGACCCAAGCCTAAAAATTACAACCGGGCAATTCCCAAGGCGATTAAGCGCCAGGCTCTTTATTCGGCCCTGGCTGATAAGGCTTCGGACGAGAAAATTATGGTCATTGAGGACCTCAAGCTGGAGAAGCCCCGGACAAAGTCGGTGGTCGAGTTTCTGGCCGGGCTGGACCTGTACGGCAGAAAGGTCTTGATCCTGAATGAAGGAGAAAACCGCAACTTCGAGATGTCCTGCCGTAACATCCCCGGTGTCAGCTATATGCGCGCCCGGTTAATCAATGCCTATCATCTGCTGAATTCTGAATATTTGCTGATGACCGAATCAGCTCTGAATGAGATCGAGGAGGTGTTTGCCAAATGAAAGAACCGCGCCAGGTAATAATCTCGCATCTCCTCAGCGAAAAATTTTCCGTTCTGCGTGAAAAGCAGAATGCATATGTTTTTGAAGTGGCTAAAGACGCCAATAAAATTGAAATAAAGAATGCTGTGGAAAACCTGTTTAATGTCCATGTCGACTCAGTTAAGGTCCAGGTTATGCGCGGCAAGATGAAAAGGCTGGGACGATTTGTGGGCAAGCGTCCCAATTGGAAAAAAGCGATAGTCAATCTTAAAGAAGGCGAAACAATAACGCAGCTTGATGCGATTTAACCCGGAATTATAGGAATTCAATCAGACTAAAGATCTTGGATTAAAAAATGGGTATTAAGAAATTCAAACCATATACACCGTCGATGCGTTTCCGGACGGTTTCTGATTTTAGCGATATCACTAAAACCATCCCGGAAAAATCTTTGCTGAAGATTTTGAAGAAGAGCGGCGGGCGTAATAATAAGGGCCGTACTACCACCTATAATCGGGGCGGGGGCCACAAGCGCTTCTACCGCATTATAGACTTCAAGCGTGACAAGATCGGTATACCCGCGCGAGTTGCGGCCATCGAATATGATCCCAATCGCTCGGCCAGAATTGCGCTTTTACATTATGTGGATGGTGAGAAGCGTTATATTCTCGCTCCGCACGGCCTGAAGGTGGGCGATACTGTCGTTTCCGGGCCGGAGGTGGAGATCAGCATCGGAAATGCAACCCTCCTGGAGAGAATTCCTCTGGGAAGTTTTGTGCATAATGTCGAAATGATTCCGGGCAGGGGTGGAAGGATCGCGCGAAGCGCCGGTTCCATGGCCATTTTAGCCGCCAAAGAAGGCAAGATGGCGCATCTGAAGATGCCTTCGGGTGAGGTGAGACTGGTTCCCTTGAAGTGTCGTGCGACTATTGGTCAGGTCGGTAATATCGATCATGAAAATATAGTCTGGGGCAAGGCCGGCAAATCCCGCTGGCTGGGACGCAGGCCGAATGTACGTGCGGTCGCCATGAACCCGGTCGATCATCCTATGGGCGGTGGCGAGGGACGTTCCTCCGGAGGACGTCATCCCTGTACCCCCTGGGGCAAGTCGACCAAGGGTTTGAAGACTCGTAAGAAAGGTAAATTGTCAGATAGATATATCGTTAAACGCAGGAAATAAGCTGTTTTAGGAGGTTCTGAATGGCACGCTCTTTGAAAAAAGGGCCCTTTATAGATGATCATCTAATGATCAAGATCGAGAAGATGAATGACAGCGGCGACAAAAAGGTTATCAAGACCTGGTCGCGCAGGTCAACCATATCGCCGGAATTTGTCGGGCATACAATTGCTATTCATACCGGCAACAAGTTTATTCCTGTATATATTACAGAAAATATGGTCGGTCATAAGCTGGGCGAATTTGCTCCGACCCGGATTTTCCGCGGCCATGCCGGCAAGTTAACCGAAAGGTCATCTTCGATAAAGTAAGAGTGGAATTATGGAATCTGTTGCTCGTTCAAAATACCTGAGAATGTCCCCGCGCAAGATGCGGCGGGTGGCGGAGCTGGTGAAAGGAAAGATGGTTCACGAGGCAGTTGACCTTCTGAGGTATGTGCCCAAGAGGGCCGCGGTGCCCCTTTCCAAAACCATAAAATCGGCTGCCGCCAATATGATCGCCCAGGAAGGCACTGCCCGGGTGAAAGCTGAGGAACTGAGAGTAACCTCTATCATCATTGACGGAGGGCCTATCCTGAAGCGCTTCCGCGCCGTCGGCATGGGCCGGGCCTTCAGAATACGCAAACGTACCTGCCATCTTTCGGTCAGGGTATCCGATGAGGGCCGTGCGGAAAGACGTCTGGCCAGGGAACACGCCAGGCGCACAAGAAAGAGAAAACCAACTAAACCTTCCGTGGCGGAAGAAGAAGAATAGCAGGAGGAATACTTTTGGGTCAGAAAACTAATCCAGTGGGATTGAGGCTGGGAATCATCAGATCTTGGAACTCCAAGTGGTTTGCGGAGAGGAACTTTGCAGATCTTCTCGAGGAGGATCTGAAGATCCGAAGGTATATTAGCAAGCGTCTGGAAAATGCCGGGCTTGCCAAAGTTGAAATCCTGCGTGCTCCCAAGAAAATTACAGTTGACATTCATTCTTCCCGTCCGGGCATCGTCATCGGGCGCAAAGGAGCGGAAGTCGATAAATTGCGTGAAGAGCTGCAGTTAATTACCAGGAAAGATATTACCTTGAATATTATAGAGGTGAAAAAGCCTGAGCTGAACGCGAAGCTGGTGGCTGATTCCATTGCCAGGCAGCTGGAGGGACGAGTATCCTTCAGACGTTCAATGAAGAAGGCTATCACCGCTTCGATGAAGATGGGCGCCGAGGGTATCAAGATTACCTGCGGGGGCCGTCTGGGCGGTGCGGAAATTGCCAGAAGCGAGAAGTATATGGAGGGACGGGTTCCGCTTCATACTCTCCGGGCGGATATAGACTACGCTATTTCAACTGCTAATACGACTTATGGCACTATCGGCGTGAAGGTCTGGATCTGCCGCGGCGAAATTCTGGATAAGCCGGGCATGGAGGATGCGGGTGAAAGCCGCCAGCCCGAAATGGATCAGAGAAGAGCCCGCCCCTCGGGGCCGCGCAGGCGTAAACCTCGCCCCAAATCCAGGGTCCGCAAGAAAAGACCTGAGGATGAAGGCGGACGCAGAGCCGAAGGGCAGCAGCAACAAAGAAACCAGGGCAGACCAGAGCCAAGAGCTTCGACCGAAGCCAAGAGGACGGCCTCCAGGCCGGAATCGGGAGATAAATCAGAAGACAAAAAAGGGTAAGACTTCATATACAAAAGCTCTTGCCTTTTGATCGAATGTACATATATTTGGAAATTTTCACGTTCTTGAACGGGAACGATTCGGAGTAATAGCATATGTTAATGCCAAAAAGAGTAAAATACCGCAAGCAGCAGCGCGGCAGAATGCGAGGCAAGGCCTACCGCGGCTCGAAGATCTCATTTGGCGAGTTCGGCCTCAAAGCTATGGCGCCGGCCTGGATCACAAACCGCCAGATAGAGGCGGCACGTGTGGCGTTAACAAGGAAGATCAAGAGAGGCGGCAAGGTCTGGATCAGGGTCTTCCCGGACAAGCCCTTTACCAAGAAGCCTGCGGAGACCCGTATGGGTAAGGGTAAGGGAGCGCCCGAATACTGGGTGGCGGTGGTTAAGCCGGGACGGATTCTGTTTGAATTAGAAGGTGTCTCCGAGGAGCTTGCTCGCCAGGCGATGAAACTCGCCGCCGACAAGCTGCCGATCAAGTGCAGATTCGTTACCCGTCAGGAAATTGGAGGAGCATAGTACCGTGAAGGCGGAATTAATCAGAGATCTGGCGAAGGGAAGAAGTCGAGCAGCGGCTCGCCGACTCCCAGGAAGAGCTTTTCAACCTGAGGCTTAAAATGCGGGTCCAGAAGCTCGATAATCCCCTGCGCCTGCGAGTCTTACGGCGCGATATTGCCCGTCTTAAGACAGTCCTTCATGAGCATGAAAAAGGTATCCGCGCGCTTTCCGCCACAACCGGAAAGATACTGGGCAGCGGCAAAGAGAAGAGTTCAGAGGAGTAAACTGTGGCATTGAGAGGACTACGGAAAACGAGACAGGGTATTGTGATATCCGACAAGATGGACAAGACCATTTCGGTTGAGATGGACTACAAGATGAAGCATCCTTTGTACGGCAAGGTCATTCACAAGCGCGCCAAGCTCTATGCTCATGATGAGAATAACGAGGCTGGTATTGGCGATAAGGTAATGGTTATGGAAACTCGCCCGCTCTCGAAAATGAAACGCTGGCGACTCGTAAAGATTTTGGAGAAGGCCAAGTAAAATGATACAGGAATATTCCAGGCTGAATGTCGCCGATAATACGGGCGCCAAGAAAGTCATGTGTTTCCGTGTGCTGGGAGGAACGAAACGGCGCTATGCCAGAGTTGGAGACATTATAGTGTGTGCCGTAAAAGATGCGATCCCGAACGGCACGGTGAAAA
Organism: Candidatus Zixiibacteriota bacterium; assembly: GCA_011056555.1. GTDB lineage: Bacteria > Zixibacteria > MSB-5A5 > JAABVY01 > JAABVY01 > JAABVY01. The sequence goes on along the minus strand of DSEQ01000016.1, from coordinate 40,961 downwards.
AATCCGATATCGTCAAAGCGGTGGTGGTGAGAACGGCTTTTCCGGTGCGCCGGAAGGACGGCAGCTATATCAAGTTTGGCGATAATGCCGCGGTTATTATTAATGATCAGATGGAGCCGCGCGGCACGCGTATCTTTGGCCCGGTTGCCAGGGAGCTGCGCGAGAAAAAATTCATGAAGATAATATCACTGGCTCCGGAAGTTTTGTGAGGAAACGATGAGAATTAAAAAAGGCGATCAGGTAAAGGTTATTAGCGGAAAGAATAAAGGCAAGATCGGCAAGGTCTTGCGGGTCATTCCCGAAACCAACCGTGTCCTTGTGGAGGGCGTTAACCTGATCTATCGTCATAGCCGTCCCAGCCAGAGAAATCCCAAGGGCGGTATAATAGAGAAAGAGGCCCCGATTAACGCGTCGAATGTTATGTTGTTCGATACTCGCAGCAACAAACCCACACGCGTCAATTACAAGGTGCTGGAGGATCCCGAAAAGAAAACCAAGAATAAGGTTCGGATCTCCAATAAATCCGGAGAGATTATCTGATGGCACGTTTGAAGGAATATTATTATAAAGAGGTTTTACCGAAACTCCAGAAGGAGTTCGATTATAAGAATGTTATGGAGGTTCCGCGCCTCAAAAAGATCGTCATGAACATTGGCGTCGGGGAGGCCATAACGAACCCTAAGTTTTTGGATGCGGCGGTTGAGGATCTGAGAATCATTTCCGGACAGCAGCCGATTGTTACCCGTGCCAAAAAATCGATTTCGAATTTCAAGCTGCGCGCCGGCATGCCGATCGGCTGTGCGGTGACCCTGAGGCGCGAGAGGATGTATGAATTTTTCGACCGCCTGATAAATGTGGCGATTCCGCGAATCAGGGATTTCAGGGGACTTCCGCCCAAGGGTTTTGACGGACGCGGAAATTATACTCTGGGACTGCGCGAGCAGCTCATTTTCCCTGAGATCGATTATGATAAGATCGACAAGGTGCGAGGATTATCTGTAACTTTTGTCACCAGTTCCAATGACGATGAAGGAGCCTTTGCGCTCTTGCGGGAACTGGGGATGCCTTTCAGAAAGTAAGGAGATAGAGTGGCCAAGAAGTGTTTGATAGCAAAAGCCAAACGTAAACCGAAATTCAGCGTACGTTCGTATAATCGCTGTCGGCGTTGCGGCCGGCCGCGTGCCTATATGCGCAAGTTTGGTATTTGCCGTATTTGTTTCCGTGAATTGGCCTTAAATGGCGAAATACCCGGCGTGGTCAAGGCCAGTTGGTAGGAGTTTAGAAATTATGAGTATGACTGATCCGGTCTCTGATCTCTTAGTTAGAATCAAAAATGCGGCCAAGGCCAAGCATAAGGCGGTAGATGTACCGGCTGCGAAGCTTAAGAATGAGATCGCCAGGTTATTAAGCGAGCTCAGGTTCATCAAGCGCTCCTCGGTGATCCAGATTGACGGTAAGCCGGTTTTGCGGATTTGGCTGCGCTATAATAAAAATGATGAATCCATAATTTCGGGCTTGGAGAGAATCTCCAAACCGGGCCTGAGGGTGTATGCATCATCCGATGATCTCTTCAAGCTCCAGCAGGAGGTCGGAACAATGATTATATCGACCTCGAGGGGAGTTATGACTGACCAGCAGGCGCTTAAAGCCAATATCGGCGGAGAGCTGGTCTGCAGAGTTTGGTAGGATAGTAATATGTCGAGAATAGGAAAACAACCAATTCATATCCCGGACAAGGTCAAGGTGGAGATCAAAAACTCCACTGTCGTGGTGAAGGGTCCCAGGGGCGAATTGACGCAGGAAATTCATCCCCGGATACAGGTTGATATTGAGGACAATGTCCTGAACGTCAAGAGACCTTCCGATTCCAAGTTTTTCAGGGCCCAGCATGGTTTGGTAAGGGCGTTGATAAATAACATGGTAATCGGCGTGACCGAGGGATTTTCTAAAGTTCTGGAAATCGTGGGCGTCGGCTATAGAGCCGAAATGGCCAATAAACTGCTTAAGCTCTCGCTGGGCTTTTCGCATCCGATTTATTTTGCGCCTCCTCCGGGGATCGATATCGGCCTGGAGAGCCAGCAGAAGATTAAGATCTCCGGCAGCGACAAAGCTCTGGTCGGGCTTGTTGCGGCCAAGATTAGATCGTTCAGGCCGCCCGAACCATATAAAGGAAAAGGTATTAAATACGATAATGAGCAGGTCCGCCGCAAGGCTGGAAAGACTGCTGCGTAGGATGATGTTATGTCGAGTAGACTTGATTTAAAACAGGCAAAATACAACCGCCGCGTCAAGCGGGTTCGAGCGAAGGTTGTCGGTACCCCCGAACGTCCGCGCCTGAGCGTGAGCAAATCCCTGAAGCATGTCTATGCTCAGGTGATAGACGATATCGCGGGAGAGACACTGGCGTTCGCATCATCGCTCTCAAAGGACGCAAAGGATAGATTCGAAGATAAGGACAAGAAGACCGACAAGTCATTCAAGGTCGGGCAGTTAATAGCCGAAATGGCGAAAGCCAAGGGCGTTGAGAATGTGGTCTTTGACCGCCAGGGCGGCCGTTACCATGGCCGTGTCAGGGCCGTGGCCGAGGGCGCCCGCAAAGGCGGACTGAACTTTTAGTAAGGATTGTTATGAGGCCTCAGAGACAGAGATACGAACAGGATGGATTTGAGTTAGACGAGCATGTTATTCATGTAAATCGTGTGGCCAAGGTCGTGAAGGGCGGACGCAAGTTCTCCTTTACCTCTCTTGTAGCCGTTGGTGATCGTAACGGCTCGGTCGGTGTGGGATTGGGCAAAGCTCTGGAAGTTTCAGGTGCGATCCATAAGGCTACCGATGCGGCCCGCAAAGATATGGCCAAAGTCTCCATGGTGGGCGGAACCATCCCGCACAAGATCATCGGCAAGTTCGGGGCGGCCAGGGTGCTCCTGCGTCCGGCCTCGCCCGGTACCGGTATTATTGCCGGAGCCGGAGTGCGTGCGATTATGCAGGCCGCCGGAATTCAGGATATTCTGACCAAATCCCTGGGATCGTCAAATCCCCAGAATATCGTGAAAGCGGCCATGGATGGACTCAGGAGGCTTCGCACAGAAGAAGAGGCCCTGGCTTTCAGGGAGATAGAACCGGAGAAGAAGTCCGATGCCAGCTAAATTGAAAGTTACACAGGTCAGGTCGCTGAGCGGGCGTATCCAGAAACACAGGCGCACGATTGAGGCGCTGGGTTTAAAGAGGATTCATCATAGTGTCATTCACGAAGACACTCCGCAGATCCGCGGCATGATAAAGGCGGTTTCGTTCATGGTTAAAGTGGAGGAGGTATAAATGGAGCTTCACAATCTCGAGAAACCGTCTGGTTCGAAACGGGACAGAAGACGCGTAGGACGGGGCGCAGGCTCCGGACAGGGCGGCCAGGCTGGAAGGGGCCACAAGGGACAGCGCTCCCGTTCAGGCTCCAAGCGCAAGTACTGGAACGAGGGCGGTCAGATGCCGCTGGCACGCCGTATTCCGAAACGAGGATTTGTGAATCCGAATAAGGTTTATTTCCAGCTTGTAAAGATTGGCGATATAGCAAAAAAATTTACAGAGCCGGGCGAGGTCAATCCCGAGGCTCTGAAGCAGGCTGGATTGATAAAGACCACCGCGGAACCGATCAAGATCATGGGCGAGGGATCGCTCGAGATCGGTTTGACCATCTATGCGCAGGCATTTACAAAATCAGCTGCGGAATTGATTTCCAAGGCCGGTGGAAAGGCAGAGAAGATATAAGTGCTGGAGACATTCAGAAACGTATTCAAAATTAAGGAATTGCGAACCAGGATCCTCTTTACGTTGGGGATTTTGATAGTTTATCGTATTGGCGGCCATATACCCACTCCCGGTATCGATGGTGATGCGTTGTTCCGCTTCTTCAACCAGCCCGGCGGAGGAGGCACTCTGTTTGGTCTGTTTGACCTGTTTGTGGGAGGTGCCTTCACCAAAGCTACTATATTTTCGCTGGGTATTATGCCATATATCTCGGCCTCGATTATATTGCAGCTTTTAGGACCGGTGGTACCTCATTTACAGAGACTGCAGAAAGAGGGCGAAGAGGGACGACGCAAGATTACCCAGTATACCCGTTACGGTACGGTCTTGATCGCCGCCCTTCAGGCTTATGGAACATCAGTGTTCCTGCAGTCGCTTAACGCTCAAACCGGTACAATGATCGTTACCAATCCCGGCGTCGGATTCCAGCTTCTGACCATGCTGACCTTCACCACCGGAACGATTTTTATCATGTGGCTGGGTGAGAAGATTACCGAGCGCGGAATCGGAAACGGCATCTCTCTCATCATCTTCATCGGAATCGTGGCCAGGATTGTGCCGGGAGTGATGGGCGAGATTCAGAAGATTGTTTACGATCCGAGCCGTATTGCCGGCGCGATAGTAATTATCGCCCTGATGATCGCTGTCATTGCTTCGGTCATCATGGTTACCAGGGCCCAGCGCAGAATTCCTGTGCAGTATGCCAAGAGAGTGGTTGGAAGAAAAGTTTACGGCGGTCAGGCGACACATTTGCCGTTGTCGGTCAACACCGCCGGTGTTATCCCGATTATTTTCGCGCAGTCGATTATGTTTGCCCCGCAGACCCTGGCGACATTCTTTCCCGGTTCCGGAATTGCGCAGTTTTTAAATACGCACTTTAATTTCACATCCGTTCTTTATAATATAATTTATGGTGTTGTAATCGTATTCTTTGCCTTCTTCTACACAGCGATCGTGATTAACCCGGTACAGCTGGCTGACAACATGAAGAGCCAGGGCGGGTTTATTCCGGGTAAACGTCCCGGCAAGGCCACGGCCAATTATATCGATAAGGTTTTAACCCGAATAACTCTGCCGGGCGCTATCTTCTTTGCCCTGATAGCGGTACTGCCGAATTTCTTGATGGGATACGCGGGAGTGCGGTTTTATTTCGGGGGCACCTCTGTGCTGATTTTGGTCGGCGTGGCCCTGGATACGCTGCAGCAGATCGAGTCGCATCTGCTGATGCGCCATTACGACGGGTTTATCAAGAAGGGAAAGATTCGCGGGAGGTCGTACTGATATGTTGCTGGTAATGTTGGGTCCCCCGGGTTCGGGCAAGGGCACGCAGGCGTCCCGGCTGGCTGAGAGATTGGATTTGCATCATCTGTCAACCGGCGATATGCTCAGGTCGGCGGTCAAAAATGAGACCGAATTAGGCAAAAAAGCCAAAGAATATATGGATAAAGGCGATCTGGTTCCGGACAGCCTGATACTGGATATGATCCGCGAGACGATAAAAAATGATCAAGGCGCGGGATTTATCTTCGACGGATTTCCGCGCACGATTCCCCAGGCCGAGGGGCTCGACCGGATGCTCCAGTCTGAAAGTGAAGCGCTGGATGGGGCCTTGAATCTGGAAGTCTCGGATCAGGAAGTTATCAAGAGGCTCTCCGGGCGGTATTTCTGTCCGCAGTGCCAGAGAACCTATAACTATCCTTCGAATCTGCCCAAAAAGGAGGGCATCTGCGATGAATGCGGTGTTGAGCTGCAGAAGCGCAAGGATGACAGCGAGGATGTAGTCAGGAACAGGCTGGAAGTATATAAGAAGCAGACCCAGCCCTTGATAGATTATTATAAAGATAAGTCGATTCTGGTCAATGTTGACGGTGAACGCGATATCGGTGTTATTTTCAACGATCTCGTCACCATAACGCAAAGCTTGTAATAGCGGTGCTGAATGATTGAACTCAAGTCGCCGCATGAGATTGAGTTGATGAGGGCGGCAGGCAAGATTGTCGCCGAAACACATAAGCTTGTAAAGGAGGAAGCGAAACCGGGAGTTTCGACCTTAAGGCTCGATGAGCTTGCCGAAGAGTATATAAGGTCCCAGGGTGCGGTACCATCATTTCTGAATTACAGCGGATACCCTGCTACCCTGTGTATCTCATTTGATGACCAGGTTGTACATGGAATTCCCTCGAAAAATCGGGTGATTAAAGAGGGACAGCTGGTTAAAATCGACGTTGGTGCCAAGAAAGACGGTTATCACGGCGATGCCGCCAGGTCATTTTACATCGGCGAGATGGATGAAAGGACCGAAAGACTCCTCAGGGTTACTGAAATCGCTTTAATGCGGGGAATCGGGCAGGCCGTAATAGGGAACTTTCTGGGCGATATTTCGTTTGCAATACAGAAAACCGCTGAGGATGAAGGCTATTCCGTCGTGCGTGACCTTGTGGGTCATGGAATCGGCAAAAGGCTGCATGAGGAGCCTCAGGTTCCCAATTATGGCAATCCTAGAACAGGCGTGAAATTAAAAGAAGGTATGACGATAGCGATCGAGCCTATGGTGAATGAAGGCGGATGGGCCGTCAGGGTTCTGGATGATGAATGGACGGTTGTTACCGCTGACGGGTCACGCTCGGCGCATTTTGAACATACCATAGCAATAACCAGGAATGGAGCGAGGATCTTAACGAAGATCTGATATGGCGAAAGAAGAATCGATAAAAGTGGAAGGCAAGGTCATTGAGCCTCTTCCCAATGCTATGTTCCGGGTGGAGCTGTCCAACGGACATATAGTTACCGCCCATATATCCGGTAAGATGAGGATGAATTTTATAAAAATTCTTCCCGGGGACAAGGTAACCATGGAACTTTCCCCGTACGATTTGTCCAAGGGAAGAATAGTCTATCGCTATAAGTAAGAGGATTATTTAGTTTTCTATATAAGTGAGGATTTTATGAAGGTACGGTCGTCGATAAAGAAGCGCTGCGAACATTGCAAGATTATCCGCCGCAGGGGCGTTTTGCGCGTCATCTGCAAGAATCCTCGTCACAAGCAGAAGCAGGGCTAAGGAGGAATTGTGGCTCGTTTAGCAGGTGTAGATTTACCGAGAGAAAAGCGTATTGATATTGCTTTAACATATATATACGGCATCGGGCGGTCAGCGGCCAATGAGATTATCAGGAAAACCGGCGTTGATCCCGCGGTGCGGGTCCACTCACTGACCGAGGAAGATATTACCAAGCTCAGAGCGGAGCTTGATAATTACAAAGTCGAAGGTGTTCTGCGCGGCGAAGTAATGATGAACATCAAGCGGTTGATCGATATCGGTTCATATCGTGGGCTCAGGCATCGTCGCGGCCTGCCTGTACACGGGCAGAGAACCAAGACTAATGCCAGAACCCGTAAGGGTCCCAGAAAGACGGTAGGCGGAAAGAAAAAAGCGCCGTCACCGAAGTAAAAATAGCTTAACTGCGAGGAGTTTAAGTGGCTGATCCCAAGAAGAGAAAAGCAAGAAAGAAAGTCAAGCGTGCCGAGGCCGTGGGCGTGGCTCATGTCAAGGCAACATTCAATAATACCCAGATATGCATTTCCGACAAGAAGGGAAATGTGATCTCCTGGTCTACAGCCGGCAAAGTGGGCTTCAAGGGCTCCAAAAAAAGCACTCCCTTCGCAGCACAGGTGGCTTCTGATGCCGCCGCCAAAGAGGCGATGGATGCGGGAGTAAGAAAAGTCGAGGTTTGGGTCAAGGGTCCCGGAGCGGGACGTGAAGCGGCCATCCGGTCGCTGCAGGCCGCCGGGCTGGAGATCAGCGCGATCAGGGATGTGACCCCCATTCCTCATAACGGATGTCGTCCATCCAAGAGAAGAAGAGTATAGAAAGGATAATAGATGGCAAGATATCGGGGAAGCGTCTGCAGGTTATGCAGGAGAGAAAGCGAGAAGCTGTTCCTCAAGGGTTCGCGCTGCTATTCTGAAAAATGCGCGATCGAAAGAAGAAATTTTCCTCCCGGGCAGCATGGATTCAATGTGCGCAGGAAAATTTCCGACTATGGAATACAGCTTCGCGAGAAGCAGAAAGTCAAAAGAATATATGGTCTTCTGGAAAACCAGTTTCACAATTATTACCTGAAGGCCACACGCCAGAAGGGTGTCACCGGCGAGAACCTTTTGGTTTTCCTGGAAACCCGTCTGGACAATATCATCTACAGGCTGGGTTTCGCGCCTTCACGTAAATCCGCCAGGCAGCTTGTACGCCACAGGCATTTCATGGTAAATGGAAGGATTGTGGATGTGCCGTCCTATCTGCTTCGTCCCGGTGATGTCGTCAAGGTGAAGGAAAAAAGTAAAGGCCTGGATATCATCCACATGGCCCTGAGAGAATCCGATAGAGCTGTCGATTTACCCTGGCTCAGGGTGAACAAGGCCAACCTTGAAGGCGAGCTTCTGGAAAGGCCGAAACGCGAGGATATTCCGCTCACATGCCAGGAACAGCTTATTGTTGAGCTTTATTCAAAGTAATCTGGGAGGCGCTATAATATGAAATGGAAACCGTTAACAATGCCCAAGGAAGTGGTGAAAGAAACTGATACCGAGACCCCGTTCTATGCCAGGTTCGTGTTCGAGCCGCTGGAAAGAGGATTCGGTACTACCATTGGGAATGCCCTCCGCAGAGTACTTCTCGCATCCATCCACGGCGCCGCCGTTACGGCTGTGAGAATTGACGGTGTACTGCATGAATTCAGTACGCTCGAGGGCGTGTATGAGGATGTAACCGATATAATTCTCAACATAAAGAGACTCTGGGTCAGGCTCGATGCTGATGAGCCCAAGACCATCACTCTTGAGGCCGACAAGGCCGGGAAATACTCCGCCGCGGATATCGAAACCGGTCCGGATGTGGAAATTATGAATCCTGATCTGCATATAGTTGAATTGACCAAGGATGTCAAGGTCAAGATCGAGATGGAAGTCGATACCGGCCGGGGTTATGTCCTGGCAGAAACAAATCGCAATCCCGAGGCTCCCAAGGGCACGATCTTCGTCGATTCTCTTTTCTCGCCCGTGGTAAAGGTCAATTATACGGTAGAGAATACGCGTGTCGGCCAGAGCACCGATTACGACCGCTTGATCATGGATATCACCACCAACGGAGTAATCCTCCCCGAGGACGCTCTGGGTTATGCGGCTAAGATTCTGAAAGATCACGTGATGCCTATGATTCATATCGATGAGGAGATTATCGAGGAAGAGGAAGAAGTAGAGGACGAGGAAACGACCAGAATCCGGCAGCTCCTGAATACCCGGGTCGACGAGCTCGAGCTTTCAGTCCGGTCATCCAACTGCCTCAGGGCCGCCAATATTCAGACCCTGGCCGATCTGGTGCGCAAAACCGAATCGGAAATGCTCAAGTATCGCAATTTCGGCAGAAAGTCTCTGACTGAATTGAACAGTATTCTCGATGAACTCGGCTTGTCATTCGGTATGGATGTTGAAAAGTATTTCGAAAATCAGAAAGAGAAGTAAAGGAAATGAGACACGGTAAAAAGATACACAAGCTGAACCGTCCGGCCGAACATCGCAAAGCGGTACTGAATAATCTGGCGATGGCGCTGATTACGCGCAAGCAGATCCAGACAACCGAGGCCAAGGCCAAAGCCCTCAAGCCGTATATCGACCGTCTGATCTCAACCGCGCGTCAGGATACCCTTTCAGCCCGAAGGCGAGTCGCCCAGTATCTTCCAAATAAAGAGGCCTTCAAGGAGCTTTTCAATAATGTTATCCCCAAGCTGGAAGGGCGTACGTCTGGTTTTTCCCGTATCGTGAAATACAAAAACAGGCGCGGAGATGGAGCTCCCATGTCTATCGTTCAGCTTCTTCTGGAAGGGGAATCTGAAACCAAGGGCCGCAAGAAGGGCAAGAAAAAAGCGGCTGCCGCCGCGGCGCCTGCTGCCAAAAAGGCGAAAAAAGAAAAAGAGCCGGAACCAGAAAAATCGGAAGAGCCGGAACCGGAAGAAACCGAGGCTGAAGAGGAAAAAAGCCCGGTTGAGAAGGGTGAAGCTCAGGCTGCTGTGGCCGAAGAGGCAGTCACCAAAGGTCCGGAGGAAGGCAGCGGGGAAGAGGCGAAATCAGAGCCTGAGGAAGGGAAACCGGAAGCCGATAAGTCTGAAAAGAAGAAGTAATAAAAGAAAAATAGATTTTTTGATGGAGCAGCCTCACATCAGGCTGCTTTTTTTTCAGCGACCCGCCCTGTCCTGCAATATGTTTTGCCGGGCTCACTCCGCATTCAGGTACTTCTCTGACAGCTTTCTGGCTGTAGAATCGCTTTGCAGGTCAAAACCGGTTTTTTGCAGGAGCAACAGCGTTTTATACGCTTCAGTATTATTATTTAGACTATCATGCACCCGGGCGATTCCCAAAAGTGCGCCGGTATGTGTACTGTCGAGCGTAAGGACGTGATTCCATTGCTCGAGAGCGGTTCTCAAGTCACCCGCTTTGAATAGTTCCAGTGCGGCATAATGGCGTGTTGGTACGTGATTGGGGTAGAGGCTTAAGGCAATCTGGTAGGCACGCAGCGCTTCGTTATGCCTGCCGAGTGATCTGTAATTATTTCCGTACCAGTGCTGAATGCCGAAATCCCGGGGATGAAACTGCTCGGCTGTGCTTAATACCTGCAGAGAAGAATCGAAATCCTGTTTCTCATGAAGCAGTATAGAAAGGCCCATTAAGGCGCCATAATTATCCGGATGATCTTTCAGGACATCTTTGAAATAATAGTCGGCTGAATCGAGATCGCCCAGTTTCTGAAGAGAACGGCCCAGGGATGTCGCCAGCTCGGGATTTTCAGGATCATGCGCATAACCCAGTCGATAAAAGTCGGCGGCATGCGCGTATTCGGCGTATGCAAAAAGATTGCCCGCAGCATTATCAAGATAGGCTGATGTATCAGGTGTGAGCGACAATCCCTGCTTATAAATGAGCACGGCGGAATCCGCATTACCGGTCATCAATTTGATATTCCCCATTCTGAAATAGAGAGAAAGGAAACTTGTGTCACGGGCCACTTGCTTCATTGCCTCCCAGGCTTCATCCAATCTGCCGGTCTGGTAAAGTGAGTTGGCATATGACATTCTATCGTCAAGCTGACTCATAAATTCCGGAGGTACCTGTTGATAATATTCCAGAGCTTTTTCATACTCATCTTGATTATAATATAGATCGCCGAGATGCTTGAGATCGGCATAATCTCTGGCGGCGGATGCTACCTTTCGTTCGGTAAAAGAGGCGGCATCATCATTCCGATGATAGATATTTGACAGGATTGAAACGAAGGGGATTATACGTTCCCCATTATAGTAGTCGTCAGTGTAATGAGTATCCTGTTTTAACAGCACGATCATCCTGTCGACCGCACTCTGCTGATTCTTATTGATCGCAATAAATAGACCGGTATGGATTACCCCCAGAATCAGCAGGGGGATCATCAGGAACCTGTAATCAGCGTCGGGCTTATCGGTGCGGGAGATTATCGCCGCCACAGTAAGGGCGGCGGGTAGTGCGAAGATGGAAAGCAAATCCCAGTCTCGCGATGCGCCCAGAGCGGGATCGATGAAAAAGCTGAATATGACAGCCGGTATCAGCAGATAGGTAAGCATCCTGGAAATGCCTGTTTTCACCCTTCCGATATACGCCAGGAGCAGAATTATCCCCAGGACACCGACAGCGGGACCGATAAACACCAGTATATTCAGAAAATCCAGAAGGTGCTGCGGGGAAACCATAGAATAATCTGTATCCGAATTGTTCACAAGAGGCAAGGCGGCGGGTATTCCGCTTCTGGTCATTATCCTCCCGCCTGTATAAATTCCGATTACGAGGACCGCGGAGAGCAGCATTACGATTTTTTCAGGCAATAATTTGAATCTTCTGTTTACAAGAAAAATAAGCGACGGGAGGAAAGCGATGAACCAGATATGCCAGAATATGCCGATCGCATAGATCAGGATCAGCAAAGGGGTACCTGTTTTTCCGCGAAGATATTTTATGGCCGTGTAGATATATACCGCCAGCCAGGCTGTCAGCACGGAATAGGTCTCGATATAGCCTGTGAAAAGAACGACCATAGCGGATGTCGCGCAGACGAGGAAAAAAATGATTCGCAGAGCATCACTGGCAATCAGCATTTCCAGAATTTTATATAGAAAGAAGATAAACAGGATACCGCAAAAGATTGATACCCACGTCATAATATCGGCAGGCTCAATCCATTTTCCGATTCCGAGTGTGCTGTAAATAAATTTTATAAGCAGGCTCAAGCCGTAGGCGGTCTTGGAGATAATTTGATCCCTGGAAATATGGTGCAGAATCAGATGGCCGTCCCCATAAATATAGCTGTTTCCCCTGAGGAAATAAAATACAGCTCCCGGTAAAAGTATCCACATCAGAGCGCGGAGCACAGGCGGGAGAGAGGACAGCGCGGTCTTGATCTGCAGCAATATCTTTGAGACTATACGGTATATTGTTCTGCCGATAGCGGGTATTAAACTCATAACGGCAATTGCCGCAAAGAGAATGAGAATATATGGAAATAGAGACCGGTTGCTTATTACCGACCAGTTCCAGTATGAGGGATTAATCCAGGAAATTGTAAAAAACAGCAGAAGGATTATAATAACTGCCTGGAATATAATCCGCAGCGTCCTTCCAAAATCCGGCATTTCTATAATCTATTCCGTTTTATCACTCGCCTGTTTGCCCGCGAATTCAGGAAAATCCCGCGCATAAAGATCTTTCATTAGCTGCAGCCTCTCCGTCGCAGTATCATTCTCGATCCAGTTTTCAAGCATCTTCCTCGAGGAGTCCGCCATATCTTTTTCTTTATAAAGATAATACCAGAATAAAAAGTCCTCAGTTTTGGGAAAACGAATTGCCGGATCCTCAGCCCGCAGTCTTTCTGCAATATCCTCTTTTCCCAAAGATTGTTCGAATAAATCGGCCGATTGAGAGAGCGCTCTGGGATAATATCGGTGCTTGATTATCAGGGTGTCAACCATGGCATTGCCGAGGGAATCGTTGCCCAGCAGAAAATTGAGGGCCGCATAATAGGCATCCAGCTTGAAGGAGTTTTTTGCATGTTTCCGCCCTTCTTCGACAAGGGCCATAAGCTTCGTAAATTCCTGGTTTTTATAATATAGTTTGGAGGGAAAGACATAAAAATCCTCAATCTCTGGATAGAGCTGGATACCAACCATGCATGTTTCAAGTGCCTCTGATGTATCGCCTTCAATTTCATGGCTTTCGATCAGGATCTTGAGGAGATTTACTGAGGAATCTCCCAGTTCCAAAGCCTGATCCAGTTTCGAGGCAGCGGAGTCAAATGCTTCTATCTTGTAGTAGGCAAGTCCCAGGTAGTACGAAAGGTCTGAAAAATTCGTGTCTGCATCGGCATTCTCGAGGTATGCTGCCGCCCGCATAGAATTATTCCCCCGATAATAGGCCATCCCCGTAAGGTAATTCCAGAGTGCGGGCGATTTGCCTCGTTCCAGGCTGACATACTTTGTGAGCAACGGAGCCGCCTTTACAATTTTGTCCTTCTCGAGCATCTTCCGGGCGAATTCAATTGCACTTGCAGTATCACCCAAATGCGCCCGGCAAACCAGCATCGAATCATCGATTCCTTCCCACAGCTCGGGATCCAGTTCCTCATAAACTTCGAGAGCCTGCTCATAGTTTTCCAACTTCGTGTAGAGATTGGCGAGGTAGTATGTTGCATGTGGATACTCATCATTGCCAAGCAGTGGAAGGAAGTACTCGGTGGCAACAGAATCACGCCTGGCGCCAATCAGGGCAAGGCCGGTCAGGTAGTTGAGCGGGGGGGAGGCCTGACCCGGATTTTGATTATAATCGGACAGGTATTCTGCCGCCGCCGCAGTATCCTCCCGGAGCATGAAATGCCATCCGATAACCATAGCTGCAAGCGTGTCGTTATTCCCGGCCTTCATACGAAGGACACTATCCGGCAAATCTCTATATTCCGTATTGACCCAGGGACGAGCGATCAATTCGGGTTCTTTTTCTCCGCAGTTCAGCCCGGCAATTAAAGTGATAAATGCGATTAGCGGCAAAGCGAAAATATTTTTTGACAATATTGTTCTAACTTTCATAATTGAACTCTCTTTCGATCCGGTAACAGGTCCGTTACGAATACCCTGATTTCATGAATCTTAAAATATTACATCATCTTTGTATGGCAAGCAAAAATAATACATGTTTGCTGCTAAAAATAAAGTGTGTCCTATTATACAGGGAAACTTGCACATCTTTCCAGACCGAATATCAAAAATGCCGGAATGAGCCAAAAATATATACCGATCAGAATTTCCGAATGAAACAAAAATTTACGGCAACTCTAATCGATAGGGATTGATATTGGAAGCAGGCAACCGCTTTGCAGGAAAAATCTTTCATTACGAATGGAATTAAATTCCGAAAAAACTTTTTGATTTTGATAGTTCCCATGCGGAAGCTATTCAATTGCGCACCCGTCATGCCTCCCAATATATTGTCCCGCAATGTGTTATGCGAGTATTCGAATTGGCGTGTTTCTAACTCTTTCATTTGGCACAGACTATGCATAGAGTTGCCCGGAAAGATACTATGATTAGAGAGGTACGCTGTGTGCATGGGGCTTAACCCGGCGCATACTGAAACAGGAAACAATATCGAACAATCTTGCAAGTGTAAACGCTCCGCGATTATAAGCGCCCCTGATTCTTGAGGCAGTTAAACTGCCCTTATGACCGCCGAGCAAAATATGAAAGTGAGCGGCAGACATCTATGCTTGATAAAACTATTACCGATTTTACCGGGAAATCGATCGAACGTACCGGCGATCCGCTGAACTTTGCAATTGATGGTGACGGCTTTTTTGTTGTGGAAACTCCAGAAGGTGAAGGCTTCACGCGTAATGGAGATTTCGGTCTCAGCCCGGAAGGGATACTGGTAAGCGCAGAAGGGTTTCCGGTTTTGTCAGATAACGGCCGGGTTGAGGTTCATGAAGGGGAATTGAGTGTTGACCTCGATGGCACCGTCAGAACCGATGGCAAAGAACTCGGGCATCTCCTTCTGGTTGACTTCGAGAAACCATATAAGCTGGAAAAGTCAGGGGCCGGAATCTACAAATCGCCGGCTGATGCTAACAGGGTGGAGGTCGAATTCACCTATGTGCGCCAGCGATATCTGGAAAAAGCGAATGCCGATATTATACGCGAAATGGCAGATATGATCGAATCATATAAAAACTGTGACTCCGATCAGACTGAGATTGAGATTTTAGATGCGCCACTGGAAGAGGCCGCGGATCAGGTAGGAAGGATGCGATAGGGTAGAGGTGTATGATGAAGAAATACTTGTTTTTCATATGTGTGCTGGTTCTACTGCTTCTGCTTCCTTATTCACTCAAGGCGGGGCATTTTGAATCCAGTGCAAAATTGTTCTCTTCGGATGCACTCGTTTTTGAAGTTCAGATCTCTTCTGATCGATTCAAAGCTGACATAAAGACGGCCCCGGCTGCACATAGTTTTGGTCCGGGCAGTATTGAAAACTGTGACGGTCTATAACGGGATAAAAAATATTTGAATCAGGTTATAAAGTTTATGCATGAGGGCGAATTAAGTAAAGATTCAAAACTCCAGGCCGAAAAGTCTATAAGGAGGTAGGGTGGAGCTTCTCTACAATAAGATAATAAGCGTGGTCGAAGAGGAGTCGCTCTGTCTGGAGGAATTTCTTGAACTTTTGGTCAGCCAGCAAAAGTATCTGGTTGAAAATGATCTGGAAAATCTCAAAGACGGCGTGGCACGACAGCAGGAGATAATCAGTAGGGTCAAAGCCCTGGAGAAAAAGCGCGCACAGCTTGTTGCCAGATATTCGGAAACAGAGGATGTGAATCCGAGCGATATAACAATCTCGTGCCTGGCGCGCAAGGCCGGGGGCCAGATTGCCGACAAGCTGCTGGAGCTTCAAAATTCACTCTTGTCTCTTCATGAGAGAATAGAGAAGGCCAGGCGCAAGAATGAATTTCTTATTGAGAATTCGATGAAATATATTGATGGGACAATCAGGCTGATAGCGGAAAGCGGCACGCAGAAGAAGGGTTATCTCAAATCCGATAAGCAGGAAAGTCCGATTCTTTCCAGGACAGTCTGACATGGGAGAGACTGATGTACTGCCCATTCAATGGACTTGAAACAGATAGCCGGGCGCATGCTGCTTCACAGCACGCCATGACAGAGATTGGTTGCGGCCCGGTAAATATGAACATCCCGGGCCATTCGGTGCAGCGGGTATTGATAAATCCCGACATACCTGTGGATAGACCCGTTTGCAATGACCACATAGTCCCGGGGCAGGGGCTCATGCGGTTTCGGGAAAACATCTTTCTGACTGACCAGCACCATAATGGATATCAGCGAAATCACAGGTGTTTGATGGCGAATACAAGATCGATAGATACTAAGTATGGTGGGAGACAAAATTGCTTATTCTAACAAGGAAGTTGGGCGAAAGCATTACCATCGGTGACAATATCAAGGTCACCGTGCTGGGGATCTACGGACGGCAGGTGCGGCTCGGGATCGACGCTCCTCTCAAGGTGGTGGTGCACAGGGAAGAGATTTATGTCAAAATACAGAAGGAAAACCGCAAGGCCTCAAAAACCGAAAAGGAAGATCTCAACAATGCGGTTGATTACCTGAAAGGAAAATATAAGGACGACATCAAGAAATCCGATTCCAAACCCAAAATGCGGTATCGGGATGACCGTTCCAAGAGGCCGCCCAAACCCTGATGTAAACGGGGCCTTATTGATTGCGGATTTCGTCTTTTCCCGGCATAGAAAATATAAAAGACTTTGGCGGATTCATAAGGTTATGAAAATAACCAGTAAAATGATATCGGATTTGGTTAACAAAAGACAATCCCGGAATGTAAACCATTTTCACAACCTCCAGGATCGGATGTACATTGGAAGGTGCATTATGAAAGCCTCGGATGATCAAGCAGGCACGACCAAGACATTCTCATACCGCTCGCGTATTTCCGAGATCGAGCAATACCGGGCCAATATTGTCGAAGGCAGTCGCTGGCTGGCCTCGGTTGATGCCGCCCTGGAAAATATTATCGAAATTATCAGGCAGGTTAAAGAAATTGCGGTGTCGATGGCCAATAATACTTATGACGCCGCTGCTCGCGATTCCATGGCTGATCAAGTCCGGTCCCTGTTTCGGCAGATGCTGCAGGCGGGGAATCTCCAGCAGAACTCGCGCTACCTGTTTTCCGGGCTAATGACCCGTACAGAACCTTTTGCGGCCTCATCCAGAGGGGTAGTCTATAATGGTGACCAGGGACAAGTACAATATGAGATTGAAACTGCGACCAGGATCAGCATCAATATACCGGGCTCGGATATTTTCACCAGGGCATTCAGAATTCTGGGGGAAGACAGCGATCTCAGGGCAGGTATCGACGGGAATACTCAGCTGGCGGATTTAAACAGCGGGCGGGGTGTAGATCTCTCTCCCGGATCGTTCATTATTACAGACCAGAATCTGGGTAACTCCGTAACTGTAACAATACCTCCCGGAACCGCCAGCATAGAGAGCATGATGGCCGGGATTAACAGTCAGCTTGCGGCCGCTGGAATAGATAATCTCACAGTCCGGCTCGGCGACCAGCGAAATAATCTCAGGCTGGCCGCCGCGGACAAGCCGCAGGTGTCGCTATCCACACCACTCGCAAACCTTAATTACGGGCACGGGATAGGCTCGGAACCGTATGAGATTCGCATCCACAGCGCGGACTACTCGACAGACTTAACTGTCGACCTCAGCGCGGCATCCACGATAGGAGATGTCATCAATGAAATAAATGCTACCCTGGTGGATGCCGGTATTGACCGGGTTACGGCCGGCCTGAATGCAGCCTTATCCGGAATAGACATCGAGGATACAAATATCGCTTCTCTGAATCTGCAGGTTTCGGAAATCTCGAATGATTCGCTTACCGGAGCGGCACTGCACATACTTGGCAACATTTCGCCTCTCCTGTCCGGGCAGGATCTCAATCCGCGGCCCGATTTCAGCGTTGAGGAGGTTGCTCCCGGGAATACGACTGCTGCAGATATAGGACTCCTGGGGAATTTCCATTATGATCTGGTAGGCAATGATCTCGATCCGCAGATCACCCCTTTGACCCCTCTTGCTCTGATAAATAATGGATCGGGCTGTCAACTGGATAAAATAATGATCTCCCAGGGATCGAGTTCTTTGACTGTGGACCCGGGAACCACAGGAATAGCCACAATTGGTGATCTGATGAATATCATCAACAGCTGCGGCCTGCCGATACAGGCGTCGATCAATGAAAATCATAAGGGCCTGCAGGTTGAATCCACTGTAATCGGCCGGACGCTCCTGATCGAGGATTCGGGCACGTCGGATACTGCTTATAACCTGGGTATTGAAGGCTCTCCCGATGTGCTCGGCAATCTCATATTCCTGGTGGACGCCATTCGAAATAACGATAAGAAACCAATCGGCAAGGTCATCGCAAGCCTGGACTCATCCATAAATCATATTCTTAATGAACGTGCATCGATGCAGGCAAAAATGATAAGACTGCATACCGCCGAGTCTCGTCTGATGGACTACAGCCTGGAGTTAACCAAACTGCTGAGTGAAACCGAAGGTGAAGATTTGAGCGAGCTGGCAGCCGATCTTGCATCTCATGAACATATCTTCTCGGCTGCACTGAATTCGGCCGCCAGGATCATACAGCCGTCATTGATGGATTTTATAAGGTAAGGTTATTATGAAAATTGCAACTTTCAGATTCGGTGAATTGGAGATACCGGAAGAAAATGTTATCGAGTTTCCCAAGGGGTTAATAGGTTTTGAGCAATTTAAACAATTTGTTCTTCTGGAACGAAGGGACTCCGAGCCATTTCGCTGGCTGCAGTCCCTCGAGGATCCAGACCTTGCCTTCGTGGTGGTCAACCCGGTGATATTCTTCAAATATTACAAAATTGAGGTTCATTATAAGGAACTGGAGGATATTCAAGTATCGACACTGGATAGAACTCAAATCTTTACGGTTATCACCATACCGGATGATATTTCGCGCATGTCGGCAAACCTGCTGGGGCCGCTGGTAATAAATCTTGACAACAACTGCGGTAAACAGATCGTGCTGAGCAACAGCACCTATACAACCCGGCATTATCTGCTGGATGAATTAAACAAGGGTGCAAGGGAACTGGCGGGGAAGCACTCGCTGGCGGTGCAAATTTGAGTTTAAGTTATAATTCTGTTTAATGAATCTTTTGGAAGCGACTTTTTGATATCGGTGGTGAGAAATACGACAGTCGAGTGAGGGATGATTCAAATGCCAAAGAAAAAACAAAAACCGAAAGCGAAAGATATATCTGCGCCCGGCAGGAAGAAACGTCCTGCCGGGAAGGCTAAATCGGTAAGCTCCTCGGGGCCGGGCCGCAGTGAACAATACACCGAGGCTCTGAAAAAAGCAGAGGATTTTCTGGATAGGGGAAAGCATGAAGAGGCTGTCATAGCGGCAGGCCGGCTTCTCACACCGCGGATTCGCGAAAAAGACCCGACGTTGTTCCTATCGGCTGCGCGTATCAGCGCCTTCGCTAATGTTAATCTAAGAAATTATATACAGGCCGCAGAAACCGCGCTTCAGGCCCTGAAGATCGACAATGATCTTCTGGACTTTCATTATATTTTGACCGTGAGTTATTACGGGATGGAAGAATACGGGCTGGTGGAAGTTAACGCTAGGAGATTCCTCGAATTGGCTTCGGATCAGCCGCAGGATCGGAACTGGCCGGTAATGTTCTCGGAGGCAGGCAGCAGATCTGATCTGATATATAACTTTCTCGGAACCGCGTTGCGTGAGCAGGACAGGTACGAGGAAGCGTGCCAGGCCTATGAAAAATCGTATGCTGTCAATCCTGAATATGTCACCGCATATATAAACCACGCACAATTGCTTCACGGAATTGGGGATGATGCCGGTGCATGCATGGTGCTCGACAGGGCTTCCGGGAGAGGCCTGAAGTCGGAAGAAGTCAAGATGTTGCGCAAGGCTTACATGTCCGCCCCGGTTACCCATTTCAGTCCGGGACAAACAGAATATAACCGCGGCGATTTACAGAAGGCCTTGAACAAGCTGCAAGCCGAGGTACGAAAACATCCCGACAACTGGACCGCCCACTATTTTATTGGTAAAATATATGTTCAAATGGAGGATGACAGTGCAGCTGAAGAGGCGTTTCTGGAGGCCTGCAATCTCTGTCAGAATGATGTCAACCCGCTCTATTCCCTGGCGAGGCTGTATTTCGATAGCGGCCGTCAGGACGAGTCCCTGAAATACCTTGAGAAAATACAGGCCGCTGATAAAGATTTTGTTCAGGCTCATCGCCTCACAGGTGATATTAATTTCCAGTCCGGCAAGTATCGTGAGGCCTGCGACGCCTATGTCAATTTTGTTATGAGGATGCCGGATGATCCGGAGGTCTGGATTAACCTCGGCGACTCGCATTTCAAGCTGGAAGAGTTCGAACAGGCCAAACAATGCTATGAAAAGGTGATCGAAATTGACAGCGCCTGCAGCCTGGCCTACCGGAATCTGGCAGTCTGCGAAACGAGGCTGAACAACTTTGAAAATGCCTATCGGGTTTTGACAGATTATCTGGAACTTGCCGGTGAAGATTATAACCTGATCGTCATGGCGGCTGAAATTGCTGCAAATCTGCAGAAGTTCGATGAGGCCATAAAATACGGCGAGAGGGCTCTGGAGATCAATCCGCATTCGCCGCAACTCCTGACCCTCCTGGGTGACTGCTATTACTCCGGCGGCTTCCTGGTATCAGCTAAAATGAGCTTCGAGCAGGCCTTAAAGATCGATCCCAACTTCGATCCGGCCCGGCAGCGGATTTTGCAGATAAATGAAATTCAGGATGCCCGTAAACGGTAGGTTTCAGTCTGATCAGCCATCGAAACATCCATAGCGGGACCGGCTGTTGAGGTAACCTCGCTGCCCCGCATAGACTAAAATGCTTTTTTTGAAAGCCGGTTTTAAAGTTGAAAGACGGGGCGTTTCAATCTGAATGAAATAAAGAAAAGAAGAAATATGCCGATTTATAACTTGAGAAGCATAAAATTAAGGAAAATGTTCGGGTCCCCGGGAAGATTTAAGAGGGGCGGATAATCCATGGGATATCCCGTTGCGGCCGCTGAAATCAACCGAGGGATTTTTTGTACGCCATAGATATGGATTACATATTGTGGATAACGATAACTACTTGAGCCATGAAAGAAAAAGTCGGCATATCAATCAGTCAAGCGCTTTCAAGTTGCCAGAAGAACCAGATCTTGGGTATGAACCAGAAAGACTGGATTGTGCTCCTGTTTAATGCTGCGGCGGATCTCCTGAGACAGGCCCAGAAATTTCTGAGTGAGAGAAAGCCGGCCGAATTCTCCGATTCCCTTGAGAGAATCCGCCGGATAATCTATCATCTATATGACAGCCTTGATATTGACCAGGGCGGAGAAAATGCCGAGCACCTGGGAGCATTATATACATATATCATTGGTCAGCTATACATTGTCAATTCAACCAAAAACGATAAAATAATATCAGATCTGCTGGTGATAATAAATAATCTCAAAGAGGGCTGGGAAGGCTTAAATCCGCAGGAATTATCAAAGGGGACATTCAAACACGGGGCGATGCCGGCAGGAAAGCGAACCGTTGTATCAACAAAGGTGTGATTATGGAGTATAGTCAGGTTGTCGAATTGGAGGAAAAACTGCTGGAGCTTCTTCGGCAGGAATATTCCTTTTATCAGTCTCTCTACCTGCTCTTCGATAAGCAGAGGGACAATCTCAGGTTTGAACGGGATCAGAAATTGATCGATCTGTACAATGAAATCGAAAAAGCTGAGAGGAGAATTGCCGAATCAGAGGACAAGATTGCCAGGCTGCGCAGTGAAAACCGCAAGGTCTTCAACCTCGCGGCAACCTCGCCAGAGGTCAAAAAGCTGGTGACATCCATTGCCACCCTGCTCAAGAAGAATCTGGCGCTAATTAAGGAAAACGAGGACTTTGCAAAAAACAAACGCAACCGGATAGAAGAAGAATTGGAGCAGGTCAGGCGCATGTATGATCATATGGCCTGTAATAAGGCCGATAATGGAGCCAGGGTCTTTGATGGCAGGAGCTGAGATAACAGGTTATTTTTATTATATATCATGATGGGAAGATGAAGATCGCATAGGAAACCATATAACATGGTTGGAGGCGAGGGATGGAAATCAATGATAATCCCGAGATGAAAACTCAGTGGAATGCCAGGACGGCAAACCGGGGAAAAAGAATGTCAGAGAAGGAAAATAGTCCCGCGTGCGGAGACGAGGTTGAAACAAATACGGGAGTCTCCGAAAGAGCGAATTTCAGGCAGGAAGTCCGAGCTGATGTAGTTGAGCGGGCGCGGGCCAATATTGAATCCGGTCATTATGACGAACCGGAAGTTGTGGACGAAATCGTCGATCGGCTGATGGACCAATTCGGGCTTTGAGAAGACGACTTTTTCGAATGGTAATTAGATATCCCCGGGCAAGGATTCTTATTTCATCGGCTGGAAGATGACCGCCCCGGTTATTTCACACCCGGAACCGCGCTCCGGCGGCAAAAAATCCCCGAATCCGGTAAGGCCGGACAACGGGCCAGACCTTGAGATTTCCCGTAAATCGCCCCGGCTCCTGTGATATCCGCGAAGCCTGTCAGGCACCCGGCTCTCGTTATATTTTCTGCAATTTTTCCGATAGAAATCTATATATATGACAATATCTTGCGTAAAACATGCAGGAAGATCTAATTTAATTCAAAAGGACTTAATAGCTCCCTTTTTGCTTGACAAAATGCTTGTCCAGTTTAAATTAACAGGCTTAGTGAATAGAAGGGCGATTAGCTCAGTTGGTTAGAGTGCTTGCTTGACATGCAAGAGGTCACTGGTTCGATTCCAGTATCGCCCACCATTTAAACCCAATTGCGGGTTTTTTTAATTGCAGGGTGTCGAATGAGCAGCGTTAAAATAACATTTCCTGACGGCTCCGTAAGCGAATACAAAGCCGGGATAACCCCCATGGAGATAGCCGAGAACATTTCCAAGGGGCTGGCCAAAAAAGTGCTCGCTGCCAGGGTGAACGGGTCCATCATAAACCTGAACGATCCTATAAAAGAGGATACCGAGTTAAAGCTATTGACCTTCGAGGATCGCGAGGGACGGGAGGTCTTCTGGCATTCCAGTTCCCATATCATGGCCCAGGCGGTGACAGATCTCTTTCCGAATGCCAAGCTCGCCATCGGGCCCCCCATCGACGAAGGCTGGTATTACGATTTTGATGTCGAGAAGCCCTTTTCCGACCAGGACATAGAGAAAATCGAGCAGCGTATGGCTGAGATCATTAAGGAGGATCATCCCTTCAAAAGGGTCGAACTCCCCCTCGAAGAGGCCAGGAAATACTATGAGGAAAGGGATGCCATTTATAAAGAGGAGATCCTGGACGAGATCGAGGATGATACGGTCACCCTTTATCAGCAGGATTCATTCACCGACCTGTGCCGCGGCCCGCATCTTCCATCAACCGGTAAGGTCAAGGCATTCAAGCTCTTAAGCTCCTCCGGCGCATACTGGCGTGGGGATGAGCGCAATAAGATGCTGCAGCGCATCTACGGCGTTTCATATCCTTCCAAGAAGCAGCTCGACGAATATCTCAACATGCTTGAGGAGGCCAAAAAACGCGATCACAGAAAGCTGGGAAGGGAGCTCGATCTCTTTTCGATCAATGAGAATATCGGCAGCGGCCTGGTGTTATGGCATCCCAAAGGAGCCGTAATCCGCAATATCATCGAGGAACACTGGAAAAAGGAACATATCGATAACGGTTTCCAGCTGGTGTTTACTCCCCATATAGCGCGCCTGAAACTGTGGGAGATTTCGGGGCATACCGGTTTCTATGCCGAAAATATGTTTCAGCCGAATGAGGTTGAGGGCGACCTGTACCAGATCAAGCCGATGAACTGCCCTTTCCATATCGAGATTTACAGGAGCGCAATCAGGTCTTACCGCGATCTCCCGATCAAATATGCCGAACTGGGCACGGACTACCGTTACGAGCGTTCCGGCGTACTTCACGGGCTCATGCGTGTGCGCGGCTTTACCATGGACGATGCCCATATTTTCTGTACTCCGGAACAGCTTCATCAGCAGATATTGGAGGTCTGCCAGATGTCTTTGAGATTCCTGAAGATGTTTGGGTTCGAGGATTACAAGATTTATCTCTCCACCCGGCCGGAGAAATATGTGGGCGAAGCCGAGAGATGGGAAACCGCGCAGGATTCGCTGGCGAAGGCGCTTGATGAGCTGGGACTCGAATACGATATGGATGAGGGCGGGGGAGCCTTCTATGGCCCCAAGATCGACATAAAAATTAAGGATACGATCGGAAGATTATGGCAATGTTCTACAATTCAATTTGATTTTAACCTACCGGATCGCTTTGGAATTTATTATATTGACAGGGATAATACGCAGAAGAGGCCCTATATGGTACATCGGGCGATCCTGGGATCGCTGGAACGATTCTTCGGCGTATTGATAGAAAATTACGGCGGAGCGTTTCCTCTCTGGCTGGCGCCTGTGCAGGTCAAGATCATGACCATCACGGATAATCAAAATGATTATGCCAAAAAGATTGCTGAGGAATTGAAGAAACACGACATCCGCTGTGAACTTGATTTGAGGTCAGAAAAGATCGGCTTTAAAGTCCGTGAGGCGGAAACATCAAAGACCCCCTATATGTTTGTAATAGGGCAGAAGGAAGTCGATGACAATAAGGTCTCTGTTCGTCACTATGGACAGGTAGACCTCGGTTCTATGAATTTGGAGGAGATAATCTCCAGGATCAAAGAGGAGATTGAGAACAAGTATCCAAGGATGAAATCCGGAGGGTGATAAAGTACAGGGAGGAAAAATAAAAAAGCAGGACACTATTCGCGTAAATTCTCGGATTCGTGCTCCGCAGGTGCGAGTAATCGACACCGACGGATCACAGATCGGCATCTTGCCGACCAGGGAGGCTGTCGAAAAGGCTTATGAGAAAGGTTTGGATCTGGTTGAAGTTTCACCCAATGCCAAACCGCCGGTATGCAGAATACTTGATTTTGGGAAATATAAATATGAGCAGTCCAAGAAGGCCAAGGCCGCCAAGAAGAAGCAGCATACCGTACAGCTTAAGGAAATGAGGTATCGTCCCAAAATCGAAGAACATGATTATAATTTCAAGACCAGGCATGTAAAGGAATTCCTGTTACAGGGATTCAAGGTCAAGGTGTTTGTGGAATTTCGCGGAAGAGAAATGGCTCATATTGAATTTGGAAAGAAGATAATGGAGCGGCTGCAGGAGGACCTTTCCGAGGTGGCCGTCGTGGAACAGAGGCCCAAGATGGAAGGGCGCAACCTGATAATGATAGTAATGCCTAAAACATAAACGAGAGAACATTATGCCAAAGATCAAGACTAATCGCAGCGCAAGGAAACGGCTAAGAAAAACCGGAACCGGAAAACTGAAAAGGAACAAGAGTCTGGCTGGTCACTTTCTTGCCAAAAAATCCTCCAAGCGCAAACGCAACTTGCGTAAGAGCACCCTGGTTTCGAGTGCCGACGAGAAACGTGTCAAGAAACTGGTGCCCTATCTTTAATTAATTTTGAGAACCTGAGTTGATGTAGGAGGAAAAATGCCACGTACAACCAATAATGTGGCTGCCCGTCGCCGGAAAAAGAAAGTAATGAAGCAGGCCAAGGGCAATTATGGCGGAAGAGGACGTTTATACCGTACCGCAATGGAAACAGTCCGCAAGGCACTGAAGTACGCATATCGCGACAGGCGCAACAAGAAGAGAGATTTCAGACGGCTGTGGATCACCCGTATCTCTATCGCCTGCCGCAACAATGATATTCGCTACAGCCAGTTTATTGCCGGATTGAAGAAAGAGGGAATCGCGTTAAACAGAAAATCGCTGTCCAACATAGCGGCCAAAGATCCGCAGACCTTTGAATATCTTGTTGGCATAGCGAAAAAGGCTGTGTAGTTTCAATGGATTTAAAACAGCAGATTCTCGAGATCAAGGAGAATTTTGCGAGGGCGATTGAGAATATAAAGGACTCTGATGATCTCGAACAGGTCAAGATAGAATATCTTGGACGCAAAAGCAGATTCAATCAGATTCTGAAGGGCCTCAAGGATCTTGGTGTGGAGGAGAAAAAGGAGATTGGCCGGCTGGCCAATCTCGCCAAGCAGGATTTTCAAGCCCGCCTGGACGAACTCAAAAGTTCAATCACTGCGAGTGGACGGACAGACTCAAAATTCGATTACACTCTGCCCGGCAAAAGATCACGCCTGGGACGGACCCATCCCATTGTAACGACCATGCGCGAAATCTCGGATATCTTCTTCGGCATGGGTTTCGGGACAGAGATCGGTCCGGAAATTGAAACTGATTACTACAATTTCCAGGCCCTCAATATGCCCAGGGATCATCCCGCGCGTGATATGCAGGATACCTTCTATATCTCGGGCGATCTGGTCCTGCGCACGCATACGACACCGGTGCAGGTCAGGACGCTGGAACGGTCCAAACCACCGGCGCGTTTTATCGCTCCCGGAAGATGTTACCGTAACGAGGCCATATCGGTCAGATCGCATGCCGCCTTTCACCAGATCGATGGTTTCTTTGTTGATCGTGATGTTTCTTTCGCCGACCTCAAGGGCGTGCTGGTCGCTTTTGCCCGGAGCTTTTTCGGCAGCGATGTGAAACTGAAATTCCGTCCCAGTTTCTTTCCCTTCACCGAACCCTCGGCCGAAGTGGATATATCCTGTTTCCTCTGCAATGGAAAGGGATGCGCGCTCTGCAAAAGATCAGGATGGCTTGAAATTCTGGGATGCGGGATGATAGACCCGGTGGTATTCGATTATGTCGGCTATGATCCTGAAGCATTCACGGGGTATGCCTTCGGTATAGGGATTGAGCGTATATGTTTGTTGAAATACGGTATTGACGATATTCGTCTATTTTTCGAAAATGATGTTAGATTCCTGGAGCAGTTCTGATGCAGCTCGGATTTAACTGGCTGAAAGAATTGGTGGATTTTGAATGGGATGCGGCGGAGCTCTGCGAACGCCTGACCATGGCCGGTGTTGCCTGCGAGTCGACACGTCCGGTCTTTGAGGAATTTTCCGGAGTCGTGGCAGGGAAGATCAAAAAAGTGGAGCGGCATCCGGAATCCGAAAATCTTTCAATCTGCACTGTTGATATCGGCTTGAAGACTGTTACCACCGTCTGCGGCGCGCCCAATGCGGCGGTTGGTCTGAAATCTTCATTCGCGACTGTAGGTGCGGAACTGCCGGATGGAACCAGGATCGAGCCGGTCGAAAAGCAGGGAATAAAATCAGAGGGGATGCTCTGTTCGGAAAAGGAACTGGGTCTTTCTGACGAGAGCTCTATAATCATGGAATTGGAGGCTGGCATCAAAACCGGCTCCGATCTCTGGGAGAAGCTGGATCTGGATGAACCGCTGATTGAATTTGAGCTTACTCCCAATCGGCCCGACTGCATGTCCGCCATTGGTATCGCCAGGGAAATAGCGGCCCTGGCTGGAACTGTGGTGAAGCGTCCCGAATTCGAATTGGACGAGATTGAAAAGCAGGCGGCCGAGGAGGTGAGGATTGAGATTGCCGATCCTCAGGCCTGCCCGCGCTATGCCGCCAGGATTATCGAACACATCAAAGTCGCTCGCTCGCCTTTCTGGCTGAAAAGAAAACTGTTTGCGGCCGGCATCCGGCCCATCAACAATGTTGTCGATATCACAAATCTGGTTTTGATGGAATATGGGCAGCCCCTGCATGCTTTCGATTATGAATTGTTCTCGATGCCCCAGGTTCTGGTACGAACCGCACTGGAAAATGAGAAATTCACCACCCTGGATGAGAAAGAGCACACCCTTAAAGAAGATGATATCCTGATAACCGATGCTACCAAAGCTGTGGCATTGGGCGGCATTATGGGCGGGCTGAATTCCGAGGTGAATGAAAATACAAACAAGGTACTGCTCGAAAGCGCCTATTTCAATCCCACCAATATATGTCGCACCCGCAAGCGCCTGGCGATTCAATCCGAATCGGCGGTTCGCTTTGAAAAAGGGGCCGACCCGAATATAGTGGATACGGCCTGCAATTACGCCGCCTATCTTCTCTCGAAGCTGGCGGGAGGAAGAGTTCTGAACGGTATTGTCGATGCTTACCCGCGGGTCATTGAGCCGTTATCAATAGAGCTGCGTCCGTCCCGGGTTAATCAGCTCCTGGCTACAGATATTACCGCTCCCCAAATGATCGACATCCTGCATTCGCTGGAATTCGGCATAAAATCGGGCAAGACTATTATGGTGGATGTGCCCACGTTCCGTCCCGATTGCACCCGGGAAGTCGATCTGGTCGAGGAAATTGCCCGTATCTATGGTTACGATAAAATTGGCACGTCATTGCGGGCCAGCGGCGATCTCCTGGCCGAGAGAAGCACGGAAGAACTATTTATCGAGAGGATCAGGGAGAATCTGGGCCGGCAGGGATTATACGAGATCATGACGATTAACCTCATAGATCCAGACAAGGGCAGAAAACTGGGCATGGAGGATAAATTTATCGGTCTTCTCAATCCGCTTTCTGCTGATCTGGCAGCCTATCGTACAAATTTATTTATGAATATGCTGCAGGTGGTTGCCAGAAATTTGAATAGAAGGCAGAACGACCTTAAATTGTTTGAAATCGGCAATATAGCTTATCGTGCGGATGCTTCCCATATAGAGGAGACCCATCTCGCCATCGGAATCTGCGGTCGCCCGGATGTCCGCAACTGGGCTGTTTCGGAGCAGGAATATGATTTCTTCGATTTGAAGGGCGTGGCCGAGGAGTTCTGTAAGGGCTTGCGGCTCGGAAACCTGACCTTAAAGGAACAGAACCATCCATTTCTTGAGAGAGGCGTGTCTTTTGATCTGTATTTCGGGGACACCCATGTTGGTCTGGGGGGACGGGCCTCAAATAATTCGCTGAATCTATATGACATTGAGACGCCGGTTTATTATATTGAATTGAATATCGGAAAGCTCATACCGTTATATACAAAGGATCTGGTTTACCGGAAACTCCCCAAATTCCCATCGGTCTGGAGGGATATTGCGGTAATTGTCGATGAGGGGATTTTTGCCGATAGATTACTGCAGACGATTTACGGTTCGGGAAACAATATTTTGGTGAATGCAGAGCTTTTCGACGTATATACAGGGAGACAGATTGAAGAAGGCAAGAAATCACTGGCATTCAACCTCGAATTCCGGTCCGAGGAGAAGACCCTTACAGATGAAGAGGTTGAGCCGGTATTTAACCATATAATCAGTCAATTGCAGAATCAGTTTGATGCGAAACTCAGAACTTGATTGATGGGGGAGAAAATTGGACACATTAGAGAAATTGGAAACGAAGATCGGCTTGATTCTTAACAAGGTCAAGGAATTGGAAGAGACAAACAGGGAACTGAAATCCAAAAACGAAACGCTTGAGAAAGATTTGAAGACCTGTCGCCTGGAAATGCAGCAGGTCAGGGAAGAAAATATCGAGCTTAAAAACGGTTTTAAAGATAAGGAAATCATAGTCAAGGACAAGATTTCGGCTTTACTCGGAAAGCTGGAAGAAGTAGAAGCTGAGATCAGTTAAATATTATTATCTTGACATATTCAACTTTTTTCTAATATTTATTAGCAAAAATATAAAGAATTGTTGGAAACGGATTAAATTGAAGATAGAAGATGTCGGAAAAAAAATCAGTTAAAGTTACCATTTATGGCGAAGAATATCCCATCCGGGCTGATGGCGATGTTGAATTTATAAAAAGAATTGCGGCTTATGTAGATAGTAAAATGCGGGAAGTGGCTGAAAAAAGCTATGTTAAATCTCCCAAAGATGTTTCTGTCCTGGCCGCCCTCAATATTGCCAGCGACCTGTTTGAGTTGAAAGAGAAAGAGATTGAACTGGAAGCTATCAATACCAGGACAAAATCCCTTCTCGATAAATTGGACTCTGAAATCCAACCGACCCCTTCATCATAATTTCCTCTTTTGTTTCCACAATTCCATTTTAACATAGATTAACACCTTTGGGTGGAGGACTATAATGGATCAACTGGTTATTTATATTATTTTGATTGCAGCCTCTGCCATTTTTGCATCCCTGGTGACATATTTTGTGCTGAAGGCCGCAGGCGGTGATAAGATCGCCAAGGCCAAGGATGTCGCCAATGCTATTATTGCCGATGCGAAAAAGGAAGCTGAGATTAAGAAAAAGGAAGCCCTCCTTGAAGCAAAAGATGAAGTCTACAAGTCTAAGGTAAACTTAGAGAGAGACATACAGTCCAAGCGCAATGAGCTTTCTCGCCTTGAAAAACGCCTTCTGGATAAAGAATCCAGTCTTGACCGCAAAGTCGATGTAATCAACAAGAAAGAACGGGACATAGGCAATCTCGAACGCAACCTGGAACATCGCGAAAAGGGCATTAATGTCCGCGAAAGAGAACTTGAAGGACTGCTTGCAGAGCAGAACAAGCAACTTGAGAAAATCGCCGGCATGACCTCGGAAGAGGCCAAAAAACTTCTCATGGAAAACCTGATCGGTCAGGCCAAAATCGATGCCGCGGCTATGGTCAAGGAGATCAGGGAAAAAGCGGAGAGAGAAGCGGAGAAGGAAGCCAAGGAGATTATAACTCAGGCAATTTACCGCTGTGCCGCGGATCATACGGTCGAAAGCACGGTCTCAGTAGTATCTTTGCCGAATGATGAAATGAAAGGGCGCATAATCGGCCGCGAGGGCCGCAATATCCGCTCCTTTGAAACATCCACAGGAATTGATGTCATTGTCGATGATACCCCGGAGGCGGTAATTCTTTCCGGATACGATCCGATCAGGCGTGAAATCGCGCGCATGGCTTTAGAGAGACTGGTCTCCGACGGCCGTATTCATCCCGCCCGAATCGAGGAGGTCATCGAGAAATGCACCAAGGAAATGGATTTGATGATCCGGGAAGCCGGAGAACAGGTCTGTTTCGAGCTTGGAATTCACGATCTCCATTCGGACATTATAAATTTGCTGGGTAAACTCAAATACCGCACCTCTTACGGCCAGAATGTTCTTCAGCATTGCAAGGAGGTCGCTCTTCTATGCGGGGTAATGGCCGCCGAGCTGGGACTTGATGCTCAGATGGCTAAACGCGCCGGGCTCCTGCATGATATCGGCAAGGCCATAGACCGTGAAACCGAGGGTACTCATACCCAGATCGGCGGGGCATTCCTGGCCAAGTACAACGAAAGCCAGTCAGTCATAAATGCCTGCATGGCTCATCACGGTGATATTCCGATGGAAACACCTTATGCTGTGATAGTTCAGGCGGCTGATGCCGTCTCCGGCGCCCGTCCGGGCGCTCGCCGTGAGCCGCTCGAGGCTTATATCAAGCGTCTGCAGAAGCTGGAAGAGCTGGCGGACTCCTTTAAAGGGGTATCCAAGGCTTATGCAATTCAGGCCGGCCGTGAAGTCCGTGTGATCGTCGAAGCGGCGGAAATTGATGATCTTAAATCGACTATTCTGGCTCAGGATTTAGCCAAGAAAATACAAACCGAGATGGAGTATCCGGGGCAGATCAAGGTCACGGTTATTCGTGAAACAAGGGCGGTTGATTACGCTAAGTAAGAAATTGGGTCCGATTTGAAAGTTCTGATTATTGGAGACATTGTAGGCAAGATAGGAAGATGGGCAGTATCACAGGTACTGCCCGATTTTATAGAAGAGAAGTCGATTGATTTCGTAATCGCGAATGTGGAGAATGCCGCCGGGGGCTTCGGGATTACGGAGAATATCTCTAAGAAGATCAGGTCCTATGGTGTCAATGTGCAGACCTCAGGTAATCATATCTGGGATCGTCCCGAGATAGAGGCTCTTCTGGAGAAAAGCCCGTATCTCCTGCGTCCCGCCAACTACCCCATGGGCTCGGCGGGCAAGGGTTCCGGCGTTTACACCCTGGCTGATGGCCGCAAGATCGGTGTGCTCAATCTTGAGGGGCGGGATTTCCTGAGCCGTATCGATTGCCCCTTCAGGGTGGCCGATGCCGAACTCACACTTCTGACCCGTGAGACAAAAACTATTATAGTCGATTTTCACGCCGAGACACCGCAGGAGAAGCAGGCCATGGCGTACTATCTCGATGGCCGTGTCTCGGCCCAGTTCGGCACTCACACCCACGTACAGACAGCTGATGAAAAGATTTTGCCCGCTGGTACCGCTTATATCACAGATGTGGGTATGACCGGAGCATACGATTCAATACTGGGCATGAACAAGAAAATCGCCCTGGGCAGATTCATCACCGGCATACCCCTGAAATTTTCGGTTGCAGATGGTGATGTCAAAGTCGGTGGAATTATATTCGAGATAGACGACGAAACCGGCAGGGCTGTGGGGGCGGAGCGTGTGATGCACGATGTTGTTTCCGGAAATTACGATGAATGAAGATAGAGGCAGGGAGGCTTTTGATGGCAAATTTACTGGATGGAAAGAAAGCTGCCGATGAGGTCAAGGCAGAGCTCAAAAATGAAATTGAAGAACTTAAGGAAGACAATATAATTCCCGGACTGGCCGCGGTCCTGGTAGGGGAAAATCCGGCCTCAAAGATATATGTCAACAGCAAGGCCAAGCAGTGCAAG
This sequence comes from Candidatus Zixiibacteriota bacterium, assembly GCA_011056555.1. GTDB lineage: Bacteria > Zixibacteria > MSB-5A5 > JAABVY01 > JAABVY01 > JAABVY01. Next base: position 8,239 of record DSEQ01000016.1, on the reverse strand, counting down.
AAAATCGGCATCCATTCCGAGGTTATCTGCAGGCCCGATGATATCAGCCATGACGATTTGATCCGGCTGGTGGTCGATCTCAACAAGCGCGACGATATTCACGGTATCCTCGTGCAGGAGCCGCTGCCGCAGCAGATAAACAAGCTCGACCTGAACCTCCAGATCAATCCCTACAAAGATGTTGACGGCTTTCATCCCGAAAACCTGGGGCGAATACTGATCGGCGAACCGCTCTTTCTGACCTGCACTCCCTATGGAATTCTGGAACTTCTTCGCCGCAACGATATTTCGCTCAATGGAAAGGATGTGGTGATTCTGGGCAGATCAAATATTGTCGGCAAGCCTCTGGCGGCTATGATAATGCAGAAATGGCCGGAAACCAACGGCACCGTGACAGTCTGCCACACCGGCACCAAAGATATCAGCAAGCACACAAAAAAGGCCGATGTGGTCGTCTGCGCCATGGGCATTGCGGAATACCTCAAAGACTACATGATCAAGGATGATGCAATAGTCATAGATGTAGGCATCAACCGCATCGATGACCCCGAAGCCGATAAGGGCTATCGGCTGGTGGGAGATGTAGATTTTGAAAGCTGCGAGAAAAAATGTTCCTGGATTACACCTGTCCCCGGAGGTGTTGGTCCGATGACAATCGCAATGCTCCTTTATAACACGGTGAAGGCCTGCAAACTGATAAAGAGGATAACGGACTAACTCTGTAATTCATTAATAATAAAGATATTACATGTGATAATTAAAGTGATGAGTTAATATGAAAAGCATGGCCTTAATACTTCTTAGCGCATTAGTTCTCTTTATCGCCTGTGGGGGCGATGATGGGAAAGATGCCGATAGCGGCCGGGAGGCAGTCCCAGAATCAGAAGTAAAAGCTGGAGCAGACGATTTTTCAATAGACAGATTTATCGATACGGTTTCCTCTGCGTCCGATAGCGTAGCGGCGCTTTTCCTGAAGAATTCTATTATGGAGGGTGACTACAAAGAGGCAGCCCAATATCTCTGCCGGCAGAATCGAGAGCTCATCAGCAAAGACTCCTTGATGCAGTATGTAAGCTTCGGCGCAGAGAATCCGGACTGGGATTCCCTGACCGCTTTCAAGTATGAGATTATCCGGGATTACATCCCGGTCCATGCATCATTTAACAATGTACCCAGGATCAAAAGGGTTTCCTGCGATAACACCTGCCTGTTCGAATATGATGTAACCGGTCCGCTTCTGGTGATAAATGTCTTTAACGCCGCTCTCGGCAGATTGGGGAAAACGATATTTGATGCTGTAATCGACAGCAGTCTTTCAATTGCCGAAAAAAGGGAGTTTTATGTTCATGCCTTCGAAAGGCTCAGGCATGTGGCTGACAGTATGGATTTTGCAAAACGCCTCAAAACCGATACGCTCAAGTTAATTCGTGAAGGCTCTGAATGGAAAGTATGTAAAGAGGCCAAGACAAGTTTTGATATATTCAGGCAGTATTAAAATATAAGGAAAAAAATGATGATTAAATTCAAACCGGATCAAGGAAAATCAACAGGCTGGATGGATCTGGCCCGGACATTAGTATTTTTTCTATCAGCTCTTGTAATATCAGGGTGCGGGGGTGGTAACGAGAATTCACTTGAAACGCCTCAGGGAGTGGTGAATACATTTATCGACCGAATCATGGAGCAGAATGATTTGAAGGGAGCATTTGAGCTTCTCTCCGAAGAGGATCAGAAGGTAATCATGCAGAGCCCCAAGGTCCACAGCTTTATCATGGGAGAGAATGATCCCGAGCTGGAGGCGTATTCAGATACCTATGAACAGATGGCTCCGGAGCTCCTGGAAATGGTCAACGATCTCGTAAAATTCAATGCCCGCAAAGGGGAAGAGCGTGATGGTTATGTCGAGGTGGGGCTGGAGATTTCCTATCCCTCCGATTACATGTCCATAGCTTTTATATTTTATGGAATGTTTATGGAATTACAGCGAAAATATGGAGATGTTCAGATTGATACAATTCCAAAGGCGGAGCGTGACAAGATCATCTGGAAAATCAAAAATGACATGAAAAATGCGGTGGCCAATATTGATACCGACAAATATTCCACCTATATCTTCCCGGTCAGGGTTATGGATGAAAATGGGGAGTGGAGAATCAATCTGGGATTGGCCCAGCAGCAGGAACAGCTTGATTTCGGCAATTAATTCGCAACATCCGGCCGCCTTTTTCGAATAAATAGAGGACAAGCTATAATTTGAAAACTGGTAATCCGGGGAGGAGAACAATGAAAAAAACAACTCTGGCAGTATGTGTATTTATCTTATTTATTTTCGCTGCCAATCTAACAGCTGATCCTGTCACAACCACCAGAAATTTCTGGTCCGCCGTTTTTGAGGAAGGTGACTTGAAGCTGGCTTTCTCTTATTTGGCCGCTGAAGACCAGGAGTTTATCAAGACTAACGCGCCTGATGTTTATGGTCTGATTATGGGCGATGTCGGCGACCTCGGCGGGGAAGTGGGCGCGATTTTTACCGCCTTCCAGAAAATCATTCTGAATACGGTCGGCAAGGTCATAAAAATTGAGGATGTGCGGGAAGGGGCTAGAGTCGATAACGGACAGGAAGTGTTTTATTCTATGACGCTGGCGGCCGATATTGATTCCTATCTCGAGCTGGCCAAATGGATCGAAGAGCGAGGAAAAAAATTCGAGGATCCCGCCGATACGACCCCGATGATGGAGAAGGTCCAGGATTTTATAAATGACCTTTCACAGAAACTTGACAATTTAAGCTACAAAACTTCGCTCTCATGGAATTCATTTGTCACGGTGATAAATGAGAATGGCCAGGAGAAGCTGCTTTTGAACCTCGCCATGCAGCAGGAGAAGTTTAAAATGCTCGACGAGAATTTTGATTAGTATAGCTTGTGCAGGGAAGCTGAAGCCGCCTTCGGGCGGCTTTTTTTGTCTTAAAAATTCGGACTCTCAAGGCATAATACACGGCAAATTAAAGAAACCGGGCAGATAATTGGAATATTAATCGGATTGCCTTTGAAAATCGTATAATTTATAAAAAGGCAACATTTTGCCTTAAGATTTGTTTAAAATACTGGGTATGACGGATTTTGAAAATTCGGATTGATTTCCAGATAATGTGATAATTTCGGGCTTATTCAAAAAGAGGGATTCTTATTCACAAGGCATTGTCTTGCAACTTGTTACATAAAATTTCCAAATCCTGATTTGATTATATGTATTTTTTAATTGATTTTATGTAAATAAATGACTAAGCTCATGGTGCTATGCTGAGGTTGAGAGCAATAAGTTGTAGTTCTTTATATATATTATTGGCTAAAGTAGGCAAAGCGATCGCGCCCGACGGGTGAGGAAAGTCCGAGCTCCAGAAGGCAGAACGCCTCTGAAACAGAGGGCGGAGTGATCCGACGGAAAGTGCCACAGAAAAGAGACTTCCCTGTAAAGCTTCGGCTTTCGGGGTAAAGGTGAAACGGTGGTGTAAGAGACCACCAGAGGCTATGGTAACATAGCCTGCTGGCAAACCCCGTTTGGAGCAAGGCCATGTAGGCGGGAAGGTGTAGCCTGCACCGTTTGACCCGCGGGTAGGCCGCGTGAGGGAAAAGGCGACTTTTCTCCCAGATGGATGATCGCATTTCCGCAGAGCTATTTGGCCGAGTTTATTCAGCTGAAAGCTGAATGAATTCGGCAAAAGCGGAAATACAGAACTCGGCTTATTGCCTGCTTTGGCCATTTTTTTTAATACGATGAATCTTACAAAATACATACAACCGGTATGGCAGGTTGCCCCGGAACCGGACTTCCACCTTGTGGATGAAATGTCCAGAGAAATTGACCTGCCCGATAATATTCTTAAAATCCTTATTAACCGGGGGCTTGATACTGCAGAAAAAGTCAATCATTTCATTAACCCATCTATGTCGGATCTCAAGGATCCGTTTTTGCTGCCGGATATGGAAAAAGGGGTGGAGCGCATCGTTGAGGCGCTGAGGGAAAATGAAAAGATGATGGTTTACGGGGACTATGATGTCGATGGCATCACTGCCGCGGGATTGATGTTTCTCGTGCTCAACAAGCTGGGAGCCCAGATCAGCTATTATCTTCCAAACCGTCTGGTTGAGGGATATGGTATTTCTGAGGATGGCCTGGCTGAAGCTGTCAAGCAGGGGGTGACCCTGATTATCTCTGTCGATACGGGTGTAACTGCTGTCGATGAGGTGGAGAGGGCACGCGAACTGGGTATCGATATAATCGTGACCGACCATCATGAACCCGGTCCGAATCTGCCTAAAGCGGTCGCGCTCATCAATCCCAAGCTTCACGATGAGGATCATGGCAGCCATGAGCTTTCGGGCGTGGGCGTGGCCTTCAAGGTTGCCCAGGCCCTTTACAGACGGCTCAATCAGCCTGAGAGCGAACTGGAGGAACATCTGGACCTGGTTGCCCTGGGGACATCAGCCGATATAGTACCGCTTGTGGACGAGAACCGTATCCTGACCAAATTCGGTATAAAACAGATCATCCGCACCACCAAGCCGGGCCTGAAGTCTTTGACCTTTGTTTCCGGTCTGCTGGGCAAGGAGATATCCACCGGACAGGTGGTCTATGTGCTGGCTCCCCGTATTAACGCCATCGGGCGGCTGGGGAATGCCGAAAAGGCTATCAGGCTTCTGACCACCAGGGACGAGGCGGTGGCCTCGAAAATTGCCAAGTTCCTGGAGGAAGAAAACAGACGCCGTAAATCGATTGACGAGAAGACCCTGACTGAAGCTTTGGAAATGATCGAAACGGAGGTCGACCTGAAAAATGACCGCGCAATTGTGCTGGCCTCCAAGGGATGGCATCAGGGCGTCATTGGAATCGTGGCCTCACGCCTGGTCGAAAAGTTCTACCTGCCTACCATATTAATCGCAATCGATGGCGATGAGGGCAAGGGTTCTGCCAGGTCGATTCCAAATTTCCATATTTACAATGCACTGAACTTCTGTTCCGATGATCTGCTGCGCTTCGGTGGGCATAAATATGCGGCGGGCCTGACAATAAAACCCAGCAAGATCGAGATTTTCTCACGCAAATTCAAACAGGTCGCCCTGGAAGAATTGACCGACGAGGACCTCACACCAAAACTTAAAATTGATGCTGAAATTGATCTTGACGATATCGATGAGAAGTTTATCGATACAATCGACATGTTTGCCCCGTTCGGTCCGGCTAATATGCGCCCCATCTTCCTGACCAGAAATCTCGAGGCCGTAGGCACGCCTCATGTAGTCGGAAAGAATCACCTCAAGATGAAAGTGAAAAAGGGCGAGAAGGTTTTTGATGTTATCGGATTCGGTTTCGGCGAACATGCCCATCAGCTTGCCCTCCGTTCTGTGGCGGTTGACCTGGTCTATGTGGCCGAAATGAACTATTTCGGCGATCAATCGAAGATTCAGCTTCGCATTAAGGACTTGAGATATTAGCTATGTCGCTGCTTGACAGGTTCAAGAAAAGGGAGCCGAGGGCGCTATCAAGAATCATCAGCTATGTCGAAAACCGCGAGGAGAATTACCGCAAGGTTCTCTCCACTCTCTACAAAGATACCGGAAAAGCTTATAAAATAGGGCTGACCGGGCCACCCGGGGCCGGCAAGAGCACACTCATGGACTCCATAACGGAAATTCTTGTCAATGACGGCAACCGCGTCGGCATAATCGCAGTTGATCCATCCTCGCCCTTCACCGGCGGAGCGTTCCTGGGCGATCGAATCCGCATGCAAAATTTAAGCAGCAACGAAAATGTTTTCATCCGCAGTATGGCAACGCGGGGTTCTATGGGCGGTCTGGCCCGCGCCACAAAAGACGTCAGCATGGTTTATGATGCATATGGTTTCGACTATATATTGATCGAGACTGTAGGAGTGGGGCAGGTGGAGCTCGATATCGTCGATGCCGCTGATACAGTCGTGGTTGCGATTGTGCCGGAATCGGGGGATGTGATCCAGGCTATGAAGGCGGGGCTGATGGAGATTGCCAATGTCTTCTGCGTAAATAAGGCGGATCGCGAAGGCTCGGATCGGGTGATATCGGAATTGAATCACCTGCTGCAACTTAAGCGTGAGAGGGCTGACTGGGGCTACCCGGTCATACCGACCTCGGCGGTCAAAAAAGAAGGCATTGACCTGCTTATAAAGGCGATCATGCAGCATAAGGATTACTTGATGGAATCCGGTCGATTCAAGGCCAACCGCAAAGAGCAGATCAGGAAAGATATCATAGAACATATCCGCACCATGCTTTCGGCCAACATTGAGGATCAACTGCATTCAGCCGAAACATTCGAGAACCTCTTGGAGGATATATACAACCGTAAAAACGACCCGGTCAAAACCGCTATGGAACTTTACGACAGGCATTACTCTAAAAAGTAGAACAATACTCCATTCCCAGTGTTAATTATTACTTGAAATAAGCGCCACAAAAGCTTATTTTTAATGTTTATATTGCGATGAAAAATATCTAATCCTCTAACATCTCGAGGTGAGTATGTTCGATAAAGAGACTATTAAAAAAATAAAAGAGGCCAAGGCCAAATGGAAAGCCGAGGCCGAAAAGACGGAAAATAAAGATAAGAAATTCGTGACCATATCCTCCGAGCCGGTAGATTTTATGAGTACGCCGGATCGAATTGACGATATGGATTACTTCGAGGATATAAATTTTCCCGGCGAATATCCGTATACGCGCGGGGTGCATGCATCCATGTATCGCGGCAGGCCATGGACAATGCGGCAATTCTCCGGCATGGGCACGCCCCGCCAGACCAACAAGAGATATCACTACCTCCTGAAGCAGGGACAGCATGGTCTCTCGGTAGCCTTCGATCTGCCGACATTGATGGGATATGATTCCGATCATGAGCGCAGTCTGGGCGAGGTTGGCAAATGCGGCGTGGCGGTTGATACTCTGCTTGATATGGAGATTATTTTTGACGGCATCGACCTTGGAAAAATCTCTACCTCCATGACGATCAATTCCCCGGCCAACATTCTTCTGGCGATGTATATCGCAGCGGGAGAGAAGAAAGGTGTTCCGATTGAGAAACTCCAGGGGACATTGCAGAACGACATTCTGAAGGAGTACATAGCGCAGAAGGAATTTATTTATCCTCCCGAGCCTTCAGTGAGGTTAATTGTCGATACGATCGAATTCTGTACAGAGAATGTCCCCAAATGGAATACTATTTCGATTTCGGGCTATCATATCCGGGAGGCTGGTGCAACAGCCGCACAGGAGCTTGCCTTCACTCTGGCTGATGGTTTCACTTATATCGAGGCGGCCATGGAGCGTGGCCTTGATGTTGACTCGTTTGCACCAAGATTATCATTTTTCTTTAATGCGCACTCCGATTTCTTCGAGGAGATCGCCAAGTATCGTGCGGCTCGCAGAATTTATGCCCGCCGTATGCGTGAAAAATATGGCGCCAAAGATCCCAGGAGCTGGATGCTGCGGTTCCATACGCAGACCGCGGGATGTTCATTGACCGCGCAACAGCCGGAGTTGAATATCGTACGCACAGCTTACGAGGCAATGTCCGCCGCATTGGGCGGAACACAGAGCCTGCACACTAATTCGATGGATGAAACCCTGGCGCTGCCCTCGGATAAGGCCGCCCTGATTGCGCTTCGTACCCAGCAGGTGCTGGCTCATGAAACCGGGGTTGTAAATACGATCGATCCCCTGGCCGGTTCATATTTTGTAGAAGGTCTCACCAACAGGATTGAAAAACAGGCGCTGGAATATTTCGATGAGATCGATAAACGCGGTGGAGTTCTGAAAGGAATAGAGACCGGTTATTTCCAGAGGGAAATTGCACGGGCCGCTTATCAGTTCCAGCAGGAGATCGACAAGAAGGAACGGATAATAGTCGGCGTCAATGACTTCATTCTCGAGGATGAGGAAATCGAGATTGAGATTCTGAAGATTGACGAGAAGGCGCATCTGGAGCAGATGGAAAGCATCAAGAAAGCGAAAGCGATGCGTGACAATGACAAAGTTGCCCGCACTCTGGAAGAGCTGAAAAAGGTCGCCGCGACGCCTTCGGATAATACCATGCCGTATATTATTGATGCTGTCAAGGCTTACGCCACTATGGGCGAGATTTGCGATGTCTTCCGCGAGGTTTACGGCGAGTATGTCGAGAATCCGGAGATTTAACAAAAATTAGG
>DSEQ01000015.1 GCA_011056555.1 Candidatus Zixiibacteriota bacterium | reverse complement strand
GTAAAAATCGGCGGGCTTCTGGGTATTCCCAGGGACAGAATGGTAAATTCATTCCTGAAAGTCCACAACCTTGTGCTCAGACTGAAAGACATCCATCTTGACCCACAGGAACTTCTGGTACTTCTCCCGAGATGTCTGCGCAAAGATTACTTTGAGATCCTGCGGAATTTGAAGGATCGTTATCATTTCCAGATGATGACTGTAGGCGGAGGCCAGCAGGCCCGTCAAAAAATAAAGATGCTGATGCCCAGGGCAATAATTGCCGTGGCCTGTGAGAGAGACCTGATGAGCGGTTTCGTGGAAGTCAATCCTCACATCCCGGTGATCGGCTTTCCCAATAATCGCCCCGAGGGGCCCTGCAAGAATACTGAAATCGACATCGGCCTGATTGAATCTGCAGTCAGGCAGCTTTTGCGCATAAACGACAAGAATTTGAATTGAGCCGGCAGGGGTTGAATTTAGATTGCCTGCTGCCCAAAAAAGGATTATATTGCGGCAAATAATTATGAGAAATGTGGAGGAATTAGATGAAACTCAACACTTATGAAAAGGACGGCATTGATGTCGTTGAGGTCAAGGGACAGCTGATGGGCGGCCCGGATACCGGTGAACTCGATGAAAAGCTCTATTCGATAATTGGCAAAGAGAGAAAAAAGGCAGTAGTCGACTTGAAAGACTGCGACTGGATCAACTCCTCGGGCCTCTCAATTTTAATCCACCACTACAAGAAATTCAAGGACGCCGGCGGAGAGCTCAAGCTTGCCAACCTGACCAACAAGGTCGAGAGAATAATGGTCATATCACGACTGACAGAAGTATTTGATGTCAAGGATTCGGTCGAAGAAGCTATCAAGGCTTTCGATTAAACTCTAAAGATTTGCAAAAAATAACCGTCCGCTTTTAAAGGCGGACGGTTTTTTTGCTCTATCTTTATAAGACTTATTCTTCCTGTTTGCCTTCTTCAGGCTTCAGAGTTCCCTCTTCGATTTGTTTTGCTTTTTCCTCAACCGCCTTTTCTGTCTGCTCTTCGGTTTGCTTTACTTTTTCCTCGGCAGCCTTTTCTGTCTCATCCTCAACCTGTTTTGCTTTTTCCTCGGCAGCTTTCTGAGCGGCTTCCTGCTGAGCCTTCAGCTGATCCACGATTTCCTGCGGGGCCCTGAGAGAATCCGGCGGGGCCGCAAACAGAGAATCAGCCAGCTCAGGATTGATCTCGATCGATGTCAGCACGGTCATGATTCTCTGGCCGGCCTGACTGCTGGTCATTTTGTGAGGCATGGTGAAACCATCGACCTCTTTGTATTTCTCATATACCTGCTCGCCTTGCGGGCTGGAGGCTTTTAGAAGATAAAAATTCGACTTAGCGAAGTAAAGATTGGTCGTATCTCCGGCAGCCTGGATATAGCGAACGTTATATACGTCCTGACCCTTGACCTTCTCCTCACCGACCAGCTCGGCCTTAGCGCCGCGCTCCTTATAGTCGATGTAGGGGCTGATGCGCATTTTCTCAAGTTCTTTGGGAAGATCTTCCTCTTCCGCAAAAATGTATCCCGGAACAGTCGGATATTTGGACCAAATCTGCTCGCCGTCGGAAGCCACGAGGACCTCAAACTGCGGGGATGACCATTTCATGTAATGTTTGTTAGGCGCCATCTGAGCGAGGACAATGTCACCGGATGCCTGGCCAAGGAAAGACTTGCCCTCCATCTTCAGGGTTTTCAGGTTCTGGTAATTTTCCATCCCCCCCGTATTCTCCAGATATTTCTGGATAATCTCATCGCCGGTCATCTGGGCGTAGGATGCCACAGTCAGAGACAGGACGAAGATGAGGGAGACCGCTAAGGTTAGAAGCTTTCTCACGTTTTCTCCTTCCGTTTTATATTAGTAAATAACCTCGACATTATTCAAAACCCATTGCTCAAACGTTTAATATGGTATATGCCTGATTAATATGCAAGTTTCAATAATATTAAATTCATTGCATTAACAGGACTATAATTGTTTTGGATTATGAATGGATAATCCGTGCACGTCATGCACCGCTTCTAAAATCGCTTCGGACATAACAGGATGAGCGTGAAAGGCATTTCCGAGTTGCTCAACAGTCAATTCCATCCTGACTGCGAGCGCACATTCATGAATCAATTCTGTAGCATGAGCGCCGACAATATGCACTCCCAGAATCTTATCAGAATCGGCGTCGGCTACTACTTTCACCAGCCCCTCGATCTCATTTTCCGCCTGCGCCTTGCCCAGAACCCGGAATAAAAACTGCCCGGTGCGGACATTGATTCCCTGTTCCTCCGCCTGCTTCTCCCTCAGACCCACAGAACCGACTTCCGGAGTGGTGAAGATTGCATTCGGTACTCCGGCGTAATTTATCTCGGTCTTCTCCCCCGCGCAATTGGCTGCGGCGACTACGCCCTCGGCTGAAGCGGTATATGCCAGGAGCCATTTCCCGGCCACGTCGCCGATAGCGTAAATATTGGGAATATTGGTCTGCATCCTCAGGTTGGTTTTAATAGAGCCGTTATCGTTTTTCTCAATTTCCAGTTCCTCCAGGCCTATATCATCGACGTTGAATTTGCGGCCGATTGAAACCAGCGCCCTTTCCGCTTCAATCGTCCTGCCGTCGTCCAGTTCGGCCCTGATGCCCTCACCCTTGTGCACATCGACGACAGTGACTTTGCGGCCCAGATGGAACTTCACTTTGTTTTTCTTCAGCTCGCGTTCTATTGTCTTCGAGACATCAATATCTTCAAGCGGGAGGGCGTGTTCCAGAAGTTCAACCATGGTGACCCTGCAGCCCAGCATGCTCATCAAAAATGCGAACTCACATCCGATCACGCCCATGCCGATTATCAGGAGCGATTCGGGAATCTTCTTGAGAGCAACCATTTCATTGGAGGAGATAATATATTCACCGTCGTAGGGAAAAGCAGGAATATTCAGGGGACGGCTGCCTGTGGCGATAATTATATTTTCAGACCTGATCTCCCTTTTGCTTCCGTCTTCCTGTTCGACAATTAGTGCATTTTCGCTTTTCAGCCTGCCCCTGCCTTTTATCGAAGTCACGCCGTGAAAATCGAACAGGTCATCGATCCCATCAACCAGCCCCTTGACGATCTTGTCCTTGCGGGCCATCATCGCTTCCATATCGACAGAGACATTGCCGTCAAGTTTGAGCCCGTAGCGCGAAGCGTTCCTGATCTTCTTATACATTGATGCGGTAGCTATCATGGTCTTGGTGGGTATACATCCCCAGTTCAGACAGACCCCCCCGAGAGCCTCGGCTTCTATACAGGCCGCCTTTTTGCCGAGCTGGGCGGCGCGGATAGCGGCCACATACCCCCCCGGTCCGCCTCCCAAAACTGCAACATCAAAACTATCAGCCATTACCGGTCCTTTCTACCAAAATAGTGTCACACTCAAAATCTGATATAACAAGCTACGCTGTAAAGTGTTTTGAGAAAATGAATAAATTTGGGATGAATGTCAAGGATGGAGATTGGTGCGGATAAAGTAAACCCTGCTTCAAGAAAGCAGGGTATGACCTAATTCTTCAGCTTGAGAAAACGGATGGTACGAAAGGAGGGAGAAAAGGCAACAAAATTTATGCGCCAGCTCGGCGGTGATATACTCCAGGTCCACCTTATCAGCGACAGAATTGCATGGACATTTTATGGTAAGTAAATAAAAAGAGAGGAAGGGATCGCTTATCTCTAAGAGATCCCTTTATCCCCTCCTCTTCGTACCCTATCACCGCCATTTAAGAGTAACTGACTTCGGCAGATATATAATCAAACTATGTGCCACAAATCGATGTTCAATAATTAAACAGCCTATCTCTTTGTACTATATGGATTAGAATTAATTATTTAAAGTGAAATACAAAATGGATGCACAGGTCGAAAAACGCAGATTATGCGCGCAATTTTCTGCGAATTCTGAGCGCAAGCTATAGCTCATTGCAAGTCAACGAAATATGACAGCGCAATTTCTGCCGGGCAGGATCTTTGACAAAAGGCAGATTCTGCGTTTCTGATGGCAGGTTCAGAGGGCCTATGGCCCGGTGCAGTTCACCCCCGCTTGGATTTGTTCCAGTTTCCAATTATAGATTGACTTAAACATAAATACTGGTTTTATTTGCCCAAATATGAATTGGCCCAATCGATTGACATTAACCCGCATTCTGCTTGCGCCTGTCTTTATGATCTTCTTCCTGATCGAGGGCGTCTGGCCGAGGCTGGTTGCGCTTCTCATCTTCATTATTGCGGCAGTCACGGATATAATGGACGGCTGGATTGCGCGAAAATATAATATCACCACCGGCTTCGGGAAATTCATGGACCCCCTGGCGGATAAGATTCTGGCCTCGATCGCACTGATCGCTTTCGTGGTGCTGGATTACGCCAGAGCCTGGATGGTCCTGCCCATTATTATCAGGGAATTCTTTATCATGGGCCTGCGTTCCCTGGCAGCTTACAAGGGTATGGTGATCACGCCCACATGGTGGGCCAAGTTAAAGACCTTTTTGCAGATGGTGTCAATCGGCCTGATCCTGCTTTTTGTCAATCTGCAGACATTTATCCCGGCCATGGGTGAGCGGTGGGATATCCTTACTGATTCCAGGTCATATTTATTTATCGACGGAATCCTGTTTATAACAATGGTGATCACAGTCGCGACAGGGATTGATTATATAGTAAAATATTTTTACCTTCTGAAAAACGTTTTGAGATAGAGAATGACATTTATCGTGAAATTATTAGCCACGGGCTTTGGATTTGGATATCTGAAGCCATTCCCGGGAACATGGGGAACGATCCCCGGAATTATCATCTGCTATTTGATATTTCCTCTGGGCCTGGCCTACCAGTTTGCTGCGGTGGGGATTCTCTTTTTCCTCTCGGTCTGGGTCTCCTCGGCTGCGGAAAAACATTTCGGGCATGACAGTAAGAAAATCGTTATCGATGAGGTCGCTGGAATGGCTGTGACCATGCTTTTGGTGCCCAATCCGCATGACTGGAGATATTATTTGATCGGTTTCATTCTATTCCGTATATTTGACGTGGCAAAAATTGAACCGGAGGCATCGGCAGAGAAGCTCCCCCGCGGATGGGGAGTCACGATGGATGATATCGCCGCCGGCCTCTATTCCTGGATAACATTACAACTTCTGGCAAACTTTCTCATCAAGCTATGATTGCTGAAATTATCACAATCGGGAACGAGATACTATTGGGGCAGACATTGGATTCCAATGCCGCCTATATCGCCGACAAATTGACCGAGGTTGGCGCCGATGTGAGGCGAATCACCACTATCGGGGACGGCAACAGGGATATTGTCAATATCTTGAAGGAGGCGATGGGCCGGGCGGATTTGATAATCACAACCGGAGGGCTGGGGCCGACCGATGATGACCTGACGAAATACGCTATCTGCGAGACTTTTAACCGTAAACTGGTCTATCACCAGGACCTTCTCGCCCTGATAAAGGATCGCTACTCACGCCGGGGTATGATCATCCCCGAATTCGTAAAGACCCAGGCCGACCAACCCGAAGGTACGATTTTGCTGGAGAATCCGATTGGCTCCGCAGTCGGAATTGTGATCCAGGAAAACGGAAAACTTGTGATCTCGCTGCCGGGTGTGCCGTCCGAGATGCGCGCGATGATCGACCAGTCGGTGATCCCCTATCTGAAGAAACTGGAGCACGGTTTTAATATCATCTTCCGCAACATTCAGACCTTCGGCACATTTGAATCATTTATTGCAGATATGATCAGAAAGAATAAGTTCACTCATGAGGATTGCGAGCTGGCCTACCTTCCCTCGCTCAAAGGGGTAATCCTGAGGCTGACTTACCGCGGGGACGACAGAGATCGGGGTGAGAAACTGCTCGCCCGATATTCCGAGGAACTAAAGAAAATCCTGGGTGAATATTACATCACTGACGACGGCCGCGATTTAATCGAAGTCACCACCGATCTCCTGAAAGAAAAGAAGATGACTGTAGCAACTGCGGAATCATGCACGGGCGGAATGATCGCAGCCGCGCTGACCGATATCTCCGGATCATCCGAATATTTCCTTCAGGGTGCGGTTACATATTCCAATGAAGCCAAGACAGATGTTCTCGATGTTCCCCAGGAAGTACTGGTGGATTACGGCGCAGTCTCGAAGGAAACTGTCTATCACATGGCCAAAAACATGCGGGATAAGGCCGGCACTGATTACGCTATCGCGGTCTCCGGAATTGCCGGGCCGACCGGCGGCAGCGAGGAGAAACCTGTGGGGCTGATATATATCGGATTGGCGCATGCGGATGGTGTGGATGTTCATAAACATGTCTTCGGGGTTGATCGGCAGATTAATCGGGAACGAACTGTTTACCATGCGTTCAATTACCTCAGGAAGAAATTACTGGAAAAATAAATAACCGGATTATTCACATGCGTTCATTCATAGCGGTAAAAATATCATCAAATCAGAGAGAAATGATTGCCGATTTGATAAAGGATCTGAAAAAATCCGACACCGATGTGAAATGGGTCAGGCCTGAGAATCTCCATGTCACTCTTAAATTTCTGGGTGAGGTGGATGAAGAGGCGTTGCCGGAAATTTTCGATTCTCTCGAAAAGTCATTGACAAATGATACATCATTTCAGTTTAATCTAAAGGCCATAGGAGCTTTTCCCAACATACGACGTCCGCGTGTGATCTGGGTCGGGATTAACAAGGGTGCGGACAGCCTGAAGGCCCTGGCGAACAAGATCGATGAAACTATGCTGGGCTTTGGTTTTGCACGGGAAAAGAGCGGCTTCTCCCCGCACCTTACAATTGGAAGGGTCAAAAGTACCCGGCTGATTGAGAGATTAACCAATATGTTCAAGGATGTTGATTTTGAAACGGATGACTTTATGATCGACGAGGTAGTGTTTTTTCAGAGCATTTTGAAACGCGAAGGACCGACATACATACCTCAAAAAGTCATCAAATTGAAAACACCAGAAAAGGATGGTTGAGATGGGTAACAGCAAAATATCAACGGATAAGAGCAAGGCTATTGAACATGCGATGACGCAGATCGAACGGCAGTTCGGCAAGGGCTCGATCATGAAGATGGGCGACCAGGATGTTGTCCAGAGGGTGCCTGCAATCTCAACCGGCTCGATAACACTGGATATCGCGCTCGGGCTGGGCGGGGTGCCGCGCGGGCGGGTGGTCGAGATCTATGGCCCGGAGGCCTCGGGCAAAACCACGCTTTCACTGCATATCATCGCCGAAGCCCAGAAGAAAGACGGGGTGGTGGCTTTTATAGATGCTGAGCATGCGTTTGACGCCAATTATGCCCGTAATCTCGGAGTGGACACTGACAATCTTCTTATTTCCCAGCCCGATACGGGTGAGCAAGCTCTTGAAATTGCAGACACTCTGGTCCGTTCAGGGGCTATAGATGTTGTCGTGGTCGACTCCGTGGCGGCCCTGGTGCCGCGTGCCGAGCTGGAGGGCGAGATGGGCGATGCACACATGGGCCTGCAGGCACGGCTGATGTCTCAGGCGCTCCGTAAATTGACCGGAACTGTCTCGAAATCGAAAACCTGCCTGATCTTCATAAATCAAATCCGCATGAAAATCGGCGTGATGTTCGGCAATCCCGAAACCACCACCGGCGGCAATGCGCTCAAGTTTTACTCCTCTGTGCGCCTGGATATCAGGCGGATCGCCGCTCTCAAAGAGGGCAGCGAGATGATTGGTTCCAGGACTCGCGTGCGTGTGGTCAAGAATAAGCTGGCGCCTCCCTTCAAAGATGCTGAATTCGATATCATCTATGGCAGGGGCATCTCCCGCGAGGGCGAGCTGATCGATCTGGGCGCGCATTTCGATATAGTCGAAAAGTCGGGTGCATGGTACTCGTACAAGGGTGAACGCCTGGGTCAGGGACGCGAGAACGCCAAGGCATACCTGACCGAGAATGCTGAAATCCGGGATGAGATCGACCGCGCCATCCGCGAGAAATACGGCCTCTTTGAAACCGCCAAACCCGAAGAGAAGAAGCCGGAAGAGCAAAAAGAAG
Organism: Candidatus Zixiibacteriota bacterium; assembly: GCA_011056555.1. Lineage (GTDB taxonomy): Bacteria > Zixibacteria > MSB-5A5 > JAABVY01 > JAABVY01 > JAABVY01. Next base: position 39,798 of record DSEQ01000015.1, on the reverse strand, counting down.
AAGCGAAGGCGAAGTAGACTGTATTTGAACGTTCTTTGGTATTAGTCGTGTATATACAGGGTGACCCAATCTTTAGATTGGGTGCGGATATTATTCGAAAAGAACTTCCCAAGCTGAAGCTTGGGGCACCCAGATATCGTTATTAATCCGAATATCGTTGGTTCAGATGAAGTTTTATTATGTGAAGAAAAAGGTACGGGTGATCCAACCTAAAGGTTAGGCTTATAATTGACGCTATGACCAAATTAAAACACTACGACAATCTCGGAACTGCAAGGTTTGTAACTTTTGGCTGCTACAAGAGTCAAAAGCTGTTAACTGATGAAAATATAATTAAAATATTTCTTGAAGAATTGGACAAGCTAAGAACTGAACAAAACATAAAAATACTGGGATATGTGATTATGCCTAATCACGTGCATTTAGTGTTGTGGCCTCCCAACGGAATTCAGATCGGTGCCATAATTGGCAGATTAAAGGCGCTTTCGGCAAGAAGATCAATTGAATATCTAAAGATAACTAATCCGAGTAGTCTGAATAATCTGAAACATCCTCAAAGCAATAGTGGCTTCTCATTTTGGAAATACAGATGTTATGATCATAATTGCAGGTCAATTGATACAATAATTGAGAAAATTCGATACTGTCATAAAAATCCTGTCAACCAAAACCTGGTTGAAAGACCTGAAAAATGGAAATGGTCAAGCTTTAATTGGTATCAGGGAGATAAGAATATCCCAATTGAAATCGATGGACTTGAGAATGTTTAAAATTCGAATTCCCAAGCTGAAGCTTGGGGCACCCAGATATCGTTAATTAATCGGAATGTCGATTATGCAAACGATTTCTCATAAAGATAAAGGAAAGTCTCCGGGTGACCCAATCTTTAGATTGGGTGCGGATATTATTCGAAAAGAACTTCCCAAGCTGAAGCTTGGGGCACCCAGAGTTGAATACTGAAGTATATAGTGCAAGCTCTATGCCTGTAATCACCGCCCTTAAACGAGTCAAATACCACAAGGATCGGTTTAATCTGTTTGTTGGGAAGAAGTTTTTGTGTACTGTGCCGGATTATCTTGTGGAGAAGCTGCAGCTTAAAGAGGGTGTCGATGTTCCACCCAAAATCGTAGAAGAGATCGAGCTGGAATCGAATTACTTTCGGGCTTCCGAAACTGCCTACCGCCTGCTGACCATGCGCCCCCACAGCCAGTTGGAGTTGCGCATGAAAATGCAGAAGAGGGGCTTCCCCAATGAGGTCATAAATCCGGTCATCAAAAAGTGTATGGAAAACGGCTATCTTGACGATCGTGAATTTGCCGAGGCTTATGTTAAATCACGGCTTCTTTCAAAACCGCGCGGAAGCCGGATGCTGATGTCGGAGCTGAGGAACAAAGGAGTGGATCGCGAAATCGCAGGCGAGGTAATATCCGAGGCGATGCGGGAAACATCCGAGGAGGAACTGGCGTTTAATCTCCTGCAGAAAAACAGAAATAGACTTCTGAAACAGAAATCGGTTGACTTAAAGCTGAAAATTCGCAACTTTTTAGGCTACAGAGGATTCGGATACGACGCGATTAGAAGAGCGACCGATGATTTCTTAAAAACTATCGACAACGAGGAATATAATTTCGATGAAGAGCTCTGAGATTAGAAAGCAATTTTTGGATTATTTCAAAAAGTATGATCATACAGAGGTGGAATCGTCATCGCTGGTGCCTCACGATGATCCCACGATTCTTTTCGCCAACGCCGGGATGAACCAGTTCAAGCGGGTCTTTATGGGCGAGGAGTCTCTCCCCTATTCGCGCGCGACATCCTCGCAGAAATGCATCCGCGCCGGCGGCAAACACAATGATCTTGAAAACGTGGGCGAGACCGCCCGCCACCATACATTTTTCGAGATGCTGGGCAACTTCTCGTTTGGAGACTACTTCAAAGAAGAAGCAATCTATTATTGCTGGGAATTGATGACCAGACATTACGGCTTCGATCCCAAGCGTCTCTGGGCCACAGTTTTTGTCGATGATGACGAGGCTTTTGAACTCTGGAAAAAGATTGCGCCGGAACTGGGTGACCGTATCCTGCGCTTTGATGAGAAGGAAAATTACTGGAGCATGGGCGACACCGGACCCTGCGGACCATGCGCCGAAATCCATATAGACCGCGGCGAGAAGTTCGACTACGGCGGGCCGCCATCGCATGTCAACGGTCACGGCGACCGCTTCGTTGAGCTGTGGAACCTGGTTTTCATGCAGTTCAACCATGATGAGAACGGGACACTTACGCCCCTTCCCAAGCCATCGGTGGATACCGGAGCGGGCCTGGAACGGTTCGCGTGTGTGCTTCAGAGCGCCGAGACAAATTATGAGAGTGATCTCTTCATGCCGATTATCAGGCAGATCGAGGTGATCACCGGGAAGAAGTATGTAATCGGCAAAGAAGGATTGTCGCACAGAGTGATCGCTGACCATATCCGTGCATTGACATTCGCCTTTGCCGATGGAGCGGTTCCCTCTAATGAGAAGCGCGGCTATGTACTGCGCAGAATCCTGAGACGTGCGGCACGGCATGGACGCCTCCTGGAGATGCAGGAGCCCTTTATTTATAGACTGTCGGGGACCGTTACCGAGATAATGAGTGATGCCTACCCCTATTTGAAATCGAAGCTCGAATATGTGTCCAGCATTATCAAGGCTGAGGAGGAGCGCTTTGGAGAGACCCTGGATGTCGGTCTTGAGCTGTTTGATCGTGTGGCCGAAAAAGTAGAATCAGCGGGCGGCAAGACTATTCCCGGCGAGGAGGTATTTAAACTATACGATACCTATGGTTTCCCGCTTGACCTGACCCAGGTTATGGCGCGCGAGCGCGGCTTGACGGTTGATGAAAAAGGTTTTGAGAAGGAGCTGGCCAAACAGCAGGAAAAGAGCAAAGAGGATTACAGGTCGAAGGGTGTGGTGTACGGTGGAAAAACAATCGATATAGATGTTAAATCTGAATTCACCGGTTATGACGATAAATTTGAAATTCAAACTGAGCTGATAAACGTTTTTGAAACCGACAAAGACGGCAAACTTATCGCCGTTTTGAGAAAGACCCCATTTTATGCTGAATCCGGCGGGCAGATTGGCGATAAGGGCATAATCAGAAATGGCGGTTTCGAATTCGAAGTTGAGGACACACAGAAGCAGGGTGAGACTGCGCTGCATATCGGAAGGAACAGGGTCGGAGATATTCATGATTTTGTCGGTAAGACTGTGACCGCTCGTGTTGACGCACAGTATCAGAAGCCGACTCAGCGAAATCATACAGCCACCCATTTATTGCATAAGGCTTTGCAGGAGGTGCTGGGGAACCATGTCCGTCAAGCGGGATCGCTGGTGGCTCCAGACAGGCTGCGCTTCGACTTCACGCATTTCAAAGCGGTGGAGCCCTCGGAATTGAAGGCAATCGAGGACAAGGTTAATGCTGTTGTTCTGGAAAACCGCCCGGTCAAGTGGACCATTACAGATTTTGATACCGCGAAAGCCAAGGGCGCGATGGCGCTGTTTGGGGAGAAGTATGGCGAGGATGTGCGGATGGTCGAGGTGGAAGGATACTCAAGAGAGCTTTGCGGTGGAACTCATGTACAGTCGACCGGGGAAATCGGTCTGTTTGTGATCGTCTCGGAATCTGCGATAGCCTCCGGCATGCGCCGGATAGAGGCTGTTACCGGTCAGAACGCCATCAATTACCTGCGCAAGAAGCGTGAGGAGGCCGAGGCAGCCTCACAGATCCTTAAAGTTCCCAGTGAGAGCCTGGTTGAGAGAGTTATCGCATTGACTGAAACAGAGAAAAAGCTCGCGCGCGAGTTGAATGAGATTAAACGGAAAGCTGAGAAGGCTTCAGTAAAAAGCAAGGTTACAACCGGTGAGGAAGTTGACGGTGTAATGCTGATTGTTGATAAAGTTTCAGGACGTGATGCGGCGTTGACATATACTGACCAGATCAAGGAATCGAAAAAGCCGACTCTGGTGGGACTGACTAATGGCAGAAATTATTTTATTGCGGCCTCGCCCTCAGCAATCGATATTGGCATTACCGCCCAGAAGGCGATCAAGAAAGTGAACGACAGATTTTCGGGTCGCGGAGGCGGCAAACCTCATTTTGCCCAGGGTGGAACGAAAGCCGACTTTGATGAGAATGAGTTTAAAGATTGTCTGAGAGATTTTATCTCAAGTGAAGGCGGAAAATAGTTGAGCGTTTTTCAGAAACTTCTCGAGATTCGGGATAAAAAAGGTGCAGGCTTTCTGCTGCTTGTCGATCCGGATGAAAATCAGATGGATAAGCTGCCGGAGTTTATCAGAATTGCTGACGCTGAAGGTGTTGATGCGTTCCTTGTCGGCGCTTCTCTTCTTCTGTCAAACAATTTTGAGGATACTATAAAGATAATCAAATCGGAAGCGAATAAGCCGGTAATTATCTTTCCGGGATCATCCCAGCAGATTTCCAGCAACGCAGACGCAATCCTGTTTTTGACGCTTATTTCCAGCCGCAATCCGGAGTATTTGATTGGCGAGCAGGTCAAGGGTGCTCCGCTTATTAAAGCGGCCGGAATCGAGCCGATTCCAACCGGGTATATTTTAATCGAATCCGGCCGAATAACCTCGGTGCAATATGTCTCCAACTCCATGCCGATACCCTCTGACAAGCCGGACCTGGTCAAAGTGCACGCACTGGCTGCGCAATATATGGGCATGCGGCTTTTGTATCTGGAGGCCGGCAGCGGGGCTCTTTATTCAGTGCCGGAAGAAATTATAACGAAGGTCTCTGAATATGCCGATATACCAATTATAGCAGGTGGAGGAATAACCTCGCCCGAGGATGCCCGTGCCAAGGTGATTGCAGGAGCATCATTCGTGGTGGTCGGAAATTTCTTTGAGAAAGAAGGTACCCACAATCTTCTGGCAGAGTTTTCAGAGGCGATTCATACAAATATAAAGAGTGAGATCGAAGTTGAGTGATGAGTTAAAAGAGCATATCTACAATTCCATGGCGGATCGCGAGAAGATGATCCGGGCTGGAAAGAATGGTTACCCGGATGCGATCATCGAGGTGGCCAAAGTCCTCCGCGATTGCCTGTCGCAGGGTGGGAAGATCATGCTGTGCGGGAATGGCGGTTCGGCGGCCGACTGCCAGCATTTCGCGGCCGAGATGATCGTGCGCCTGACCGCCCGTGTGGAGCGTGCGGCTATTTCGGCAGTGGCCCTGACGACCGATAGTTCTATCCTGACTGCTGCTGGAAACGACTATGGTTTCGATCATGTATTCGCCCGCCAGGTGCAGGGAGTGGGCCGGAAGGGTGATGTTCTGATTGCCATTTCAACTTCCGGCAATTCCGAGAATATCATAAAAGCGCTCGAGGCCGCCAGCCTGAAAGGGATAACCCGCGTGGGCCTTCTGGGCGGGAAAGGCGGTAAATGTATCGAGCACTGCGATTACTCAATCACTGTGCCGGGCGACTCCACCATGCGTATACAGGAAGAACACACTTTTATACTTCACACCATCGCCGAGCTCACCGAGAAACTTGCCCTGGAAGAGGCCTGATTTCTTAATATTGATTATTCCTTTTCGTATGCCTCCATGCGCCTTTTCAATTCTTCTATTTGAGCTGAAAGCGATTCTACCCGCTCTTCCAAGCGTCTGTCATAACTGTCAGAGGCCGGCTCAACTGCAGAGTTATCGGCTTCAGAAGAATTTGCCGCTTTCAAATCCATTTGAGTCGCATCTGCCTCATTAAAATTATCAGGCGCCTCTGCAGTGACAACCCCATCCTTGCTGCCATAGCCTGTCGGGATAAATAGCAATGACATTTGTTCCCGATTTATGCTGGCAGCATTATCATATATCCTCATGGCTATCAAATAGAAAGTGTGAGTGCCAGCGGATACATTGAATAATCTCTGGCAGGGGATGGTCGTTGTATAATCGCCTGAGGGTACATCGTAACCAAGAAGGAATGCTTGATACATACTTCCATTCAAACCAGTAGGCATATCAGAGACAGCCATTCTGACACCAGTGCTGCCGCTGACACCATGCTCAAGAGTGAAATTTGCATTAGCAATTGCCAGAACATATCCAGATGTGGGAACTGTAATTTCCTTTGACAGATAGGATACATAATCTAGCGTTAAGTCTAGACCGGGAGAATAATAAGACGCATAACCGAGCCCGACTTCGTCAACGATATTATCCTTGTCGATTATGTCAGGCTCAAATACATCGGCATGAAAGGTGCCAGCGACATAAGTATTGCCGTTGACAAAAAGCTTTTCTGTGGGGCTGTTTGTGCCAATACCAACATTGCCGCCTTCTTCAATATATAAACGGTAATCCGCAACATTGGTCTCGGATATATTAAAGCCATTGTAATAGTAATTCATGTGGAACTTAGTCTCATCAGTTTTTTGTAAAGCTATTTCACCATTGACGGTGAGTGGGTGAGTTGGACTGAGCGTTCGGATTCCAACCCTGCTATTATCAACTTCAACCTTCATGGAGGTACTGCCATCTCGCCTCTTTATATACAGATCATCATACGGCTCTAGGTAGAGATCGCTTTGGGCACGAATTCTCAAATCGTTCGATTCACAGTTTATTCTCGTGTTATCCGGGCTGAACCTGATATCGCCATAGGCACCCAACAACAGATTACCCCCCACATGTAGTTTCTCAACTGGATTGAGTACGCCGATACCCACTGAATCATTGACATCCGGAAGTCTGACATAATTTCCGGATTGAGACCATACACTCGTACCAGCAGGTGCATTCAAGGCATACACAGCAGTGTCAGCATGAATTGCACGGAATGAATAGGGCGAAGCAATAAAAGGTGTGAGCGGCTCCATAAGCGGACCATCATTGACCTTTATTCCCAGCCACAGAACCGAACCATCGAATAAGGAATCAGGCAGAATATTACCCGTTCCGAGATAGACATTAAAGAGACCATCATTTACAGAAACCGACGGATGTACCTCGTGCCATAGCAAAGTGGTACCAGGTTCATCTGCATATATCCCAAAGTCCAATTCCACTGTAGCATTCATTGGGCTACCGGCATCATCCATCAGCCGTCCCTGATAATTAAAAAAATGTGGGACATCGGCAACCAGACTTGCACAGACTACAAAGACGAAAATAGCCACAATCAGAGAGACCTTTGCAGCTTTCATTGCATACCTCCAAATATAAATAGCATTTATATATCTCTTGCGGTTTCGAAAATGTTGTCCAATGATGCAAAAACCCCGTTGCACATATAAAAAAGCAGAAGAGACTGGATTAGTCAAGCAAATTTAGACCGAAGGATATACAAAGATGCCCAGACATGCGCATAAGGCCCAATGCGCAGTCTAATCCTTCTAATCCCCCAGGGTACCGAGTAGCCTGCGCTGGAAGAGGCCTGATTTTTAAAGAGATTATTCTCTTCCTTACTCCCGCACAATCCTCTTCAATTCTTCAATCTGAGCTGTCAACGACTGAACCTGTTCTTCCAGGCGTCTGATAGCGCTTTCGGGATTTGACTGGAGCATTGAATTGTCAGATTCAGGTCCAGGTACGTTTTGCAATTCCATTTCAGCCATATCCACCTCACTAAAATTATCAGCCATCTCGGAGTTAATGACCCCATCCTTGCTTCCATAGCCTGTCGGGATAAATAGCAATGACAATTGTTCATTGAATATACTAGCGGCATTATCGGTAGTCCTCCTGCCAATTAAATAAAAAGTGTGGGTGCCTGCGAACACATTAAATAGTCTTTGGCATGATACCACCGTAGCATAGCTACCTGAGGGAACATCATAGGCAAGATAGAATTCCTGATACATGCTTCCATTCAGTTCATCAGGCATATCAGAAACAGCCACTCGAGCGCGAGTACCGTCACTAATACCGTGAAAAAGCATAACACCCGCATTAGCAATAGCCAAAACATAACCAGATGTGGGGACTGTAATCTCTTTTGACAGGCAGGATGCATAACTGGTTGTAAGTGGCTGCCAATAAGTGGAATATGATGCGTAGCCGAGTCCGACTTCGTCGATTATATTGTCCCGGTTAATTGCATTCTCCTCAAATGCCCCGACCTTGATGGTGTCGTTTATTTTTGCGTTCCCATATACATGAAGTTTCTCCTGCGCACCGGCCATGCCAATACCGACATTGCCGCCGTCACTGATATGGATCCGTCGATCCTGCACTCCGGTCTCGGCGATATTTAGGCCACCCTGATAGTAATTCATGTGATACTTGCTCTCACCACCGCTGGCAATAGAGATATCACCATTCACAGTAAGCTTGTAGGGCGGATCAAGCACACCGATTCCAAGCCTCTGAGTACTGTTGTCAAAATGAGCCCAGGATGAACCGCCATCCCGCCTTCTGATGTACAGATCATCGTAAGGCTCAAGATAAAGATCGGTCTGCGCTTTTATCTGCAGATCGTTTGACTCACAGTTTATTCTCGTGTTATCCGGGCTGAACCTGATATCGCCATAAGAGCCTAATAGAATGTTGCCTCCTACATGCAATTTCTCGACCGGATTGAGCACGCCTATACCCACTGAATCGCCGACATCCGGAAGTCTGACATAATTCCCGGACTGCGACCATACGCTCGATCCGGCCGGCGCATCCAAGGCATATGCAGCCGTGTCAGCATGAATAGCGCGGAACGAATAGGGTGATGCGACAAAAGGCGTGAGGGGCTGCATGATCGGACCATCATTGACCTTTATTCCCAGCCATAGAACCGACCCATCGAATAAGGAATCAGGAAGCATATTGCCCGTCCCGAGATAGACATTAAAGAGACCATCAACTACAGAAACTGATGGATGTACCTCTTGCCAGAGCAGACCGGTTCCGGATTCTCCGGTATATATGCCGAAATCTAGCTCAACAGTAGCGTTCAGGGGATTGCCGGCATCATCCATAAGACGCCCCTGATAGTTAAAAAAATGTGGGACGTCGGCAATCAGACTTACAAAGACTACAAAAACAAAAACAGCAATGGTTAGAAAGACTTTTGCGGCTTTCATGCTAAACCTCCTGATTATAAATAGCTGTTATGTATCTACCATCTCATTTACGCTTGTCGCAGGTGTTTATGACCCGGTGTGCATCTGTAAAAAACAATAAAAACTGGATTGGTCAAGCAAAAATAGATTAATGGATATACAAAGGCACCCAGGCGTGCGCATAAGGACCAATGCGCAGTGTAATCCTTGAAATCCCCCAAAGTGCCGAGTAGCTTGCGCTGGAAGAGGCGTAACCCATAAGAATTATTCTAATGGCCTTCGTAAGCCTCCATCCGGCTTTTTAATACTTCGATTTCTGCTGTCAGCGATTTGACCTGTTTAATCAGAGCACCATTGTCACCTTCGGCCGACGATCCGGCAACAGGTTCCTCCAATTGGCTGGCACCAGTGAGTTTCTCCTCCAGCTCCTGTCTCCCCGAGAACGTGTAGATGTCGTCTTCCGGGTCGATAGAAAGCACTCCATCCTTGCTGCCGTAAGCGGTCGGGATAAACAACAGGGCCATCTGTGGAGCTGCAATACTTGCCGAATTGTCCGCCTCTCTCTTTGCGATTACATAGAAGCTGTATGTTCCTGCACCTGAAACATAGAAAAGGCGTTGGCAGGGAATTGAAACACGGTAATACCCGGCCGAGACACTGTGCCCAAGCATAAACAGCTGATTGATGCCTCCGTTAATATTATCGGGAAGATCCGAGAACGCAAGATAGCCGCCGCTGCTTCCACTGACCCCGTGATCAAACATGAAATGTGCGCACCCGATTGCCAGAATATATCCTGCAGTGGGAACGGTTATTTGCTTGGTCAGATAAGCTGCATAACTCGTTGTCAAAGAAGAAGAGCCTGAATTGGAGGCATGGGCAAGTCCAACTTCATCGATAATATTCTCCTTGCCGATGGCGTTGGCTTCAAATGCATCTGCATGGAAGGTCCCCGCAACATGGGCATTGCCGTTGACATATAGCTTCTGAGTCGGGTTGCTGGTACCGATACCGACATTACCGCCTTCTTTTATGTACAAACGATAGTCGGCAACATTTGTCTCGGAAATATTAAAACCATTGTTGTAGTAATTGAGATGGTATTTGGTTGTCCCGCTCTGCTGTATTCCTATAGCCCCATTGACAGTAACCCGATGGGTCGGCTCCTCAGTCGCGAATCCGGTCAGACCATTTAAATAATGTTTGGGCCCCATAAAATAACCGCCGAATCCGGTCGTGCTGGCGCCGTATACGCCGCGGCCGCTGCTGCTGGTGCCCATCACACCATAGGCATTATTTTCAGCTCGACCATAGATGCCTGATGTCCCCGGCCCTCCGGTAGTATAGCCTCTCACTGAAACCGCACTGGAATGCACATCAAGGGGATACTCCGGCTCGGTAGTGCCGATTCCGACATTAGCTGTAAAATAATGCTTGGGAGCATCAAAGTATCCACCAAAACCGCTCGAACTGAAACCATGAACACCCGGCCCGTTCGTGCTCAATCCATAAACACCCGGCCCGTCACTGCTTATTCCCATTACTCCATGACCACTACCAGTATTCAATCCCGTAATCGCACCCGCCATAATACCGCTGCCCGTCGATTGCCCGACTATCGCAGTCCTGGCACCCTGTACCTCCAGAGGCGAACCGGGACTGATCGTGCCGATACCAACCGAGTCGCCAATATCAGCCAGATAGACATAGTTGCCCGACTGAGACCAGCCGTCAACACCGCCCGGCGCACTCATGGCATAGGCTGCTGTATCAGCATGCAGCGCTCGAAATGAATAGGGTGAAGCGACTATGGGTGTTAATGGACGCAGCATCGTACCTGAATTCACTCTTATTCCCAAATATCGAAGCGAACCGTCAAACACTGAATTCGGCAAAGTTGTGGCCGATCCCAACTGAACCTTGAACAGGCCGTCTGTAACCGGGACCGACGTATGCGTCTCTACCCATAACTGGGTCGTGCCGCCCGTGTCGGCATATATACCAAAGTCTAGACGCACCGTTCCGTTAAGCGGGTTTCCCGCATCATCCAGGAGGCGTCCCTGGTAGTTGAACATATTCGGGACTTCGGATAACGCAATCACGTGAATAAAAAGCATCAAGACTGCAATCAATAATACAAGCCTTGTGGTTTGCATGATATACCTCCAAAGTATAAATAGCAGTTATAGATCCACCGTTTAAGTAATGCTTGTCGCAGGTGCTTCTGCCCCGGGTGTGTATCTACAAGAAAACCATCGAAATTGGATTAGTCAAGCAAATTTAACTAATCCAGGTTGTGGCTGGTTACAGCTGTGAGTCAACCCGGGAGGGCTGACCAGGGTCTATTAATGAGGTCCTGCGGGTCTCCAGCGCGCCTTGGCATAGGTCGGAGGGATGTGTACGAGATGACATTTATAGCAGCTTTCCGTGCCGAGAGTCTGCAGTGATGTTCTCAAAAGCTGGATGTCTATCGGCTCCGCTTCAAATGCCTCCTGCAAACTCAACAGGACTTCCTGCATGGAGTTATCGACAAAGTGGTGTCTCTGGTCTGCATGGCACAACTCGCAGCTCTCAGTCAGCGTCTCAAATCTTGAGGCGAACCGGGATAGATGATTTCTTGCATTCTCTATCTGTCCCTCCTGCAGATCCACTTCGATACCAATCATACTGGTGACGATAAACATCATGAACCGGGCATAGGAAAGATCCTTTTTCAGGATTGGATCAGTTATGATAAAATCGGCAAAATCAGGCCAGTGGTATTTATATTGTACATCTGACATGTACTGCAGATGGCAGCTGTGGCAGTTTGCACCAACCAGCTCGTAGGACCTCATGACGGCCTCCGGAGTGCCTGATTTAAGTGCCTCACCAAGAGCATTGACATGCTCCGTTGAGTACTTGTTTTTCCATTCTGGCACAAGCTCTGAACACTTCTCATATTTGGCCTTGAACTCCTCAAAGTGTTTCATGGCATTGGCGTTGTCATTGGCCTGAAAATCAATCATGATAGCTGCAAACGAATTTGACAGGCTGACCATCTCCTCCAGATAAACCGGGGATTTTGCTACTGGCGGGTAAAGGCTGTCCAGTGCATAAGGCAGCATGGCTGATGCCTCAGAAGCGATTTCGCTTTCATTGTGCTGGCCCTGGGCAATAAGAAACACAACTCCAACAGCGAGTACCATAACAAAGACGAGCGCTCTGTTCACTAATTCCTCCTTTTTAAAATTTGCATAATCAAAATTAATCCTTATCGGAATGCTAAACAAGAAAAATATTTCAGGACAATAAAAGTTTTCTTTCAATCCAGGCATGCCAATTGCTGACTAATTTAATCCGCTTTCCACAAGCGGTACAGACCGCTTAAGGAACTGGGCTGAATAAAGGCTATTCTTTGCTCCCGGGCCGAGCGAGGGGCTCGCTTGAATTCCAGAGGTCGGCATGCAGTTTCCAGATACCGTCAGGCTGCTTCTTCCAGATATGAATGTTTTTGGTTTTGTGCCATTGCGGTTCCTGGCCCTCCGGATGCCAGGTATAATAATATTCATTGACAGTATAGCCCAGATCTGCGCTCACTCCCATATCCAGATGCTTCAGATCTTTAAGTTTGAATACCCAGCCCTGACTGCCGGTTATACTGCGGGTAATGGCTTCCTTGCCGCGCGTGTAATCCCAATGATTGGGGAGCATGAGAGCATCCTCAGTAAACATCTCCGCCCGTGCCGAGTCCCTGCCATCATCGATGGCGGCATAGAATTCGTAGACTGCCTTTTCAAAACCGGCCATGTCCGATGTCTGCTGTTGTTCAGATGAACAGGATAAACATAACAGTGTTATTGCTGCGAAAACTGCTGCAAATAGCGTCCTGGCATTCATAATGCACTCCCGAAAGTTAATGCGTGAGATTTATTAATTCACTTTGGCGGGGCACCCAAGTCTTTCTAAAAATAACTGCACTGAAATGACGGTCAAGAATAAACAACATCAAATATCAAATTGACAAGTACAGCTTATTTTTATATTCTGAACAGCATGAAGATAGTAACCGCAGAACAGATGCAGGATATCGACAAGGCCGCCATCGAGGGACGCGGCATCCCCGGCCTGGAATTGATGGAGAACGCCGGGCGCGGTATTGCTGAGTATCTTTATGAAATCTCTGATGACGATGTTACTGCCAAGAGTGTGGCGGTAATCTGCGGTAAAGGAAATAATGGCGGTGACGGTTTTGTCGTGGGACGTTATCTTGCGGAATGGGGCGCGGATGTCAGGTTCTATCTGCTCGGCAAGAAGGACGACCTCAAGGGCGACGCCGCAACCAACCTTAAGCGCGCTCAAGAAATGGATCTGCCGATACATGAAATCTCTTCTGCCGAAGAACTCGATCTGGATGAGGAGACCGACCTGATAGTCGATGCCATTTTCGGAACCGGGTTTCATGGCGAAATTCGGTCTCCGATGGATAAGATAGTCGATAAGATAAATTCCTGTGATATCCCGATAGCCGCGGTCGATTGTCCCAGCGGGCTGGATGTCTCTACCGGCGAGGTTTCTCGAAGTGCCATCATGGCCAACTTCACCGCCACCATGGCTCTACCCAAGATAGGACAATTCCTGCACCCGGGCGTTGAATATGTGGGTGATTTGACCGTGATCGATATCGGTATTCCGGAAGATGTCGTTGACGAAAAAAATCTTGATTTGAACTTAATAGATGAAGCTTTTGTCGACGAATCGCTTCCCAATCATCCTGAAGGCGGCCACAAAGGGGATCTTGGCAAGCTGTTTATTATAGCGGGTTCCGCGGGCTCCACCGGCGCAGCCTGCATGGCTGCCAACTCGGCCACACGGGCAGGCATAGGCCTCTGTTTCCTGGGCGTGCCCGAGAGCCTGAATGATATCTGCGAGATCAAATGCACCGAAGCTCTGACCAGGACTCTTCCTGAAGTCGGCAAGAAGCGATGCTTCGCTCTTCGGGGCCTGGGAGAATTTCAGCAGTATTTCGAATGGGCCGATGCGGTGGCATTGGGGCCGGGAATCGGAACACATCATGAAACCAAAGAATTGGTGAAGCGGCTGATGTCGGGGATCACGCTTCCAACCGTTATCGATGCCGACGGTCTGAACTGCTTTGAGGGAGACACACAGCCATTGATTGAAGCAGAGTTCCCCTGCGTATTGACGCCGCATCCGGGAGAGCTTTCGCGTCTGCTGGATGTACCCCTCAGAGAAATAGTGGCTGACCGTCTTAAGTATGCGAGAATGGCCGCAGAGCAACTCGAGAAAGTTGTCTTGCTTAAAGGCGCGCCGACATTTGTAGCGGAACCGAATGGTCAGGTCTATCTTAATCCGACCGGCAATATCGGCATGGCCAAGGGCGGTTCGGGGGATGTGCTGACAGGATTGATCGGCACTCTTTTGGCCAAGGGCCTCTCCCCTCTTCAGGCTGCCTGCTGCGGGGCATATCTGCATGGTATGGCGGGCGATTTCTGTCGTGATGAGATCGGTTCGATGGGAATGATCCCGACCGACATGATCGACATGCTTCCCGAGGTTCTGCTTTATTTCCGGGAATAGCGCCAGCACTTCCGCTCGAATTGAGCAAATGCCATAATTCAGCTTAAATATATGACCCCCGATAAAATTCTTGCTTATTAGTGCATCAATCTGGCGCCGGTAACCCCTTGATCTGTAATGCAATAAAACAGCACCAAAAAAATAATGATTTTATTGCCAGATTTATGAAACTTTTACCCCTGCTCGTGCATTTAATAAAGTGACAGCGAGAGGAAATGGGAATGAAAAAGATAATTAAAAATATTATAGATAAGATAAAAAAAGCTTTTATACCTCCCAATCCGGTTCCTGCGCCGGTCAAACAAATGCAGGATCAGGCGTATCCCTCCTGATAGATAGCAGTCCATTGCGGGTGTGTGGTCAAGGAGAAGTCTCCCAGACTTCTCCTACTTTTTTGCCCCCAACCATATATGGATAAAAATCGCAATTATTCCTGATTGAACAGATTATCACACAGCCCGTCTTAAGATTGTATGAAATATTATCTCTCTATTTATAGTTGACTTATGGACTCGACAGACTATTTTTATACTAGATGCTAATC
Organism: Candidatus Zixiibacteriota bacterium; assembly: GCA_011056555.1. Taxonomy (GTDB): domain Bacteria; phylum Zixibacteria; class MSB-5A5; order JAABVY01; family JAABVY01; genus JAABVY01. Next base: position 24,606 of record DSEQ01000015.1, on the reverse strand, counting down.
TGGATTAGATACCCTCGGAAGGGAGGAAAGAATGGCATTAAGAAAAATTCCGATTCTTGTATTTTTGGTGGCCTTTATTTTTTCCTGTACATCAGAATTACCGACTTCCAGTGGTGACAGTCCGGAGCTTACGGATGAGGCTAAGCTGGCGGCAATCTGGATTTCGGACGAACCGTTTTATCCTGTTGATCTGGCACAAACACTTCAAGCAAAGTTTGAGGAATTGCGGGAGGAGTATGGCGATGCATTTCCCTATGTAAATATGGAGTTCAGATACCCGGCAGTTCCCAAAGAGCTTCTGTTTGGATTTACACAGCAGGCTATGCAGGAGGTGATTTCCGGGGACTATCATGAATGGGATGAGCTAAATGAGCAATACGGTGTTTCCGAGGTGCTAATCAGAAATGTCGAATTGGGATTGGCGAAGCTGATCTTTGAAGATCAGGTCAATCCTTTTCTTCTCGGTGATATATATGAGACTCTGCCGGGCGTAGTTTATTCTGAGCCCAATGGTCTGATAGGAGATTGGTCAAATATCTACCCCTGGCTTGTCGAAGGACAGCTTGCATTTCTGGTCAGGGAGGCATGGGGTGATTGCCCGGCCGGCTGTATATACAGCCACTTCTGGTATTTTAAATCGACCATTTCCGGAATCAGATTTGTCGGCGAATTTGAAACCGGCGAGCCCAAGCCGGGGTGGTGGCCGGAAATCGAGCCCGCCCTGCGCAAATATTTGTACGGTGACGCCGCCGATTGCGGCATATACGGTGGATAATAGCGACTATTTTTGACGTTTAAGCCGGCCCCGGAATTACCATTCGGGGTTTTAGTTCCAAGGAACAATTGTCCCCTTCGGGGTAATATTAGTCAGCATCAGCGCAGTTCGAACTGATTGATTTAGCTTGACAATTCGGGCAAAAAACCTAAATTCGGGAATCTATGGCTAAGAAAAAATACAAGGTCAAAGCCAAACAGGTGAAGGCCAAAAGCGCCGAGGCGAAACCTCGAAAAACGGGCCGTAAACAGAAGGATATAGCAGATTTTCCCTTCGGCCGCAAAAATTATATTCTTTTTGGCGCGGCGATTCTGGTTCTGGTGCTGGGATTTATCGCCCTCTGGATGGGTGATATTACTATTGCCCCAGTTCTCCTGGTGGTCGGCTATTGTGTGTTGATACCGATAGCGATACTGGTAAAGGGTAGAAAACAGGAGCCCGAGCCTGAGACTCAGTCTGAGTCCGAGCCCCAGAGTCCGCCTGAGACCGAGGCATCATCATAAGATTCGGGCGATTAGCTCAGCTGGTTTAGAGCGCCTGCCTTACAAGCAGGAGGTCAGAGGTTCGACTCCTCTATCGCCCATATTATTCTGCATAAATTTGGGGCAATATAGTTCTACTGGTTTAGAGCGTCCGTCGAAAGCCGGAAGGTCAGAGGTTCCACCGCTCTATCTTCAATTTTTTAGTGACAAAAACCTGTTGACAAAATCGCGTATAAAGATAAATTATGATACCCGCGAACGGCGGGAATAATTTTTCTTTAAAATTGTTCTTTGAAACGATAGATGTAATTATAAACGGGGTTGTAGTTCAGTTTGGTTAGAACGCCTGCCTGTCACGCAGGAGGCCGCGAGTTCGAGTCTCGTCAACCCCGCTTTGATTGAATTTGAAGCCCTTTGGCGAGTATGTCAAAGGGCTTTCTGTATGTGGGGCAAAGAGTTCCGCGATAAAACGTGCAGTTCGATAATATTGAATTTAGCAATCTGCGCTGTTCATGCCTGGATTGGGCTACATACAGACTATACGCGCGGTTGGCGAGTTCCAAAATCCGGACGCCCATTTGATAGTAATCGGCTGAAGTATTGTCAAACGCAGCGGGTTGCTGCCGGATCTTGACGAGTTCCTCCTGCCACTCCGCCGATTTCCGCTCCCACAGATCGGCTGTAGTCGACAATGCGAACCAGTCGGTTCCGCACCCTATAAATATCACCTGCTCTATATCTTACGGACTAGATCCATAAACCATCCTTTGACCTATTGAACTTTGCACCAAGTGCGTTTAAATTATATACAGGATAGTTTTGGAACCAGTCCTAACCTTAAACAGTTTATTATGATGAACACCAAGAAACGTTCAGAGAAGCAGGAAGAGTTCTCGAAGAAGAAAATTGAAAAGTCAATCAGGAGTGCGGGTGCCGACGAGAAAACGTCACGGGAAATCTCAGAAGGAGTCAAGCACAGAGATGGGCTGAAAACTTCCGACCTGCGCAAACTCGTTGGCGAGAAACTCACGCACCATAACGCGAAACTCGGCAAGGCCTATGAAGCTTACAAGAGACCTGGCCCTGCCATGAAGTAAAGTTCAGCTGGGTCGATAGGCTTGAAGGGAAATGTTCGGTTCGGGATACAAAATGCCGGCGAAGTAACAAGGTGATCGTTTACACTAAAGAACTAAATACAAACAAGGAGAATGTCATGAGTGACAAAGAACTGTACCAGCAAAAGAAGCAGGCTCAACTGGATGAGTGGCAGGCCAAGCTCGATGAAAAAAAAGCTCAGGCATCTGGGGCCAGTGCTGATGCTCAGCTGAAGCTAAAAGAGCAAGTCAAAGTACTGGAAGGTAAGATCGAAGAAGGCAAAGCGAAGTTGGCCGAACTTTCTGACGCGGGCGACGATGCCTGGGAATCGATGAAGGATGGTATTGAATCCGCATGGGAGACCATAAAGTCTGCCTTCAAGGGTTAGCCAAACCAAATCAAGGAACAGCCTGAAATCGACGAGGCTCGATGAAACTCCGGCCCTTCTGAAAGACGCGCTTTAGTGAGTACGAAATTGGATTGCCTGGGCCGGGTTTTCGACCTTGCCGCCAGTGGTCACGCTAAGACTCCGAATAGCAGCATTGAGAAATCATGATGTAGAATGAAAGTTCTGGTACCGACAGCAGGATCGACGCCCGCTCGGCAGACGGTTGAGTATGTGGTGCGGATTGCACGCAATCTGCAAGCCGATATTGTCGTAGTTCAGGTGTATTTGGATTCGCATCCCGAACCGGATGCACGGGAGGCGTTTGATATATTCTCCGAAGCTGCCGCCGACAGCGGTCTCGGTGTTCAGTCGCGAATCCAGCGCAGCTCCATCGTAGACACCATTGTTTCGGTGGAACAGGACGGTAAATTCGCACTAATTCTGATGGGTGCCAGCATGGACGTCCCACTTGAAGAATAGACCAGTTCCAAGGTATTACATAGTGCTGATCTACCTGTTGTGGTAATTCCGCATGCTGTGCCTTTGAAAGGAAGTAGATCGTGAGAATCGTACTGGTTATCATCGCTATTGTATTCGTAATCCTGTTGGTATTCACTGCCGCCAACTGGCAGGTGCTTACAACGGTCACACCGCTTTCTTTCGTGGCCTTTTCAATCGAGGGTCCCCTCGGCGTTATCTTGCTTGGCGTGAGTCTTGTGCTCACGCTGTTGGTCGTGGCGTATGCACTGCTTCTCCGAACGAATTGGCTGATGGAGTCTCACCGGCTTAGTCGACAACTGGAAGAACAACGTGAACTGGCGGATAAAGCTGAGGCCTCACGGATAACAGCTCTACAGGAGATGCTGAGGCAGGAGTTTGAGGCTTTGACAAAGGCTCTGAATGCGACAGGAGAAGCGAATACGGCACGTATTGAAGCTGCTGAGCAGTCTCTGAGCAAGATCATAGAGGATACAGGAAACAGCATAACAGCCAGCCTTGGGTATCTTGACGACAAGTTGAAGAATTCATCCCAAGGCAAAGACGCTTGAACTCCGAGAATGAACAGGTGGCTTCTACGTCACAGCGGTTAGCCATTTAGAGTGGAAACATAATTTAGCTCTGAATGGCATTTAACCTCAATATTACCAGGAGATAGGAAATGAATTATCTAAAAACGAACTATTCAATGTTCATGTTAATTGCCAGTCTCGTCATTACACTGACAGGCTGCACAGATTCATCTGAAGATAAAAAGACGATATCGGAAGACAAAACGTCGATAACGGATGTCATACAGGAAACGCAGGATTTGATTCAAGCAATTGCGTCCTATTCCGCCGATCAGCGGGACGAAGCAATTCAGAGAGCTGAAACGGCTTTAAATAATCTGGATGAGCGTATCGATGCACTGGAAAATCGTATCGACGATAACTGGGATCAAATGGACACGGCCGCTCGTGAAAAAGCGCGTGCCAACCTGAAAGCCCTGCGTACGCAACGAAATGAGGTGGCCAGTTGGTACGGCAGTCTGAAGACCAGTTCAACCGATGCCTGGGAGCATACGAAAAAAGGGTTCTTGGATGCATATAAGGCTCTCGGTGATGCCTATGAAAAGTCTGCAAATGAATTTGACACTACTAAGTAGAACACTGGAAGGCGGGTACTACGGGGATAGAAATCGGCGGCCTATTGTGTCATCAGGAGTCTTCTGGCTCGAGTGTTCGGTTCTTGCCTTAAGCAGAGCCTCAACCGGTCGTGAAAAAAGCATCAGGCTTGTTGCTGTCTGTGCCAGATTCGGCAAAGATTGCGGTGCCGGCAATATGGTAAAAACGACAGTGAATTTCGCAAAAATGAGGGTAGATTGATTTTTTGTCCATTTCTATTCCTTACAATGAGTTACATCAATATGTGCTATTTCAATCTATGCCGAACATCTCCCATTTTGTTCAACCTTCTAACCTTAACAGAGGTTGCTGGATTCGCCCGCCTCAGTGAGCTAACAGATTGTATTCCAACGCGTTCCGCTCACGCTGGAGTAGCTGAACCCAATCCGGAATACAAACTCAACCGGAGTTTGGGGAGAGTGATATTGGGGCCGCTTTTTTCAACTAATTCCCTGTCCAAAATTGTAAGATGCTATTGGTCCGAACCCTTGGTCATGCCAGTTGTGAAACTCGTCTACTAAGGCCCGGCAGAATCCTGCCAGCTTGTTTACGCATATGACAGTTCTAAACTCGTCTCGTTTACCCTGGGCTGGGTGATGACCCGCAGTGAGCGACATCACCATTTCGACTGCGATGATCTGCTCCGAACCCTCGTCCGGAAAAATCAAACCGCCGAAAACTCTACTTTTGAACTGTCTACTTGACGGGGAAGCTTAGGGCCAGGCGCTGTGCCCTTACATCACAATGCCAATTGTAGACGTGTTGATTATATTGAAATAGTGGGGAGGTGCCCGACAATGCTATGCATTATCGGGTCACCCTTCGATATTCGAATCATATGAGACCAGCCTCCAGCCTATTTCAGTAATAGCATTTTTCTTGTTTTGGTCCTATCCCCGGTACGCAGCCGATAGAAATAGATGCCCGATGCGACCCGGTTGCCATTTTCGCCAGTGCCATCCCAGACAACTGAATACTCGCCGGCCGGTTGATTTTTATCAACAAGCGTACGCACTTTTTGTCCCAGGGCATTAATGACTTCGAGAACGATATCACTCGTGCGCGGGAGAGAGTAATGTATGGTCGTCGAAGGATTGAAGGGATTGGGGTAGTTCTGTCCGAGTTCATATTCATCGGGCAGCGCAGAGCCCGTTTCGTCGTCGATATCAGTAACGATATCTGCCAGGGTCGTGTCATCGTAAATGCCATCGCCATCGACGTCAATGAGAATCATAATCGGTTCGCCTTCGAGATCAACCCAGTTGGGCTGCAATTTGTGGGTAACGTTCGATTCCACCGTGATTGGTGTGGTCACCTGAATAAACTGAGAAGCGTCCGCCGATGCCTGCCATACCAGCAGATTGTATGATTTGGCTGAGCCGTAATTTTCAATCACCAGGCTGGTATCGTAAGTGGGGGTCACTTTCAGTGAATCGTCGGCACGGAGAGTCACATCATCGAGGAGGTAGAACGTCTCGCTACCCCCGTAATCTTCAACCAATGTCAGAGATAGTGTTTTGTCTTGCAAATCTTGGCTTACAAGCGCATAGCCGGTGTCGAGAAACACGTGATCGGTCTGGCTGCTGTCGGCCTGGTCTCGGCGCATCATGAAGATCGAGGAGTCACTTTCCCAATACAAGCGGGTATTGGCGTGACCGAAATTGGTCATTTCGATATTGTAGATGCCATCAGGGACGGCATATCCCGGAGGATTGGGCCGATTATATTCCGGGTCGGGTTGTATGATCACACCGAAGGTGGAGTCATCAAGAATAATTTCACCATTTTGTGAGCCGGCCCGTTGTCCCGTTGTATCGGTAATGAGGATGTCTTCCCAGCCTGAAGTCTTGATTGTTGCTGTATTGTGATTCTCGGTCGGTGATTTCAAGGCCGCCACAGGCGGTGACGCCATGCCATTATCGTTCAGTGGATCAAGCACATATCCGGTGTACTCATCGATTGGCAGCGTTGGCTGCAGGCCATAGGTAGTATCCTGCACCTTCATTGGATCATATCTGTAGGTAAGGTTGTTGCTATTGATCCGTATAATGGCGTTGGTGTCGTTGGGTCTGTTGTTGTCGTAGACGTACATGTGTATAATCCCCGCCGTGTCTGGGACATTGGCGATTTTGTAGGGAAGCACCGAATGACCGGCTATCCGGACAATGGTCGACGGCACAAACAGCAGCGTATCCTCGATATCAATACTATCCAGGGTTCTCCAAAAGAAATTCAGGCCGACAAAATCACCACTATTAAAACCGTCTCGAACAGCCAGAAGCGAGATTGTCGGATCCAGGGACCATCGATCATACTGAATACGATTGTATTTGCCATCTGTGCCATAGATCCAGTATTTGCCGACGATGTTTCTGGAAAGTGAATCGAGCGGATAATCACCGACGTTATCAGCCGGTAATGGGCCTCCGGTATTCAGGCCATAGCCGGCAAAACGCAGCAGGGCACTGTGCGTGAAGCCGTAGCAGTTTCCACCCCAGATACCATCGAAATGGCCGAGCCATTTACCCACAGCAATGGGGCTTAGGATCGTTGTGTCCACATCCATATAGCAAAACGCATCGCCATAGGCATCGCAGAACAACCACCAATCCGGGAAAAACGCATTTGTGTCGGGAGCGGCCGCGAAAATATCGTAGTTGTAATCCTCCCATACCGATTTAGGCCATACATTTTTGGCACTATTGCCGAATGACCAGCTATGGCGCCCTATTACAAATGGCTCGGTATAAAATGGCGTGATCTGACGGGTTAGGCGCTGCACGATCAAATCGGGATCAGAGCTTATGGCGAACTCCTGGCTGTAGACAACATCGCAGGTAAAATCGGGATTAGCTGTCCGAAGCATGCAATGGGCGGCATTGGTATCGGGAACAATCCAGTATAATGTCTTCTGGGCATCGTGTTTCTCATGAAGTATGTTCCAGGTTTTTCCTGAATCGACACTGTATTCGACGAGTAGCTCATTAATTCCTTCAGTCAAGAAGTCTATCGCGGCTACATCTCCATAAACGAGGGTGTCGCTAAATGACACAAATTGAACGCTTTGTCCGCTGACATTGGCCGGGAGGCCTTCGTAGACAGCGAGCCCGGTCGATGGATGCGATCCGGCCATTTGAAAACTGCCGCCGATGTAGAGCTTATTGTTCGCAACTACCAGGTCATTTATCTCTGCCACACCCGAATCGGGATTTCCATCGATATCCAGGCCGTAAAGCGTGCCGAGATCATACCACAGGCGACCATTGTAACGCATCAGATTGACCCCAACACAACTCGGGTCGATTGATTGCAATTCACCACCCGCATACAGATTGCAGCCTTCGAGTTCAAGAGCCTGAATGCCGAAACAGGTATTGTAATCTATCGAGTCCCAGACGCCTCCGATGTTGACCCACAGGTTTTTCGGGCTGAATTCTCCGGCCAGATAAAGTCGGCCGCGAATATCCGCGGCCATATCATGCAGTATGGAACCGCTCGAAATACCGGGGAAATTGTCGGCATCGAGGGTATCGGTTAATGGTTCCCAGCTTGATGATCCTCGCTGGATCGCTACACCCGGCGCGATACTGTCATTGACTTTCTGAAATCGGCCGGCGATGACCATGTCGTCGCCGACCCATTCGATTTCTGTAACAGATGGCGTCAGACTGCCGCCTGTAATGGGCGGCGCCAGATCGGTCCAGGTGTTGTTTTCCCACTTGCCTACATATGTCGCCGGACTCGAAAAGCTGCCTGCGGCATACAAGGCGCCGTCGGGTCCGATATCCAGTTCTTGTGGCGGGCTGTCGAAAGTTTCACTCCCCACACTGAACCATTCTCCGTCATGGTAAACGGCAATGCGGGTGATGTTTTTCCCTCCAACTGAGGTGAAATTGCCGGCGACAAAAACGGAGTCATTAGTGATGGCAATATCGTACGGCGGCTGATTGGGTCCGTTGGGGAAGGCAATCCATCCGGTATCGGTGATAACGCCGAAATTACGGGATTCATAGGGACCGACACTGATGAATGATCCGCCGACATAGACATTACCTGAATCATCCGCTTCCATAGTGGTGATATATCCGCTTCCGATTCCTTTGCCGAAGGTGGAAAACTCGCCATCGTCGCTGTACATCACAAGGCTGTTGGCAACCAGCCCGCCGCCTTTTTCAAAATCGCCGACGACGAAAAGGCCAGGACCGCCCGGGATAGAAGAGCTGAAAGAACTGAGTGTATACACCGGTCCGGTGCCATTGAATCCGACATCGACCCAGTCCTTGGTTGTTGTATCGTATTTTGCAAAATATCGTACTTCGGGGTTGAATAAATGCGCGCCCTCTCCAGCAATATAATACTCGCCATTGAGGCTACGGATATCGTGCATTGGCGCATTAAAGCCGCTGCCGAAGGAACTCCAATAGCTGATGGAAGCGCCGGGACTTTCTACGGCGATAGTAAGCTGGCCGACCCGATACATGTTCGTGGAGTCAGCGGCACCAAAGAAATAACCGGCAATATATATCACCGTTGTATCAAAGCTGCTCAGATAATGGTTCTTCTCGATATCGTAAACGGTTCCGTTAACACCACCCTCGGGCATATGCATCCATTCTTCATTATCCCAATCCCAAATGGCGATGTTCTTGCTGGCAGAGTCTCCCGCCATATCGAAGTTCCCGCCAAGCATAATTGCGGTATTGTTTAATATAAGTCCTCGTTTGATAACAAATACCTGGGGATCATAGAATTGACGCGATAATTGAGCAGGAGGCGTTTGCCAGCCATTTTCGATATGGTCCAGATCGATCCAGGCAAAGGCCGCGGCCGATTGCTCGCCAGCTGTCGTGAAATCACCGCCGATATAGACTGGCCTGCCAGCAGAAACCGAAATTTCGCGAACGACATCGTTTATATTATCGCCTCCGGGCACCAGAGGGGACCATTGCTCCTCATCGATATTGTAAACCGCGAAGTAATCGAGTGTATCGTTGGCATCCAGATTTATAAAGTCGCCGCCGACGTAGAGAACAGGATCACCTGCCAGAGACCCGGTTGCGAGTACCTGGATTTCACCAATGCTCGTCGATGGTCCACGATTGGCAATGGCATGCCAACTTTTTGTATCCCGGTCATAGGCCGCAAGATTGAAGATGCGACCCTCATCACCCACGACAGCGAAACTGCCACCGACATAAATGGTCGAATACATATAGGCAATTGAGTTAATTTTGCCATCGACTCCGGGCAAACCGAACCCCCCCACAAAACCGCTGTCGGATTGAGCTACTGCCGGTCCGGTTGTGATCGCGAGTGTGGTAAAAAGACATAAGATGCAATGAAGAAAACGCATAGTACAAATCTCCTGTGATTTCATCCTGCAGCCACCACTGCAAGAAGCATGATTAAGGACAATTTTTATCCAGTATAACACATTTTTATGAAATGTCAAGTAGCCCACTATCGCCCAAAATCAAAAAAGATAGAAGGAGGGGCAATTATCCAGTCTAAATGGAGAATATAGATGATGTGTGAACGGTCTACTGAATAGATCTAACAAACAGGTACTTATATTTGGCATATTTCTCGTTCGGTTTACAACGCCCGGATGTCCGATTAATCACGCCAATATAGAATCTTCCATCGAGTTTCACCTGCTACTGAGTTGCCTGTTTTAACCTTGTAGACGAACGCCACAGAAGTTTGGGAAGAGTGACATTGGGGCCGCTTATGTTTTGTGCCACAACATTATATGACATTGGAGATGCCAACAATGATTGGTCGGTTAATTAAACGGAAGATGTTAAGCCAATAGACCTCATCCACAGTTAATAAATTATGAATGCTTCATGCTGTCGATTCGGGATCCCGATTCTTTATATCAATTAAAAATAGAAGCCGGCGATGTTGGAATCGCCGGCTTTGTTACCTGCACAGCTTCCGGTTGTTTTAGCCCCAGATTTGGAAGCGTGCAGCTCCATTCATGACCTATTTCATCAGCACCATCTTGCGTGTCTGCATGAGTTGCCCTGTGGTCAATCTGTAGAAATATATACCTGATGAAACTGTCCTGCCATCTCTGCCTATGCTATTCCACCTGACTGTATAAGAACCAGAATCCTGGAATTCATCAACCAGGCTAATAACTTTCTGGCCCATGATATTGAAGATTTCCAGTTTCACATGCGACGCCTCTGGCAGGATATAGCTGATTTCGGTTTCGGGATTGAAAGGATTCGGGAAGTTCTGCGCAAGCTCGTACTCTTGCGGTAAGGAGACTTCATTATGAATCCTGTATGCGATGTTGACTACATCTTCAGGTATCATTCCCTCAGGTACTAATAGACCAAGGTTACAGAAGTTCAGGATGTAACTGGCGCGGAGGTATCCACACCATTCACTGCCACAGCCGGGGCCGCCGTCATCAGGTGGATCGATTTCATCGTTTACCAGCATGTCGCAGTAGGTTATAGCCTGGCTGACAGTGCGTCCATCCTCTGATATTATCTGGGCCTGATGTACCTTTCCTGAGACCACATTCAACATGAGCGACATCAGTTGAGCTTTTGCCAGGCGTTGCGGCGTCGGCTGCCAGTCGTCACCAGCCGGACGTATATGCAGAAGATCAATCAACACATTCATGCTGTCGGTCTGAGTAGCTGGCTCAGATACATTATAGAAATCAATCGGATTGAGCTGATTCTGATTAAAGTGCTTATCAATCAGGGCCGTAAAATTCGCGAAATCATCGATGGTGTAGTCCTGGGGATTATTCCTTAGAGCCCTGTAAAGCTGATGCGCCCAGTAGGCCCGGCTTCGCGGAACGGGCGTGATATTGAGTTGCGTCAATGTGAAATCGACGGTGACAGGAACATGATTTATCGTGAACTCTTTGGTTTCCTGGTCCGCCTGATATCCCAGCGGCGTCACGACAGAAATGGTGTAATCGCCGTTGGGGATGCTGTCGATATGGTAGTGTCCGGTATCATCAGTGACTACCGACTGCCATAGGTTGCCATCGGTGGCGTAGATGTCGAGAGTGATGCCGGGCAGGCCCACATCAAAATCCTGAACTATTCCCTGAATCGATGCAAAACCGTCTCCCGTATTCCCCTCGAGCCAAATAGCCAGATTTTTAACATATTGCGGATTATCGGCCTGCAGAATATTGACTTCGGTATAAGAATCATGATCGTAGAATCGGTAGATTGTTGCATCCCACGCTACTCGTCCTCCGGTATCATCTCTAACGGCTACCATGTTAATCCCGTTATGAGCGGCAATTACCTGAGCTGGTGGGGATGCCGTGAAATCCCCCTCATTCAGATTGGCTTGAATTGATCCGACTCCATCCCAGATTTCATGGGGAACAAAGGCGGCTGTTGATATAGCGCATCCTACACTTCCGCCGCAATGATCGCAGTCACAGCATGAACCGCCAAACGTTACTCCCAATGAAGGCGAAATCTGGTTGGCCGGGGCCTGGTAAACGCATCCGTCGGAAATCACCATCAGGCCCTTGCCATGGGCGTGAAAATCGAGGATTGCCTGAACCTCTGACGCACTTAGAACTTGCGAATTGGTACCAGAAACAAACCACAGCTGAGAATATTCGGAAAGAATTTCTGAGGTCAGTTCCGGCATGCTGCCCCGGTCCTCAGCAGTAACAGTAAAGCCTTCGGTTGCAAGTATCGCTGGCAGATCATCATCAAAGTCGGTTCTCAAGATTCCATTACCATACATATTGCGAGTGGTATATAACAGGATGTTACGCGGCCCAAAACCTGAGCAGACATAGTTCAGGGCATTTTCCAGGAGCTGGTAGCCCAGCGCGCCGTAATGGAAGTTGTTGCCGCCGGTGAGAGACCAGAATTTAGCGAATACGCTCCCTGAACCGACCGGATACTCGGCAAAAGAATCGACCCGAACAGCACGCTCACAGGTGCCCGTTATCCCGTATTCCGTCTGAAGCTCAGGATTGAAGCTCTGCCCGCACCATCCATAAGTAACCCATAGCTGAGCATATTGCAGAATGGTTGCGGGGCCACCCGATATATATGGCCCTCCAGGGGCATAGCCCGGGGTAACGTATGCCAGGAGTTGCGAGGCATTATCAGGCATCGTCGGTGGAATCCATTCCGGCACATTCTCAAAAACCGGGTGGTCGATACGCTTGTCAACCCAGTACATGTGGTCACTTACTGAAGGATACCAGCTTGATGACATGTTGACAGATGCTATCCCCATATATGAAACCAGGTACACACCGTACCAGGAGACAAGCATACGTTTGCCTCCTTCCAGCTGAGCCCTGAGGGCATCCGAAACCACTGGTTGATTAAATCCTGCCGGAGCAGCATTGTTTGCCGCCCAGAAACCGTCAACACTATTCAGGATAGACGGATCGCCTGAAATAATTGAGGGATCAATGATTGTAACTGTAAAACCATGGCTGGCCGCAAAATCGTAGGCCGCCTGTTCTTCGATATCAAGAGATGAGGCATTGGATACAAGCAATCCGAGTGAATTGCCTGCCAGAATTGCGTCCGTTGCCATAAAGGTAATGGTCAACATAATTGTGAGCATGAAAACTTTTTTCATGTAATCCTCCCTGGGATTAGGGTGAAGTTTGAAGTATTGATATTTGCAGTATTTTGTCTCTCCAGTTTCAAAGTAAGCAGACCAACCAGTCCGCTTCTTGCTCAAAAATCATTATTTATCTTATTTACTGCAGATCAAAACGGTGCAGTGTTTTCTTGTCAAGAGCCAGAAAATATTCATAGGAGGGACGATAGTACAAAACTGGATCCTTGATCTCGATGGTTTTCCAGACGACCGAACCGTCAGCGGTAGAGATACCCAGCACTCCCTCATCCCTGGTTGGAAAAACTACAAGATTCAGGTCTTCTATGAACTCGGAATAGTCTCTTTTTGAAAGCCTGGCCTTGACCTCCCAGATTTTGGTCTTTCCGTCAAAACCATAGCAGATCACACCCTTTTCACCCGCATCAATAAATTGGGCCTCGAGGGGATAAAAGTTATAATAGTCTTTAACTTTGATTTCCCCGATCTTCTTCCGGATATTGAGATTGAATATCCTGATTCGATCCTTATCCATAACCTGCAGCAGCGTATCGTTATACATATTCCAGTCGCGGAAATTTTCCGCATCATCATATTTCCACAGCATTTCACCGCTGGAGAGGTCATGGCAGACCACTCTATACTTGCCCGTATGCTCACCCTTGTCTTCATCGTAGCCGCCGGGATCAATAGCCAGGAGAAAATTTCCTCTTAATACGATATCTCCCAGATAGTCAATTTCTTTCTTGTCGCAGCGCCATATTTGCTCACCGTGCTCAAAATCAATGGCGGTCATTTTTCCATCGATGCAAGCGTAAATGACGTGGTCATCGTAGTCTGCCAATTCAGCCAAAAAGGGCCTTCCCTTGATCTTCTTATCGCTTTTCCATACTTCCCGCCCGCTGGCACGATCCAAACAGCAGAGTTTATTGTCGGCAACGACATAAAGGTATTTGTCAGAAAAAGCGATCTCCCCCGAGGGCTCATTTTTATAAACCCAGACTTCGGAGCCATCGGATGGATCAAGGCAGTAAACATATTTGCCGAGAATGTATATGCCCCCCTGCTCGACATTGCTATTTTCCTGGAGCATTCCTTCTGGCAGATATAAACCGGGAAACGGCTGCGAGATTTTTTCTTCAATATAATATCCCCGGTGCTTTTTTTTCGTTGCTCTCCTGGGCGGGTCATATTCATATTTCCATTTTATTGTGCCGTCTTTTTTGTCAAGGCAGTACAGGATTGGGTCTTTTATATGGTCCAGGGCGGAGCCATAATCCTGTGAAAATGTTATGGTGAATTTTGATCGGGTTTTAGTTCCCATGGCAAAGAGATAATCGCCGCAGGGAGTGACATCGTACACCATCCCGGTTTGATCATAATCTACCGACCAGAGCAATTCTCCGGTCTTGCAGTCTACCGCGTTCAGCGGACCGTTGCCGACAAACAGCAGACCGGCATCTTCATCAGCCCAGAGATGATAAGGCAAATCCTTGATTCCGGTGATATCGGCCTGGCTGCCGATGGGATATTCATTAAACCATAGCCTCTCGCAGCCCGGCAGACTGAAGGCCTCCAGCTTAGCGGTAATCTTCACCAGGCCGTCAATATCAGTGCATAAGAGGAGGTTATCATTAATAAAATCTACCGCATCAGGTTCATTGCCCAAGTCGACGCTTACGGCGGGCATCAATTCCGCCCCGGCCGGATTGATAAGAAGAGAAATAAGGCCGATAGCAATTACTATAATCATTCTTGTTTTCATATTTTTTTCCTCTGCTTTCCACACTACATTAAAAAGCTCAGGGTCATGCCAAGGCCAACTCGAGGCATATTCAAATTATCATCGTTATAGAAATTATAGAGCAGTTCGCAATTAATTCCAATGTGCCGAATAAATTCATATTGAATCCCTGCCCCGATGCCCCATGCAGCGCCGCCGCTCGGCCCTCCGCTGAAACCAGTTGTAGATTCAATATTGAGCCAAGCGCCCCCGAACCACGCTTTGCCGTATGGCCTCAAACGGGCATCTATATTAAAAAAATACCGGGCCGCGATACCGTACTGCCCCACATTGACACCATCCGACCTGATCTCCTGGTCGGAGAAGTACACAATGCCGTCTTTGGGCTTATAAAAGTCTGCGCTGAAGAAAAGCCCCAGGGACAAACTCTTCATTATAAAATAGTCAAAACCGAGATACATGCTCGGTCCGGCTTTTCCGCGAAGCAGATTTTCATCTCCCAGGTCGCCGAGAGGCACATGCATCCCTCCACCCAGACTAATATTTGCACGGTGCTGCGCAGTAAGAAAAGAAGCGGACATAACAGTCATGATGATTGCTGTTATCAGTGCGGTTCTTAACCTGAACTCTCTCATAACTTGACCTCCCATTTGAATTGTTTTCTTCTAATTCCAATTGCCGTAATGATTCTAAGGCAAACGGGATGCCAATTTTTTCGAATGGGCGATTCGTGGGCGGCCCTGTCTATATATATGGTTTGATTACGGGGATGATATCCGCTTTTGTTGCAAGATTGCGAAACCAAGGGAGGTCATTGTGGTAAGTGTACAACAATTACTGGAAGTGATTGAGGAGATTCTTTAATTGATACTCGCCTATAAGACGATATAGATGCGTCCGGTCAACCTGAAGCATCTCGGCTGCCCTGGAAACCCTGCCACCCGAGAGGCTGAGGGCCTTGATAATGCATTTCCTGCGGAAATCGCGGGTCAGATCATTCAATGATTTTGAAGATGTGCTATCGCAATTTATGATATCACCCAGGATCAACTTTGCTTCCTCAAGTGTGATTTCATCCTCTGAAGCTAACACCACGAGTCTTTCGGTGGTATTCTCTAGTTCGCGGACATTGCCGGGCCAATCATAATCCATAAGGAAGTTGACCGCTTCCCGGGAGAGCGACCGGGAGGTTCCGGATAGTTCGCCGGATTTAATTTTTATGAAATTATGCGCCAGAAACGGAATGTCCTCCTTCCGTTCTCTCAAGGGTGGCAGCTTAAGCTCGATTACCTTGAGACGATAATAGAGATCCTTTCTGAATTTGCCTTTCTCTATCAGCTCCTCAAGGTTCTGGTTGGAGGCTGATATGAGACGCACATCGCATTTACGGTAATCGCTGTCACCCACCCGGCGGTATTCTCGTTCCTGGATGACATGCAAGAGCTTGGCCTGCAGATTCAGAGAAGCATTTGAGATCTCATCCAGAAACAACGTGCCTCCCTCGGCTTCGGCAAACAGCCCATCGCGGTCATTCAGAGCCCCTGTAAAAGCGCCCTTACGGTATCCGAACAATTCGCTTTCGGCCAGCGAATCGGAGATCAGGCCGCTGTCGACAGAAACGAATTTCCTGTCATGCCGGCGGCTGTGGAGATGTATCTGGCGTGCCACCAGCTCCTTGCCTGTGCCGCTTTCTCCGGAAATCAGAACGACGCTGTTGGATGGCCCGATGCGTCTAATTTGCTCCTTGACAGCCTGCATGGCCTGGCTGCGTCCGATCAGGCTGTACCGTTTTTTTATCTGCTCGAGGTAATAACGATTTTCGCGTTTCAGCCTTCCGGTCTCGAGGGCGTTTTTTATTGTCACCAAGATTTTTTCGCGGTCATAAATCTTTTCGAGGTAATCAAATGCACCCATTCTTGTGGCTTCGATAGCGGTAGGTATTGAGGATTTCCCGGTGATTATTATTACCGGGAGAAGGGGATCTAAATTTCGGACCTGGTCAAAAATATCCAGGCCACTTTTGCCTTCTACCTCCCATTCCAGATCGAGCGTAACCAGATCAAATTCCTTTTTCTGAATAACCTCCAGCAGCCGGGCAGTGCTAACTACAGACTCCGTCTGGTACCCGCGCATCTCCAGCATCTGGCCGAAAGCCTCCAGAAAATTGGGATCATCATCGGCAATCAGAATCCTGCCTGCAGCACTTTGTTCATCCGTTTTCATGTTCACTCCCTTTGATGGGAAGCCTGATAACGAATCGGCTTCCTTTGCCCTGACCGCTTTCAACCAGTATCGAGCCATTGTGATTTTCTATAATTTCCTTCACTATTGCCAGGCCGATGCCCGTCCCTTTTCTGGAACGGGTGAAGCCGGGCAGAAAGACCTTATCGAGATCCTCCTCGGGAATCCCGATACCGTCATCAACAACCGTCATCTCGACACACCTGCTTCGGATGGAGTCATGCAAATCTTCTGCCAGGCCGGTTGAAATTTTTATGGTTCCATTCAGACCAACCGCCTCCACCGAATTGGCTATCAGGTTGTCAAGCGCCTCGGCAATCTGGTCAGGATCTATTTCTATGATGGGAATATTTTTGTCGAGCTCTGTCAGAAATTGAGTCTTTTTGCTGGACAGCTCTGAATATGGTTGAATTACCGGGTAGACTATCTGGTTGAGATCTGTTTTGACCAATTCCGGCTTGGCTATACTGGTGAACCGCAGCACCTTTTCGGCGATTTCACCGGTCTCGGCTATCCTGGAGTGAACGGATTCCAGATACTTGCACAGTACCTGATTTTCCCTGATAATCTCGGTCAGCCTCTGATCCTCTTTTATATTATCAAGCGTTATTCGTGCTGTGGCCATACTTCCCTTGAGCTTATGAATCCATCTCTGGGCCGCCTCCCCGATTACAACTTTGCGCTGCCAGTTAATTTTCTCACTTATATCCTCCACGGTGACAATCTTGCCGACGAAATGTTTTTTGCTGTCCAGATGGGGGTAGATGACCAGTTCCAACCTCTGTTCCTGTCCATAGGATTTTGTGCTAAACTGAATCTGGACCGGCAAGAACGGATCCTGATAGGCTTTCTCCAGGGCTTCGGCCACGGCCGGATTACGTGCCAGCTCGATAGCATCAAATTGCCGATGCGTTTTATTTTCATTGCCGCACAACTTTCTTACCAGCGAATTTCGGTTATGGAAAACTACCCTTTTATTCCGGTCCAGCACAAAGATAGCAGCATCTACCTTGCTCAGTGACGAAAGTCCCAGAGAGGATTGATACAATTCATGGATCCATCGAGTTAATCTGTAAAGCAAGAACGCAGCGATCGCGCCTATAATCACTGACAGCCACCATTTATAACGCTTGAAAAATAGAACCGGCAGGCTCTGCCGCTTTAAACTGTAGAAATTACAGCCTTCTCCGGATTTGTCGAACATGAGATATAATTGATCGTCGGATAGATAGATTCGGGGGTCAATCACATAGTCCTCTGTGTATGCCATAAGGTTTAATTCCAGGTCAAACAGCCCTATCAGGCCCGGACCGATTCCTGCCAGGATCTCTTTATTGCCGTTCCTGTCAAGATCTGTAATTGCCAGGACAGCGGCAATATTGCTTGTCACGGAACTCAAGCATGCGAGCTTTCTGTCGAGCACCATAATATGAGCCCGATCGCCTTCAAAAACACTGATGACGAGCCGGGGATTATTTTCTGCAAGAGAATCCGTAAGAAAAAGATCATCTATTCTGCCCGCAAAAGTTCTGCTGGTATCTACTGTCTCACCGGTTATCAGATCAAAGCTGACCAATTGTGAGTATACAGCCGAGTCCGAACCAGATACTTTGACCGGGGCAAATACACACCTATTTCCCCTTTCAGGATTCTGCAGAACTGCGATCATCGGATAATAAAAACCATCTTCGCTCAGGGTGCGTCGCCACAATTCATGTCCCCTCAGGTCAGCAGCGAGCAGGTAGGATTCACTGCTGAACATGCCATTGCTGTAATATGGGTTCATGGTGGCCTTAGTGGCAAATACAATAAGAGTGTCCTTGAGGCCGGCCACGATCTGGCATGTTCCCGTATCACCGGTGATATCGGCCAAAGGAAAAAACCAGAGTGCTTCCTGATTCTTCAAATCATAGGCTGTTATCCCTCTCTCAAAAGCGCTGTCCGGTTTGGTACTGTGACTGTAAATCAGATCCCTCGCGCCATCGCCATTTAAATCGATCCCCCCGATCATGAATACAAACAGGTCATGCCAGCTCTGATCCGGAGGCATGTCTTCCGCCACCACGGCTTTAAAAATAATCGTGTCCAGCGCCCCGCTGGAATCAAGGGTGAGTATTTCCGCGATCACAGTGTCAGCATTGGTTTTGATCATAATCAGGTCGTCACCCTCGTCCCCCACAACATCTTTGGCGAAAGTATGCCAGATTTTTCTGCTCAGATAGGGGCCGTTATATTGAAAAAGTGTCTCGCGGGTATTCGGGGCTTCACAGCAGACCATGGCACTGCTGTAGTAACCTTTGTCGATCTGTTCACTGAAGGCGTAGGCATATTCATGCTGGCCATCATTGTCTATGTCAGGCAGAAGATTGCGAATGTACCCGTTGCGGGTATATGATGCCTCCAGCTTCAGAACATACGGCATCTGATCAGGAGGAAATTCCATCTTGATCTGTCTTTCTGACTGGGCAGAAACCGTCGGAACACCCAGCATCTGGATTAAGGCCATTAGCAGATAAACCGGTTTCAACGTATCCCCCGAAAATTCCAGGTTTTCTTTGCAATCTATTAACAAAAATACATTCATCTTCGGTAAAATCAAGTCTTAAGAATGGACATTTGAAATAAGCCTAAAGGTATTGTGGGGCTTGATCGCGGGAAATAAGACTCGAATGTCTCGAGTTTTGTCGGGCGAAAATATCTGGATAGTATAGAGAATGATGGACAGAAAGAGGCATTCCTAAATTTACTTTCAACCCGAGCCTTCGCTGTGTCGTGTCATCTGCCAATTCAAAAGCGTTTAAAGCGCATCATGGTTACTAGTACTAAGACCTTATTTTACAATAAATAACAAATCACACAGTCTCGGTTCCGATCAATTCAACTTGATGGTTGTTTCGTCAGGATAGTCCCTAAATGGGTCAATACCCAAACCTTAATGGAGATTTCGGAGAAAACTGTATTTGCAGCATGTCCGCCGGTTTTGATCGCAGCAGAGATATACCGGAACGAGCGCCCATGTCCTCTGGAGTACTGTATACAGAAAAGTGATAACTGAGCAGTCTGTGATCATTTTGACTGAAATAGACAATTACATCTATCCCGATCTCGCAATTCTCGATGGCGGAGAAATGAGTTTCTGTATTTGCTTGATTGAGGGGATTTCTTTCGATGCGGATGTTTCCTTACGCCGCATCTTCGATAGGCCAGCTGACCATCTCGTCTTGTAGACCAGGTTTAGATTGAAATTCAGACCCTTTGGCGAGCATGTCAAAGGGTTTTTTGTATATGGGCATAATACCTCTTATAGTGCCTCCGCCGAATCCGTACCTATTCTAGAGTTACTTTTCGATTGACTAAATGGTTCTTAATGTGGTAATTACTATTTCAATACAAATACGGAGTGACTTTGGATACTTGGAAGTTCTACGATATTACACATAAAAAGCATTTGGTCTGCAATCCTACAAGCGAGACCAAACTAGTACACCTCGTCAGACTTCTGGACCTCCCTAAAGGGGCCGGAGTGGTCGATATCGCCTGCGGCAAAGGAGAGTTTCTGTTTCGACTGGCTGAGGAATATGAAGTCAGAGGGCTCGGCGTAGATATATCCCCCTACTGCATTGAAGATTGTAAAAAGAAAGCCGCTGGTAGATTGTCCAAGCCTAACATCAATTTCACGCAGATGGATGGTGCCGGGTTCACGCCCGAACAACCTGAGAATCTGCATTTGGCCGCTTGCATTGGGGCCAGCTGGGTATTCAAAGACCACAATGAAACGCTAAAAACATTGAAAAGCTGGGTTGTCCCGGGAGGCTTGGTAGTCTCAGGGGAGCCATTCTGGCTCCATGATCCATCACAGGAATATCTCGATGCATCAGGCAGTCAAAGGGAGGACTTTGGGACGCATGCCGATAATGTCAAGGTTGGAGAGAAACACGGGCTCCAACTTGTTTATACCATTGTTAGCGACAAAAATGACTGGGATCAATACGAGGGCCTGCAGTGGTTGGCGGCCGACGAATACGCCCGTCAGAATCCCAACGATCCGGACATAACCGAACTCATGAACCGCGTTGCGTCGAACAAGAACATTTATCTCAAGTGGGGCAGAGATACTGTTAGGATGGGCCATTTATATTTTCAGACGTGATGAATGAGATTGCTTTCCTTGCCCCATTTTCATTATCTTAATATCTTCCAATACGTTCCGTCAAGAATCGCATAGTCAGACTGCACATCAAAGACAAATTGTACAAAAGTTTGGGGAGAGTGATATTGGGGCCGCTTTTTTATTGGCGAACATTAGTTTACGGCTTCAATTATATGAACCAAGAACGCCGTAGATAAATCCTGCGTCAGGTGAAACTTACCTGTAGGCACATTTCAACCCATGTTAGGACTGGATGGCTGTAGAGCCACGCGCAGATAAGTATCTCGAATCCTGCGCACTTAGCATTTCTAGGCTTTAAAACTCAGCTGTTATTCAAACCGCTTTGCGGCCGACTTCAAGGCGTTCCCAACAGAATCCCATGCAGTAGCAATACCCACCTTCATATCTTCCCATGCGTCGTCGCTGGATTCTCTAAGCTCATCAAGTTTTTCTTTGGCCAACCCGTGCTTTTCCTGCAACGCTTCAATCTGCTTGCGATGCCAGGGTTGTGCATCGGCCTCTGCCTTGTCTGCCCTTTCCTTCAGCCTTTCGATCTCTGCGCTGAATTCGTCAAGCCGTGCCTGCAGTTCTCTTTCGTAATCGTCTTTTTTACCCATGACTTTTCCTCATTTTTCTTAAATTGTATTGATCCTACAGGTGCACTGAAGGTGTGTCCCAACTCCTTTGTGACGGAGCGGAGAACACCATCAAGCTGCTCCAGCCTTAAAAACATTGTCTCAGCCAAGCCCGAGTAAAGATCCGCCTGTCTCTTAAATTCCAATAGCTCTCGCAATTCAGTAGAATACACGCTTTCATCGCTATCCGAGAGTTCTTTCCTGGCTTTTATCTCTTGTGTTTGATGATACTCCCCTAAGAATCCCAATGCCACTGGGTAGATAACAAACACCATGAACAACAGAGTGAACATTGTCAACAGCCCCGGCATCAGAAAGCCGAGAGGCGCCTGAACTGCGATAACTCCCAGGGAAATAGATGTCGGCTTTATGATCGCACTCCAGTTAAGCGCGACGAAGGCGGCAATTGCAACTGAGGCAATCACCGCAAGCGATATGCGAGTTTTCATACTTATCCTCCAGGTTAATCCTGTGGCGCTCCCTCCAGAGCGGGGCCGCCACGCGGTTGACCTTGAAGCCTTCATGCACCTTTCAGGGTCTCACGGTTTCAGAGCAAACCGTGGCTTTGCTACATACCGAGCTTAAGCTGAGCCTTGTGCAGTTTCATGCGCTGCTCGACAACTTTTTTCTGTTTTGATGCGACCTTCTCAGTTGCGCTCGCCAACTTCTTCTGTAATTCCAGAAGATCTACTTCCAGTTCCCTGAGAACCCGAGAGGCGGTATTCCTGGCCAGATCGCCCGTATTGGCGATCGATGGCCAATTGTACTCGGATCGTTTCTGCTGCAGGTCGCTTTCGCGCTGGAGGACCATAATCATCATGTCCGCGTGATCCTCCTCGGACTCTGCTAAATCCACTTCAGCCTCACGAAGATCTTTAAGACGCTTTAGCAGGTCGATCCCCTGTTTGTTAGCCTTC
The DNA here is from genome assembly GCA_011056555.1 of Candidatus Zixiibacteriota bacterium. Taxonomy (GTDB): domain Bacteria; phylum Zixibacteria; class MSB-5A5; order JAABVY01; family JAABVY01; genus JAABVY01. Next base: position 1,932 of record DSEQ01000015.1, on the reverse strand, counting down.
TCTTCGATTTTCAGTGATTTCTCCTCGGACTTGTCTTTGCTATCCTTGGCGTTATCCTTGCGGTCTTTGATATCGTCGATCAACGATTCTCGGCTTTCGATGGCAGTGGCGATCTGCTTGAGACGCTCAACGGCTTGCATATTATGATGGATCGCAAGTTGTCGGGTGACCCTCGCATTTTCGAGATCAGTGGCGATCTCTTGTGCGCTACGCACCGGTACCACGACCATTTGGGGGTCGGCCTGGCTTTGCCAGTATGGATTTTGTGCATACAATGCGGCAGCCGCAAACACGACTATAGTGAAAAGGGTAAGCTGCCTCAAGAACCGTATTAATTTTCGTCTTGATTTCATAATTATTATCTCCTAATCTCATTTCAAATGATTTGTTTGATCTGGCACACACATTGGTGCATTGCTCCAGACCTATGACATTGTTACGATCAATGTCTCTTTAAGCGAGCAAGATTCCGCCGCGCCCGCGATCGTTGATCGCGGGATATGTCCTTGCTGATCGGCCTGGACCTGAATTAAACCTTTGGCGGCGTTATTTTTGCCGGAGGTGCAGGTTATATCTACATAGATCAGCGCAATTACCCCGAACACGATTAGAGTAACGCCAACGATGCTAAACATCTTCAAACAGGTCCCTTATCCGACGCCGGCCGCTTTATGCAATTCGTCGGCCGGAAATCAATCTGTATATTACCGCCACAATGGCGATAACAATCAAAACGTGAACGAGACCGCCCAACGTATATCCCGTCAGCAGGCCAACCGCCCACAGGGCCAGCAAAATTATTGCAATTGTGAGTAACATATAAAATTCCTTTCAGGTTATTATTGAATCGCCACCGATTGATGCATACCAGCCAATCAGCCAAAAGCGATTCGGTAATTTAATCTATCCATAACCAGATACCTCGATAGTCACCTGGTCATTTACACTCTTCGCACCGCCACACCTCTTAAACAGGCCGCTCAGTCTTTCTACATTCCCTTTCTCCCAGCGCCTTCTGGATTGCTATTTACCAAAGGTCCAACCGACGGTTAGTTTAGCATCGGGTGCATCCGCCAGACCGAGCTTTCCTTCTATAAAGAAACGCCCTGCCTGCTGCCACAACCCTCCTTTCCCAATGCCGAACTGGAGGTAAAGACCGAGGTCAGACGTACTGCCTCCGTTCTTAGCCGAGTAGAATACCGGGCCAATTCCTCCACCGAGATATGGTGTCCATACACCCCAGTCTGAGCGGAAACGATAATCAACTTCAAAAGAGGGTGCAATCGTGGTTAGATTGTCGCCAAACCCGATTTCCAGATTTGGCTGCATCATTAGATTCTCGGTCAGGTCACCAAAATCGATATGGGCTCCAATATGGACTTGATCGGGGTTAATCGTATACCCAACTCTCGGTCCAATGCCACGTAATCCAACCGGGCGGTTAGTTCCAAATGCTGTGACGCTACACAACAACCCCATTATCAGCGATGCCATGATGATTCTTTTCATTTTCTTCATTCCTTAACTAATTAGTTTAGTTCTTTTCAGAGCCGGCGGTTATTAGATCCTGGCTTCATTTACCTCAAAGCGATCTGCGTCGATTCACTCGAAAAGAAGACCACTTCCGTGCCCACCGCATGGAAGATGTCACGCTTGCCGGTTGCGGCAGCCAAACCTGTGCCAGCAGCAGCGCCGGCGACGGCGCCAATTTCTGTACTTCCTTCCTTGTCAATTATTTTGCCGATAATGCCGCCTACTACTGCCCCGCCTCCGATCATCGCAACTTCTCTATCCGTATGCGATGCTTTTTTCTCCAGGATCATATTGGTACCCACATTGACCCAGCGCCCACTTCCGTCCTGCATAGCAGTGAGGCTGAAGTTCAATTCGGCGGGGGTCTTAAGGTGACCAGATTGGACGACCTTGTCAAGG
>DSEQ01000014.1 GCA_011056555.1 Candidatus Zixiibacteriota bacterium | reverse complement strand
TAGACATCATAATGCACCTGGTCATTGGTGTTGGGGTCGCCGCCCACCCAGCTCAATGAAGCGCTGAGCAGAACTCCTGTCGCGCCGTCAGCCGGATCGGGCGAAGCCGGTGCGTAGGGCGGGACATTGGGCTCGGGCACCAGCGATTTGAAGGCATAAGCGATCCCGGATGAGCCAAATGTCAGGCAGGCGATATTGGGCTCCGTGTTGGCCGAGATATCCCCGACCTGTATGTGTTTCACAACATCGGCACAGTTATAGCTGAAAAGCTCACTCCCGTCGTTATCAATAGTATAGAGCTTATTGTCACCGCCGCCGGCAATCGCTTCGTCATCGCCATCGCCGTCAATGTCGAATCCATATACGGCCTCGACCTCACCACCAACGGAAAAACTCCAGATCAGCGCACCGGTAAGGCCGTCATATGCAAAGACCGCATTGGTGGTCGAACTTCCGCCAACAATGACGTCCGGATTCTTATCGCCATTAATATCGCCGCTACTAAGGCCGTATCCGTTGCTGTTGAGATCAACAGCGGCAGTCCAGATGGTATCATGCGTGAAACCGTCAATCATATAAACCGTTTTTGGAGTGAATGAAACTCCGGCAGCCACATCGGGAACATCGTCATTGTTGACATCGAATACTTCCACATATTCAACCTTGTTCGCGCATATATACTCCCACATAAATGAGCCGTCAGCGCCATCAATCACAACCACTCTGCTGCCCCCGGTCGCTCCGGTAAGACCACAGACAACATCAAGAGGCCCGGTTCCATTCATTTGAGCAACAGCGACCTCTTCAAGGTCAGCGCCCGCGGGATAATTCCAGATTTCAAGTCCGCTGGTGCCGTCGATAGCGTACACATGGCTGTCGTCGGTTCCGGCGATTACATCATCCGCGCCGTCACCGTTTAGATCCGCCGAGGCCAGGCAGGAGCGGTAGATTTGATCTGCGGGCGTTGTGAACTGCCACATGACATCGCCGCTCGATCCATCCAGGGCGGTAACCATATCATCAGCGCCTGCCACCGCGACATCCGGATCGCCGTCATTATCATAGTCACCATAGGTAACAGCATAGAGATTCTGAGTCCCGGTCCATGACCACAGGAGCACATCCCCGGTCTTTCCGTCAATCGCAGTCGCCTTATCATCAAGCGATGCAACTGTAATCACGTCATCATGATCGTCCTGGTTGAGGTCCACCACCGCCAGGGCGTTACCATACTGGCCGAAATCATACTCCCACAGAAGCGGAGTCTGGATAGTCTTCAGCGCCCAGATAGTCTGACCCGGAGCAGAACCTCCGGCGGCTATATCGGTCCACAGGTCGCCGTCAAAATCGGCGCACCCCACGTCATAAATTCGGCCTGATACGCCAAAATACCAAAGCGGATTTCCGGTGGTCGCATTAAAAATCTGCACCCGATCATAGGACGCCGCAACAATATCGGGGAAACCGTCATTATCGACATCGCCCACAGCTGTCTTGTACACAAATCGCGGGACTTCGGGCGAAACCACTGCCGGGACATTATTATCGCCGTCAAAAATATAGAGTTTTCGCTGGGCCAGGTAATTTCCGACAATCAGATCTTTATCCTTGTCATCATCGATATCGACCGAGGTGAAATAGAAGGCTCCATTGACATGATCCATAGTTCCAAAATCATAAGTCCATTCAATCGTGCCGGTGAGGCCATCGCGCACCTGGACCTCGCCATGATCATCGTCAAAATGCAATCCGACCACAAGCTCCAAGAAGCCATCATCATCAATATCATCGATCAGCAGATCCGAACCGAAATAGCCTGCCGTTTCCTCCCAGATCTCGGAGCCATCCAACCCGTTTGCAATACCCAGATAATTGTCATAACCGGCCAGATATTCATGTGTATAGGCAACATCATCGATGCCATCTTCATTCACGTCCCCGGTTGCCACGGCATTGATGAAAATCGACCCGAGATATTTTCGCCATATATAATCTCCGGTGGAACCGTCAATGGCGTAGACATAATCGCCGAAGCCGACCGCAGCCACATCCAGATTACCGCTGTTATTGAAGTCACCAACTGCGAGATCTATAACCGAGGCTCCGGTGCCGAAATTCCATATTTCAGTTCCGGTGGCGCCGTCAATAGCCCTGACACGGCCATCGGTCTGAATATCCGTGCCGTAAGCGCCGCCGCCGATAATATCGGGAATATTATCCAGGTTTATATCGGCGCTGATCAGCGCTTTGACACCATCCTGGAACCAGAATGTCCAGATCGTATCTCCGGTAACTCCATCGAGGGCATACACACGCGATGAATCGCTGTAATTGGTATTGTCGTATTCCCCGCCGATTATGTCGGCAATATTGTCGCCGTTTAAATCGGCCAGCTCGATGTTAGTTACAGCGAATTCGCTGCCGTACGTCCAGATTGGCTCGCTGGAATAATCAGAAGCCCTGGAGTCGGCCGACCACAGGCCGGCAGAATCCGCTGCCAAAAGAGAGACAAGGAGAAGAAAAATGAATAAGCCCCCGAAGACCTTCGTTTTGGTTATTCCCTTTGAGGCATCTTCAAAAGTCATAATATCCTCCAAAAATGGCGTTAACACAAAGATTTAATTGCTTTATATATTTTACTGCGTGTACTTCGCAGGTAAGAACTTTTCTGGTTGCTTTCAGTCAATCTAAACAAATTAGCCAGATAATCAAGCACTATGAATAGATTCTCCTCAATACGGAAATTAATGTCGAAATATGTCAAACCCACCGGATCCGATTCCGGGAGGCTTTTTTGTTGCCACAAAATCTCCTATTTCCCGCAACAATTCGGATCAGGAGCATCCCCTCCGACGAAAACATAGTTGATTATCGCTACCGCATCGGAAACATTTACAGATCCGTCAGCATTGGTATCACCGACACAGAGCGGATCGGGAGCGGTTCCACCAATAAAGACATAGTTTATGATAAAGACAGCATCGGAAACATTCACGCTCAAATCGTCGTTACAATCGCCACACATAACTGCGTATTCGGTCTTGAAGGACCAGATTGGGCCGGCGGTCGATTCCTCGGCTTCATCAAAAGCAATAATTTGCCACAAATACTCGGTACCGTATTCGAGATCACCGGGTGGATCATAGGACGGCACAAGCTGATCATCACTCACAAGCGGAAGCGGTTCATCAGTGCCGAAGTAGACATCGTAATGCACCTGATCATTGGCATTGGGATCGCCTCCCGCCCAGCTCAGCGAGGCTGTAACCGAAATCCCGATTGCACCATCCTCGGGATCAGGCGATGTGGGCGTATAAGGCGGGACATTGGGCTCGGGCACCAGCGACTTGAAGGCATAGGCGATACCGGAAGAGCCGAAAGTGACACAAGCGATATTAGGGTCGCCATTACCCGATATATCGCCAACCTGGATATGTTTGACCCGTTCCGCACAATAGTAGCTGAACATTTCTGTGCCGTCACCATCGATGACATATATCTTATCATCGTCGCCCCCGGCGATCACTTCCTTATCACCATCCCCATTGACATCATATCCTAAGACACATAAGACCGGGGCGCCGATCGTGAAGTCCCAGAGCAACGCGCCGGTGGGACCATCGTATACAAAAACCTTATTAGTTGCCGAGGTCCCGGCCACGATAACATCCGGGTCTTTGTCGCCATTGACATCACCATGCGCCAAACCGTAGTTGTTGGGATTGATATCCACAGGTATAGTCCAGAGAGGCGTATGGGTGGCTCCGTCGAGCATATAGAGTGTCGGATCAGTATAGGTCACTCCTGCCGCCACATCGGGAACCTCATCACCGTTGACATCGAAGACCTCAACATATTCCACCCTGTAATTGCAGTTGTATTGCCAGAGCCATGAACCGTCACTCCCGTCCAGTACAACCACCCGGCTCCCGGTTATGGAATTGGTCAACCCGCAGACCACATCGAGCGGACCGGTACCGTTCATTTGACCGAGCGCCACCTCCTCCAGGGCGTCGCCTGGCGGATAATTCCAGAGCTCCATCCCGTTCAGGCCATTGATCGCATATACAAAGCTGTCATCCGATCCTGCAATCACATCATCGGCCCCATCGCCATTCAAGTCAGTCGAGACCAGGCAGGAACGGTATATCTGCGCTGTCGGTGTGGTAAACTGCCAGAGCACTTCTCCGCTCAGACCGTCTAAGGCGGTAACCGTCTGGTCATATCCGGCTACGGCGATATCCTGATCTCCGTCATTATCAAAATCTCCGTGTGTGACAGCGTAGAGATTTTCGGTACCGGTCCAGCTCCAGAGAATGCTATTCCCGGTCTTGCCGTCGATGGCGGTGGCTCTGTCGTCCAGCGAGGCAACCGTGACCACATCGTCATGGCCGTCCTGATCGAGATCGACCACTGTAAGGGCGTTACCGTAGCGCCCGAAATTGTACTGCCATAATAGCGGGGTCTGAATTGTTTTCAGAGCCCAGACAGTCTGAAGCGGGCTGGGACTGAAATTGGCTCCCCCTCCGGCGGCTATGTCTGTCCAGAGATCGCCGTCAAAATCGGCGCAGGCAACGTCATTGATGTTTCCGTTTACGCCAAAGTACCACATTAAATTACCTGTGGCGGAATTGAAGATCTGCACCCTGTCAGAAGAAGCCGCAATAATATCCAGGAAACCATCATTATCGACATCACCGGCCGCAGTCTGGTAAATATAGCTCGGCACCTCGGGTGAAACCACAGCGGGAATATTATTATCCCCATCAAATATATAGAGTTTCTTCTGGGCCGCATAATTTCCGACTATCAGATCCTTATCCTTATCATCATCGATATCGATTGAATTCAGGTAAAATTCGCCATAGGTGCTGTTCATAGGCCCGAAATCATAGCTCCATTCAAGTCCCCCTGTCAGGGCATTACGAACCTGGATCTCGCCATGATCATCATCGAAATGCAAACCAAAAACTGCTTCCAGGAGGCCGTCATCATCGATATCGTCGATCAGCAAATCCGTTCCGAAATAGGTGTTGATTTGCTCCCAGATCACAGAACCGTCCACGCCGTTCAGCACTCCCATATAATTATCAAAACCGGTCAGCTTCTCGTGGGCGTAGCCGACATCATCTATGCCGTCCTCGTTGACGTCTCCAACCGCCACGGCATTGATATAAACCGATGTCAGATATCTGCTCCAGATATCATCTCCGGTCGAGCCGTCGACAGCATAGACATAGTCGTCATAGCCGACCACAGCCACATCCAGATTACCGCTGTTATTGAAGTTTCCGATGGCAAGGTCCGTGATTGAACCTCCTGTTGCAAAACTCCAGATCTCATCGCCGGTAGCGCCGTCAATAGCGCGAACATGGCCATCCACGGCTATATCGATACCCAGGGCTGCACCTCCGATAATGTCCGGCACATTGTCCAGATTGATATCGCCACTAATAAGCACTCTGACGCCATCATCGAACCAGAATGTCCACAGCGTATCTCCGGTAAAACCATCCAGGGCATAGACCAGCGCTGAGTCGCTATAGTTGTCGGGGTTATATTCTGCAGCTATGATATCCTTAAGATTGTCCCCGTTGAGGTCAGCAACCTCGATATGCCCGACAGGAAGATCTCCCCCGTAGGTCCAAATTGGGGAGCTGGAATAATCCGAAGATTTCTGCCCTGGGGGCCAGAACCCCACATCCTCAGCGCACAGGCTGAGAGCGAGGAACATCAGCCAGAAAAACGCCCAAAAAGCAATCATGCCGGACGGTTTTTCTCTCCGGTTTAGCTTAAACATAATTTTCCTCCGATTGCAGTAAAATTGCGAAATGTATATTATTCTTGCTGCTCTGCGCACACTCGCAGGTAAAGGTCCCGGTATCCGTTATAAATATAAACTAACAGATTTCTAACAATATGCAAGGTAATTCAGGTTATTTGATAACCTGATTTTTTTAAATTAGCGCTTAAAACTGAATTTGATTGCATCTTCTTCGCAGGATCCCAGGCAGTCTCCGCAGGATGTACAGTCCGGTAGAACCCTGCTATTTTCCTCCAGCATGGGCTTGATGGTAGGACATGGGGCCTGTTCCTCGCAGTTTCCGCACAGCGTGCACTTATTGTGATCTACCCGCACCCGTCCGGGAGCGATCTTCTCACACAGCCATGTGAGCGCACCAATCGGGCAGATCAGGTAGCAGAAGGGACGGTAGATTATCAGGCTGGCAATGACCAAAATTGGCATCATGATCAGGAAAATCGTATCGATATTCCAGTGCAGGAGCTCAAAGAAATTTATAGGTTGATAAACAGTATAAGCTGAAAAAGCGGTCCAGATTCCGCTGGAGGTGTCTGCGCCCACATTTTCAGCCAGATAGGCAACATGATCTTTCACTGCAAAAAACGTGAGTATAAACAGAATCAATAAGGAGAAACGCACCGTATTGAAGATCGCGAAATTGAAATTTTTCCATTTGAATTTATGCGGTATCTTATTGATAACCTCTTGATAAGCTCCCAGCGGGCAAACCCATCCGCAGAACAGCTTGCGCCCGAAGAGGCTGGGTATAATCATCGCCAGGAATAATACCAGAAATGCGGGGAAGAACTTGCCCATTGTGAACTTGAACATAAAAAGATTGGTGACCGCACACATCGGGCTGGGATGCAGGGGAATGAAATAATCAAGTCCGTAGATGATGAAAGCAACCAGCAGAACTCCGACCCTGACCCATTTATTGAGCTTTTTGGAGAGCAGCAAAACCAGGCCGATAATCATAAAAACCGCGAAGAATAGATATTTATAGGTGAGCAGAAAATCCCAGAATCCGGGAGGCCCTGTATTTTTGGATTCCTCCTGTTGGGAGCCTCTTGGCTCAGATGAATCCTCTTCCTGTGTTTCGGAAATTATCTCCCTGGCGGGGTCATTGCTGAAGGTATCGACTGGTTCCGGTTCCTGGGCCCAGATGCCGGAGAAGACTGCCAGAGTCAGGAGTATGATCAGAGTTGTTTTCGCCAGGCTCATGCCGCAATATAAAATCATTAGTGATTCTGTCAATTATAATCGTTCTTAGATTTATATCTTAGAAAAAGTCAATTATATATTTGGCAGCTATCAGTAGCACACAGATTGTCAATATCGCCTTTATAATCCGGGCCGGCATGTATCTTTGAATCCGCGCTCCAGCATACATTCCTATAGCTCCGCCGATTCCGAACATCAGGCCCAGAAGCCAGTCGGGGCGAATTATCAGGCCGGTATCTGAATAATAGGGGGCGATCAGGATATAAAAGATGACTCCCGCAACAGAGGTCAGGAAGGTTCCAGTCAGTGCAGCCCCGGCTATCGTATAGACCGGCAGGCCGAAGACAGAAACCAGAAATGGCGCAATGAATGCACCCCCGCCGACTCCGTAGATTCCCCCGATTACGCCCACAATCAGGCTGAGTGCGAAGAGGGCAGGAGTGGAGACCTGATAATTTCTGCCGTTAAAGTCATAGCTGATTCTTTTAATATCGTACTTCAGACCGGTGACGCTGAATCCGGGGTGATCTTTGGCGCCTGATTTGACAGGAGAGAGCACTTTTTCCTTATCGCGGACGATATCAAAGATCAACCTCAGGCCGATAAACAGAAGCACAAAACCGGCAAAAAACTTAAAAGCTGATGGGTCCGGGAGGTATTTGATCCTGATGATTACTCCCAGAAACAGTCCCGGAAGAGTGCCGATTACAATGATCAGGGCCAGGGGCCAGACCATGCGCTTCTCACGGAAATACCGGTAAATACCTGAAGGAATGGCAATTATATTAAAAATCAGATTGGTCGGGGTCACGCCGGGTGAGGTAAATCCGAGCACACTGACCTGGAAGGGGAGGATCATGAAGGCGCCCGAGATTCCTCCCATAGATGTCAAAAGCGAGATTAAAAATGCCACCAATATCGGCAGCCACCAGTATGTCTCTATTCCGCTGACTGGAAAATCAATCATCGTCAAATCTACCCGCTTGAATCAGGATTCGGTCTCCGGCTCATCTTCCGGAGTTTTACGGCTCTTTGTATTGCGCCCGTCCTTCTCTCTGGGATCGACCATGCTGATCAGAATTTGTCCGGGTTTGAATTCGATTTCATCCTCGGCGGTACAAACTGTCAGTTTCCCTGACTCCTGTATAACAAACATCGGCAGGGCCGAGTAGTTATAGATTGAATTGAATGAGTCGATATCGAATTCCTCGGTGATGGAGGTTTTTTTGACGATCGCCCCGGTAAAGAAGCGCGAGGTCATATATTGATAGGTGGCATCCTCGCTGAACAAAAATCGTCCTCTCAGATGTTTTGGATAATCGGCCTTCTGGGCAGAATCGACTTTGCCCTGGGGCGGAAGCTGATAAACTTCCTGTTTATCGAAGGTATCCTCAAAGTGCAGAGCCGCCAGTGAATTGACCTCGTCATTGGGTGTCATGGCCAGCAGCCGTCCGATACCATCCAGATCGATATCGCTCAGCAGATTTTCCGAGAGTATATCGGAATAATATGATCTCAGTCCTTTTTTTCTGGCAGCCTTTATATTGCTCCAGTTTGAGTCCACCATAATAATGTTAAAGCCCTGCTTATGAAGCATCTCGGCAATTTCCTGCACCCATGGCGATGCGCCTGCAAATAGCACACCCTGCGGAGACTTGCTGGAAACCTTGAGCACACGAGCCGCCAGGTTAGCGGTCAGGCCGTAAATCGCAACTGTGCCTATAATAACCTGAAATGTCAACGGTACCAGAGATTCATAATTTTGAAAGCCCAACTCCCCCAGCCTGATAGCAAAAACCGAGATTACAGAAGCCGCAACAATCCCGCGCGGTGCCATCCAAGATACAAACAACTTCTCTCGAATCCCGATTTTCTGACCGATTGTTGCAAGAAATACCATGGCGGGACGTACAATGATTATAAGATAAAGCACAAAAATCCACGACTGCAGATTCGCCAGGCCTATGTCGGTCATGGGAAGACGGGCGGCCAGTATTATGAAAAGGCTCGATATGAGAAGCACCCTCAGGTTCTCCTTAAACTCGTAGATATGCTTGATGGAAACAAAGCGCTGATTTGTCAGAGCCACCCCCATAACTGTAACTGCCAGAAGTCCGGATTCTGTCTGGAGCACATTGGCGGCTACGAAGACTATCACCACAAGCATAAGCGAAATCGGATTCTGCAGGAAGTCCGGCACCAGATATTTTCTCAGGAGAATGACGATTGCAGCGGCGCCGGCCAATCCGAACAATCCTCCGAAAAATGCGGCCTTCAGAGCGCTGAAGATGACCGCGGCAGTTCCCTCACCGGCAGAACCGGATACGATTACTTCAAAAACCAGGACGGCCAGGATGGCGCCAATGGGATCATTGACTATGCCCTCCCACTTGACAATCGAGCCGACATTACCCTTGGGGCGAACCTGGCGCAGGAGGGGGATAATTACGGTCGGGCCGCTCACAACCAGCAAAGCGCCCAGAAGCATGGACGGGCCCAACTCTATTCCCACTATGTAATGTGCGCCCATTCCCCCCAAAAACCAGGTTATGATGATTCCCACTGTGGTCAGGTTACGGACAACATGCCCTACCCGCTTGAGCTCGTCAATCCGCAGGCTCAGGCCCCCCTCAAACAGAATTATAGCTACAGAGATAGAAACCAGCGGGAAAAGCAGATCTCCAAAAACATGATCGGGATCCAGTATGCCGGTTGCGGGTCCGGCAACAAAGCCGGCGATCAGGAGCAGTAAGATGGCGGGGAGATGCAGGCGCCAGGCCAGCCATTGTGCCAGAATTCCCAGTACTATTATGGATGCCAGCCCGACCAGAATTTCCTTTTCCAATTCCGCTCCTTCCCTTTGATTATTACCATAAACTACCCCAATTCTGTAAAAGCGTCAAGCAGTTTAAAACAAAACTCGGCTCATGGCGTTCATTTTGAACTGCTCCGGAAAATTCTAAACGGTTTTAAATTGAATTCCAATAATTCAAACTTATATTTAATTTCCGCAGGATTAACTTTACAAAGGAGACAAATTATGGCGCCGGAAGAAAGCAAAAGCCCTACCGTGCTTGTAACCGGAGCGTCATCAGGCATCGGAAGAGAGTTTTGCAGGCTCTTTGCAAGGGACGGCTATGATATTGTAATGGTTGCGCGCGACGAGGCCCGCATGAAAAAACTGGAAGTCGAGATTCAGGGCAGGTATGCCAATAAGGTCAGGATCCTTCCCTTCGATCTCGCACAACCTGGTTCGCCTCAGAAGATCTATGACAGCTTGAAGGCGGATGATATCAGAATCGATATCCTGGTGAACAATGCGGGATTCGGGCAATGGGGACGGTTTCAGGAGACTGAGCCGCAAAGGTTGTATGACATGATCGAGGTCAATATAACCGCGCTCACAAAACTGACCCGTCTGTTTCTGCCGGAAATGATTGAGCGTGGCTCGGGCAAAATTCTCAATGTTGCCTCCAGTGCCGGTTTCGTGGCTGGTCCCTACTGCGCGACCTACTATGCCAGCAAGGCGTACGTGATTCATCTTTCAGAGGCCATTGCCGAGGAGGTTGACGGTTCGGGAGTCACGGTGACGGTTTTGTGCCCGGGACCGGTAAGGACAGAATTCTTCAAGCGTTCAGAAGCTGCCGGAACGCGGCTGGAGGGAATGTTTCCACAGGAGGCCGACAAAGTGGCCAGGATTGGCTATAAGGCTCTCATGAAGGGCAGGCGCACTGTTATTCCCAGCTGGTTTTATAAGGCGCTCGTATTTTCGATTCGACTGGCACCGCGCAAGCTGGCGACGAAAATCGCCAGATGGCAGCTGAGCGGAGAATAACACATCTTTTTTGAGCCGGAAGCCATCAGGTATTTGATGATATGGCTATGCTCCAGAATTCTACGCAGATGTCCGCATATTCCCGGATGCACTATTATCTGTGGGGCAGGGTCTTGATTCGCCGAAGGCGGATTGTGACCCTGCCAGCCAAGAAACTCTATGCTATTTTTGATTGCGCCAGTTCACCGCCTTCGGTTCAGGAACAGGCGCAACCAGGATAGCAAATGCTGCGTAAACATCAATCAATCAATATTGATTCCGGGACATCCTCTTCTTGTTCAGGCAGCCTGTAATAATCGCCGCGTTCACGCACAATTTTTTCCAGCCAGCTTTCCGGATACCCGACCTCCTCGGGACGGCCCTTCTCATTCTTGACATAGCCGTCATTATATTTCACGATCAGGTATTCGCCCAGCTCGCGCCATCTATCGACGACATTTTCAGCATTGTCAACAGAGTAGCGCGTCAGAAATTCGATCATGAGATCATTATCGAACTCGCTGATCTCCAGCGCCATCTGTTCGATGCGCGGCTGCATTTTGATATAAAATCCTTCCAGCTCCTGCTGGACCGCCTGGATATCCTGGATCATATAGGAGTATTTCAGGTTGCAGAAATTGGAGACAAAGTTAAACACCCACCAGGCCGACTCCCAGGTGAAATCCTGAAGCGATCCCACCGTGTATGATTTCGGAATATCGTTGATCCCGCAGTAGAGCGGAGTATAACATGTGAACCAGGTATCATCGACCCCGTACCAAAAAACACCGCCGACCGGATCGGGCAGCCATCCCCGTGACTGCGAGACAAAAGAGAATCCGGTCTGCTGGGTGGAGATGGGACGTTCCCACATATAGGTCACGCTGTCAACCTCCCATTCCATCGGGCGCCATCTGTATGGCGTATTATATGGCCCGGCATCAACACCCTGCGTCATATCAAAGGGCGTGCCCTCGTAATGATCGCGCATCAGGGAGAAGACATCGGAAAGCGACAGCTTTTCATCAGGCTTGATCCAGAGCGGATATTCCTTTGCGCCCACGACTGCGCGATGATAATCCGGATCAAAATTCTGAGAGGGGGCGGCGCGCCTGAAGATGCTCCAGACACGTGTATCGGCGTACTTGTGATTGGAAGGTGTATCCGGGCAGTAGGCTTCTCTGAAGCTGAACGGCTGGCCCGATTCGGGATCGTAAAAGCCTTTCTCGACGGCGAAGTCGATCACATTTTCCGAGTACAAGCAATTCTCGGGATCGTCAAGCGGAAACTCACCTATACGTGCCTTGTTGGCATGGCAGGAGATATAGCCGTCGGGGATACGCAACGCCACCCAGACTGCGCCTTTATTGCCCGGCCCCATACCGTTCATCTCCATAATCCAGGCCTCATCGGTATCTGCAATCGAAAATGATTCGCCGGTCGAGCGGTAGCCATATTTTTTGACCAGATCGGTCATGACCTCGATCGCCTCACGCGCTGTTTTAGCGCGTTGGAGTGCCAGAGTCATCAAGTCCCAGTAATGCAGCAGCCCCAGCGTGTCCTGCAATTCCTCGCGTCCGGTAAAGGTGGTTTCGCTGATTGCCAGCTGATGCTCATTCATCAGGTCCACCACAGCATAGATGTGCGGCACCTGATGAATCTTGCCGCGCACATTGCCGCCCCAATCCGTAATTTCAAGCGAGTCCTCTTCATTATCCGCAGCGGGAGTATATTCCAGATGTGGATGGAATTCGCCGTCGCAGGTATAGGTGATCATGACTGAGCCGTCAGCCGAGGCCCCTTTGGTGACCAGAAGGTTGGTGCAGGCATAGAGTGCTGATGCCGATAATATTAATGATGCTGTTATTGCGACCAATACGGACTTTTTCATATCTGCCATCTCCTCAATGAATTGTCCATTATATGATTACGATTTCAAATTGATAAATCAGTACATCCTATCCCTGATGATTTTAAGAAATTTACATAAGATGTCCCGATTGCGCAATAAGTTCTTGACAAATCCAGCAAATGGGATATGTTTTATTTGTTAGACTGCTACAGCAAAGACTAATTATCAAGATAGAGGTTTTTCACGGGATAAATGCTATCGTTTTAGGCGTTTTAATGCTTTAACCTGTTAATGGGAGGAAATATGTCTAAACGATGCCTGTCAAGTGCTATGCTTAAATTTGCCATAGCGATCATGACTTTAATTCTTCTTATTTCGTTCAGCTTTATATCCAGCGGCGCATATGCCCAGGAAAAAATCAGTATCTTGATACCTGAGGATCCAACATTTCATGATCTGGACAGCTACCTTGATATCCCGGTCGTAATGGTTAACAATACCGATATCAATGTCGGCGGCTTCGATTTTCTTATCCAGTATGATACGGGTGCGGTGGAGCTGCTCGATGTAAATTTGGGTCCTGTTGACCACTGTAATTGGGCCCTGATTGGACATCGGCCTGAGATACCCGGGGTGGAAAAAATATATGCCGCATCCGGCCCGAATCCGCTCGGATGCGATTTTTCTTACAGCACCGACACACTCTTTTATCTGCAGTTTCACATTAAGCCCGATACCGCAAATGAGTGCCTGACTTTTCCATTAAGATTTTACTGGGTCCAATGCGCAGATGGTCATGTAATCAACACAGTGGGCGACAGTGTGTATATATCGGATAGTGTCTATGATCCCTATATTGGTGACTTCATCCAGCAGGATGATACCTTCCCCACGATCCACGGTTTGCCGGATTCATGCGCTAATATTCCGGGCGGTAATAAAATTAAGCTGGTTGATTTTTACAATGGCGTAATTAATGTCGCCTGCATTGATGAGATCGATGATATTGGTGATATAAATCTTAACGGCATCCCATATGAAATTGCTGATTATGTATTGTTTCAAAGCTATTATATCTACGGACCGGATATCTTCAATATAGACCTTCAGATGCAACTGGGGGCCACAGACTGCAATAAAGACAGCACCTATCCAACCGTCCGGGACCTGATATTCATGTATCGCGTAATTATAGGTGATATCAGTCCTTACCCAAAGCTGGGTGATGATGGAAATGAGCTCATTCAACCCACCGCACTTTTTGTGCAGGATACTCTGGCTCAGGAGGTGCATCTGGTATTCCCGGACAGCCTTAGTGCAATACATCTCATCTTCGAGGGCGAGATTGTACCCGATTACAGCGGCCCTGAAGGAATCGCTTATAACTATGACGGGATAGTTACCCGTCTCCTGTTAAATCCCGGTTTTAGCGGAACGGACAGCGCAGTTTATCAGGGCCTGTTCTTTACATATACCGGGGATGGTATTATAGACAGCGCCGATGTCTCCGACTGGGAGATGCGGGATATTGCCTCCGAAGTCGGTGTCATTGGCGAGCTGATATGCGGGGACGCCAATTCTGACGGTTTGGTCAATATCAGCGATGCAGTTTATATCGCCAATTACGTTTTCATTGGCGGAAATCCGCCATTTCCTCTCGAGTCCGGAAATGTAAACTGTGATGGTGCCGTAAATATTTCAGATGCAGTCTGGATTATCAACTATGTATTTATTGGCGGTAACGATCCATGTGACGCCGATGGTGACGGTATTCCGGATTGTTGATTAAATAAATATATACTCTATCCCTCGACCCGCTCAGAAATGGGCGGGTTTTTTTTATTCTTTCTGCAGAGCGATGACCGTGAGGTCGTCATCAAACTTCGACCTTCCCCGGAATATCCATATTTCCTGCAAGAGCTTATCCAATAGGCTGCTTGCTGAATGGTCGCGGTGTTCCTGAAGAAATCTCAAGAGCCGCGACTCCTCGTACATCTCGCCGTAATCGTTTCGCGATTCAGTGACACCATCAGTATACAAAAACAGCAGGTCGCCGGGAGACATCGATAGATCCTTTTGCTCGAATGTAAAGTCCTTATGAACTCCGAGAATACCGCCGGTGGGTTCGAGCATTTCAGCTTTTCCATCCGATCGCAGAAGAACCGGCGGCCAATGGCCCGCATTGGCATAGGTGATCTGCGACTCCTCTCCATCCGAGGATTCTATGCAGAAACAGGCCAGGGTTACGAAGTTGCTCATGGGTATATTCCTGCACAGCCATTGATTCAGACGCCTGATTAGATCAGCCGGTTTTCCAATATCCTCTGAAAAAATTCTCAGCGCGCCCTGAAGATTTGACATCAGCAATCCCGCCGGAAGGCCTTTTCCGACCATGTCTGCGATCACGACCCGCATCCCACTGCCGTCCGGTAAGGGCAGAAAATCATAGTAATCGCCGCCGATCGTGCCTGCAGAAATGGACTGGGTGGCAATTTTGAACCCCTGGATCGATTCCAGTTTTTCCGGCAGCAGTGAACGATATATTTTTCCGGCTACATGCAGCTCCTCCTCCAGAATAGCCTTTTCCGTATCTCCCAGGCAGTCGAGACAGATTCTGGAGGTCGGTTCGATCTCGAGCCTGAAAGCCTCAACCTGACCATCACAGCAATCACAGGCGCCATAGGTGCCGCATTCAATACGATCGAGAGACTGCTTGATTTCCACCAGCAGCTCACGGACCTTGTCGGCATCTTTGGCCAGGAGATGATCTTTCGAGTTTACGAGCTCACTGAGGTTATGCTCGCGCTCGAGTAGCAGGGTCCTGAAATGTTCCAGATCTCCGATATCCATAGAAAAAACCTCTCAATTTCTCTTTCTTAAAACGACAGCTTTAATTAGAGGTTTCACTCTCGGCCTATAAAACATCTATTTTGTAACTGGCTTAAATCGATAAGAATCAAATCTCCCAACTTGAATGTATATTCCATTATAACTCAATGTCATTCCGTCAGATACAGCCTCCCTTAAGGAACAACCGAGGGCATTGCCATGTTAGGAAAGCAGAAGTCATCTAAATAGGCAACTCTGATAATCTGAAAAAGGAGGTTATATTATGCCGCGTTTAAAATATGTTAAGCCTGACCAGGCCAAAGGCGAAGTGAAGAAGATTTTTGACAGCATCAAGAAGGATTTTGGCGCTATACCGAATATCTTTCAAGGCATGGCTGGAAGTCCGGTTGCGCTCAAGGCCTACCTGGCGTTGAACGAAATTATTAACGAGGGTGGGCTTTCCGAGGCAGAGCAGGAAATAACACGCATTGCGGTGAGCCAGTATAACAACTGCGAATACTGCCTCGCAGCCCATACCGGCGGAGCAAAAAGTGCAGGTATGAAGGACGGGGAGATTATGGATATCCGCCGGGGCAACGGATCGAATGAAAAATATAATGCCCTGTTCTGGTTTACGCAGAGGATAATGGAAACCAGCGGTTATGTCTCCGACGAAGATATCAATAAGTTCACTGACGCCGGATATACCAAAGAGAATATCCCCGAGGTAATTACCATAATCGCCCAGAAGACGTTATCAAATTACTTCAACCATGTGCATGAAACCGAACTGGATATGCCCAAAGCGCCTGAACTTGAAATGCAAAAAGCCTGAGCGCTAGATCAGGACAAGAAAAGGCCCCTCGGATCTGACCGGGGGCTTTTTCATTTTTAGCGCTCAAAACCTCCAGGGGAACACGGACTTGTCATAATATTCGTCAGCAACTACATCGCCGCCCCTGGCGACCACATAGCCTGATTCATAAAAAGGAGTGCGGCAAAACATGCTAATAGAATTTCTAACAGTTTTTGGAGAGTATAACTAATCCCCCCATTATTTTATTTTTCAATCTCAATCAAGTATTGCCTGCAGGCAAATTAGAGAACATTTGCCCGTTTATTACTTAGAATATTTACATTTGATTCATCTTTCTTGTTTTACCAATCGCATATGACTTAAGGTAAGGCATTTTGCTTATCGCATCAGGCCGTTGCCCGAATATTACAGCAACCACGAAAACACTATCATTGCCTTCCAGTGACCCATTTTATCATTATATATATTTAATCATATTTTTTGAACCACGGATGCAATTTTGATTGTCTGGAATTTACGCCATATATATATTCGCTATATCACTGAATATCGGGCCAGATATTTTCTCCAGGGATTTGAATAAACAGCAGGGAATGCACAAAAATTGAACATTAACATAAAATAGATGTATGCAATTAAGCAGGGATGGAAATGATATTTTATTTGATAGCAGGAGGAAAAGAATGCTGAAGCGCATTATCAATCTGTCGATTCTGTTTCGTTTTGCGGTTAGCGGCAGTAACTTATTGTTTGCCCAGCCGTCGGAGACTTCGCAGAATCAGATCTCGTTTGAGCTGAGCGAGGCAATTCCGCTTGATCCCGATGTGATCAAGGGGCAACTCGATAACGGCTTAACCTATTACATCATGACCAATCAGAAGCCGGAGGAGCGCGCCGAGCTGCGCCTGGTAATAAATGCAGGCTCAATTCTGGAGAACGATGCCCAGCAGGGGCTGGCTCATTTTGTCGAGCATATGGCGTTCAATGGCTCCGAGAATTTCGAGAAACAGGAACTGGTCGATTACCTGGAGTCTATCGGCATGCAGTTCGGTCCCGACCTGAATGCCTATACCAGCTTTGATGAAACTGTCTATATGCTGCAGGTGCCAACCGACAGCACTGAACTGGTGGAAACCGCATTTCAAATCCTGGAGGACTGGGCGCATCTACTGAGCTTTGAGGACGAGGAAATTGACAAGGAACGGGGTGTAATAGTCGAAGAATGGCGCGGTGGTCGCGGTGCCGAAGCGCGTATGATGGATGAGCAGTTTCCAGTTCTTTTCAAAGGTTCAAAATACGCCGAGAGAATGCCGATTGGCAAGATGGAAGTGGTCGAAAACTTCGAATACGATACCCTGAGGGAATTTTACTATGACTGGTACCGTCCCGACAATATGTCGGTGGTGGCGGTGGGCGACTTCGACCCCGCCTGGGTCGAGCAGCTGATCAAACAGCATTTCGCCCATATACCCATGCCCAAAGATCCGCCGGTGCGCGAAGAATTCGAGGTTCCGGATCACGAGGAAACACTCTTCGCGATAGCATCCGATCCCGAGGCGACCATGTCGCGCATCGCTATCTACTACAAGCACCCGCTCGAGGAAATCGAAACTGTCGAAGACTACCGCGAGAAAATCCTGGCCGATCTTTATAACGGTATGCTCAATCAGCGCCTGGTCGAACTGACCAAAGAGGCGGATCCGCCGTTCATTTTCGGAATTTCCGCTCAGGGACGATTTCTGCGAACCAAGAATATTTATTTCCTCATGGCTATGGTTGCCGAGGGCGGGATTGAAAGAGGTCTCGAGGCGCTTTTAACCGAGGCCAAACGTGTCAAGCAGTATGGCTTCACCCAAACCGAGCTTGAGCGGCAGAAAAAAGAAACCCTGCGCGCTATGGAGCAGCGGTTCAATGAGCGCGATAAGACCGAGTCAAGCAGATTCGCATCAATCTTCGCCAGCAATTTCCTTAACAATACCAAAGCTCCCGGCATCGAATGGGAATATGAACTCTATAATCAGGTTGTGCCGGATATAACGCTGGAGGAAATCAATGCTCTGGCTGATAAATGGATTCGTGATGAGAGCCGGGTGATTATGGCCAATTCTCCTGAGAAGGACGGACTTGAGATTCCCACCGAGGATGATCTCCTGGCTGTATTCAACAAAGTCGAAGCTGCCGACCTAATGGCCTATTCCGATGAAGTTTCCGATGCTCCTCTGGTCAAGTCCCTGCCGCAAGGTTCCGAGGTGATCTCGGAAGAGTATATAGAGGAGATCGATACCTACCACTGGACGCTGGGAAATGGAGTGGAAGTTATACTGAAACCGACCGATTTCAAAAACGACCAGGTCCTCTTCACGGCCTTCAGCCCGGGCGGA
Source organism: Candidatus Zixiibacteriota bacterium (assembly GCA_011056555.1). GTDB lineage: Bacteria > Zixibacteria > MSB-5A5 > JAABVY01 > JAABVY01 > JAABVY01. The sequence continues at coordinate 34,779 of DSEQ01000014.1, read as the reverse complement.
CATTCCCTGGTATTGGATGAAGATTACATTGCAGCATCTACGGCCGCCACCCTCATTAGCGAGGGCGGTCTGGCCGATTTCAGCAAGATCGAGCTGGACAAGAAGCTGGCCGGTAAGGTCGTGAATGTCTCCCCCTGGATTGGATCTGAAGAAGAAGGTTTTCGCGGAAGCGCGTCGCCTCAGGACCTTGAGACCATGTTTCAACTGATATATCTCTATTTCACCGAACCGCGTGCTGATAGTACAGCTTTCCAGGCCTATAAAAAGAGAATGGAATCCGTTTTTGAGAACCGCAGTTCTAATCCCGAGGCGGTGTTCGGCGACACAATCAGCTGGGCCATGACACAATACCATCCCCGCATGAAGCCCTGGTCCATGGAACGCCTGGATGAGATGGATTTGCAGAAATCCTTCGAAATTTACAATGATCGTTTTGCCGATGCCAGCGATTTTATATTTGTACTTGTGGGCAACCTCGACCCGGGGGAAATCAAGCCCATGATTGAGACCTGGCTGGGCGGCCTGCCCTCAATAAATAGAAGCGAGAGCTGGCGCAACCTGGGCATCGATCCACCTCAGGGACTGACCGAGAAAGAAGTGCGCAAGGGTCTGGAGCCTAAAAGCTATGTGCGCATAATATTTCCCGGAGATTTTGAGTGGAGCCGTCAGAATCGCTACGATCTGATGTCAACCGCAGCTCTTTTGCGCATCAAACTTCGAGAAGTCCTGCGTGAAGATATGGGGGGTACCTATGGCGTGGGGGTCTATGCCGGCACATCCAAGTATCCCGAAGAGGAATACTCATTTACAATCACCTTCGGATGTGATCCGGAGCGTGTGGACGAAATGACAGAGACTGTCTTCCTGCAGCTCGACAGCCTGATTCAATATGGACCGGACGAGAGCTATGTACAGAAAGTCAGGGAAATGCAGCGGCGAGAAAGGGAGAAGAGCCTAAAAGAGAACGGATTCTGGTTATCCAGCTTGCAGCAGGCCTACTCTTATGATACCGACCCGCGCCTGATTACGGAGTTGGAAGAGCTGACTTCCGGCCTCGATCCTGAAGATATTCAGCAGACCGCAAAGAAGTATATTGATATGTCTAATTATGGCCTCTTTGTACTCTATCCGGAGAAGGAAAAGCAGGTGCAGGATGAGCAGCAATGATCCTTTTATGATTATAAATAATTGCTGATATAAGAACGCCTCAGGTCTTCCCGACTTGAGGCATTCTTTTAGTTGGAACCCTGAAGGGTATTGAGACATACCTCACGCCGCACAATGGCGCAGGTAATTCTTACTGCTTTGTTCGGTCCCCTGAAATATTCTCTTCTTAAAAAGCTATCGATGCAAATCGTCAATTGGTGCGGAAATGGTCGGTCGTGATCTGCTATCAGTTACACAAAGACAATATATTTCAAATCACATTCTTGTCAAGGCTCTTTCGAGGACAGAAAAAGATTTTGACAACCGGAACAGTTTGCCGGTGTATAAGATTAAATAATATCAAAACGCATTTGCAGGAGAAGGTTCTATTTTATACAGAATAGCGGTATTGGGTATTACCATTATTGTGGTTGCCTGCTCTCTCAGCTGGGCTCAGGATAACCCGTATCCCTGGCTTGAGGAATATGACAGCTCGGACGCGATCGTACAACGTATCGACGTTCCAGACGGTTACAAACGCGTGAGCCCGATGGAGGGAACATTTGCACACTGGCTGCAGCATCTACCTCTCAAGCAGGATGGCTCGACAGTTTACCTGTATAATGGTGATAAGAAAGCTGATCAGAATTATCATTACGCCATAATCAATATCGACCGCAGCGAGCAGGATCTGATGCAGTGCGCTGACGCCATAATCAGGTTAAGAGCTGAATACCTTTATTCTATTGGCGAATTTGACATGATTCATTTTAATTTCACCTCCGGACACGAGGCAAAATACACCAGCTGGATCAAGGGATATCGCCCCAAAGTTGATGAGATGCGGGTCAACTGGGTCAAGAACGCCCCGCTCGATTCATCCTATGAAAGCTTCCGTGAATATCTGGATTCGGTTTTTATGTATGCCGGAACTTATTCTCTGGATAATGAGCTTGAGAAGGTCGAAGATGTTTCCAAAATGCGTGTCGGAGATGTTTTCATCAAGCCGGGTTTTCCCGGGCATGCGCTCATTGTGGTCGATATGGCGGTTGACAAAGATAACGGCAGGAGTTTGTTTCTTATCGCCCAGGGATATACGCCTGCTCAAGATATCCATATTATAAAGAATCTGCACGATGAGGATTTGAATCCATGGTACCCGCTCGATTTTGGCGACACCCTCAAAATCCCTGAATGGGAATTCCCCAAAGAAGAATTGAAGCGGTTCTGATTCAAATAAAAATGCGCGGACGTTGTGCCGCCCACAAATCGCTCAGAGACCAGGCTCTCGGCGGGTCTGCTTTGTTGGGCAGGTCCGCAGGTGCCCCTTCGCTTTAGGGGAATGTTGAGAAAATATGGAATATGAAGAGCACTACTATCTGCAGTCATTCTGAGGGAACGTAGTGACCGAAGAATCTCTTGCGCATTAACGAGATCCTTCGTCCCGATAAATCGGGACTCAGGATCACAGACTGATGAATGCGTTTTTCCAACAAACTCGCTTTAGCCATGGGTTTCCAACTGATAATTTCAAAACAATTCAAAACTGAAAAATCTACTATTGCCCGCTCCAAAGAGTTGGCTATTTTACCTGGGGTCTTCCAAAACACCGACGCCTTCGCGCTGGTCGGCGTTGAGGTAAACCCGCAGAACCTTGCCGCCGGTAACTGCGGGAACATCGATGACATGCACGCATTCAGAAAGATGGGCGTAGTCGGGCAAAAGTTCAGGCAGGAGATTAGGCGAATTCAAAAGAAAATCCTCATTGAACTTGATACCCGGGTCATCAGGATAAAGTGGAAGATATCTGATATTCGATTCCACCAGATCCTGGAAAAAATGCGTGCCGAATGAGAGGTCGGGCACGTAATTGCCCTTCTGGCGGGCGATCTCTATCAACATGGCAGTGTTATTGATATCGGAATAGGTAACATTAACGCCCAGCTTAATATCGCCGCGGCTGCCCCATCGCCCCGGACCCATCAAAATGAATCCATGTTCCGGCAAGAGCTTATTCAGCTTATTGACCACTCGTCCCACAGCCAGCAGCTCATTCAATTCATTTATATCAGCATACCCGCCCGGATCGACATAGACAATATGGGTTATCTCCGGCACCTTACCATTGGAAATATATTTATGGGCGGAGAAGATAACATCATCGGGCTCAATTTCGCGCGGTATTTTGTCGCCGGTATCCTGTTCCACATAACTCTGCGGCCTGCACTGGAGCAGGTAGAAATTTTTACCGTCATGGGCGAATTCGATATCCACCGGCCTGTCGAGCTCTTTCTCAAGGAGCTTCATAAGAGTACGCACCTGCGGAATAAACTTGCCGTCGGAGACCAGGCCGTCGAAAGTCACTATAAGATCGTCATTCTCATAATCGATATTGAACGCAATCGGCTTCTTTATCTGGTCATCTTTGTGAACCGAGAGAATTTTAGTGATGCCCGGGATTTGAGAACCGGCCTCTTTCAAAAGATCATTGATCCCCATCGTATAGAAACTGTTCTCTTTGAGATTGATCACGTCGATCTGGCGGGGCGAATAACGAAGCTGTTCATCAATCGAGGTGTTGGCGCGCAGGTCGGGCTGACCGGGAGCGATCAGTATCGGATAATCATCGGATAATCTATCGACTGCACGAGTGCCCAGTCCGGGTACCAGCCGCAGCAGTCCGTTTTCACGCTTGATCCGGGGGGACCAGCGAAATTCATTGCGGCTGAATCCCACCCCGGCAAAGGTCGGCAGGAAGTAATCCCCCACGCGGTTTCCCACCACCTCCTGAATCATGATCGCCATCTCCTCGTCAAAATCGATCAGGCCGTTATGGGTGCGGTATTCGATCGGATCGGGGGAGAAAACCGAGGCGTAAACCTCCGCAATGGCATCCATCAGAGCTTCCAGCCGCTGCTGCTTGGTGCCCTGATTAGCCAGGAACAGGCTCTTGTACTTGCCGGAAAAGGCCATCCCCACCCCATCCTCCAGGAGGCTGGAGCTCCTGACGATCAGGGGACGTTCCTCAAAATCATCCAGGGCCACCGATAGCCCGGCCACCATCTCCGGCGGGAAATGTGAATTCTTGAATGTTTGCACTATGTGCGGGTATTCGAATCGAATCTGGTTAATATCCTTGTATTTCTGCTCAACGACTTCGGCAAAATTGTTGTAGTGCATGAAATGCAGGATCATATCCGAGGTGATATACCATGTGCGCGGGATTTTTATATCGCCCAACAGGTCAGCATGTTCGGGCGACTTTCTGATTATTTGGGAGGCCAGTGTCAGGCCCGCCGCCTTACCTCCCAGCTTGCCATGACTTTCACTGGAAAAAATAACATGCTCGAGAAGATCATAGAAGTCGGTTATTTCCAGGTAGTTTTTCGCGATATTTATATAGTTTAGCTGGACAGATAAAAATCTCCGTATAAGCGAAACCAGCACGCCTCTCCGGCTGGGTGAATGCAGTTCTACCCCATCGCCGATATGGTGGTATCGGCGGATGGCGTCGGCCACCTCCGAGATCGAGAGGTTGCGGTTGACAACCTGGATCAAAAAATTGAGTTTATCCTCCTGAATCCAGTGTTCGATCTTGCTCGATATTTCATCATCGGTCAAATGCTCCGAAGCCAGGCTGAATATCTTTTTGGAAAGCTCGTTCGAAATCGTGAATTTCCGAACCTGTTGGGGCCGGTTGGAATCTTTTTCAATCTGATCTTCATCGCTTTTCCTGTCCGCTCCTGATGAACGCCGCAGTTTTTCAGCCTCGCTGATCCCGCTCCAGCACAGGAAATTCAGCATTTTCAATGAGACCGTCAGGAATAGATTTCTGTCAGTTTGATGGAGCAGATCGAGCACCACCTGCCATTCCTTAATACCTTCCCCATCAAGGTCCTCTTCTGCGGCACGCCATTCACCGAACATCCCCTTGACCTTCCGGTACATCAGGAAATGACCGAGCCTGTCGGCTATCGTCCTGATAAGCTTGGTCTCCTCTTTGAGGAAGGGGCCGTGATCCGCCTGCGGCATTTCCTCCGTATAATAAACGCTGAGCATACCCACGGTCTTGTCCTGGACACGAATCTCGGCATTCTGCACCCATTGGGTTTCGTGAAAGTCGCGACTGGTATAGACCTTCTCATACAGTGTCAGCTTGGCCTCGCATATATCGGGATACTGCCACCCGGGAGGGATTGCGGCGATTATGCCCTCGCAAACATCATCCAGGGTAGCATCCGGCCTGTTCATAACTTCCTCTATGCGGTAGAGGCAGTTAAGCTCTTTGGCGCGCTCCTGCAAATCAAGAAGCAGTTTTTCTACCGGATCATGTTCAACGGCCATTTTTTTCTCACTCCAGACATTGATGTATCCATCTTATTATACGAAATTCGGGCGCAAATTTCCAGCCCGGGTTCTAAACCCATCCACGGTCCCTGCAGGCCTGGGCTACCCGTCCTACCGCAATTATGTATGCCGCATCGCGCATGTAAAGCTTACTTTTTTGCGCCAGTTCGCTGACTTTGATAAAAGCCGCAGTCATTTTGACATCCAGCTTGCCCAAGACCTCATCCTGGGGCCAGAAGTAGTTGATATTACCCTGAATCTGCTCGAAATAACTGCAGATAGCCCCTCCGGCGTTGGCCAGAAGATCGGGCAGGACAAAAATCCCGCGTTCCTCTATGACTTTATCCGCCGCCGGGGTGGTGGGACCGTCAGCGCCCTCGGCTATAATCTTCACCTTCTTACTTATTTTATCGACATTTTCTTCGGTAATCTGATTTTCCAGAGCCGCCGGTATCAGGATTTCGACATCCTGTTCGATCCAGCTTTCACCCGCAAGCACCTCGTAGCCAAGATCACGTGCCTTTTCCTTATTGATTCCGCCGAACCTGTCAGTGACACGGCTCAACTCATTCAAGTCTATGCCGGATTCCTTCCTATATGCATAGGATGTCTGATCCTCCTGATCCCAGCAGGATACGCATGTCGTAGTCCCGCCGATTTCATGATAGAGCTTAATAGCATGCCGGGCGACATTTCCGAAACCCTGAACCGATGCTGTCGTCTCGGCAGGACTCAGGCCCATATCATAGAGAACTTCCCGCAGCGCATAAACCAGGCCGTATCCGGTCGATTCTTCCTTGCCCATCGACCCTGCCAGACGCACCGGCTTTCCTGCAGTAATCCCCGCGCTTCTTTCACCCTGGATGGTCTCGTATTCATCCATCATCCAGATCATATGCTGCGGGCTGACCATGATGTCGGGCGAGATAACATCCCGCATGGGACCTATATCGCGGGCAATCTGCCTGATCCACTTGCGGCAGATCTGCTCCTGTTCAGGCATGCTGAGGTTATGAGGATCGCAGATAACTCCGCCATTGGCGCCGCCCAACGGTATCTCGGCTACGGCGCATTTCCATGTCATCCACATCGCCTGCGCGCGGGCAGTGTCGATGGAGACCTCGGGGTGAAATCGCAGGCCGCCTTTGCACGGCCCCAGGGCGTCATTGTGATGCACTCGGAAGCCCCGGAAGACCCTCAGGGAACCGTCATCCATCCTGACCGGCAGCGCAAATCTATATTCTCTCAATGCTGTGGAAAGAAGCTCTCGCACAGAATCCTCAAGTTCAAGTTGATGAGCCACCCTCTCAAATTGAGAGCGGGCCATCTGGAAGGGATTGAAGGCAGGCATATTTACAGATCTCTCCATTGAAAAGTAAAGTGTCTCGATTTAAACCGTTGACCGCCCCTGGATAGATTCAAATTAGATCCGCGCAGAATCATCCTGTTGAAGCTGTCAAACAAATATCTCAGCATCGAGCAAAATGTAGCTCACATTAATAAAACTGTCAAGGTGATTATCTGTCGGCAGATTTGACTTCAGTGGCAATCAAAACAGGGCGCAGATAAGTGCGCCCTGCATTACAGGAACGTGAAAATGCCGCTCGGAGCCCCATAGCGGCAACGTAAATTAAAAAAATTTTGTTAGAGATATATTTTCTTATGGTGAGTAATATTGATCTAATGTACAAAAAAGCCCGCTCGATAGAATCAAGCGGGCTTTTATTTCTATACAATCGTTTAAATCTAACAGTCAGGCTCGCCGTCACCGTCAGGATCTCCGGGAGGATTACCGCCCACAAAAACATAGTTAACGATCATGACCGCGTCTGAAACATTAACAGTGCCGTCACAGTTGGCATCGCCCGCGGCCTCCTCCGGAACAGGCGGGTCGCCTCCGACAAAGACATAATTTATGATCGCTACCGCATCGCTGACATTTATACTGCCGTCGAAATTGGCATCCCCGACAATGTAATCCGGGGCAACATTGATCGGTATGAGAGGGGAGGAGTAATAAGCAGCATCATTCAATTTAAGCTGGATTGTGAAATCGGTCTCCCCGGGCTGGATGGCAGTGATTTGAAACGACCAGTTGCCCGTTAATTCCGCCGACGCAATGGTGGCTTCGGAAACTGCGACATCCATGGAATAATAATTTGTATCCGGTTGATAAATCTGCTCCTGATCATCCATAAACCAGACCTCATATTCGGGAGAAATATTCCCCTCGGTCAGTTCTATAGACCCGGAAATTATGTCATTTTCAGCCGATATTATTATGCTGGTTGAGTCATACACCTGCAGACCGCTCACGGCAACCTCTTCGTAGCACTGAATCTGGGTAACTTTGAAGGCATCAACTCCCGCCTCCACAATGCTCTGCGGATCAGCGTCATTGGCGGTGAAACGTATCTGCATGTTATCACTCAAGGCCACTCCCGCGGCCGCCAGATCCAGTTCTGTGATCTCATTATGGTTCCAGTCCAGTCCGTTGTGTTCATCATGCACCGCAATTGTGGTCCAGAGACCGGCCCCACCGCTATTATTGATTTCCACCAGGAGCTTATCCACGCCGCCCTCGGTATTGGTCAGAAAAAGATAATAGTTATAGGAAATCGTACCCGGCAGCGACATATCGAATATCGGGGATATTAAACGGACCGCGCCGTTATCAACATCGGTATTTCCATATTGATTTTGGGTCAGGTAGCACATCCCGCTGCCATCGGCATCCGAAGCCGGATCATATTCCCAGCCGTCGTCATCGACAGGCACCCCTCTTTCCCAGTATCCGCTGGTCGCTCCCACAATTGCCGTGGTCCAGCCCTGGTCGGTCTGGAAATTATCATCTATGGAATAGGCCAGATTTGTAGCGGCTGCCGCGGAATGGGGAACATCAGTATCATAAAAGCGGCCGTTTTCCTGCTCGTCTGCGCCGACATAAAATGCCACTCTCGTTCCACAGGCCGTGGCTGGAAGTGTAGCACTATATAAATTGGGCAGAGTCTCAACCATATCCGTGCTGTCGAAAGGACCTCCTACAATTGAATAGAAGAGCTTGCCCGATCCGGGAACCGGTATTCCGGCGTTCAGACCATAAACCTCGACACTGAACGTAGTCGGCTGGTCTGGAACTAGGCCCTCAGGAAGACCGCCCGGGAAGTTGAAGGCAACCTGGGGCTGAGCATATGTCTGGCCCACAACATAAACCGTCGCCAGCGCCGCTTTGGTCATGTCAGTCATATATGAGAAGTTCATATATGTGGTGCTGTCCTGGGAACTGTGGTAAACGGTCGAGAATATACCCTCGTGCAGGAACGTCGCCTCATAGCCATTCTGAATAAAGGGATGATGGTCTGAGCCACTCAATGATCCGGAATAAATTGAACTTATGCCGACCAGAGAATCGGCCAGGTCGGCACAAAGGTCGGTGTATGTCAGAACGGGCCCATAATATAATTTGCATGTATTGGTATTCTCGTAATGCGCTATCATGTCCATGTTGAACATATAAATAATACTGTCGCCGTTGGCAGCGGCATTGTCGGCATAATGATAAGAACCATTAAGTCCCTGTTCTTCAGAGTCGAATGTGATAAAGATAAAGGTGACATCGGTCTCTTCATTCATCAAAATTCGTGCAAGTTCCAGTGTAGCGGCTGTGCCGGAACCATTATCATCAGCAGCCGGCGAACCGCTCACGCCGTCAAAATGACCGCCCACCACAACCTGGAGATCGGGCCGGATAGAGCCCTCCTTGACCGCAACAACATTATAGCAATTACCGACATAGGATGTAAAAGGATCAAGATAAACCGAATCGTAACCGAATTCGATGAACTTGGATTGAATCCAGTCCCGGGCCGCATAGTTGGAATCGGTGCCCGCCAGGCGGCGGTAGAAAGCCTGCAGGCGATATGTATATGATTCCAGCGAATCCTGGCTGACAATCGAAATCAATGTCAGCAAATCACCTACACCGGAAATCATATCCCGATCGAATTTTTCAGCTTCAGGATAGACAATCGGCACTCTTGCAGTTCTGAGCGGAATGAGTTGAGGCCGCGGTTCCCTCTTTTCAATCTGCTCGAAGTCCACCCGGAACACCCGCATATCTCCGGATTCATATACTATCTCGAATTTTTCGGCATTTTCCCTGTCCATACGATTATCCAGTGCCAATTCAGAACGGCTTACATTAGAAGCAAGAAGAGTGTAGTTTAAACCGGATTCGTCCAGAATCTCCTGATCGCCAGGCTCTACTATCGCCAGATAACCATCATGCAAAGCCAGCACCGGCACAGCCGGAGAGCTCTCTAAATTTACGGCATCCGTTTTTGATGAAACAACTATCTTATATAAGTCGCCCCTTACCGCCTCTTCTTCGCCAATCGCCATATTTCCGGCAAATAAAAGCGCTGCCAATAATAAACCGATAAATAATGCATTTCTTGATCCAATGCTGATTGTGGCCTTAATCATTCTACCTCCAGGACTCTTATGATATGTAAAAGAAGATTTTTTATCCAAGCTCTTGTAAGAAATACGAAAAGTATGACTTCAATGCTGTTTCTTGTTTCAAAATACCATCTTTACAAATATTGTCAACGATTTTAGAGTCAAGTTCTTCAATTGCAATAAAATAATCCTCATAAAGCCATAGTCGGAACATAATTCTGATCCTGCGGTTTTAGCTAATAAATAGGACCAACTTTATAATATTTATAATAGCTCATGTCCAGAGCCTAAAACCCGGGAGCCGTCAGGGAACTTTTCCTGATTGATATCAACCGATATGAAAACCAATCATAAGAATCGACAGATGAGAATTATAAGCCCCGGCGATAGTGTAAGTACTTTCGGGGATCTGGAAGCTTTTGCGCTTGACGTGCTGGTGGGGCTTTCAGAGATGAACAAAAGACTGCCCTCGAAATATCTTTATGATGCCGAAGGCAGCCGGCTGTTTACAGAGATAACCAGGCTCAAGGAATATTATCCAACCCAATGCGAGAAAGAAACCCTGGAGAAAAATAAAGACCGGATTGTCAGTCAGATTGGTGATGAACCATTTAATTTAATCGAGTTCGGCTCGGGGGATGGCCAGAAGACCAGCTTGCTTCTGGATCATTTCCTGAAAATGGATCTGGATTTTCAATATGTGCCGATCGATATCTCGAGGTCCGCAATGATCGAGCTGTGCGATGAACTTGACCGCCGATTTCCCTTGATACAGGTGGAAGCTATAGTCTCGGAATATTTTTCGGGTATCAAATGGCTGAATAATCGTTCAGAAAGGAAAAACCTGGTGCTCTTTCTGGGTTCGAACATCGGCAATTTCAGCCATGCCGAGGCGCGTGTATTCCTCCGCAACCTCTGGAGCTGCCTGAACAGCGGTGACCTCGTCTTAATCGGCTTCGATCTCAAGAAGGATATCGAGCTGCTGCTCAGGGCTTACAACGATTGCGAGGGAGTGACCGCGAAATTCAACCTCAATATGCTGGCCAGAATCAACCGCGAGCTGGGCGGGCAGTTTGACCTGTCCAAATTCAGGCATTTCGGCACATATGATGTCTTCAGCGGAGCTATGGAAAGTTATCTGGTCAGTCTCGAGAAGCAGGAAGTCTTTATAGAAGAAATTGGAAGATCTTTCAGCTTCGGACCCTGGGAGCCGATTCATGTGGAGTATTCTTATAAATACTTGCAATCCGATATTGACAATCTCGCCAGAGAAACCGGCTTCGTTGTCCGTGAACACCTGCATGATTCCAAAAAATATTTCATCGATTCCATCTGGGAAGTAAAAAAGAGCGAGAACAATACTTCCGAATAGGGGCAACGCTTGAGCAAACATTCCGGGCATTACGATGCCATAATAATTGGCACCGGCCAGGGAGCAGTACCCCTGGCAGTCGACCTTGCCGGGGCCGGACGGAGAATAGCCGTAATAGAAAAAAACCATCTGGGCGGAAGCTGTATCAACTTTGGATGTACACCGACTAAAACTATGGTTGCCAGCGCACGGGTGGCGTACCTGGCAGGACGCGGATCGGACTACGGCGTGGAGACAGGGGAGATTAAAATTGATTTCAAGAAGATTCGTGGACGAAAGCGCGAAATCGTAAAAAGCTTCCGAAGCGGTATCGAAAAACGCCTTGACCACGATAATATAAATCTGTTTCGAGGTGAGGCAGGATTCATATCTGAAAAAAAAATCAGAATCCGAAAGCAGCATGAGGAACAGCACATTACCGGAGATCAGATTTTTATCAATACCGGTACACGTCCCGCAATTCCCCCTGTTGAGGGTATCGATGATATCGGCTATCTCGATTCCGAATCGATTATGGAGCTCGATTCACAGCCTGAGCATCTTTTAATCATCGGGGGCGGATATGTCGGCTGTGAATTTGGGCAGATGTTCAGGCGTTTTGGGAGCAAAGTCGCCATTATCCAGCTTGGCGCGCAGCTTCTGGGACGGGAGGATTCCGACGTCTCCGAGGAAGTGGCAAAAATATTTGAGCAGGACGGCATCGAAGTCTTCCTCAAAACCGGGGCGAAAAGCGTCATCAGGAAGAATAGCGGCAATATTTTGATCACTCTCGAAACAGAAACGGGAGAAAAACAGTTGGAGGGCACCCATCTTCTTGTAGCCGCAGGACGAACCCCGAATACAGATATGCTGAATCTGCAGTCAGCGGGAATCGAGACTGATGAGCGCGGATTTATCCGGGCCAATGACCGGCTCGAAACTTCTGTTGAGGGGATATATTGTATTGGTGATGTCAAAGGCAGTCCGGCTTTTACACATATTTCTTATGATGACTACCGTGTGTTAAAGGAGAATATCCTGGACAATGGTAATGCTTCGATCAAGGGACGTCTGGTGCCCTATGTTGTCTTTATCGACCCGCAGCTTGGACGAGTAGGCATTAGTGAGAACGATGCCAGATTCGCAAATTTGAATTATAAAGTCGCGAAAATGCCGCTGTCAAGCGTAGCGCGTGCGCTTGAGATGGATGAAACACGCGGATTTATGAAAGCTGTCATAGATGCCGACTCCAAACGAATTTTGGGCTGCTCGATCTTGGGGGTCGAAGGGGGCGAGATCATGAATATCCTTCAGATGGCAATGCTGGGTGGTCTGCCCTATACCAGAATCCGCGACACCGCCATAGCCCATCCCACCCTCGGCGAATCACTGAATAATCTCTTTATGACAATTTGAATTTCCAGATGTCGAGAAGAATCCGGAAGGAAATCAAAGCTCTGGCGGCTGCCCCAAGCTTTAGGGCTTGTTGATAAACCCTGAATGCATCGATATTCGTCATTGCGAGGAGTGAAGCGATTTTGAATCCGGCTCTTGACGGACGTGGCAATCTCCACGACCATTCTTGAGGCAACCGCGGAGATTCCCACGGTCGTCCTCGCCTTCGGCGGGACTCCCTCGGAATGACCTGTACGGTTCTTATTTCTATATGCTGGCTTTTTCAACAAGCCTTATAGATTAGGTCACCGAATCCTTATATAATATAGAAATTCGTGCGCGGACCTGTCCGGACTCTGACGGAATACGTCCTCGTGCTCCGCAAATGGCGGATTATTCTTCTTCCTCATTACCCGGGAGATTTTTGATGCGGCCGGTAACCTGTCTTTTGATCGTATATTCTTTTAGATTGCGGTCGGTAACCAGACCATACCCGCGGATGATGTCTTCTCCACGATGTATCTCCACATAATCGTCGGTTACCACGCTGTTCATACTCTGATTCCAGCTTAAGGTCTGGGTATAGAGCTTAACGCTGTCTTTGGAGGTCACCTCGACGTCCCCGAAGACATTGAGAACATTCTGATTCTCATTTACAAAACCGGAATCGGCTGTAAGCCATGAGGTCATAGCTCCGGTGGAATCATAAAAATAGGCGGTAATCTCGCGCGCCATAGTATTCTTCTCGCCGAAATGTCTCTCGATATACTTGGCGTCGATCACCGCGGTGGTCAGCCCGTCCTCGAGAAGAGTGATCCTGGAATCCACCAGCACCTGCTCCGTCCCCGGGGCTTCCCGGGTAGCCTGATCTGCCGACTTGGGTTTGTCGCCGGAACAGGATATTACAATCAACGGGGCCAATATAATAAAAGCGGATATTTTCCAAGTCATTTTCATCACAAAATACTCTCCTCACCCCTTTATAACTTAATTTCGGCAAAAGTTCAAATCTTTTGAAGGATTTAACGTCAAACAATTTTTCTTCTGAGGATATCATGAATATGCAGTATGCCGACGGGATAATTCTCGCCGTCTGTTACAGGGAGGGCGGTTATCTGGAAGGATTCCATCATGTTAAGAGCTTTATCAGCCAGCTCATCTTTGGATACTGTCTTGGGCGAGGCAATCATAATCTGCCCGGCGGTCCTGCCCATAAAATTGTCATTTTTCTCCACCAGGCGGCGCAGGTCGCCGTCAGTGAAAATTCCCGCCAGCTTGCCGTCTGAATCGACCACCAGCGTGGTGCCCAGCCGTTTTGAGGTCATCTCCAGAATTGTCTCCTGAATAGATGAATCAAGCATCACAGTCGGTATCTCCTCGCCGGTATGCATCAAGTCTTCTACCCGAAGCAGAAGCTTGCGTCCCAGCGCACCCCCCGGATGCAGCCGTGCAAAATCCTCGGGCGAGAAATCACGCATCTTGAGAAGCACAATAGCGAGAGCATCCCCGATTACAAGGGCCGCAGTAGTAGAACATGTCGGCACAAGATTATATGCCTCGGCCTCCTGATCCACAGAGGCATCGATAAAGCAGTCGGATGATTCAGCCAGCTGCGAGGATTTATTGCCGACAATCGAAATCACAGGCACGCCAATGCGCTTGAATGGAATCAGAAGTTCAAAGATTTCATCAGTGTCACCGGACTTGGATATAATCAGGACAACATCCTCCTTGCGCATGATCCCCAGATCGCCATGAATCGCCTCGCTGGGATGCATGAAAACTGCCGGGGTGCCTGTGGAATTGAAGGTGGCGGTGATTTTCCTTCCGATAATGCCGGACTTGCCCATGCCGGTTATTATCACACGGCCTCTGCAGTTAAAGATAAGCTCTACGGCCTTCTCAAAATTCTCATCCAGCTTGTCGATCAGCTGGCTGACCGCCTGCGACTCTTTCCTGATTATCTCTTTTGCAATTTCCAGGCTCACTTGAGCAAATCCTCCGGCTTGATGCCGCGTGATTTCATGATCAGTTCGATCACTTCCCTGACAGCGCTGTCGCCGCCTTTTTTCTTGGTAACATAATGGCAGACTTTTTTCAACTCTTTTATTCCATCGGAGGTACAGGCCGCCACCCCCACCAGCTTTGCCAGCTCGATATCCAGGAGATCATTCCCGATAAAACATACCTCGCTGTCAGTGCATCCAGTTTTCTTTTTCACATCCTCATACGATGCCAGCTTATCATATTCCTGGTAGAGATTTTTAATGCGCAATTCGGCGGCGCGGCTCTCGGTCGCGGCCGACTGCCGCGATGATATTATCGCCAGTTCCAGTCCAATCCTGCGCGCGAACCATGTCGCCAGGCCGTCACCGATATCGAAGCGCTTAAACTCCGCGCCCTCGGGACCAATATATAATTTATCATCCGTCAGGACACCGTCAACATCCATAATCAACAGCTTGATCTTCTTGAACTTTTTCAAAAGCTCGCTTTGCTTGAGTGGAGGCATATCATTTTTCCCGCATGGTTCTGATGTTTTTGATGAAGTATTCCATCTGATCCAGGGGAAGCTGGCTTTTGGCATCTGAGAGCGCCCTGGATGGATCAGGATGAGTTTCGACAAAAAGCGCATCACAACCTACAGCCACGGCGGCGCGCGCCAGCGGCAGAATATATTCCGGCTGTCCGCCGGAGATTCCCTCTGCGCCCGAGGGAAGCTGTACCGAATGAGTGCAGTCATAGACTACCGGATATCCCAGCTTGCGCATTATCACCAGCGACCTGAAATCGACCACCAGATTATGGTAGCCGAATGTGGTTCCGCGTTCGGTCAGCATAACTTTGTCATTTCCCGCCGAGACCGCTTTCTCAGCCGCATTTTTCATATCCTCCGGAGCCATAAACTGCCCCTTCTTGATGTTGATTACCCTCTCCGTTTTAGCTGCTGCGACTATAAGATCTGTCTGCCGGCAGAGAAATGCGGGGATCTGTAAAACATCCGCCACCCCCGACGCTATGGCGGCTTCATCGATCGAATGTATATCGGTGAGAATCGGTATCTCAAATTCAATCTTGACCTTCTCGAGAATTCTCAGAGCCTCATCGATTCCAATCGTCGTAAATGAATCGGCCGAGGTACGGTTGGCTTTCTTATACGATGATTTGAAAATCAGCGGAAATTTATAAACTGCCGAGAGCCGCTTAAGCTCCTCGGCAGATTTCATAAGAATATCTTCGGATTCAACCGCGCACGGCCCCGCTATGAAAACCAGCGGCCGGGACATGCCGATCTCAAAATCATGAATTTTTATCTTCATCGGCATTGGCATAAATAGGAATATCGGAACCCGGCTCGAACCTGGACTTGTTGTATTTCAGCGCCGCTCCCACGAATTCACGGAATAACGGATGCGCAAATGAGGGCCTCGATTTCAGTTCGGGATGAAACTGCACGCCCACGAACCAGGGATGATCTTTTAGTTCGATTATCTCCACAAGCCTCTTATCAGGCGATAATCCGGCAATCTTCAAGCCCTGCTTGGCAAGCACATCGCGGTATTTATTATAAAACTCGTAGCGATGACGATGCCTCTCATTAATCTTATCCTTTTTATAGGCCTTATAGCTCAGCGAATCCCTCGCGAGATTACAGGCATACGAGCCCAGGCGCATAGTACCGCCCATCTCGGTAACATTCTCCTGATCAGCCATCATATGTATTACCGGATGATCGGTCTCGCGGTCGAATTCAAAACTGTTGGCATCCTCCATCCCGGGAACCTGCCGCGCGACAGCAATCACGGCGCACTGCATACCGAGGCAAATTCCAAAAAACGGAATCTTGTTCTCCTTGACGTATTCGATGGCCTCGATCTTTCCCTCAATGCCTCGCTCGCCGAAGCCTCCGGGTATCAAAAGCCCGTCAAGACCCTTCAGGTAAATCTCCGGCCCATGCTGTTTGATATTCTCGGAGGATACCCAGACCAGTTCGACCTCGGTATCGTTTTCAACCCCGGCATGAGTGAAAGCCTCGATAATGGATTTGTAGGCATCCTTGAGCTTGACATATTTCCCGCACATGCCGATACGCACTTTGTGCTTGGGATTCTTGATCTTGGAAACCATGACACGGTAATCTTTTAAGTCCGGCGGACGGCAGAACAGCTTCAGATGCTGGGTAACCAGGTCGTCCATACCCTCGTCATGCAGAAGCAACGGCACTTCATATATAGTGGCGGTATCGATATCCTGAATCACTGCTGTGGGCGAGACATTGCAGAAAAGCCCGATCTTCTCCTTGACTTCAGGCTTAAGCTCTTTTACTGTGCGGCACAATAGAATATTGGGCTGAATCCCGATTTCACGCAGCGCCTTGACCGAATGCTGGGTGGGCTTGGTCTTGATCTCGCCCGCAGACTCGAGATACGGTACCAGGGTCAGGTGAATATAAACCGTGTTCTCCGGGCCCTCTTCGAGCCCCATCTGCCTGATGGCCTCGAGAAACGGCAGTCCCTCGATGTCGCCGACCGTACCGCCGACCTCGACAATCACGACATCAACGTGACCATTGATATTACCCAGCTTGCGTATCCGGTCCTTGATTTCGTTGGTAATGTGAGGAATAACCTGAACCGTGGCGCCCAGATAATCCCCTTTTCTCTCGCGCGAAATTACGGTGTTGTAGATACTTCCCGAGGTCACATTATTGTCGATTGTAAGGTTTTCATCTATAAAGCGCTCGTAATGTCCCAGGTCGAGATCAGTCTCCGAACCGTCATCGAGAACGAATACCTCGCCGTGCTGAAATGGATTCATGGTGCCCGGATCGACGTTCAGGTAGGGATCGAGCTTCATGATGTTTACTTTCAGCCCGCGCTTTTTCAGGAGAAGGCCGAGCGAGGCAGAAGCGATTCCCTTGCCCAATGCCGACGACACTCCGCCTGTCACAAAGATGTATTTAGTTTTTGACTCTGCCACCATAATAAAATATCCCTGTAATTTATTAATATTTACTCAGTGTTCTGATATCAGTACGGCGGTTGATGCTTATTGTTTTGATCTTAGTAATTGCAACAATGATTTTGCCGCCATGTTCAAGAATTCTCAACTGTTCTAATTTTTCTGCCTTTTCGAGGGGCATCTGCTTCAAACCGGCGAATTTCTGCAGGTATTTATTTCTGAAAGCATAGACCCCAATATGACCAAAATATTGCGTACGTCCTGTCTTGTTCTCAGCATCATGGGGAATCGTACTGCGGGAAAAATAAAGTGCGTTTTTATGTTTATCAACAACAACTTTTACGAGGTCGGCATTTTTAATATCCGAGACATTTTTCAGGGGAAATGCGACCGTTCCACACCATGCCTTAGTATCTGATTTGACTGCATTTACGGCCGCCCTGACTGTCTCTGGATGGATCGAATACTCATCTCCCTGGATATTGACCACAATCGCATAATTCAACTCTGCAGCGGCCTCCGCCACTCTTTCCGAACCGCATTTGTGGCGCCGCCTCGATATGAAAACTTCCGCTCCGAATCCCCTCGCACATTCGGCAATCCTGTCATCATCGGTGGCTATTATCAAGCGGTCTATCAGACGGCTGCGTTTGGCGCCTTCATACACCCATTGGATCAACGGCTTACCTTTGATTTCGAAGAGAATTTTTCCGGGGAATCTTTTCGAGTGGTAACGAGCAGGTATGACGCCCAGTATCCGCAAGGCTATATCACCTTTGGAACTTTAAACATTCCATCCTTTATCGCCGGAGCGTTCTTCAACGCCTCGGCCCTGGGCAATGATTCGCAGGGATCATCATCTCGGAGAGGTGCGCCCGGCTTCATCCGTTCGGGTTCAATACCCGAGGTCTCGACCTCGTTCAGGATCTTGAAATAATCGAGAATGGCAGAGAGATTCTCCTGCAATTTCCCGATCTCTGTTTCTTCAAAACCCAGCCTTGCAAGCCAGGCTGTCTTTTTTACCTCTGCGGTTGATATTCCCATGACTTTTCTCCAATGCATTGAATCTATAATAAAAAAATGTTTTGTCAAGAAGCAGGAATCGTAGAGGAGAATTTTGCGGAGGTTGAATAAAAAAGCCGCACAGCGGCGGCCTTCTCCTGTATTCGGAAGTATCAGGTTACTTTTTCTTTTTTGTTATTTTCTTCTTGGCCGTTTTCTTGGCCTTTTTAGCGGTCTTCTTAGCTTTAGTCTTGGCCTTCTTGGTCGCCCGCTTCGCTTTCTTGACGGTCTTCTTGGCTTTGGTCTTGGCCCTCTTCACAGCTTTTTTTGCCGTCTTTTTAGCTTTGGTTGTTTTTTTCTTGGCCGTTTTCTTCTTGGCGGTTTTCTTTTTTGCTGCAGCTTTCTTTTTGGCCGGTTTTTTCTTGGCAGCAGTTTTCTTCTTAGCCGCGGGTTTTCTCTTGGCTACTTTTTTCTTGGCAGCTTTTTTTCTCGTGGCTGTTTTTTTCTTTGCGGCTTTCTTTTTGGCAGGCATTGAATACCCTCCTCCTAATAAAAAGGTTGTTATCTAATTCTAATTTTCGACAAGTTAGGTTTTTAGTTAACATATAGTCAACAAAAACTATTGCTGCAAAAATTTATTTTAGAATAGAGTCCATCATTTATCCCGGAAGTTTGTGCGCAAAAATAGAGAGGATTGAGAGCAGGACTTTAATTATTCAAGGCGCCGCTTTCTTTTTATTTCGCGTCTTGCTTTCTCGTGCTCTGCATTGGTAGCGCTGAAGACATGCCTGCCGCTGATGTCAGCTACAAAGAATAAGTAGTTGGTGCTGTCGGGATAGAGGGCTGCCAGAATCGCATCGCGCCCGGGAGAGTTAATCGGCCCGGGCGGGAGACCTTTATATAAATATGTATTGTAAGGGGAATCCACTTTCAAATCCTTTGTGTAGAGAGGACGATCCAGTCCGCCCAGCGCATAGATAACTGTCGGATCACATTGAAGCAGCATGTCCCTTTTCAGCCGGTTGTGAAAGACCGACGATATAACCGGCATCTCCTCTCTGGCGGCTGTCTCTGCTTCTATCAATGATGCCAGGGTCAAAAGCTCCTTTACATCAAGACCGATCTCCTCCGCACGGGCCATAAGCCGGCTGTCCAGAAATTCATACAGCGCATTAACCATAATATTGATCAGGTAATCCGGCTCGGCGTGATATGGGGCTTTGTATGTCTCCGGAAACAGATAACCCTCCAGGGCCTCCGGAGAAAAAGGCAGCGAACTCAGGAACTCGGGATCATTGGCCAGCAATAAAAACTCCTGTGCTGTCCTTCCGGAGCGGTCGGCCATAATCTCGATCGTACGATTAACGGTCAGGCCTTCCGGAACTGTGATCCAGACATAATCGATTTCTCCGTTACGAATTCGTTTCAACAGGTCCAGACGCGAGTCATCCGGTTCGACAGTGTACCTGCCCGGGACAATCCTTCTCTCCGCGCCATAGATTCTCAAGTAAAGTTTCGCCGCTGTTTTTGAGAGCTTGAGATCAAGGCTGTCGGCGCGATGCAGTACGGTGCCCGCACCATCTCCCGGATGAACCATTAGATAAATATTTCCATTGGTGGGATTAGCGTCGCCCCCTAGGTAAAGCCCGAAATAAACCAGCATTCCCAGTGCAATAACCAGGATAATCAGCAAAATTCTTTTCAAGTTTTCGCTCTCCCGAGGTGCGCAAAAATGTCTGCCAGCCAGCTCATAGGAAAATAAAGAACTGCCGCAAGCATTATTATTACAGAAACTAAAATTGAGAAAACCGCTCTCAGCATTAAATCATCGCCTCTGTTCCCCGAGGTAATCGTTCAGAATCAGGGCCGCACTTATAGCATCGATCCTGTTCTTGTTTCCCTTAATACTTTTACCCATCTGATGCAGATATTTTTCCGCCTCTTCGGAGGTGTAACGTTCATCCGAATATTC
Source organism: Candidatus Zixiibacteriota bacterium (assembly GCA_011056555.1). GTDB lineage: Bacteria > Zixibacteria > MSB-5A5 > JAABVY01 > JAABVY01 > JAABVY01. The sequence continues at coordinate 14,143 of DSEQ01000014.1, read as the reverse complement.
GATTTCTATATCGACAAGCTGCTCCAGGCGCTTTCTGAAATCTTCCACTCTGTGGGTCATCTCGCTCTTTGTGCCATCATCATTTAGCGGATATCCCAGAATAATCTTGTGAACGTCCTCCGAAGAAACAAATTCGACCGCCTTCTGGGCCGCCTCTTTTTCTGATTTAACCCTTAATGTCAATGTCCTGGAAACGAAACTAAGTGTCGGATCTGTAAATGCCAGGCCGATCTTTTTCGTGCCGAAATCAATTGCCATTATTCTCATACGCAAATATATACGCAATCCATTGGCCATGTGCAACATCAGAACAGTCAACATTTATGCATTTTAATGCATACTGATAAATGCAAAGTAATGCTATACGTCTGGAAACAGCCCGCTACTGACCCGCTGCAGGAGCTTACATAATCCATCCATCTTATTGCTATTTAAAGGAATGCGACGGTGTGCCGGGCTCCTCGATTTTGGCCTCCGCAAATCCAGGACGATGGCACAACTGTTGCTGAAATAAGGATTAGAACAAAAGGTCGTTTAAGGAGGTCAGCAATGCTGAGCAACATATGTAAGAGAGGTTTTCCTGAAGACCGACTGGACAAGATTCCGGAACCCAAGATAAAACGAGATGAAAATGGCTGGTATATAGTCAGCATCTCAGAGGGGGTTAAGGTTTATATAGAAAAATACTACGACTTTCTGGAAAAGCTCTGGGACCGAGCTGCACCGCTCTACCAGGAAGTTGAGAATAAGCTGGCTGACACTCCTGAAGATTCCATGGAAGCCAAGGCTTTTTACAGGAGCCGCAAATTGATTCTCGAAATTGTCCTGGGAACCATAAAAAAATTCTATACGGCCGATGACAGCCTGGGAGTTTTCATGTCGCCCTGGTGTTTCGGCACAGTGGTGCTGGAAAAAGTGGAACAGGTTCGCGATATGATCAAGAAGGGCGAACCTGTAAAGCATGATGTCGGTGATTACCCTTATTACGTTGTCAGATACATCGACGAGACCCATCGAAAAGCTCTTCTGGATCTTTTCAGCTTTCCGGAGAAAGCTTTTTCCATGCGCTGGCAGTATTCGGAACTTTTGAAACGTTACTCAAAAACCCTGACCAATATTACAACCTCTCTCCAGTCGGTCTTGCTGATGGTGAGAAGTTACACCTCTTGAAATACTCTACCCGCCTTTCAAAAAGAATCCCGTCAGCTTGACGGGATTCTTTTATAATATATGCACATTATGGCGTCTGATATCACCTCGGGGCCTCGCCGAAGCGGGCCGCAGCGCAGGCTATGAGATTCGGCTCCTGCTTAAAACCTTTTGATTACTCCATAAATCAAATTATATTGCTATCCGGAAAATATAAAACCATGGGAGTTTATCATGAAACGTGATGTCATCTCAACAGACCAGGCGCCCGGGGCCATCGGACCATACAGCCAGGCGATAAAATGCGAATGCCGGGGATTTGTTTTCTGCTCCGGTCAAATCCCAATCGATCCGGTTACCGGGGAAATTATTCAAGGCGGGGTATCCGAGCAGACACGTCAGGCACTGGAAAATCTCAAGGCGGTACTGAAGGAGGCCGGACTCGGATTGGACAATGTAGTCAAGACCACAGTCTTCCTTGACAGCATGGACGATTTTCTATCCATGAATGAAATCTATGAACAGTACTTCACCTCTGATCCGCCGGCACGTGCCGCATTTGAGGTGGCCTGCCTGCCTAAGAATGCTAAGGTGGAAATTGAGGCGGTAGCCTGCTATTAAATGGTCTGCTCCGCTTATCGCTCAGTCTAATTATCGGAACTCTCGGCTAAATCAGTTGCTTATAGTGCTATAAATGACATGGAACAAAAGTTCAGACGAGGAGACTGATTCTATGATTGAGGCGAATGTTAAATGGACGGGTGACAGACAATTGGTTGCCACCGGCGAAAAATCAGGACATTCCATAGTAATCGATATGGCCAAAGACAAGGGCGGGAATGACACCGGCATGCGCCCCACGGAACTTCTGCTTTTAAGCGTTGCCAGTTGCACCGCCATAGATATGCTCAACATCCTGAGCAAAATGAAGATAGAATTGACCCGTTGCGAGGTAAAAATAGCCGCTTACCAGCGGGAACACTACCCGAAGTATTTTAATAAAATGAAACTGCAATATGTTCTTTCCGGCGAGGGTCTGACAGAAAAGAAGGCCCGGAAAGCTGTGGGTCTGTCGATGGATAAATATTGTGCTGTCTCCCAAACACTTAAAGATCGTACCGAATTTGAAATTGAAATCGAGATAGTCTGAAAAAATAAGAAACCTCCCCGAAAAATCTAAGTAAAAAAGAGGGTGAACGAATACAAAATACGAGGAGGATATAAACCATGAGAAGATTTCGAAATCAAATTCTTTTAACCGTTTCTCTGGTACTGGCCGTCGGCCTGTTTCTGGGCAGCAATATGCTTCTGGCGGAGCCATCCGGAGATGAACAGGCTGAAGCCTATAAAAAGGCCTGGCTCGGCGTTTATATGCAGGATCTGACCGAGGATATCGCTGAAGCGCTCGGCATCGAAGTGGAAGAAGGAGTGCTGATCAACGATGTCATTGATGATTCACCGGCACATAAAAGCGGCCTGAAGGAGGGTGATGTTATCGTTCGGCTTGGTTCCGATGTCGTTGATGATTCAGGCGATCTCTCCAGGGCCATAAAAAATAAAAAGCCGGGGGAGAAGGTCGACATGGTCATATACCGTGACGGCGAAAAGCAGGATATTTCAGTCGTTCTGGGTGAATCCGAAGAGCGCAAAGACCGGCGTTTCTCCCTGGAAGCTCCCAAAACAAAGAAATACACCCAGTTTTTCCAGGAGATGACCAGAGGCGGATATCTCGGCGTTGCGCTGCAGTCAATGAGCGAGCAGTTGGCCGAATATTTTGAAGTCGATGATGGTGTCCTGGTTACCGAGGTTGAAAAGGACTCTCCCGCCGATAAGGCCGGTCTGAAAGCCGGTGACGTCATTGTCGCTTTAAACGGCAAGGATGTCAGCACGCCCTCAGAAGTCTCATCCATAATCCGTGAGCATGAAGAAGGTGAGAAGCTCGATATCGAAGTGGTGCGCAAGGGCTCGGATATGAAGTTTACCGCCGAGATCGCCGAACGCGAATTCGACGATCGGTGGTTTGGTCTTTTTGGCGGTCAGGAAGGCGAACCGGGAATAATTCAGATTCCCGACCCGCATCATTTCCAGTGGAACTTCGATCCCGATGATTTTGACTTCGACTACGAGGAATTCAACAAGGAATTCGGCGAGGAATTTCGCGAAGAGATGGAAGAACTGCGTGAACAGCTGGATGAACTGAGAGATGAACTCCAGGAGCTGAAAAAAGATCTGGATTAATCAGAGATATAGCTTATAAAAAATCCTCCCGGCTGCGGGGGGATTTTTTTATTAGCATTTCCAGCCTCAAAAAGAGCTTGTTTAAAGCGGACTTATGATTATTATTTCCAGTTATGCGTTTGGCCAGATTTCCAAGATATTTACAGCTTCTGGGGATAAGGTACTACCGTCACCATAAGCCCTCAGAAACCCAGATACTTATCCTGCTGTCATTTATTGTCGGAATCTCGACCGGGCTGGGAGCGGTGCTCTTTATCTGGCTGATCGAACAGGCCAAACAGCTGTTCTTTGGATATTCACTGTCCTATCTAAATCAATTTATAGTAAACTGGAAATTCTGGATACCGCTAATACCGCTCCTGGGAGGTCTGCTGGTCGGACCGATAGTATATCGCTATGCCCGCGAGGCCAGGGGACATGGCGTTCCGGAAGTGATGGAGTCCGTGGCCCTGCGCGGCGGTATAATTCGTCCCCGTGTGGCCATCGCTAAATCAATCGCCTCGGCCTTGTGTATCGGGTCAGGCGGCTCGGCCGGCCGTGAGGGTCCGATTGTCCAGATCGGATCGACGATTGGTTCCATAATAGGTCAAATGTTCCGCATGTCGGGAGAAAGGGTCAAGATTCTGGTTGGATGCGGTGCGGCGGCGGGCATTTCGGCCGTCTTTAATGCACCGATTGCCGGTGTAATCTTTGCCCTGGAGATAATTTTGGGCGATTTTGGAATCCGAACCTTCTCGCCCGTGATCTTATCCTCGGTTATCGCCTCGGTAATCTCGCGTTCTATTCTGGGCGACAGCCCCGCCTTCGATATTCCCCGGGAACATGCTCTCGTATCAGCATATGAAATCCCGCTCTATATACTGCTGGGGGGATTTACTGCGGTAATAGGAAAATTCTTCACAAAAGTCCTCTACTTCACTGAGGATTTATTTGAGAAGCTGAAAATCAAGGGTTTCCTAAAGCCCGCGCTGGGGGGCTTGATGCTCGGCATCGTGGGGCTTTTCCTGCCCCAGGTCTTTGCCGACGGCTATGATACAATCGAGTTGGCACTGATCGGCGGTGTGCCCTTCCTGCTCCTGGGAATCCTGGTTCTGGCCAAGATTCTGGCCACCTCGCTGACTCTCGGTTCCGGAAATTCAGGCGGAATCTTTGCGCCGTCACTCTTTATGGGCGCGGTGGCGGGTGGATTTTTTGGGTACCTGGTGCATCAACTCTTCCCTGATGCCACGGCCACCTCGGGGGCATATGCGCTGGTGGGCATGGCCGGGGTCGTGGCCGCCACAACTCACGCCCCGATTACGGCCATATTGATTATCTTTGAGATGACCGGCGACTACCAGATAATACTGGCGCTGATGATCACCTGCGTCTTTGCCACCCTGATCTCACGCCGGATCGACGGCGAGTCTATCTATACTCTTAAGCTCTCCCGCAGAGGCGTCAAGCTGAGAAGCGGACGGGATGTGGCGATTCTATCGTCTATACGGGTCAAGGAGGTAATGAACGACAAATATGTAAGCATTCCCCACAACACCCCGCTTCACCAGCTGCTGCATATATTTGAGGAGACTCGTGACGATCACTTCCCTGTTATAGACTCGAAAGGGAATCTGCTCGGGACACTCTCGTTTCAGGACCTGCGCTATATCGCAACATCTACCGGTCTGGATACCCTGGTGATTGCAGCCGATATTGTACACAAGCACCCCGCCCATGTCTCTCCCGAGGATACGCTTGATGAGGCCCTGAAGAAGATTGCCGCCCGGGATATTGATGTCGTTCCTGTTGTAGCCGACGACAATGAAGAAAAATTACTGGGTCTTCTGGAAAAAAGTGCTATATATTCAGCCTATAACAGGCGAGTTATCGATAAAATCAGCAAAGCTTAAAACATGGATGTCAAACTGCCCAGGCTGCGCGAAGACCTGATCATAAGCGAGCAGGTCCAGGCCGGACAAACTGTCTATATTGTCAAGGACCCGCTCTCCAATCGCTTCTTCAGGCTCAGAGAGCCGGAGTATTTTCTGGCCAGCTCACTGGATGGTGAAAAGTCTCCCGACGAAATCCGCTCCGAGTTCAATACAAAGTTCGGTACGAACATCACGCCCGAGCAGCTCAATGCCTTTATCGACGGCCTGGAAAGGAAAAATTTTCTCGAGACTTCCAGGGCCGAATACGCCGTCACGCATGAGGTCGGGGATCAAGACGCACGATCATTCATAAGCAAAATACTGTTCCTCAAATTGAAGGCTTTCGACCCCTCGAGCTTCCTGGAATGGCTGTACCGTAAGTTCCGCTTCACCCTCAGCGTTCCTTTTGTTGTGTTCTCCTTTATTGTAATTATCGCAGGAATACTTCAGATCGCCGCGATATTTCCCGAGATGCCGCATACGGTCTATCAGATATTCGGAATATCCTCCATACCGATTATAATAATAGCAATTTTCATCATAGTTGCCCTGCATGAACTGGCCCATGCCCTGGTCTGCCGTCATTACGGCGGACGGGTGAGCGAGATGGGTTTCCTGCTGCTTTATTTTCAGGTCTGCTTTTACTGTAATCTCTCGGATTCATATCTCTTCGAGAAGAAAAGACATCGAATCTACACCATTCTGGCGGGATTATACATGCAGGCCTTCGTCGGGGCTGCCTCAATATTACTGTGGAGAATTTTAAAAACCGGAACCACAATCTCCGATATTCTATTTCTCACGGCCTCGGTAGCATTTATCACCCTCTTATTCAACCTGAATCCATTATTGAAGCTCGACGGCTACTATCTCTTAACAGATATCGTAGAAATCCCCAATCTGCGCCAGAAGGCTTTCGGCTACCTCAAGAGCCTGTTGAAATCGATCTTTGTCGGGCCGGACTATTTCCGCCGCAGGTTTACCCCGCGTGAGCGCAGAGTATTCCTTACATACTCGCTCCTGTCCATCCTGTATTCGCTGATACTGTTTGTCTGGCTGGGGAGCTTGGTCTACCGGCTTCTGGTGGGGGCCTGGGGCGGGACAGGTTTTCTATTGTTTTTAGCTTTGCTTCTTATTATTTTCAATCAACCGATCTCAAACTTATTTAAATGGATTGGGAGGATTTTCTCCAGACAGGGAGTGTCTATGCCGAAGTCTCTTAGGTTCTATATCTGGTTGACAGTTCTGGCCGCACTGGTTCTGCTGGCCATATTCTATCCTGTCGACCTGAAGATCAACGCCCCTGTTTCAATCGAACCCCTGGAGAAATTCATCGTGCGCGGAGGCAATAACAACCAGCTTGAAACCAAATGGTTCCAGGGCGGCATCAGCCAGAAACCGATAAATCGTGTCTACCAGTTCAGCATCTCAGATTTTGCCGTACTCGATATCGAACCAACCATGACGGTAGGCGAGAGAATTGACAGCGGAGATATCCTGCTGCAGATCTCCTCCAACCATTTCCAGAGCCAGCTGGAGCAAACCAGCGCGGAGATTCAACGCGCCCGCGCCGAGTACGAGCTGCTTCTTTCCGACCCCAAGGCGGCTGAGCTGGCGCGCGCCAGTGCATCCCTGGAAGAAGAGAAGCTGAGGCAGATCAATGTGGAGCAGGAATATCAACGGGCCAGGAAGTTATATGAAAAGGGCCTTATTTCAGAAGAAGAGTGGGAGACCGCCAAAACCACCCGCTACGTCCAGAATAAGAAGGTCGATATCTCACAGTCCGAAGTGGATTTATTGAAAGAAGGGCCCAAAGCCGAGGAACTGTTCAGCCAGGAGGCCGAGATCAGGCGGCTGGAGTCCAAAGCTGAATATCTTCGCGATCAGATAGCCGCCTGCACCATAAGGGCCCCCTTTTCCGGCATCATTACACGCTTCGGGGTTGACGATGAACTAATCTCCCTCAGCCGTACCGATTCAATCGAGGTAAATATTCGTGTACCCGAAGACCAGATAGATATTCTGGCAGTCGACCAGGACATGAAATTCAGGGTGGCCGGTTATCCCCAAAAATCATTTCATGGAAAAATCAACAAGGTAATAGCCAGCTCACATAACAATGGAAACGAAAGCCACTTTGTGGCTATCAGCACAGTCCCTAATTCCCAGGGCCTCTTAAAGGGCGGTATGGAAGGCTATGCCAAAATTTATTGCGGTAAGACTAGTGTTGCCAACAATATTCTAAGAAAACTGGTAAGATTTTTTAGAGTTGAAGTCTGGTCCTGGTTTTAAAGTATCCTTTGCAACTAAATGACACTGATAACCTTACATTTCACACAAATTAAAACGCCCACCGGGGTGCATAAACAGACCCGTAAGTGCATATTATTACTTGACATACCTGAGTATGATGTATATTATTAATGCACTACATGATGAAATGCCTTTGGCTATAGGACTTAAAAAATGAATAAAAAATACCATCCATTGGATGATGGTATTCACCGGTCACTTCTACATAGGAGGTGCTAATGGAATTCTACGAACTGCTGATTGAGGAATTGGAAGAGAAGGTTGCTCCGATCAGTATTAGCCAGGGTGGACAATAAGATCCATCCTATTCGACCGGATTTAGGCCGCCCCCCGGGGCGGCCTTTCTATTTTTGGCCCATGCGTTCCGCCAGCTCCATAATCTCTTTCTTCAACAAAACCGCCATGGGATGCTTCAGGAAAGCCTGGAGATAATCTTTCCGTTTGATTGTCTCGGCTATCGATTTGAGAATTGTAACCGCTTTCTTGAAATTGACATAGGCCTCCTCGTAATTGAGAAGGGTGCGTTCTATTTTGCCCTGACAGTACTTGATTTTCCAGAGCAGATTCCTGCGGTTCTGTGTTTCCGCCAGGTTTGATGCCTCCGACAGTAAATCCCGTCCCCTGTCATACAGGCCATCACTTATGGCCAGGCGCCCCTGAAGATAAAGAAACTGAGGTTTCATGGTCTGGTTGAGAGGTTTAGCAGTCAGCATGCTGGCATACTCCATCTCCACATCCGGGCGTTTCCCCGTCTCTATCGCCCGAGCAACTTGATTCATAAGGAGTTGACAGGCCAGGTTATCCGATTTCACATCCGCCAACATCTTCTCGGCTTCCTTGATTAATATTCCGGCGGGCTCATAATCCCCGCTTATATGTATCAAGCCCTCGATTTTGAGCAGGAGCAGACCAAGTGTCAGCTTGCTGTCCACTCCTGAATTTGCGATTCTGGCTGCTTTCTCATAGGCTATCCAGTACTGCTCGGCAGCGTTCAAGTTAAGATAAAGGCGCATGAAATTCCGGTATATTTCAAATTCCAGAAGATGATCAGAAATGTGGTCTACTATCTCCCTGGCCTGATGGAGGAAAAGATCGGCGCGCTGCAGATTGCCGGTTTCTGTATGGATCAGCCCCAGATGGCGCAAAAAGAGCGCCTGTGTCGGCAGCGCTTCCAGTTCCCGCGCTATCGCCAGCCCCTCCGAGGCCAGCGCTTCCACTTTTTGAAAATGGCCCAGGGAGATCTCGCAGTTACCGATATTATCCAGATTGAACAACATCTCTCTCTTGGAGTCTATTTCCCGGTTGATTTTAAGGGAATCATAGAGGTATACCAGGGCCTGAGGAATATCCCCCAGTTCCTGGTACACCGCACCCAGATTGTTATAGGTGCGGGCAAGCTCAGGACGGTCGTTGATCTGCTTCTTTATCTCGATCGACTGTTTGTAATAATCGATCGTCTTATCGAGCTGATTCTTGTATATATAGCAGGAGCCGATGTTGTTGAGGGTCGAGGCGCGCTCTTTTAAGAGATTCAGATCAACCTGTATCTTTAGCGCCTTGCGGTAATTCTCCAGTGCCAGATCGATTTTCGAACCGACCCAGTATATATTTCCGATATTGTTGTAGGTATGTGAGAGCTCGACCCTGTTGCCCAGCCGCTCGTAGATTTCCAGCGCCTTCTGCAACGCCCTGAGCCCCTTGTTATAATCGCGAGCGGCCTTATAAACATCACCGGCATACTTATAGGCTCGGGCCACTATCTCCTGTTCCGGCAGCCTCTTCCTCATGCGGATAATTCTGGCAAACGATTTCAGGCTTTTGCCGCCGTGTCCCAGGCGGTTTTCAATATCCCCGCGCGCCGCCAGCAACCTGGCCTGGTGATTAAAGGTATCTGTCCGGTCCGCCAGGCTCTCGGCCAGCTCCAGGCTCGAAGCTATCATCTTCAAAGCCACACGAAATTTTTCATTGGATATCAGCCAGTCCGATGCCTTCAGGGTCCACTTGACCGAATCTTCGAGCTTTGGCGCACAGGTATAGTTGTGTGCAAGGCTCAGCGCACGTTCCTCATGGCCGACGCTGATGCCGTTATGTTCCAGGATGGAAGCCGCCTTGAGATGTAGTCTCTTCAGGTTTTCGGGGGAATGCGTGTTTACCAGCCCTACCCTGAGCATCTCGTTTTTGAAATAGTAATTCTCGCCTTTGCGTTTGAAGATAGCAGCATCTGCCATTTCATGCAGCAGCGCTTCGGGATCGTCGACCGAATCGCCCAGATATTTCAGTACGAATATGCGGTCGAATCCGTAGCGCATCGGCGCCAGTCCGGCGGCCGCATCATAAAGCTTCCTGGGCAGCCGGCCCAGACTCTCGACAGCTTTCTTCTGCAGGTCCTGCGGCAGCGGCCAGGAAACAAATTTGACCGAATCTACATCCCACCTGTCCCCCTTAAATTTGATAATCCCCTCATCCTGCAAATCCTGAAGCGCCGATATCAATCCGGAGATATTATATGAGCTGATGGCTTTTAGCTTATCCATGATTTCCTGATTCAGAAGCTCCTCATCAAACCACTTCTCCAAGTCTGCCATTATATCGATTTCGATGGCCTCGGCGCTATCGGGAATCCGGCAGATTCCAAATTCCGGTTTGAGGAGCAGGTGGTACGCCACCACGTCTGCCTCAGAAGCACCCGCGCGGTAGTTATCTCCCGGTTTGAGACGATGGACATTTATCGCCGCCTTTTTTACGGCCTTGGGGGAAACATATAGGTGGCTTGAAACGGAGCCGGCAGCAGTCTCGCTAAGGACATTGTAATAATCTCCTTGCAGCCTTGCTCTCAACAGATCGAAAAATTTCTTCAGTACAATTTCATCCTTGAAAACAAAAAGTTTGTCTTCACCATCCGCAAGATCATTTTTTTCAAATCTCGCCGCCAGCCTGATACCTATCAGACTTTCTATCAATTCGGCCGGATCAATGATCAATGGATCCTGTTCCGTGATCTTTCCGATTTCGCAAGCGGTTTCAAATACCGAATCAGGCCGCTCATCCGGATCTTTTGCAAGCAGCCTGAGAGCGAGGTCAATAAACTCCTCCGGATAGCCCGAACTTTCCCGGTCAACAGGCGGAATCGGTTTTTCCAGCTTGTCAGAGATGATCATAAGGGGATCGTCTCCGGTGAACGGCACCCGGCCCGTGATCAGCTTGTAGAAGATGACTCCCAGGCTGTAGAGGTCGGATTTCTTATCCGGCTGTCTCGATTCAAAAAGTTCCGGAGCCATATACTCCACAGTACCGGCCAGCCTCCTGTCCGGATTTTCAGGATTGAAATTTATGCTCAGGCCCAGGTCCAGAAGCTTGACATCTATTTCACCGTCCCGGTCAACTGTCTTGATATTTTCCGGTTTGAGATCGTTGTGGATCAGGTTAAAGAAATGCAGGAATGAGAGGGAGGCGGCTAGCTTATAGCAAGTCCTGAGAATCTGATCGATATCAGCCGAGTTTATTTCGCTTTCGATATTGCCCCGCTCCAGCAGCTCCATGGTATAGAACGGAAAATTGCCCTCATTGAAACCATAATCATAGACCTTGACCAGGTTGTTGCTGGCCAGCTTCATGATCAGGAAATATTCATTGAAGAAGGCATTGTCATCGGGTGAGGCCGAAGCGCCGGGAGAAATTATCTTTAAAGCGAGCTTCTTTTTCAGATATTTATCGTAAACAGCATAGACCTCGCCCCCACCCCCTGAGCCAATCATCTCCACCAGCTCATACCGTTCGGCAAGGTACAAGTTTTTCATCGAATCCTTTATTACTTCGGCTGGCTGACTGGAATTGTAATTGTAAATGTTGTTTCTTCATTCGGCACGCTGTCAATATCGATATGGCCGAAATGATTTTCGATTATTCTTTTGCAATTTGCCAATCCCAGGCCGTGCCCTTCTTGTTTGGTCGTGAACCCGGGTTCGAATATTTTTTCCAGGACGCGGGGTTCAATACCGGGACCATTGTCACTGATTCTTAGTACCACCCTTTCAATGTCTCCCTTTTTCAGACTGGCGTCTATGCTGATTCTCCCTTTTCTATCCGATACACTGCCGATTGCATCATTGGCATTGTAAATAATATTCAAGAGTACCTGTTGAATCTGGCCGACATCCATCTCCACTGCGGGAATATCATGAGCGACATCCACGACAAATTCGACCCCGGAGAATTTCTTCTGGGGCTTGATCGAGAACAGCAGGTCTTCCACCAGCTTCCTGATGTCGTAGGCCACAACCTCTTTCTCCAGTTTTGAGAAATCCATCAAGCCGTCGGTGAAACGTTTGATTTTGGATATGTTTTCCAGTATAGCGTTGCTGTTGCGTTCAAGCTTGTCATATTTTCTGGACTGGATGTTGCGCACCATAAGTTCCGCGCTGTTGGATATAATTGCCAGATAGTTGTTGAGCTCATGGCCGATCGAGGCGGCCATCTCTCCCCGGGCCACAAGCTTCTCCGAGAGCATTACGTAATTCTCGAGGATCACCTTTTCAGTGATATCCTCGATCACGATAATCAAGCTCTCCGGGTTTTGCGGCTCGTCTTCCAGAGGAGTGATTTTGACATTCAGGACCTTTTCCTCATCATCTATCCTGTAGTAATAGCGCGTGTCCTCGAAAGCATTATGGCTTTCGTAGGTCAAGTCGAGATTTCTTTTCCAGTATCCGGTCTGATCCTCGCTCAGCAGATCGAAGAATCGGGCTCCGCTGATTTTGCTGCGGAAAGTCGGCGTTCTTTTTGAGGGCGGAGTGAGAATTTCAAAAGCAGCGTCGTTTAAACTGGTGACATCCAGGTTTTGATTTACCACTATAATCCCGACCGGCGTCTGGTTTACAATATTCTCGTTGTACCGTTTCAGCGCCAGCAGGTTTTCATACAGCTTGGCATTTTCGATAGCGATTGCCGCCTGTTCGGCAAAAAGTTCGAAGAGATAAAGATCGCTTTGCAGAAATACCTTGGCTTCGGTGCTGTTGTCCAGGTATACCACGCCTATAATTTTTTCCTTGATCTTGAGCGGCACGCACATGATTGAGCGCAGGTTCAGTTCCGCTATCGATTTCTGCTTGGAGTATTTTTCATCCGCCTGGGCATCCGAGGTATAGACCGAGATTCCGCTGTGGGCAACCTTATTGGCAATAGAGTTGGATATTTTGAAATCGTCTTCCATCAGACGGTCGCGTGCTATATTATGCAGGGTCTTGAACTGCAGCTCGCCGGTTTCATCCAGGAGCATCAGAAATCCGCGTTCGGCCTGCAGCAGCTCGACCGCATGTTCCAGTACCTTGTGCAGGATATCATCCAGGACCAGGGAGGAATTGATCGCCTGGGAAATATCCAGAATCGCCTTCAAATCTGCCGTACGGGTTTCCGACAGGCTGGATTTTTCTGCAAGTGTCGGATACTTGTTTTCTATCGAAGACAGGCTGGACTCCATTTCCGACAGAAGATCAAGCTCGATCATCGGATCGGTATCATCATCATCACGCTTTTTCCGGGATGATGGAGTGTAAATCTTGTCGGTTTCTTCCAGCTTGGGATCAACGTGCTTTTTTAAAGACATATATATTCCTGCCACATAGTTTTATGTTAACAGTTTAATTATCGGAAGGGCAGGGGGAAACGTTAACCCCAATAAGATTAAAGTCTTATCAAAAAGAAGCCTGATTTCACGGAATTTCTCAAGGTATAACTTGTTTTAAATCAACAAGTTTGAATATATAACCGGAAAAGTGGTGCTGGACAGGCCCCCTGCCGGCAATGTCGACTATCTGCTCGAATATCTTTTGCTGTAAACCCGGGCCTTTTTCGGAGCTGTCCGGTTCACTTTTTTCTCCCCCGCTGTACCATTTTCCGGCGCTCGATATCTCCCCGGCGGTCAGCCGCCGCAGTTCCATTTTGAAATCGAAATAGAAATTGTCTTCCGGATTGTAGTCAGTGGTTGGTCCGCACACAAGCAGAAGTTCTTCGTTAAGCCTGGCTTGAAGATCATCAATATATTTAAATGATTCGCGTATCAGGTCGCCTTCAAAATCAGTAATTGTAATTGCGAATCTGGCACCGAACGGCTTGTATTCTATATTGGCGCTGCAGTCATATTCTTCCAGTGTGGGGTCGAACCAGAGCGAATAGGATTTCTTCAGCTTTACGGTCAGCTCCAGATGAAGAGGGAGGCCGGCTTTGATGCTTTCAACCAGTTCCTCTGTAAACAGCTTCCCGAATCTGAAATCTGCGCTCAACCTGCCCCGGTAAATGAAGATGTTATATTCAAACGGGGCAGTTTCGGCATGCAGGAGCCCGGACGCAGTCAGCAACAAAAATATGATGACCGCCGGTATTAATGCATTCGCTTTGCCGGTTCTAAAATACATGCATCAGTTTTAAAATGATCTCGAGAATAAAACCCAGGTGCGGATGTCGGAATCGGAATCGTCCAGGGCCTTTGCAAACTCTATCCTGAAACTCCTCGAGAAGCCCAGACCTATCCCTATATC
>DSEQ01000012.1 GCA_011056555.1 Candidatus Zixiibacteriota bacterium | reverse complement strand
GTGCAGAAGTTTGCCTTCGGAGCATTCTGGACCGGATGGCCCCTGGGAACCGATTTGACCGACACCAAAACAGCCGTTGCCCTTTTATTCTGGCTGATTGCAATGTGGCGCCTGCGCAGGCGCAGCGGCGGACGTGTCCGGACGATTATAGCATCGGTCGTTACATTGATAATCTTCCTGATACCGCATAGCCTGCTGGGCTCTGAGATAGATTACACCGAGATAGAATAGAGCGCAGATAAAAAAAGCGCCTCGGTATATGAGGCGCCTTAAACCAACTTATTTAGAATTATTAGTTATTCTTTTTCTTTTGCTTCTTCCGCTTTTTCTTCAGGCAGCTCATGAATGCCCGTTTCCTTCATTTTTGCATAGTCGAATTTCTCGGGCATATCGGCATGGAACTGCTCGGGAGCCTTTTCCTTATTGTGGCAGTTCAGGCAGGTTTCCTCATCCGGAATGATAAGGCCGTTCTTCATTGCCAATTCTACGTCTTTCATGATCTTCATGGTCTTATATTCACTTCCGGGACCATGGCAGGCCTCGCACTGTACGTTGGCCAGAAAGTCACCGTCCTCGGTAACGCCGGTGGCATGACAGCCCTTGCAGACTTCCTTCTCTTCATCCGAAAGCTTCAGGGTATCGACGTTGGTCCAGGCATCAGCATGAGGTGTTTTTTCCCAGGAGGGTGTGGTGCCATCTTTCTTGTGGCACATTGAACATTTTTTAACACCGATATACTGATATACCGGCTCTTCTTTTTTCTCCGCCTTCTCCTCCTGAGCCAGACCGATGGCAAAGATCATGAAGAGAAAGGTCAAAACGCTGAGCATCAGAAATAGTTTTTTTGACATGTGACCTCCAAGTCTTATCAAAAGCAGATAAAATGATCCTCTCTTGCTATTATTGGTGCGATAGACTCTCCATATTCAGTAACTGTTTCATCCCTATATTATTTATATTATATACTTTTACACAGATATATCCAAAGGGATTCTGAAAAAAATTGCCTGAACAAAAAAACGCCCGTGCATTTAATTCCCACGGGCGCTTTCACTTACGTCATATAGTGAGAGAATTTCTAAAAATCCAGTTGCACCCCAGAGCGAACTACAACAAGCGAACCGGTCTCATCGCCGTAAACATAACCCAGCCTGTCATCAAGGCCATAATAGGTCACATCGACTGTCCATTTAATGCCGTTCTCAAAACTGTATGTTGCGCCCCCGCCAATCTGGTAATTCAGATAGTTCAGATCTGAATATTTATGCATATCCTCGAAAGTATAATCCAGATGTTCAACCGCCTCTTCCGGTTCGGGCATATCGACTTGCTCAAAGGCGGAAGTATTCTTTGCCACAAAACCGCTGAGATTCAAAGCGAGTTGGGGCATTGGAATGTATGCCACAGAGCCATATATGCTCTGTACTTCGCTTTCGTAATCAGCATCTGTATAAAGAGAGCCAAAATGAAGGACTCCACCGGAGTCACCAAATACATGGCCCGCTCACCCATCAAACATGGCCACCGTCACCGGCCCTCGTGATTTGAGAATCTGGTAGCGCATTCCTCCGGAAAAGACCCATTCCATGGTCGGCATGATATTAAAGCCCAATGAAGGCTGGAAGAACGTATGTTCTACTTCGAGGCTGTCTAAATCATTATTCTGGTCCAATCTCAATTGAACATTGGCATTAAGGCTGACTTTACTGTTCAGGTTCAGATTGCCGGTCAGTTCCAGGTCATGTTCAATTGTCGGCAATGAGGTAACATCCTGGTATTTCAGGTCCTCACGCTGGAAATAAAAAATGAATGTATTTCCTTCGAGGGGAGAGAGCCCTTCCTCTCGGCCGGAGGCTTCGAAAAGCCCACGGTAACTGGTGAAGGGGCTATAGGTTTTCTCCAGCCTGTACTTGAATCCCAGCGAATATTCCAGGCCTTTACGGTAACGCACCTTGGCCTGACCTATCAGGCGGTTGGTAGCGTCATCAGCATCCTTGTATGGATAGTCGTCACGCCTGACGCCTTGATATCCTCCGAGGATTGATAAAGTGGTCTGCGGATTCAGGCGCATGATCATCTCCAGGCTGGCATCCCCCCTGAGCCGATCCAGAGAAGAATAGCGCATGAAACTGAAATCCTGATCTCCGCCCGGACGATCTTCGCGCCAGAGCGGTAATTCGACCATGATATCGTCGGCCTTTGTTCTGGAGACCGATGTTTTTGCCAGAAGACGCATGGTTTTGTTGAGAAGGGCGCTGAAATTAAGGGTTCCGCCATAAGTGTCGGAAACCAGGTTATCATATTGACCCGCAATTATTTGATTCTCAAGGTCAGAAAGCTCATTCTGGGAACGGTGATAAAAAGCGGAACCGCTCAATCGGTGCTTCCCTATATCCGAACTGAACCTGACTTTGTTGCCGATTTTCTCGGTTTCGGGATAAGTTGCGTATATAACATCTTCACCGGCATAGATCACACGTGAATCAAATTCCTCAGCTGAACCGCCGTTAACCGGATGCTTGGCCTCATCATAGAAGATACTCGGCGCGGGAGCATCAGAGCTGAATTTGCTGTAGATGAAATTATAGCTGACACCTACCGGGCCCGGCTTACCTTCAATTCCAAGATTGAACTGATTTACGGTTCGATCAACTTCGACCGCCTGCGACGTCAGATGACAGCTAAAACAATGCATCGAGGCCACTCTCTGCTCATGCCCGGAATCATTCCAGAAGCGATGGGCCGCGGTAACCCGAATATCGTTTTTCTCGTCGATCAAAAATTCCATCTTCGATTCAACCCTGTGCCGGTCGTAATTGAAATCAAAACCGGGATCGAAGTCCTCATGAGTTAGCATTTTTCCGCCCGGTGATCCATCGGCCAGCATTTCACGGGCATTGATGTCATTCAGAAGATCGGTCTGAAGCTGCCGCCTGAACAAAATATAGTTGACATCGATTTCGAACCGATTCTTGAACCTGGCCGTGAAATCGCCGCGTATATTCTTGTTGTCATAATAATGACCATTCAGGTTCAGGAAATAATTGCTGCCCCTGTTGAAGAGGCTAAAACTTGCTTCAGGATAAGCGTCATCGTAAATATGCCTGAACTCGCCCAGCTTCTTGCCGTAATCCTCCCAGGAATTGTAATGGCCGCCCAGCCAGATGCTGAACCTCGTTTCCGAATCGCCATCTTCAGCCCGGAGGATCTGGGGGACAAAGCTGGGAATCAGAAAAAGGATCAATAGAAATATAGCTGTTTTTTTCATCTTCTTGCCTCCCCTACCTCGTTAAAGCCTTGCCACTTCCGGATATCGACTGAGCCGGAAGATCGGATCCGTGGACTGCGGTGTGACACTGGGTGCATTTGGTCAAAAAGCCCTCCTTGAAACCATCATAGCTGGAACTGAAAAATCGTCCTGGCTGCTGGGGAGACTCCAAACTGTCGCCTGTGATTCCCGGAATGGTCGCATGGAAATGCATCGAATGGCAGTTCAGGCACAAGGTGGGCTCATTCTGGACCAGGAGATTATTGGCCACCGCTCCATGCGGCTCATGGCAGATCCCGCAATCCTCGGTAACCGGTTCATGCTCGAAGATAAACGGCCCCTCGGTGTGCGGATGACATGAGATGCAGCGCTGGCGGCCATTGTCCTCCACCGCAAAAGTCATCTCATTGCCGTGAATATTGTGGCAGTCCAGACAGCTGACTATGCCTTCGTTCAGCGGGTGATGGGAGGGCATATAGAATGATGCCCGCACATCAGTGTGACAGTCATAACACAAATCGGGCGTTTCCTTGGTCAGGGTCTGGCCTATCTTCCCATGGCTCTGGTGACAATCGGCGCAGTGCATCCCCTCCGTGGCATGCGGTGAAAAATCCCAATCTGCATACCTGGTATCGCCATGGCATGTCAGGCATGGATCACGATCACCCATACCATCCAGCTTGGCAGGATTAATTATCGTCTCGGCGGTACCTTCGTCAGCATGTACGCTGCCCGGTCCATGGCAGGTTTCGCACAGCCTGTCCTTGTACTTTTCGACTTCTCCCAATAGAAGGCCATGGGGAGTTTCTGAAAATTCCATGCTAACATCCTCATGACACATCATGCAGGTTTCCGTTCCAACATAAGCGCTCTGGTCGTAATTATTGTCCGCAAACCCTGGCTGCGGCAATGAGAACCAGGCGGCCGTGACGATCAGGAAACCGGCCAGGAAAAGCTTGCCTGTGAGAATCAGGCGCTTACTCATACTTCCGTTCCTCCATTGTTAGATATAATAAACTCCTTATTTTCTCGATCCAGTGCGGGATTGGCAGTCCGTGATGAGACAGGATGAATTTCTGAGCTGGCTGAGCACCTCAGCCTTACCTGCCGTATTCAAAAAATTCTTATAGAGAACATAGACTTAGCCCTAAGTACTATCCCTTTTTGATCAGCCCCCGGGCATAAATGGGAATGTTATTCCTGATGGCTTCTTCCGGTTGGACCGCTCTTCCGCCCAGACTATGCCATAAATTCAAACCCAGCGCGCAGTCCATAACCATACCGATAAAACAGCGCGCGGTAATCAGGGGATTAATATCATAGGTGATTCCCCGATCCTTGAACGCCTGCAGACGGCCGGCGATAAATTCGATCAGATCGCCCCTGATCTGGGCATATATTTTTCTCGCTTTCGAATGTCCCCGCAGGGCCGAAAACAGCAATAATCGGTAAAGATCGTCGTTCTTATTCAGAAATTCAAGAAGAAACCTTGCCATCTCATGCAGGACTTTCTCAAGATCATTAATTTTATTCAGATTCTCAAATAGTTCCTTATGCGGTATGCGTTTCAACAGGGATTCCAGGACATGATCGTAGACATCAGCCTTGGAATTAAAATGCCTGTAAAGGGCTGCATCGCTTACACCGCAGGCCGACGCTATCTGCTTCACGGAAACCTTATCATAACCATATCTGCTGAACAGCGCCGTTGCCTCTTTTATGATTTGTTTTTTTCTGTCCTCGGTCATCCCAACCTGTTTGTTAGTTAACGCTCACTAACTTAGTGAAAAGATTATCAAAGTCAAGTCTTTTTTGAGAGAAAAATAGGCTGCTAACTTGTTATTATAATTAGGGATAAGAATTGACTTGCCGTTGCCAAATTCAGGAGTTTCTTTGTATTGTTTTCTTGCCCGCATAAGGGGGGATTAAAAAAGCCTGCTCAAGTCGGCTTGAGCAGGCTGTCCAATTATATCTTATAAGACTGAGTTACTTCTCTTCTTCGGAATCGTCCCCGTCTTCGGACTCTTCTTTTTTTATCTCCTCCTCCGGCAATCCCTCTGTCTGGGCTTCAGACATCTCTTCTCTTATGTCTTGCTTCTTTGACTTCACTACTTCCTGGTACCAGTTGGGATGATGATGTTTGGCCCAGGTCTTGGTAACGTATCCGTCGACCAACACACGCCAGGTTCCCGGATTAGCAATTGTACCCAAGTACGCGTGGGCAAGTACACCGGCGATAAGGATAAAGGCAATCAAATTGTGAATGGTCGAAACCAAGCAGATGGTGGAAAGCTGGAACTGGTACTTAATTATTAGCAGAATCCCCGTGATTATTATCAGCACCCCGAAAATCGTGGTGAACCAGTAGAACATCTTCTGGCCTGCATTAAATCGTCCGGCAGGAACCTCGCCCTTGGCGCCCAGGTATCCGCCGCTCATCTTCATCCAGACTTTATCATACGCTTTGAAAAGGGCGTCCCTGGACCACAGCCCGATTCCCATAATAGTGGTAACTCCAAATACAATTCCCATATATATATGCACATCCAGCATCTGCTTGGGGGATGCGAAGAGCAGATTCTGCCAGCTGTACCAGTTGAAAGCCATTATCAGGCCTGTCAGGGCCAGGAATGCGAAGGATATCAGGCGGAAAAGATGTACCGCCCGTTCCAAAAAAGAAAACCGCTTCACCTCACCGGAACCGTAGACGAATGGGATGCGCTTGGGGCCGAAGCGATGATAATGCAGGGTCACCATGAAAATCACGAAAATAATCAGAAAGCTGACTATAGGGCTGAGAATCTTTTGATGGATGGCATTTATATCAAATGCTATCCGATTACATCCCAGCTCTTTTCCCATCAATGCCATAACTGGCTTTCCATATTGGTCAAAAGGATCTTTTATAAGCTCACCTTTAAAGAAGTGCGCTTCCGGGGCATGACAGTCTGCACAGCCATGGTAACCCAATGCCAGGCGTGCCGGTGCGGTATTGTGATGCAGCTCATATCTGAATATCGTTTCGAATTCGTATTCATCCAGGATAGCCAGCTTACCCTCAGCGTCAAAACCATAAACTTTATTGCCTTTGAGATATACTGGTTTGACCTGGCTGAAACGCTGATTATCCGCCAGAGTCTCTTTGAAGGCGTTCAGACCCGCGATGATCTCAGCTTCAGTATTGACTTCTGGTTCGCCGTCATCGTTGTCGTCCTCTATCTGATCGGAATAAAGGTCCCATGCCTGCTCATGTTCCTTCATGAACAGGATATATATATAGCCATCAGAGTCGATGTTGCCCCAGAAAACTCCCAGCATATCGTTGGAGGGCACGATGTTCTTATTCTGTTTGCGATGAAAATTAGGCTCCCACCTGGCCCTTTCACCGATTCTCTCGACAGAGTCGGGAACTGTCCATGTTTCCAGGTCCCCGGTTGAAACATCATATCCCTGCATGGCCGCTCTTCCGAGCTGGGGAATGTGGCAAGCTTCACATGTAATTCGTCGCAGATGGGACGGCCGCACGGTGATATGCTGCGGGATCAGGGCACCCAGAAAACCGGCTTCATGGCATTCCTTGCATTCGGTCATTGTATGGGCGATATGCCCTGCAGGTTCGGCTCTGTCGGCGACGCCCATGGCAAACTGGTGATCCAGCCCCGAGGGATGGCAGGCGGCACAGCTTATTCCCTGCTGATTATGAATATCGGGATTGAAGATATCATTCCAGGAGAATCCTCGCTTCCTTGAATCTGAGGCACCGTGGCAAAACATGCAGTTGTCATCAGGCGGCGGCCAGGATGGGTCAATGCTGATACTGCCGTCAGCATTAAAATATTTTGTATTATATACGACCTTGGGCTCATCGCCGTATTTCACCTGGCCCTCAATAACTCCATATCTCGAGCCTGCTACTACGGCCCATTCATAGTTGCGGTACTCGAGCTGTTCCACTCTGGAGGTAAAATCGTAGCCCACCAGGTGACAAATAAAGCAGTCCGCTTCGACCACGCCGCTTTTGTCCCATTCGCTCCGGTAATAGTCGCCGTCATATGTTTCACTGAGTTCGGGATTTTCTGCCAGGTGTTCATCGTAGCGGTTACCCTCACGGTCAAATTCCATGCCGCCCCCTCCGGCATGACAGGCGCCGCAGGAGGGCTGAATACCAATCGAAGAGTTGCCTATGAAATCATATGCGGTAAGGTCAATTTCATCGGGATGAGCATTGTTCTTTTTGGCCAGCTGCCGAAATGACGGCGGCGACCATCCTCCCATCATGCGGGGGGAGAGCTGCCAGGGCTTTCCCCGGGATATTCCGAACGTATCCGAGATCACATCCCAGCCATGCTGAAAATGATATCCCGAAGTTATAATATCATAATCATGGCACAGTCCGCAGGTAACTTTGGTGCTGAAGGGCTGGTCGTCATTCTCGCCGGTGATCGGGTTTATTTCATTAAAATCCTTATCAAAAAGAAAAATATTGGGATGGCTGGCGTCCACCATAGAGGATATGATGAATATCCATCCGAGAATGAAGGGCATCAGCAGTCGTTTTCGCAATATCGATTTTTTTGAGTTCATTTGGCGCAATCCCTATTTTGAAATTTTACTGCCATCTTTAATGCTGCCGTGAGATACATTTCGCAAGTGTATGGGCCAGATGAATTACTCACGGCATATCAAGTTAAATTATATACGACAATAATGCAAATGACTTATATAAAAAGATAAAAATGCCTGCCATCCTTAGCAGAATATTCGACTATGTGACTTAATTTTAACAGATTCGGATTTATCTATACCCAAAAATTTCGGCATAAAGAATCAGCAAGATTAGCGAGAGCCCAAGTATGAGAGCGATCGCTCCAAAAAGTTTCAGTCCCCTGATAACCACCGGAGGAAGCGGTTCCACCATATGGTGTTTTATGCGGCGTGATTCTATCAATTCCTTGTATTCCCGGGGACGATCGTTTTTCAGTTCTTCGACAGGAACACGTCCGGTAAATATCACCGTATCCATGGGGAACTTATCCGGGCGGAAGTGGGAATTGAAGAAATGCACGGTAAAGATAAAGGCCACGGCCAGCAGCGCCTCATCCGAGTGGATTATGGTGGCCACGTTTATTATCCATCCTGGCAGGAAAAGTGTAAAGAACTCTGGAAACCAGAGCATCAAACCGGTCGAGCCGATAACGGCGACGCCCCAGAAGACCGCAAAATAATCAAATTTCTCCCAGTATGTCCAGCGCCCGTATTCCGGACGCGGCCCGGCGCCGATAAACCATTTTATGGTGGCAAAAAACTCCTTAGCATCGCGCCTGTTGAACATCATCGATTCCGATCCGAAGATCGTATGGCGCCAGGACTTCCTGCCTTGAACCTTGGACTTAATAACATTATATATGTGCACCCCGAATACGGCGATGAGAATTATGGCGCAGATACGATGTATGTACCCGGTCGATTCGAATCCTCCCATGACCTGCGACAAAAACTGCGCCCACCCAAGATAGGAGAATTTCAAAGTCATGCCGGTTATGGCAAGGCCGAGAAAGCTGATTATTATGAAAATGTGCATAACGCTGTGCATGGTGCTGAAGCGCCGTACCTCCATGCGCCCCCGGTATGCCCGGCGCATCGCTTTGTGCTCTTTCATCATCTGAAATGACTTCGGAAGCCACATTAATGTATGCGTGCCCGCTATCGTAAGAGTAACCACCAAGAGGGTGGTCATAAACCAGAAAGTATAGAAAAGCACCGGGTATTTGGTTTTATCGTGATGCGTGGCATGGGTCAGGTAGCCGGCAAACTGCCTGTGCGAACCGGGATGACATTGGCCGCAGGTTTCCACAATATTCTGCCGTGACAGGGTCGAAGCGGGATTATCGGGAGGCAGAATTTCATGAGCGCCATGACAGTCATAACATTTAGCAGCAGCAGTATAACCGAGCTTGGAGACCTTCCCGTGGAAAGTATCGAAATAGGATTCCGTCACGTCCTCATGACATTGCCCGCACTGCGACATAATTTCCAGCTTGAAATCGTCTTCGTCGGCGCGTATGATTGAATGCGATTGGTGGCAGTCATCGCAGACCGGCAATATTTCCTCGCTCTCTGAAATATTGGGCGAGTGGATACTCTGAGAGAATTTTTCATAGATGCCATTATGACATTCAGCGCAGGTCCGGGGTATATTTTGTTTATAAACGCTGGACGCTGTGTCGGTTTTAGGGAGAACATGATGTGCTGTATGGCAATCGGTACACATGGCGGTTACAACAAGTCCGCTTTCCAGAAGCCCCTTGCCATGGATCCCCATGGTATATTCCGCCACAACATCCCGATCCTCGGGCTGATTGCGGACGGCGGCCACTTCCCCGGCCCGATGGCAATCAGCACAGAGCCGCGGGACGTTGGTCGGAAAGGTTGGCGAATCCGGATTTCTGCGGGCCAGTGTACTATGCTCGCCATGGCAGTCCGTACAGCCGGGAGCGTCCGGGTCGCCCCGGTCAAAGAGCTTGCCGTGGGTGCTGGTGCCATACGTCTGGACCACCTCGGCATGACATATGGAGCAGTCAACCTTCGCAATTACGGTCGCGCAGGGTCTCTTCTCATGTTCCGGGCTCAGTCCCGTATGACATTGCGCGCAGGTTACCTGCCTGTGGATGGAATGTTCATGTTCATCGATATCCACATACATTGAAACGGTATCCCCGTCTTGCACTCCAACCAGGTCGGGCCGGCCATGGCACTCCATGCAGTCCTGGTTCGATATGCCCTCCTCATAAAACACCTGACGAATCTGGTGGGGAGGATGACAATCTATACAGACAGGGACCCGGTCGGGCTCGCTTTTCCATAATTCTCCACGGATGACTTTGGTATGCACTTTCTCGATCTGACCGTGACACTGCTGGCAGGTGTTGGCCACATTATTCCGGTGAATCGAGGATTTTGGATTGGCGTGGTTATAAACTGAATGAGCAGTATGACAATCGGTGCAGACTGCTGTAACCATCAATCCCTGCTGGTACAAACCGACCCCGTGAATAGACTGCGAATAATGCGTCACAATACTATCTTCGGGAATATCGTAAGTTTGTGTAACCTCTGTGCCTTCCTTGTGACAGAAGCCACACATATAGGGAATATTGAATTTGAAAGTCCTGGAGTTTTCATTGCTGGCGGGCAAAATGTCATGGGAACCGTGACAACTTGAACATCCGGGAGCCAGCCTTACTCCCTGGCCGACAAGCTGGCCATGCAGGCTGGCGTCATACACCTCCGCAACATCGTCATGACACATGCTGCAGTCCACTCTGTCAAGTTCTTCCTCGTGAGGAAATTCGGCATCATAAAGATCCTGGTGGCAATCCACGCATTCCAATTCGCCATGGATCGAATTCCCGTAAGTTTCACGGTCCACATAGACAGAGGTCTCGCGGCCATTGACCTCTCCGGTCAGATCCGGGTCTTCATGGCACATCATGCAATCATCGACTTCCTGGGCTGTAATCATGGAGCCGCTGATGGCCGCGGCAAAGATGAGGGCTGCAAGAACGATGAACTTATTCAACGAAGCTTTCAACTATATCCCCGATTACATATACTTTACAAAACCGTAAAACATTAGAATCTATTTTAATGATATACGAGAGCAATGGCAAGAATAATGTTATCGATTTCACATGGCTCCGATCGAAGACATTTATAAAAAATATAGTTCAATATAAAATTTTTATAACAGCCCACATTTATTCGATTATCAATTATGAGCTATGCTAAATTATTGGAGAATGCTATCATTCTTTTAAAATAAGTAAACATTCATATTGCGCTTTTTGGATTGCATTATTATAATTGTTAAAAATAGCGACGGATGTATAAAGGGTTGGGGCTTAGAATATGTTCAGCGAACATCCGCAAGAATGAGAGAGGAAACAAAAATTTAGTAGAATCGCCCTTTGAAAAAAAATTTTTGCTGGACTTAATTAATGTTTATTCATTTAATAAACATTATCGTATAAAGTAAATAAACGCATTATTAAAGGATTGGGAGATTAATTGGGACATAAGCTACTATCCAAGTATCTAACCGGAGCGGCGGTTTTAATTCCACTTTTAATCTTTTCCATATCATATGGCCAATACGGCAATAAGGATGATATCCTGGAGCAGACTGAAACCTGCCTTCTGTGCCATGATGGACAGGCCGAAACCCTTCGGGGTACTCCGCATCAGTTGTTATCTGGAGATGATTTATCCTCTCCGATAATGATGGGCTGTACCGGATGCCATACCGATTGGGAAGATCATGTGGATGATCCTGCCGCGGAAAATATTGTAGCCGGACCGGAGCTCGGTTCGCTGGAACAGTCTCAGCAGTGCGCCGGGTGCCACCAAACGCCGCACCAGGCCGCGATGGCAACCACCGATCCGCACGGCCGGGGCGGTTACAATTGCAGTTCATGTCATACGGTTCACGGCAACCAGAATCGTATGCTGGTCAAAGACGAGCAGGAAAATTACTGCCTCGAATGCCACAATGTAGTCGAGGCTCAGTTCAAGGCAAGATCAGCCCATCCGCTGCAATCGGGCAATATAGGCTGCACCGATTGCCACCAGTTCGGCGGCATCGCTGATCAGCTTCACGCCCAAGGGTTGAACTGGACCTGCCAGGAATGCCACCCGCTCATAGCCGGACCGCACATATACGAACATCCGGTGACCTATGAGTATCTGGTCGAGGGTTCGGGCTGTACGGAATGCCATAATCCTCACGGATCGGCAAATGACCGTCTTTTGAAACAGCCGGGGGACGGCACCTGCAGGCAATGCCATATGGTCCCTCCGGGACACAGGATTGCTCATGCCGGCCTGGGTTCAAGACATGCTTGCATTGACTGTCACAGCGAGATACATGGCTCCAACAGCAATGAGCTTTTTCTCGATCCGGATCTGGGTATCAAAAACGTCATTAACTGTTATGCCTCTGGCTGCCACAGCCTGGGAAGTTGAGGAGGGATTGTATGAAAAAATTATTTATAGTCATGATCGCCCTTCTTTTCCCCTCGCTGGCTCTGGCCGCATCCGGAGCGGGTGATTTTTCAATCAGCTACCTGTTTCTGGATGAGGAGGGCAATCAGTCGGTGCAACATTCCAGCTTTAATATTTATGAGGGTCCGGGCATCTCGATCGAAGATTTCAGGTACACGCTTGACAATGGCCTGAGCTTCAACGCCGACATGAAAAACATTATCCTGAATAATCGCAATATGCGTCTGGGAATCGGCAAATCGGGCTTGTTCGGATTAAGACTGTCTCACAATCAATACCGCCGGGTTTACAATTTCGACGGCTCCAGTTTTACCAGGCGGCATACGAACCAGGGCCTGCTGTGGCTGTATCCGCATCGGCACCTCAAACTCTGGGGAGGCGGCACTTATATTGGCAGGTCAGGCTCCATGACCGACTTATTCGATCCTGATCCGGGCGCGATTTCAACTGATGTTGACTATGACCAGGTCCAGTACAAAGGCGGCTTCCAGCTCAATTATGAGGGCGGCCTGGTTAGAGGCGAATTCAGAGTAGTCGAATTTGACGACAATGAAAATGAAGATCGCGATCAAACCAGGAGCGAGGTGCGCTTCGACGGCCTGATCCCGGTCCCGAATTATGAATGGATCGTTCTTTCCGGTGGATTCAGGCACTTCGAAACAAAGTATGATATTTCCGATTTCAAGATCAGTTCCAATCGTGGATGGGGAGGCTTCCGCGCTAACCTGCCCGAGAATTTTCAATTGAGATACAATTTCATCTTCGACCGCACCAGTTCTGACAGCGATTTCGTTGCCACCGACAATATAACGAACGCTGCTTATGTCAGTCATGTCTGGCCGCAGTTCGCCATGCTTACGGTCGGGTATCATCATGGTATCAACGATGATTTTGAGGATGAGGTCAAATCCAATTCATTCTACGCTTCCGGGTGGATTCGGCCTGCAGACGGACTTGAAATCAGGGGCGAGTTCGGGTTGACTGAAGAAGAGGTTAAAGACGGCTCGCGGCTGATCGGCGATGAATCCCGCAACCGTCATAAATTCCGCCTCAAATATAATTCCGGCGAATACGGTACGATCGCCCTCAAATATGAAAATAAAATCCGCGAGAACGACCAGCTCGGCACAGAGATAGACTTTATCAGCTTTGGCGCCGACTACAGTATCGGGGTAGCTGAATATGGCACCCTCAGCGCCGGTTATGTGATATCCACAGGGGACTATGATAACATTGAAGAAGAGTTCGAATTCACGGATCATACCCTTTATGGCCATATCAGGACCAGGGAGTACAGGAATGTCTCAGCCGGATTCGGACTGACATATTACCGGAGCAAGCGCGATCTGGATGTGGAGAGCTTCATCTTGAGGTTTGATGCGGAATACGAATTCTATGACGGATATAAATTCCGGGCCGAGTATAACGTCCAGAACTTCGATGACTTCCTGATACGGGACCAGTACTATACGGCAAATATTGTCGAAATAAGTTTAATCAAACATATATCCTTTTAGGGAGGAGATTTATGAAATTTAGAACAGTTAGTGTAATCCTTCTCCTGATTGCAGCAATAATAATGGCGATCGGCTGTGAGCGCAAGGTCGTGAACGAATCCGGCGGCGAACTCAAGGCCGATGCCAGCGCATGTTTTTCATGCCACAGCGATCAGGAGCGCGATCTCAGGGCGGCCGCTCTCCAGTGGCAGACCTCCAAACATGCTTCCGGCGATAACATTGACAGGAATCGTCTCAATGAAGGTTTCTATCAGGCCTGCGAACAGTGTCATACCAGCGAGGGCTTCCTGGCCAATTTGGAAGGTGGGTCGGCATCAGGTGAGTACTTTACCCCTATCGAATGTTTCACCTGTCATGCCCCGCATACAACCACCACTCTCGAGGTGCGGGTACAGAATGCTGTAGCATTGATGAACGATTTCTCGTTCGATCGCGGAAGTGCAAATCTTTGCGCCTCGTGCCATCAGAGCAGGGCAAATATCGACGAGCTAATCACGGGAGATACCGAACTCAGCGAACGCTGGGGCCCGCATCACAGCAATCAATCCGATATGCTGGCCGGCACTAATGCTTATGAGTATGGCCTGGAGATCGATAATTCACCTCATACAAATGTCGCCCAGAATGGCTGTGTAGACTGCCATATGTCGGCATCCGGCGATATCACTCTGGGTGGGCATTCCTGGAGAATGCATGATGAGGAAAAGGACCATTACAATGTCTCCGGATGTAACATTAGTACCTGCCATGCCGGGGACATAGGAGAAGAATTCGCGTTCGAGGCAGACGACGATTATGACTGGGACGGCAACGCAGATGAAACGGTTCAGGAGGAGATAGCCGGGCTTCTGGATAGCCTCGAAATTTTGCTTGAAGATGCCGGCCTGCTTGAAGAAGAGCATCCTACCGATGTTACTGTATCTGCGGATTCAGCCGGAGCAGTATTTAACTGGCTGTTCGTGCACGAGGACCGTTCGGATGGCGTCCATAATACCGAATATGCTGCAGGTCTGCTGCAAGCTGCAATCAATTTCATGACGACTGGAGATCCTGAAGGAGTGCCGACAGGAAACAAGAAAAGAAGCTTCGCAAATTCGAGATAATTTGCTTATATTACAGCCCTCCCGTAATGAAACGGGAGGGCAATTTTATATGTATGCTAAAACTCAGATTACCAAGGCTGGCTTATAATTTCATCAGCTCCGTAGGTTCGGCCATCGCGATCGTTGCAGGCCTGATGGTTGTGACCATGCTGGTGGTGAGCATTTTCACGGAAATAGAAAATCCTTACCTCGGAATCTTTTCCTTCATGATCCTGCCTGCAATCCTGATTTTCGGCCTGATCCTGATACCTGTCGGCATGTTGCGGCAGTGGCGCCGTGAGAAACGGGGTGAGAGGGTTGAAAAGACAAGATGGCCCTATGTGGACCTGAATCTCAAGAGCCACCGCAATGCCTTCTTCATCTTTATTTTCGGCACTTTCTTTTTCGTGGTTTTTACCGCGGTCGGAAGCTACCAGGCATTCCATTTCAGCGAATCGGTCAAATTCTGCGGAACCACCTGCCACAGCGTAATGGAGCCGGAGCATACCGCCTATCAGAATTCTCCCCATGCCCGCGTGGCCTGTGTAGAATGCCATGTTGGCCCCGGGGCGGGCTGGTACACCAAATCTAAACTCTCCGGAGCGTACCAGGTGTACGCAACATTGCTCAATAAATATCCGCGCCCCATTCCGACGCCGATAGAGAGCCTGCGGCCGGCGCGGGAAACTTGTGAGCAATGCCACTGGCCGGCCAAGTTCTTCGGCGGCATGCAGAAGAAAATCGACCATTATATGTATGACGAAGAAAGTTCCTACTGGCCCATAAACATGCTGATCAAAGTCGGTGGAGGAAAGCGGGGGGCTAATCAGGCTAGCGGAATTCACTGGCATATCTCCAGCGACGTCAAAGTGGAATATATCGCCCGAGACCATCAGCGCGAGGACATTCCCTGGGTGAGATACACCAACCTCGAGACCGGTGAGGTTACTGTCTATCATGATGATGATGATCCACTCAGCCAGGAGGAGATAGATTCACTCGAGCCCCGCGTTATGGACTGCGTTGACTGTCACAACCGTCCCAGCCATATTTATAATCCTCCGGATCGAGCGATAGATGATGCACTCAATACCCGGATGATTGACCCCGAAATCCCGGAAATCAAAATGGTCGCTGTTGAAGCCATGGCCGAGAACTATGGCTCGGATGAGGAAGCAATGGAAAAAATCCGAGAACACATCAATGGATATTACAAAGAAAATTATTCCGGGTTTTACGAACAGGAAAAGGGCCTCATAGAACAGGCAATCCAGAGTACCAGTGAGAAATTTTCTTTGAACATATTTCCGCGTATGAAGGTGCGCTGGGATGTTTACCCCGACCACATTGGCCATTTCTATTTCAAGGGCTGTATGCGCTGTCATGAAGGCAATCATTCCAGCGATGAGGGCCAGACTATCTCACACAGCTGCAATTCCTGCCACATAATTCTTGCCCAGGGCAGCGGCGAAACCTACGAGGTTACCTACCAGGAAGATGGACTGGAGTTCAAACATCCAGTGGATATTTATGAAGCCTGGCGCGAGATGGGCTGTTATGAATGCCATACGGGTACGCAGCCCTGAGTTCTTATAGTATCTTTTCTAATGAAATTCAGAATTTAATGTTTCTGCCGGGACTCAATCCTTTTGACCTTCACCCAGATCGCGACAGCCAGGATCAACAGCACCACGACAGAAATGGCCAGCCCTTTGCGCCTGAAGACATAGTTGTCCAGAAGTTCACGGGCAATATTCCGGGCTTCAGCGACCTGCTCAAAACCGGCAGCGGTCATATTAACCACCGAATCCGCCTGGAAAGTATGCACTGCAGTCCTCGCTTTGAAAGCTCTCTGGCGCGCATCCTTCAAGACAAACAGGCCGTTGTTAACAAACAAGCCCTTTTGATCGGCCTCCTCCAGCCTGCCCTCGGCCTCGGCGATAGCATTTTCAAGGCTGTCTATCCTGCTCGCCATCAATTTGGCGGCCTCAAGCGCACCTGTACCGTCATCCTCAAAATGACATTGACCGCAGACAGGCTCCTCCCCGCTCAACATCTCAGTGCCGGGCGCTTCAATCAGATGGTTGGAGTGGCAGGTTTCACAGGCCGGCGATTCCAGAACAGAAAAATAATCCGCATGTGTGGATTTTTCAAAATCTACCATGTTGTTGTTATGGCAGAGCCCGCAGACTTTATCAATGGATTCGGCATCGGGTGGGATTGCGCCGTGATTTCCATGGCAGTCATTGCAGGCCGGCGCACCCAGATCGTCATCTTCCAATAGCGCGGCCCCATGAACGGACTTCCTGTAATCCTCCACCTGGTCAGTGGGTATATCGTAAGGGGCCATATAACTGCTGTCATTATGGCAGCTGGCACAGGTAGCTGATATATTCTTGTCATATACGGAAGAGAGCGGATTGCGCGCGGGCCTGATCCCGTGAGCGCTGTGGCACGAGGAGCAATGCGCGACCATGGTATCGCCTTCTTCATTTTTTTGGCCGTGAACAGAGGTCAGGTATTTGGAATATTGATCGGTCGGCAATCCGGGATTGAAGGTCTTCATATAGCTCGGATCAGCATGGCATTTCGAGCAAAGTTCCGGAATCGCCAGCGCGCCCGGAGTCCCGATAAAGCCCTTTGCTTCGCTCATCGATTCGAGCATATCATCGGAGGTATTATCTCCTCCATGACAGCCGACACATCCGAGACCGGGACGGTTATGCACATCGTTCGCGAAGCTGTCCACCGGCGCTTTCATCTCGTCTTCCAGCAAGCCGTGACACTCGATGCATGTACTTTGAATCTCCTGGGCCGGCAAACGCGTGGAATTGCCCACCAGAACAAGTATGATCGATATTAAAAGCGGATGTGTGTATTTATATGCCTGCATATCACTCCAGATAATGTCCCAATACGGTAAAAACTAAAATATAGATCACGATTACAATTCCGGCGAAATTAAAGAATCTGCTGACCCGATCTCTATTCCTGTCGTTGTCAAGAAACGGCACGAATGTCCACAGGATTGCCCCGACAGCAAAAGCCATTATGCCGAAAACCTCACCTTCGATACCGACAACATGGGAGGGGATGAATTTCAGAGTCTGATACATGAAAAGAAAATACCACTCCGGTTTGATGCCCTGCGGTGCCGGGGCAAATGGATCCGCTTTGGTGCCAAGCTCCCAAGGAAAGAATACCGATAATGCCGCTACGCCGGCGAGAATTACCAGCCAGACTGCCAGGTCCTTTAAAATAAAATTTGGAAAGAAAGGCGTGTATTTTTTTCTTTCCGGGGGAAGGTTGCGCCAGCTTTCCGGTTCAGATATGCCCAGTCTCTGGACCAAAATCAGGTGGATTGATATAAAGATCATAAACAGTCCCGGCAGGATGGCCACATGAATACCAAAGAAGCGCGAGAGGGTTGCCCCGGTGACATCCTCAGAACCTCTTAATAATTTAAGCAACGGTTCTCCTATCAAGGGCACAGCGCCGACCATATCGGTACCGACCTTGGTGGCAAAGAATGCGAGCTCGTTCCAGGGCAGGAGATAACCTGAGAAACCGAAACCCATGCTCAAGACCAGGAGTATTATGCCGGAGAGCCAGGTGAGCTCACGGGGAAAGCGATAGGCCTTGGTGAAATAGACGGAAAACATGTGCAGGAAAGCAAACAGTATCATCAAATTCGCCGACCAGGAATGGATGTCACGCATGAGCCAGCCAAACTGGACTTCAGACATTATATACCTGACCGACTCAAAAGCGGTTTCAGCGCTTCCTTTATAATACATCAGGAGCAATATCCCGGAACAGACCTGGATAATAAACAGGAAAAGTGTTATGCCCCCGGTGTAATAGACCGCAGAGTGTCTGTGGGAAGGCACGACCTTGTGTGCGGCAAACTCTCTAAGGGATTCCAGCTTCAGGCGCTCATCAAAGAAGCGATACAATTTACTTCTGGATCCGGCGTCATTCATTTATGTCTCCCGCCTTGAAACATAGATTTCTTCACCCTTTATATGCACATCAAACCTCTCCAGCGGCCTGGGAGGCGGCCCGGAGATATTCTTACCGTTCAGGTTGAAGCGCCCGTTATGACAGGCACACCAGATAACCCCGAGGTCCTTGCGATACTGCACCACACAGCTTAAATGAGTACAGGTGGCATTAAATGCCTTAAACTCGCCGTCCGGGGTGTGTATTAATATGCCGGGCTTCCGTCCGAATTTGAAGATTTTGCTTGAATCGGGGGGAAAATCCTCAAGATTGCCCACCTTGATGCTGGAGGTCATTGCCTCCGATACCTCCGGCGGTTTTAGATACGCCAGAACAGGATAAAAAACAGCCGCCAGTGTAGCCAGCAGGGACCCTCCCAAAATATAATTCAGAAAGGACCGTCTGTCAGTCTTATCACCCTGCATATAAAAGACCTCTGGTACTTACTTTCCTGTTTTCTCTGCGGTTAATCACATACTTAAAAAACTTTACAAAATTTGTCAATATTTTATTGGGCTAACCTCGATTATTTAAAATAGTCCGATAATTCGCGTATTTCTGGCCGCTGATTATTGAGTTTATGCGAAAAATTTGTTATCATATAGTAAAAGGCGGGTTGAAACTTAAAATAAGAGGAGTTGATTCAAAGTGGGCAGACTTTTTATTATTTCAAACAGACTACCTGTGACCCTTACAGTCGAAGGGGATGACATAAGCGCAAAGGCGAGTTCGGGCGGTTTGGCGACCGGGCTCTCTTCCTTCTACAAAGATGCCGGCGGACTCTGGTTCGGATGGCCGGGAATCAGCTATGATAATATCGATCCCGGGACTGGCCGGAAGATCGAAAAACTCTTGCGGGAAGAGCATCAATGCGGTTCGGTCAAACTCACGGAAGAGGAGCTGCAGAAGTTCTACTATGGTTTCAGCAATAAGACTATCTGGCCGCTATTCCATTATTTTACAAACCACACCGTTTTCGATAATGATCTCTGGGAAGCCTATAAGCGGGTCAATCAAAAATTCTGTGACACGGTTGTCGGGGAAATCAAGGATGATGATATTGTCTGGGTGAATGATTATCAGCTTATGCTGCTCCCGAATATGCTGCGCCAGAAGCTTCCGAATGCCAGCATTGGGTATTTTCACCACATACCCTTCCCATCCTTCGAGCTCTTCCGCCTGATGCCCTGGCGGCGCGAGATTTTAGAGGGGCTGCTTGGCGCAGACCTGGTTGGATTTCACACCTATGATTATGTCCGGCACTTCCTCAGTTCCGTGCGCCGAATTCTGGGATACGAAAATATCCTCGGCACTGTCTCGTCCGGATACAGGACCACCAAAGTTGACGCTTTTCCGATGGGAATCGATTACGAGAAGTTCAGCAAGGCGACCAGATTGCCCGAGGTAAGGGAGGAAATAGATAAGCTCTGGCGCCAGATCGGCGACAGAAAAATCGTGGTGTCGATTGACCGTCTGGATTATACCAAGGGAATCAAGGACAGGCTGGAAGCATTCCACATCTTTTTGCACCGCTACCCGGAATACAAGGAAAAAGTTACGCTGATCATGGTAACCGTGCCGTCACGCTCGCAGGTGCCCTCCTATTCTGAGCTCAAAAGCGAAATCGACGAGCTGGTGGGCAAAATCAATGGCGAACACGGTACTCTGGGATGGATGCCGATCTGGTATCATTTTCACTCAGTACCCTTTCCCATGCTTATCGCCTTATACAGCTTTGCGGATATTGCCCTGGTCACGCCGTTGCGGGACGGCATGAATCTGGTTGCCAAGGAATTTGTGGCTACCCGGCCGACTGAACGCGATGGCAATGTCGGCGTGTTGATCATAAGTGAGATGGCCGGGGCGGAAAAGGAGATGGGCGAAGCGGTGATGGTAAATCCATTCGATCATGATGATGTTGCGGATTCCCTGGCCATGGCACTGAAAATGCCTGCCGAGGAGCAGAGAAGGCGCATCCTGCCGATGCAAAAGAGATTGCAGAGGTATGATATCACCAAGTGGGCCGGCGATTTTCTCGACAGCCTGGATGAAATCAAGAGCCAGCAAAACCGGCTCTATTCCAAGAAGCTTTCGGGACGATTGCGGCAGGATATGTTCGAACGCTATCATAAAAGCGATAAACGCCTGTTCCTTCTGGATTATGACGGTTCATTGAAACACCTGGTGGATGAGCCAATGGAGGCCAAACCGGATGATGAAGTGCTGGAGATACTTTCCACAATTACAGCGGATGAGAAGAATGAACTTGTGATTGTCAGCGGACGCGACAGTGAGACGCTGGAAGAATGGTTCGGCCATCTCAATTCGGGCATGATAGCGAATCATGGCGCCTGGATCAAACACAAGGGCCAGGAGTGGGAAATGCTCGAACCGCTCGATAATATATGGATGAAGAATATCAGGCCGATTATGCAGCTTTATGTCGATCGTACGCCCGGCGCGCAGCTCGAGGAAAAAGAATTTTCGCTTGTGTTTCACTATAGACGAGCGGTGCCCGAAATGGCGCAGGTGCGGGTAAGTGAGCTCAAGGATGATCTCAGGGCTATGACTACTTCTCTGAACCTAGGGATCCTGGAAGGCAGCAAGGTAATAGAAATTAAAAACACCAACATAAATAAGGGCAATAGCGCACTGCGTTTTATCTCAAAAGCTGAGTGGGATTTTGTCATGGCCATCGGCGACGACTGGACTGATGAGGACATGTTTATGGTGCTGCCCGGCAACAGCTATTCTATCAAGGTCGGCCTGGTGCCGTCCAACGCCAAGTATCATCTCGATGATGTCGATGCGGTACGCGAATTCCTGAAAAGCCTGCTCGGGTTGAACCGCTAGCTCTTTCTTTTGGGCCTCCAGTAATGAGTGCTGTGGCTGTGAAAAAGCTCGGCGGCTTCCATAACAGTCTCTGAAAGAGTGGGATGCGGATGGATTGACATACCGACATCAGTCACGGTCGCGGCCATCTCAACTGCCAGGACACCTTCAGCAATCAGCTCTCCTGCTCCCGCTCCGGCAATTCCAACGCCCAGAATTCGTTCTGTCTCCGGATCGACCACGAGCTTGGTCAGGCCGTCATTACGACCCAGGGTCAATGCTCTTCCTGAGGCTGCCCATGGGAATTTCACTATCTTCACATCGATTCCCTTGCCCCTGGCCTCGGTCTGGGTAAGTCCGCACCAGGCGATTTCAGGATCGGTGAACACCACCGCCGGTATGGCACGAGGCTCATAGATGACGTCATGACCCGCTATAACCTCGGCCGCAACCCGACCCTCATGGGTGGCTTTGTGGGCAAGCATCGGCTCCCCGGCCACATCCCCGATGGCATAAATATTGGGATCACTGGTCCTGCGTGTCTGGTCGACCTTGATAAAGCCCTTATCGTCAACCTCAACCTGCGTATTTTCCAATCCGAGGTCCTTGCTCTTCGGCTTCCTGCCTACCGCCATCAAGACTTTTTCGTATATGCCCGCTTTTTTTTCCGCGCCCTGGCCCTCGAAAGACACCTTGATACCATTTTTCTGTTCTCTCATTTCGGAGACAGTCGTATTAAGCATGATAGATTCAAACATCCCCTTCAATCGCTTTGATAAAACAGAGACCATGTCTTTATCGACGCCCGGAAGAAGACTCGGGGTCATCTCGACCACAGAAACTTTGGTACCCAGCGCAGCATAAACAGTCCCGAGCTCAAGACCGATATAGCCTCCCCCGATTACCAGCATTGATTTCGGTATATTTTCCAGATCAAGCGCGGTCGTTGAATTGAGCAAATTGGGCGAATCTATATCCAGACCCGGTATAACCGTTGGCTCCGATCCTGTAGCAATGATGATCTTATCATAGGACATCGAATCGGTACTTCCATCTTTCTTGGAGATGATAAGAGTTGTGCCGTTTTTGAATTTGGCGGTGCCCCTGACATGTTCGACCTTTCGGAGCCTGCCGAGTTCACCCAGTCCCCCTGTCAATTTTTCGACAACCTCGTCTTTCCAGCCGCGGATCTTTTTTGCATTGAACCCGGGTTTGTTGAACGACACACCCCACTCCTTCGCATCGGCGGCATCATTAACGACCTTAGCCACATGCAAAAGAGTTTTTGAGGGTATACATCCGCGATAAAGACATACGCCACCCGGATTCTTCTCCGGATCAATCAAGGTTACCTGCATACCCAGATCAGCAGCAAGGAATGCTGCTGCATATCCGCCCGGACCGCCGCCGACAATCGCAAGTTTTATTGATTTATTTTTATCAGCCATAAAATTCTCCGATTTTATCCATCCAACAATTATTCAAAATCAAGCAGCAAGGGATGCTCCAGGGCTTCGCTCACCCACTTCAAAAATCGGGCGGCATCCGCACCATCAATAATTCTATGATCATATGACAATGAAAGCGGAAGAATGATCCTTGGTTTAAATGTCCCCTCCTCTTCATCGAAAACCGGCTGCTTGGAGGCGCGGCTGACTCCCAGAATGGAGACCTGGGGCCAGAAGACAATCGGCGTGAAATCGGTACCGCCGATTCCGCCCTGATTTGAAATCGTGAAGGTTCCCCCTTCCAGCTCATCCGGCATGACTTTCTTGTCCCTGGTTCTATCCGCCAGCTCCAGAAGCTCCACGGACAGATCAAAAATGCTCTTTTTATCGACGCCGCGGATAACAGGTACCAGAAGACCGCGGTCAGTATCCACAGCCATACCGATGTTATAATATTCCTTGTAGATTATCTCCCCTTTCTGGGGATCGATGCTGGCATTGAACCTGGGATATTTCTTCAGGGCGGCGGCTATCACCTTCAAGAGAATTGCAGTCACAGTCAGCTTGCCGCCTTCTTTCTCCACCATCTTGCTGTATTTCCTGCGGAAGTT
Source organism: Candidatus Zixiibacteriota bacterium (assembly GCA_011056555.1). GTDB lineage: Bacteria > Zixibacteria > MSB-5A5 > JAABVY01 > JAABVY01 > JAABVY01. Next base: position 38,083 of record DSEQ01000012.1, on the reverse strand, counting down.
CTCCAGCTCGGTAATATCAGCTTTGTCGAACTGTGTGACGTGGGGAATCAGCGACCAGCTCTGTGCCGTGCCGCCCGCGATAATACTGCGCACCTTGGACAATGGCTTCCTGGTGATTTCACCCCATCTCGAGAAATCGGGCATTTCCTTGATGCCCTCCGCGGCTTCGGGCATAGAGGCCCTTCCGCCTTCGATTATATGCCGAACATACCGCTTCACATCCTCAAGACTGATTCGTCCGCCGGGGCCGGAACCGGGAATCAGATTGATGTCGGCCCCCAGTTCACGAGCCAGACGCCGTACTGAAGGGGCTGCCGGGGCAAGCTGCTTTTCTTCTTCCTTCTCTTCTGCTTTCTTTTTGGGAGCTGGCTTCTTCTTTTCCGGCTCTTCCTTTTTAGCGGCTGGTTTCTTTTTTTCTTCTTCCTCTTCAGGCTCCTCTTTTTCTTCTGCTTCTGCTTCTTCTTCCTCTTGCTCTTCTTTCTTTTTGGCCTTCTCTTTCGCCTTATCCTCTTTCTCCTCGGCTTTTTCCTTTTCCGCTTTCTCTTCCTTCTCTGGTTGGGCTTCTTCTTCCTCGGGTTCGGGCGCTTCTTGCCCGGCCTCTTCACCTTCACCTTCCGTATCAACCCTGGCAATGACCTGACCGATTTTCACACTGTCGCCCTCGCTCACGCTCAGTTCGGTCACCTTGCCGGCTTCGGTTGATGGTATTTCCACCACCGCCTTCTCGGTTTCAACCTCAATAAGGGGCTGGTCCTTTTCGACCATATCTCCTTTCGAAACCAGGACGGCAACCACCTCGCCGGAGTCCACAGATTCACCAATTTCAGGAATTTTTATCTCTTTTATCATAACTCTCCCCTTTAATTAAGAGAATAAGGGATTGGTTTTATTCACATCAATATTCAGATCTTTGACAGCCTTTTTGACAACTCCGGCTTTGATCTTGTTCTCGCGAGCCATTGACGATATGGCCGCAAAAGCTATATAACGATAATCTACTTCAAAGAAATCACGCAGGCCGGCGCGATCCTCGCTGCGGCCGAATCCATCCGTACCGAGCATCGTAAAGGGCCCTGGAATCCAGCAGGCAATGCTTGCCGGAAGCACTTTCATATAGTCTGATGCTGCCACAAATATTCCAGATTCTTTCTCCAGCACCTGGCCGATATAGGGAATCTCCCGGTCCTTATCCGGATTGAGCATATTCCTGCGCTCGACATCCATGGCGTCGTTATACAGCTCTTTATAGCTGGTGACACTCCACACATCCGCGGAGATATCATATTCATCTTCCAGCAGTTCCTGTGCCTTCACGGCCTCATTTAGAATCGTCCCGCTTCCGAGAAGATGTGCCTTGTAGCGCTTGCGCTTATTGCTCGATTCTCTGAATTTATAGATGCCCTTCAGAATGCCTTCCTCGACACCTTCCGGCATGGGAGGCATTTTATAAAATTCATTCATCACGGTCAGGTAGTACATTATGTTTTCCTGCTTTTCGAACATGCGGTGGATGCCATCCCTGACAATCACCGCAATTTCATAGGCATAGGCCGGATCATAGGCATGCACAACCGGATTTGACAGCGCCAGCACATGGCTGTGGCCGTCCTGATGCTGAAGGCCCTCTCCGGCGAGAGTGGTTCTGCCGGAGGTGCCGCCCACCAGAAAGCCGCGTGCCTGTGCGTCCCCGGCCGCCCAGATCAGGTCGCCGATCCTCTGAAACCCAAACATGGAATAGAAGATGAAGAACGGTATCATGTTAATATCGTGTGTTATATAGGCGGTGCCGGCCGCAATAAAGGAGGACATCGATCCCGCCTCGGTTATCCCCTCCTCCAGAATCTGGCCGTCCTTTGCTTCTTTATAGTACAGCAGACTGGCTTTGTCAACCGGCTCGTAGTTCTGGCCCTGATGCGAGTAGATGCCGACTTTCCGGAATAATGATTCCATTCCGAAGGTGCGCGCCTCATCGGGTACAATCGGCACCACATACTTGCCCAGTTTTTTGTCTGCCAGGAGTTTTGAAAGCAGGTGTACCATGACCATCGTAGTGGCCACCTCCCGATCCCCGGTACCCTTCTTGAACTCCTCCCAGATTTCGGCCGACTCAGCCTTGAGAGGCGGAACACTCACAATCCGTTTAGGAATATAGCCGCCCAGTTCAGCCCGGCGTTCGTGAAGGTATTTAATTTCCTGACTTTCCTCGGCAGGACGATAGAACGGTGTTTCCGGAATATCCTTGTCCGAGATCGGAATTCCGAAGCGGCTCCTGAATTCGCGCAGTTCCTCTTCATTCAGCTTCTTCTGCTGGTGTGTCACATTCCGGCCTTCACCAGATTCACCCAGGCCATAGCCCTTGATGGTTTTGGCCAGGATCACGGTGGGAGAGCCCTCATGTTCCACAGCCCGCTTATAGGCGGCATAAACTTTTTCAGGATCATGCCCGCCGCGCCGCAGCTTACGCAGCTGCTCGTCGGAATAATTCTTGACCATATCCAGGAGCTCGGGATATTTGCCGAAGAATTCCTTGCGAATATAGGCGCCGTCGGAGACCACATATTTCTGATACTCCCCGTCAACCGCTTCTTCCATGCGTTTCACCAGAATTCCATCTTTATCGGCAGCCAGCAGCGGATCCCAGTCATCCCCCCAGATAACTTTGATAACATTCCAGCCTGCGCCCCTGAAGGCTGCCTCCAGCTCCTGTATGATTTTGCCGTTGCCGCGCACCGGGCCGTCCAGCCTTTGCAAATTGCAGTTTATTACAAAAATCAGATTATCAAGGCTTTCACGGGGAGGCAGGGTCACAGCTCCCAGTGACTCCGGTTCATCCAGTTCCCCGTCGCCCAGGAAAGCCCAGACCTTCTGATCGCTCTTTTCTTTGATCCCGCGGTCTTCGAGATAACGGTTGAAACGAGCCTGGTAGATCGCCATTATGGGCGAGAGCCCCATCGAGACGGTGGGAAACTGCCAGAAATTGGGCATCAACCGAGGATGAGGATATGATGACAACCCGACCTCCGGCTGAAGCTCGCGGCGGAAGTTCTCAAGATGAGTCTCATCCAAACGCCCTTCAACATAAGCGCGCGCATAAACGCCGGGGGAAGCATGCCCCTGGAAATACACAATATCGCCCGGATGTTTCTCCGAGGGTGCGCGGAAAAAGTGGTTGAAACCGACTTCAAATAACGTTGCGGCGGAGGCATAGGTGGAAATATGGCCCCCGATACCGCTCGATTTACGGTTGGCACGCACTACCATGGCCATGGCGTTCCAGCGGATAATGCTCTTTATGCGCCGCTCTATCTCCCGGCTGCCCGGAAAAACCGCCTGATCCCTGACATGAATGGTGTTGATATAGGGGGTGTTGGGAGTGAAGCAGACTTCAACACCCATTTGCTGGGCACGATACTGCAGGTGCCCCAGGAGCTCCCCCACGCGGCGGATGCCCTGGTTTTGATAAACATACTCGAGCGATTCGAGCCATTCGCGGTTCTCGTGTTCCACCTGCCGCATTGACTCTAATTTATCCTGATTGGCCATAAGCTCACCTTTCGCTCCTGACTCCAATATTTTCAATGTTCAAATTAGTCCGAAACATTATTCGGAAAAGATATTATACTTAAAACAATATGAATTCACATATGTTCGGGCCGGCAGAAACAATATAGCACCCCTCTATAATACTTTCATCTCAGTATCATTCAATCTCCGGTACCTTCAGGAATTTGGCATTAATTGCCACTATAACTGTACTCAGCGACATTAAAAGAGCTCCCACTGCCGGATTCAGCAAAATCCCGAAGCTGTAAAGCGCCCCGGCCGCGAGCGGGATTGCGACCGCATTATATCCCGTTGCCCAGATAAGATTCTGAACCATCTTTTTGTAAGTGGCGCGCGAGTAGGCTATGATTTTGACGACATCCAGGGGATTGTTCTTGACCAGAACAATATCAGCCGTTTCCATGGCCACATCGGTTCCGGCGCCGATAGCAATCCCAACATCCGCCTGTGCCAGGGCTGGAGCATCATTTACACCGTCTCCCACCATCGCAGTAGTATAGCCCTCCGACTGCACCTCTTTTATCTTTTCAGCCTTCTTATCAGGCAGCACGCCGGCAAAAAAGTCCTCAAGCCCAATTTCATCCGCTACTCTTTTGGCGACATGCTCGTTGTCGCCGGTGATCATCAATGTCTTTATATTTCTTTCCTTTAGTTTCTTTATCGCCTCTTTGGATTCTTCGCGCACCGGATCCTCAAGCGCGATAGCACCTTTAACTTTATCATCGATCAGGACATAGGCGATGGTCTTGCCCTTTTTCGCAAATTCTGTGGCTTCTTCACTGATATCGATCTTGTTTTCGTCCAGATATCCCGGGCTAACAACTTTGACATCTTTGCCATCCACCTTTCCGGTCGCTCCCTTGCCTTTGATAGATTCGAAGGATTCCACCTTTTTCTTGTCGTCAGACGCCTCCGTAATGGCTTTTGCAATCGGATGTTCCGAACGTGCCTCTACCGAAGCCGCATACATCAGAATTTCATCTTTATCCGTATTATCACCAATTGCCAGAATTTCTGAGACCTCGAATGTTCCCTTGGTCAGAGTGCCGGTTTTATCAAATACTATCGCATCTATATTTCGCGCCGATTCGAAGGGCACACGGTTCCGGATCAACAGGCCGTTTTTGGCCGATAACGCGGTGGAGACCGCAATCACGAGCGGAATCGCCAGACCGAGGGCATGCGGGCAGGTAATCACCATGACAGTCACCATTCGCCCCAGGGCAAAAACGAACTCCCTGCCGAACACAGTCAGCCATAAAATCAGTGTAATTGTACCGGCGCCAAGGGCTATAAATGTCAGCCACATCGCGGCTTTGTCGGCCAGATTCTGGGATTTGGATTTGCTGGCCTGCGCGCTCTCAACCATGTCCATCACCTGGGACAAATATGATTCCTTGCCGGTTTTTTCTATCTCGACCGTAATGGAGCCATCACCATTGACAGAACCGCCCACAACATCATCGCCCTCACCTTTGGAAACAGGTTCCGATTCACCGGTAACCAGGGACTCGTCTATCGACGTCGAACCCTCTGTTATCTTGCCGTCAACCGGTACCTTCTCGCCCGGCTTAATCACAACTTTATCCCCTTTTTCCAGCTCACTGACCGGAACATCTTTAGTCGAACCGTCATCCTCGAGCTTATGTGCGTCCGAGGGCATCAGTTTAGCAAGCTCATCAAGAGCTTTAGAGGCCCCCATAACCGAACGCATCTCAATCCAGTGCCCCAAAAGCATGACATCAATCAGGGTGGCCAGCTCCCAGAAAAATGTCCTTCCCGCAAGGCCGAACACTACCGCGCTGCTATAAACATAGGCAACCATAATCGCCAGCGCGATCAGGGTCATCATACCCGGCTGTTTTTCGCGCAGTTCCTTTACCAGCCCCTTGAGAAACGGAAAGCCGCCATAGAAGAAGACAGCGGATGCGAAAACAAACTGTACATAGGAATCGCCCGGGAATGCGAGCTGATCTTTCAGGCCCACAAATCCCTGAATCATGGGCGATAAAACTATGATAGGTATTGTAAGGACCAGCGAGATCCAGAAGCGCCGTTTGAAATCCTCAGCCATGTGCGCATGATGGCTTTTATGATCCTTTCCATCATGATTCTCCTCATGGCCCTCGTGATCCTTATGCTTGTGCTCTACCACTTCATCCTGAGAATTATTATTTTTGTGATCATGCTCCCCTTTGTCATTATTTTTGTCGTGCATCGTTGATTCCTTTCGGAATAGATCTATTTCCTTACCAGTTCAAGCAAATCAATAGAACCATCCTTCAATTCATCCGCTGAGGGCATGCGATCCCGGCGCATCAGTTCTTCCACCGCATCAATTTCCTTGTCGTATTTTATTCCAGAGGCCGCCTGCACCCTGTTATTCTTGACATAGAAAAGCAGAAAGCTACCCTTGGAAACGTCACCCTTAACTATGACATCTTCCCAATCGCGGACATAACCGACATGCCTGAATTGCAGGCCGACCTGGGCTGTCCAGAAGAAGGGTATACTTCTAAACGGCTTATCCTTATCCAGCATATTATGGGCTGCATAGCGTCCCTGCTGTTCCGCGGTGCGCCAGTGTTCAATGCGTATAATATCGCCGTTATACCAATATGGAAAACTGGCGATATCACCGGCCGCAAAGACATCCTCGGTAACATTAAAATACTCGTCCACCTTGAGACTGCCGTCCGATTCAAGCTCCAGCCCTTTCAGAAACTCGGAGGATGGTTTAACACCTACTCCCATGATGACCATGTCGGCCTCTATCCTGTCTCCGCTTTCAAGAACAACTGCTTTGACTTTACCGTCACCCTCGATTTCGGTAACCGATTCTCCAAGCCTGAATTGGACTCCGATGTCCTCATGCTTTTTGCGGAAAAGCTCGCCCACTTCGGCTGCAAAGACATGGCTGAAGGGAGTTTTCTCGGGCGCCGCCACAGTGACTTTCAGCTTACGTTTGGTCAGGCTGAATGCTGTCTCCATACCTATGAAGCTGGCACCAATCACCACTACTTTTGAAGCATTTTCGGCGGCGGCTATAATCCGATCGCAATCATCATATGATCTCAGGGTGAAGACATTCTGCAGGTCTGCGCCGGGAATATCCAGCTTGCGCGGTTCCCCACCGGTGGTAATCAGGAGGCGGTCATATTTTATAGAGTCCCCACTTGCAACAGAGACTTCCCTGTTTTTTATGTCGATTCCGGTGACATGCTTTTTGCGGAGAACCTCGATTCCGTATTTGTTATAAAAATCGTCATCTCTGATCGGCATCCATTCTTCCTTGGCGTCGCCCTGCAGGTAGTCCTTGCTGAGATTAGGACGATCGTAGGGCATTCTATCCTCATGGGTAAGCATGATAACCTGCCCCTTGAAACCGTCTTCGCGGAGGGTCTGGGCGGCCATGGAACCTGCCGCACCCGCGCCGATTATTACAAAACTGCGGTTCTCGCTCCCGGGATCATAGCTGACCATATCCGGGGTACGGCTGCCTTTGAATTCCTCCGGAATCATGACATAAATATCATCACCCTCGATCTTGACCTCGAATGAGGCCAGAGAATCGCGGGCGGGCGGCTCCTCCAGATCGCCGGATTTGGCATTGAAGCAGGCATGATGCCAGGGGCAGACAATCCGCTCCCCGCTCAGGACACCCCGCTCCAATGGCGCGCCATAATGGGGGCAGGTCGCCCCGGTGGCATAAAACGCTCCCTGTATCTTGCTCAATAGTATTTTATTTCCGTCACCCACCTCGAACGATTTCATTTGCCCCTCTTCCAGATCACCGACTTGGGCGACTTTCACCTTTTTATCACTCATGATAATCCTCTTCAGATTGATTTAGCTTAATTGCGAAATAATAGCCTGGCAGAATGCCGGAAGATCGCCCGGGTTGCGCGAGGTCACTATATTATCGTCCACCACTACCTCCTCATCAACCCAATTCGCCCCGGCATTGACAAGGTCATCCTTAATGGAATAGAAGCTGGTCAGTTTCTTGCCCTTGATGATTCCAGCCGATGCCAGCAACCATCCGGCATGACAGATTGCGGCAACAACCTTGCCTTCATTGTGCATCCTCTTGACGAATTCCACCATGGCCGGGGTACGGCGCATATGATCCGGGGAATATCCTCCTGGAATTATGAGGGCGTCGAAATCTTTGGCTTTTGCCTCTGTGACGGAGACATCAGACTTTCCCGGAATACCATGCTTGCCGCTATAAGTCCCCACTTTTGCCCCGATTACCGTAACCTCCGCCCCCTCTTCGGTCATTCTGATCTTGGGATACCAGAATTCCAGATCCTCATAGATATTATCTATGAAAATAGCGATTTTCTTTCCATCCAAACTCATAAATCAGCCTCCTCTTTTATTTGGACAAAATAAGTATTTTCAGAATCAGCCGACCAGCTTTGCATTCAGGCTGATCTTCACGCCCGCCAGCGCCTGGGAGACCGGGCAGTTCTCCTTGGCCTTCTCTGCCAACTCGACGAACTTGTCATTCTCAATATCCAGGACATCACCTTCGGTGGTCAATTCTGAAGAAATTATCTTGAAACCCTGATCCTGTTTTTCCAGGGTGACCTTGGCGACCGTATCGATTTTCTCGGGCCGGGAGCCCTCATCCTCAAGAATCTTAGACAGCGCCATGGAGAAGCAACCGGCGTGAGCCGCTCCGATCAGCTCCTCGGGATTGGTACCGATATCATCCGCGAATCTCGATCCGAAGGAGTATGATCCGATGTAAGCTCCAGTACCGAGCTTCATCTTGCCCTTGCCCTCTTTCAGGGTTCCCTCCCATACAGCATTGGCGTTGCGTACTGGCATACTATTAAACTCCTTTATTCAACTCAAAAAATCAAAGTCTTACAAAAATCCTTAATCTCTCTGCTATCAGAACTCTGCCGGCGGCACAAATCAGGTTTACTGATATTACCGGGCTGCCGTCCTCCGAATTCCATAAATAATCAAAAATCCTATTATCAGAGTGATACCTCCTACTATAAAAGCACCTGCAATGGGGTCGATCGCTGTAATCAACAGCTTATAGAAGCCCCACAGGATCAGAGCCGCGCCCACTAACAGCACCAGCATACCCGCAGCAAGAAATACCAGATATGAGACCAGCGACAGGATATTCAGTTTGAAGGCCCTTGCCTCAGATTCCAGCAGTTCCACGACAGAGAGAATAAACTCTGCAATAAACCGCATATTTTATCTCCTGTCGAATAATTTACCCATCAAGAAGCCGGCGACAAAAATCCACAAGGCCGAGGTCAAGGGACGGTTCTGAATCTGTTCACGTCCCAGATTCAGATACCTCTCGCCCTGATCACGGACCGTATCATAGGCGTCAGTAGCATATCTGGTAGCGCGACCCTCGATATCGCTGGCGGTCCTCCAGACTTTTTCCTTGGCGCCTGCGGCCTTTGATACCGTGAGATCTTTCACTGAACCTGTCAGATCCTTCAAGTCTTTCCGCAAAGAATCCAGATCTTTTTTGAGCTTATCCACTTCTTTCATAGTAACATCTCCTTCCCCTGCTTTTTCTATTTCCTCTTGGGTCTCTTCGATTTTTTTCTCGATTTTTTTTTCTTCTTCAGCCATAACATCCACCCTTCCTTTAGATTTTAAAAAAGGTCTCCTGTATTTCGAACCGTCAGGAGCATCGTCATAATGCCTCCTGACGAAATCACGCAAATCCCCGCGCGGCCTATGACGCCTGCGGCGGGAGAGTTCCGGAAAAGCTATTTCTTTTAATATCCTAACTGCAAAATCCTCCAAAGCACTCATAAAACCGCTCCTGACCATCCCTTCATCATTTTTTCTTTCTGCTCAAGAGGCCCGAAATAATAAGCTCGACAGCATCGTCCTCCGACAATCCGCGCGACATAAGCGTTTCCAGTTGCTTGTTATCTACACTCCCGATCGCCGCCTCGTGAGTGATATGGGCTTTGGGATGTTCGACCCTGACTATCGGTATAGCCGAGACTATTCCGTTGTCCTGTACGATCTCGCTGCAATCTACATGACCGCGGGCATAGGCCGCCGTAGCTGTCAGTTCATTGTATACCTCGGCCCGGGCGTTTTCCCGTACCGCTATCTTCGAGGTCAGAACACCTTTGGAATGTTCACCCACAAGATGTCCGATCTCCCTCACTTTTATAACATCATCAGCCCTTCCACTGATCCGGGTATTCATCTCCAGAATACTCTCGGCCTGGCAGGTGGCCTCATAATCGATCTCTATCAACCCCACTCTGCCGCGAAGAAGTTCAAATTCGGTTCTGAAAGTCGCTCTCTTGCCGATCTCTACTTTCGCATTGGGATATACTTTCACCCCGCCCTTGGGACTGTGTACATGCCGTTCGAAATAGGAATACTCCGATCCCTCGCCGACACGAATCTGTCCATGCATTATATGCTGGACATCTATGGCGTAAGGAAAAACACAATGAGACAGGAGAGAAATTTTGGCATTCTTTCCTATGGTAACATCCATGATAATCCTCTGCACGCCCTTCTCGGGATACATGCCGAAACAGAGATGCACCTGCTTCTCCAGAACCGTGTTGTCATCCAGACGCATAACCGCCTTGATTCCATCCTCGAGCTCGTCGACATCCATATGCAAACCGGGGACCTGATGCTGCCCGAGTACTTTGTTATGGTCTATTACCAGATGAGCGACATTGGGGTCGTCGAGCTCATGCGGATCCGAATTTATCTTCTCATAGAGGTCGTTAATAGTTGTCAGATCAGCGCTCATACCCGACCTCCAGTTTTTGCCATCCTGGGAACATTCTTATGCGGACAGGGAATACATTTGTCTTCAAAGTAACTTCTTATTTTGGAAACCACGCCCTTGTCCACAATCGTGCCGTTGCACATCAGAAATGCGTGCTCGGCCTGATTCAATACCGCCAGGCTATGTGTAATCATAATCACTGTTGTTCCTTTATCCTTGAGGACCTTTACCGCTTGAAATATTCGTTCGATGGATTCTATATCGATGCCTGAATCGGGCTCATCCAGAAGCGCCACCTCCGGTTCCATGGCCAGGATCGACGCCAGTTCGACTTTTTTCCGCTCTCCCCCGCTCAGGGTCTTGTCGACGGCCCTCATAAGATATTCATCGGAATCAAGTCCGACCTCATCCAGCGTTCTCTTGAGATTGTCGACACTTTTGTCCCTGGCAGAAGACCTTATAAAATCACGGATTGTCAGGCCCTCAAAGCGGGCCGGTTCCTGCCAGGCCAGGGTAATTCGCCTTTTGGCGCGCTCATTGATATCCAGGTCCTTAATAGACTCTCCTTTAAAAATGATATCTCCTTCAAAATCGCGATAGCCTGAGAGGCCCATAATAGTAGCCGCCAGGGTCGATTTTCCGGCGCCGTTTGGGCCCACCACGGCATGCACGTGGCCATCCCAGAAATCGATATCGAGCTTATTGAGGATCGGATTCCCGTCAAGAGTCAGGCTCAATCCTTTTACTTCAAGAACTCCCATCATAATCTTCCTGTGTTACAATTTGATGCATATACAAAAATGCTGCATTCAGGTTTACCATTCTCAATAGCGATATATCGCCGCTGCCGGATTCTCGTCCGGCATATCATCCGCTTCCATTATATATACCGCTCCACCCGATAATATAGTCCTGATCGCGGCAAAATCCAACAAATCTTCCGACCCCGGTTGTTCCTTTTCATACACTACAATCTTATCCTCCTCAGGCTGATAGCTCCCCAGAATCTGCTGTCCTTTCTTCAAAAACAGGCATTCGACACGATTGCCGTGGGCCGCTTTTATTATCTGTTCCGTATTATTCGAGGCCTTACCGGTACCAAGGATTTCCTTGTATTTCTTGATATAATTTTTGCGTTCCTGACCAAAATACGGCTCCACCTCTTTCCAGGCCAGCTCATGTATCTCCTTTTCCCTCAAATCATCCGGGTTCTTTCTAACTTCATTGTCCAGAAGCTTGTCATAGGAATTGGCCTCCCTGTACATGGGAATATAATGTTCATAACCCACCAGTATAAGAGGTTCCTGACGTCCCGCTATGATTTTGTCTATTCCATTCTCGACTGACTTGAAAAAGCGAGAGATGTATTCCTTCTTGGCTGCATCGTCCATACCGGCGCCATGACCATGGTACATAGCGCTGCGCTTGCCCGGTTTGCCGCCGCCCCCTGCATCTCCGGTTCCGGTATGATACTGCAGCTGTTTTTCCGGATCCTCATACTTCATGAACTCCTCAAGACTGAGCGGCACACCCTCCAGTTCATATTCACTAATCGAGTGTTTTGTGGCCTCAAAAAGGCGGCTCTTTTTCTGGCTCAGGGCCAGCAGGAAGAAGCGGCCGTCATTCACAAACAGCGGTAAGAGCCGCTTTAGATGATGCCGGTGGGAGACTATGGCCGCCTCCTCAAAGGATAACGGCAACCGATAGATATGCGACTCATTTTTGTTCAAAAAGACCGCCAGGCCGTCGCTCTGATGATTCCAGAAATCGGAACTTCCCAAAAGCTTCTCGGCAGGATCAAGCAACTCGTCAATTTCTTTTCTGCGCAAACCGTATTGCCCCAGTTTGCGGTCGGCCTCCCTCAGGAGATTTTTGAGCCTGATGGGATCCTGCTCGACCTCTCTACCCGTGCGGTGCGTGGGCATATAAATCGAAATACAGGGCTGCTCCTGGCAGTTGGCCAGTAACTTTAGTTCATTTATGTCAAGCAATTCCATAGAAACTCAACTCCTCTTATTTTTGAGATTGGTTCTGCAACTATTTTTCTCTTCCTCCGACTGATTTATAAATCTGGCCCGCTATCCAGGGAATCAAACTCATCGGCAGAATCAGGGCCCAGCGCTTCAAATCCAGCGGTACCACTCCAATGACCTTAGCGGGTCCCGGAATATACACTACCGATAACAACAATACTGTACATAAAAACAACGCTCCCCAGACATAAACGTTCCTTGTTATTTCGTTGCTGATAAAGCCGCTGCGTAAATCGCGCATATTGAAAACATGCCACAGCCGGGCAAATGCCAGTGTCAGAAATGAAACCGTCACCGCCTGGCCGGTATCGAGTTTGAGCCAGTTGATTGCAATTGCAAATGCTGCCAGTACCGAGGCGGCAATCAATAATCCGAAGGCTCCTATAAAACCCCAATGATTCCAACCGAGTACCGGCTCATCAGCAGGACGCGGCCTGCGGTTCATGATGCGCGGATCACCTTCGCCCACCCCCAGGGCCAGGGCCGGAAATACATCCAGCACGAGGTTTAAAAAGAGAATCTGCAGCGGCATTAAAGGCAGAGGGGCATTTGCCAGAGATGCTGCCCCCACCGCGATTATCTCACTGGAATTCCCGGAGAGGAGATAGATTACAAACTTGCGTATGTTGTCAAAAATAACCCGGCCCTGCTGTACCGCTGCAACTATGGTCGAGAAAGCATCATCCTTGAGGATCATATCCGCCGCTTCTCGCGCAACCTGGGTTCCCCGCCTGCCCATGGCAATACCGATATCCGCCTTCTTCAGGGCAGGGGCATCGTTGACCCCGTCGCCGGTCATGGCCACAATGGAATTGTTCTCCTGATGAATCGAGATCAAATCCAGTTTCTGGCGAGGGCTGACCCTCGCGAATATGGAGGCATTTATTATTCGCTCTTTGTCTTTATCCGACAGGCTTTCAACATCATGCAATTCCCGGCTCTTCATCACAGCGGCATTATCATTCTCAACCAGGCCAACCTGCTCCCCCACATTTCGGGCGGTAACCTCCTGATCGCCGGTAACCATTATGACCCTGATACCGGCTTTGTGGCATACCTTAATTGAATCCTTTACATCCTCACGGGGAGGATCCGTGAATCCCATTAGACCAATGAGGGTCAAATCGTTATAAGGATTAGCATCCGGGCTCTCTGATTGCTTGAATGCCAGGGCCAATACCCTCAGGCCATCCTCCGCCATCTCATTATTCAGCTTCTCCCACCTGTCAGCATTATCCAGATTTCTAATATCATCACCGGCCAGCACATTGGTACAAACCTCAAACACACTTTCAGGTGCGCCTTTAACCGATACCATGTAGCCGCCGTTATTGCGGTTGAATGTAGCCATCATCTTGGTGTCGGGATCGAAAGCCTCTTCGCGCTCCTCGGGCATTTGCTCTAATAATTCGGAACGTCTGTAATTAAGTTTGTCGGCCGCCTCCAGGATCGCCACTTCGATCGGATCTCCGACGTGACTATCACTATCAGGGGTATTGCCCCGGGAAAGGGAGGCATTATTGCACAGCACCCCGACAATCAGCGCTTTCTTTAAAGCTTCAGAGGGTTCATCGATAGGTCCGTTCGAGTCTTCAAAGCGGTCCTCCGTGATTTTAATTTCCCCCGTCTCCAGTATTAATTTTGTAACCGTCATCTCATTTTCAGTCAGCGTTCCGGTCTTGTCGGTACAGATAACATTGGTCGCTCCCAGGGTCTCAACCGAGGCCAGCCGGTTGACCAGGGCATTGCGTCTGGCCATCCGCATCATACCCCGCGCGAGTGCGATGGTGGCCACAATCGGAAGGCCCTCGGGGATCGCTGCAACAGCCAGTGCCACAGAGGTTTCAATCATAAGTACGAGTTCCTTACCGCGCAAAATTCCCGTTACAGCTACAACTGCGGCAACCGCCAATGTTACCCAGATCAGGCTGTGTCCCAGGCGGTTCAGGCGTTTCTCCAGCGGGGTGAGATCCTCTCCCGCGGCCTCCACCAATTCCGAGATTTCACCCAGTTCGGTATTCATACCTGTGGAAATCACAAGTCCTTCTCCTGAACCGCGGGTAACTGCGGTACCTTTGAAGAGCATATTGGATCGCTCTGCCAGGGGAACATCCTGGTCCAGCGCCTCGACCTGCTTGGAAACGGGCATCGATTCCCCCGTCAAAGCGGATTCATTCAGCTGAAGCTTATTAGCCTCCAGCAAACGCATATCGGCGGTTACTATGTCGCCCCCCTCCAGAATGACTATGTCTCCGGGCACGATCTCGCGGGCATTTATATTTTTGGCCTCACCATCTCTCCTGACCTTGGTGGTAACCTTACTCATCTCCCGCAGGCTTTGCATCGATTTAACCGCTTTCAGTTCGGTGAAAAACCCGATCAATGCGTTTATTAGAATCGCCCCGGCCACCGCAAAGCCTTGAATCACCTCTCCGAATATGAACGACAGAGCTGAAGCAACCGCCAGTATCAGAATAACCAGGCTCTTAAATTGATCGGCAAAAATGCTCCAGATGCTTCTCTCCTCCACCTCGCGAAGAAGATTCTTGCCGAATTTGCTCTGGCGCTCGGCCGCTTCTGATGACGAGAGCCCCTTATTCCGGTCCACATCAAGTTCCCTCAACAATTCTTCCGCGCCGCGCCGCCAGGGCTCTCTGCTGTCTTTGTTGACTCTTACGTCAGATTTTGTATTTGCCATAAACATATACTAATCGGTAAATTCGTTGCCGATCCTGTGGCTCTTGAGAGTATAGCTCGTCTCGTATGAATTAAAAAGGTCCAGATAATTTTCAAGATAACGGCTCAGGAGATACTTCTTCTTGACTGATTCCCGTGCCTTCTGACCCATTTTATCGCGCAATTTTTTATCTTTTAGAAGTTTAAGAATTCTTTCGGCTGTCTCATCAACCGAGGAAACCAGGTAACCGTTCTCACCGTCCTGGATCTGCTTTCTGATTCCGCCCGCATCTCCTCCGACAACCGGGGTACCTTTCCACATGGCTTCGGTGACGGTCAGGCCGAAGCCCTCACGCTTGGACTTCTGCACAATTACCGCCGCCTTGGTTTGCAGGGCATTAACCAGAGCAGTATCCTGGCGGCTCATGATAATAATCCGCTCTTCCTGGCATTCCAGCAGGGACTCATATACATCCTTGCCCTCGGGATCATCCGTGGCGATATTTCCCAGCAGCACCAGCGTACAATCGACCTCCTTGCGGACCTTCTTGAAAGCCGCAATAACCCCTTCCGGATCCTTCCATCGGTCGAAACGGGAGATTTGGGCAATCAGCGGAAGATCGGTAGGTATGTCGTAATGATCCAGCCGCTCCTGCATCTCCTCCTCGCTCATCTCCTTGTTGGTTACATTGAACGGATCTATGGCAGGCTGAAAGAAAAGCTGGGGCGTATTCAGCTCCTGCTGATATTCCTTCAAAGTCAGGATCACCGTATCATACTTCTCGACGAATGTCCTGATGTATTCCCATAATTCCCTGTTGGGACTGGTTAGATCGATATGGCAGCGCCAAATCCAGGGGCCGCGTTTGGTGTAGTGCATGATCATCGGCAACGGCTGGGGATCATGTATAATGACAAGGTCGTGATCGAGATGATTGCGCACCGCGTTTTCATAGATGACCGATTCGTAGACATACTTCTTCTGGTCGGTCAAATTAATGTCGCCCCCCTGCAAAGCATTGTGCATCTTCTTGGTCACGCTGAAGAAGTCCGGCGAGCCCTGAATGACCCTCCATCCGGTTTTAATACCAACGCTGTTCATGAGCAAAATGAAAGAGGACAACAGCCCCGCCACACCTCCCCCGTAATATGTGGCATTGATATTGGCCACGTGAAAGTCCTGAAGCGATGAAGACTTTTCCCAGATACGGTCCACTGCTTCGGCTCCAATAAACTTTTCATAATCATCCAGGGTATATATTTCATATTCCTTCATCTTCTGCATTCCTTTCTTCTTACCGGATATCCTCTGAAGAAATCTGCTTGAATAATCTTTCCGTGTCTTCCTTGCGGCACAGCTCGGTGCCCGGAGTCATCACCGCCGCAGCCCCGGCCGCCACACCATATTTGACTGCCTGAGCGTTCTTCCTGCCGCGGGCCAGGGCCAGTACTATGCCCGCCATCATGGAATCGCCCGCCCCGACCTTGCTCCTGATAGGTACCGTGGGAGAACGGAAATGGCCGCTGCCCTCCTGGGAAACTACAATGGCTCCCGCCGATCCCAGAGTGATTACCACCAGGCTGCATCCGCATTCATCCAGAATTCTTTGTGCGGCCCCTATTATCTGCTCTTCGGAGTCAAGCTCTTCATCATGGATGTCGTTAAACTCGCGAACATTCACCTTAATCATGTAGACGCCTTCCTCTACCGCCCGCTTCAGCGCCGCACCTTTTGTATCCACCAATACCCTGGCCTCGATTTCCTTGCCCAGTTTTGCAATCCTGGCATAAAAATGTTCCGGCACACCCGGGGGCAGGCTCCCGCTGATTACAATGTAATCAGCCTTGTGCCGCATATTTTCTATCTCGTCCAGATATTTCTTCCATTCCGATTCCCCAATTTCGGGTCCGGGCATCACGAACCTGTATTGCTCGCCGCTGGAATTCTCATAAACGGTCAGGTTTTCACGGGTTATTGCACCGATTTCAACCGGCATTAAATTTATACTCTCCTTTTTAAGAAGCTGTTTCAGCATTTCGCCATTGGTTCCGCCCAAGGAGAACATGGCCAGCGATTCCCCCTCCAGCTTCTTTATTGCCCGTGAGACATTTATCCCGCCGCCGCCCGGCTCATAGCGGGGACTTTCGCAGCGCAATTTTTGCTCGGAAGTGACCTTGTCGGTTTGCGTGTTAATATCGATTGATGGATTCAATGTTATCGTGACGATCGTTTTCTGATCATTCATAAGTTGCAATCCTGCCTGAAATTATATACTGAAGGAGATATAGCTTTATATATATCTCCCTCATCCTCTCGCTAGTCTCTTCTGGGATACCCAGTATTTTTATTGTTCGCCTATAAGAAAAGATATCTTGGCGTTTATGCGGTAGCTGACAATCTTATTGTTCTCGACAATTGCCTGCATTTCCTTGATGTAAACCGATTGAATATTCCTGACCGTCTTCGAGGCCTGGTTGATGGCTTCCTGGGCCGCCTCTTCCCAGCCCTTGTCAGATTGCGACAATACTTCGATCACTTTTACTACCGACATTGAGTCCTCCTTTTTAAAGGTTTTGTGAGATGATGTTAATCAATCAAATTCTATCAGCGGCTTAATAATTGTCTTCAAATTATAACCGCTTGTTACAACCAATTCTTTTAATAAAACGTTGAAACCAGACTGGAAAAAGATTTGCTCAGCTTACTCCAGGCCTTCTCGGCGCCCTCTTTTAAATCTTCCCAGGCCTCCTGATTAGTCTTCTTTATCGCCTCCATGCGATCCTCGAATTCATTGATCTGGTTTTGAAGATTGCCGATTTTCTTCTTCATCTCCTCTCTTCTTGCCTCGGTCTCCTTCTCTGCCCTCGCGTCAAATCGAGAAATCTGAGCGCGCCAGACATTAAGCTGAGACTCCATCTGATCCAGAAACTCCTCTCTTTTTGACACCTTACTCATCCTTTCCAAAGCTGTAAAAAATCTATAAGAACATTGAATTACCAGTATTTTGGCCTTCCGTAAAAATCGTAAAGGGTCTGCTCATATTCACGATTGATTGGCTGCGAGGGATCATATTCGGGACTGTTCTTTATTTCTTCCTTGGTCATATCGACACTGACTTCCGTTTCGCCCCAGTTCACATCCTCAATCCAGGGCACCGCCACGAGTACCTTGCGGCCCGGCAGCCAGTTCCTGGTATCGATTACCAGATACCTTATCAGCCAGGTGTCATCATCCACGATGTAGTCTTCCACGTGTCCGATCTTATTGTCCTTGGACTTGATCCTGTAGTCCAGAACCTCATCACAGCTCCTCAAATGGGGATCGCCCTGGACTTTGTCCGACTCCTTGGTAATTCCGGTTCCACTTTGCTTCTGCCGTCTCGAGGTTCCCGATTGATCGCCGACATTTACAGGAGAGGCATGCGCACCGCCCATAACTCCCCCGGTCCAGTAGGGCATAAGATTGTAGTATTCACTCAATCTTTCCTCATGCTGGCGGGATACCGGCTGATCTTTTTCAATGGATGGGCTGTCCTCAATTTGCTGTTTTGTCAGTTCAACCGGGAAGACCCGTCCGGTCCAGTCCGGCTGGCCCAGAGACAGGGGCGAGATCAGGACCTTCCTCCCGGGCAGCCATTTGCCGGTGTCAATTACCAGATAACGAATAGTCCAGCCCTCGTCGTCAAAAAGAAAGTCATCGACCTTGCCGAACTTCCCATCTCTGGCTTCAATATCATATCCCAGCAGTTCTTTGATGCTTCTCAACATTATTCTCAACTCCCATCAAATTATTTTTAAGCTGTATATCGAATGGCCAGGAGCACAATCAGGCCGACAAACAATATCCAGAAAAATGCCCCCAGTGCTGCCTGGGCTTCGGATGCCGTCTCGGCCTGCCGTACCGCCTCGCGTGCGCTTCTGGGCCTGCGCGGAGGTACCGCCGCGGCCAGAATAAGAGCCACCACCAGCCCTATAAAGAGAAATGGCAGCCAGTACACCCCCAGAATTTCAGGGCCGAAGCTGGACATCCATCCGCCCACCGCCCAGGTTGTTATAAATATTATAAAAAATAAAAATACTAACGATGGCAGTATGCCCGGCCTGCCCGGTCTCTCCCAGCCAAAGGCTGCGGCCAGAAGCAGACTGAGCAGCACTGCAATTATCAATGCTGTTATCAGTTCTCCTATTATCATTTTATTGCCTCCATCAAAACAGGTATTTGCAGATGGCCCCGCCGGGGCCGCCTGCCTCATAAAGACACGCCTCATGTTTCAACTGCGTAAGTCATAACATGACCATGCTCCTATTCTTCTTCTTCAGGCAGAATAGAATATGGGCCATTATAGCGCACCTCGATCTTATTCCAGACATCCTTGGCTCCCGCCTCAAATGCATTTCTGCCCGCAGTTATGCGTTCTATCCAGGTGTCCACCGTTCCGTCAAGAATAACCACGCCATTTTCAACCTCGACCCTGACATCATCGAGATCGACAAAAGGGCTCCAGTACAGCTGATTCATAACATCCTGCTGTACCTCCCAGTCGTTCTTCTCGGTCCAGGTATGCGCGTAATCGATCAGGTTGACGACATCAACAACACCGTTCACACGCCAGGCCACTTTTTCAGCATGGTTCTTTTCAAACGACGTGGTAACCTCGCCGTCCAGATAAACCATTCCATTGACCGCGGTTATACCGATATCATAACTCTCTACATATGGGTCTCGCACCAGCGCGGCACGGACCAGGTCTTCAAGGGTCTCATTTTCAGGAAGGTCCAGGGGCCTGACTTTGATATGGTTTTTCACTCTCCAGACACCGACCGTATTCATAGCGTCCTTCTCAGCCGCCATCTTAGCCCGGTAATTGTCCACCGTGCCCGACAGCAGTACCACACCATTATCGGCCACAGCCTCTATGTTGAATGAATGTACGCGGGGATCATACAAAAAAGCATCTTGCACCGCGGCTTCGATTTCCGAGTCGGTCATCTCTTCATGAGGGCTCTTCCTTTTCATCTCATCACGTGCCCACCACTTTATTTCCAGTCCGCTGGTATCGACCGACTCTGTACCCATAACCCAGGCATCGAAGGCGGCCCACCTGCGTTCGACGGCGCTTCCTACCGTACCGGTTAGGGTCACATCTCCGCCTTCCGAGTCGACATTGATCAAGGCCTCATCGACCCAGACGTCATTTTTCAAACGGCGCTTGATATCGGCCTCGATTTCAGTGTCAGCCCGTCGTTCCAGGTAATCGATTTGAATGTTATTCTTTACTTCCATTACGCCGCGGACACTCTTCGTCACATCCCCGGCCAGCTTTTTTTCCTGCCAAGATTCGACAGTACCTTCAAGCGTTACCACACCCTGATTCACGGTTGGTGTTATTTCATAAGAATCTGTTGCAGGATCATATAGCAGAGCATTGATGATATCCTGTTTCAATTCTTCATCCGGCCTGATGACCGCTCTTACTTCAATATTATTTACCACGGAGCGTACACCCTTTATCGTCTCCGCCAGTTCGGTGGCACGTTCCTTGGCCAGAATGTTGGAAACACTTCCGGAAAGGGTGACCACGCCTTCATTTGTGGAGACATTTACCAGATGCGATGGCACAGCTTCTGAGAGCTGGAGTTCGGTTTCCAGCGCCAGAGTTATCTTGCCGTCATCAATATCATGGTCCTCGGCCGCCTGCGCCCATGTATCCTGCGGGCCAAACAGCCACAGCATGAAAATTATGGCCACGGCAGCAATCGGCAGCCAAAAGCTTCTTTCTTCATAACTGCGTTTCAGTCCTTTCAACATAGCATCCTCCTTTTATAATGGAATTCAAAGCTCCAGAACGAATTCAGACCTTCGATTTCAGTCTTTCAAATTTTTCTCGGGCTCTGCCCAGTGAAAAACGGTGACGATTGATCTCCTTCCAGGGATCTTTTACCTGACCCAT
Organism: Candidatus Zixiibacteriota bacterium; assembly: GCA_011056555.1. Lineage (GTDB taxonomy): Bacteria > Zixibacteria > MSB-5A5 > JAABVY01 > JAABVY01 > JAABVY01. Next base: position 17,099 of record DSEQ01000012.1, on the reverse strand, counting down.
CCTTTTGAAAATGTTTTTTATGTTATATTTCTGCGCATTCATGCTCTTGTCGGAAAGCTCACCGTAATTCACCGGCGCCGCCACCGGGGCATTTTCGATAGCCCGGACCGAATACGGCGCCACACCCGTCTGAGCATAGGCATTCCTGGCCACATCCAGAAAAAGCCTTCCCTCGCGCTTACTCTTCCGAACTTCCGTGGTCAATTCCCGGGGATGATTTTGAGCCAGGAAATCCGCCAGCTCAGAGGCAAAGTCCCGCACCTCGTCAAATTTATTTTTCGGCCTGAGCGGCAGCACCACGTGTACTCCCTTTGATCCGGTCAACATCAGAAAAACAGGCAAATCAAGTTCATCCGTTAATAATTCATAAATCAGCTTCACGGCAGACCGGACCGCCTTAAAATCATCACCCGGAGGATCGAGATCGATAATTATCTTATCCGGCTTATCGAGATCATCCAGTTTGCTCAGCCAGATATGCGGAGTGATATTGCCGTAGTTGGTTATAAATATCAGGGTGGCAACATCATTGCAGATAATATGATTTGTGGTACCCCCTTCCCGATTTTTGACCGCTTCGGTCTTGATCCAGTCCGGGATACCCTTTGGAGCGTTTTTCTGGTAAAACGAATTTCCCTCGATACCATCCGGAAACCTGCGCATGGTCAGGGGCCTGTCCTTCATATACGGGATAATCATATCGCCGGCCCGCTTGTAATATTCTACGAGCTCTCCCTTGGTTATGCCGGAATCGGGATAAAAGACTTTATCCTCGTTGGAGATTTCAAGCTTTCGATTTCCTGCTTTGATAAATGACATGATTCCTACTTCGCTTTCTCCCTGACTACATTTCTGGCTTTCTTGTCCCGCCGCAAGCCGAGGAAGCGGGGATGACGCAGTTTTCCATCGGAGGTCCATTCGGTGAATCCGACCTCGCCCACAAGTTTCGGCTTTACCCAATGCGCTCCTTTTTCTTTGACTTCCTCTTCAAACGGGCTTGATTTCCTCTCAATATTCTTAAGCTCTTTACTGAGTTTCTCGAGCAGCTTATCATCATAGCCTGTTCCGACCTTGCCGGCATAATGAAAATCACCATCGTCATAGTAGCCGATCAAAAGAGCACCGAATCCGATTCGTTCTCCCTGCGGATCGGTAAAGCCCCCGATCACGAATTCCTGCTGGTTCACACACTTGAACTTGAGCCATTTTTTTGAACGGCTGTGGACATAGGTGCTGTCGGCCGCCTTGGCAATCACACCTTCCCAGCCCTTGCTGCAGGCTTCCTTATGATATTTTTTGCCTTCTTTATTGCGGTGAGCGGTAAAGCGCAGCTTATTGCTGAACTCTATAGCTCTTTTGAGGATAGACTTGCGATGGCGCAGCGCGAGTTTTGTTATGTCATGGCCCTCGACATACAGCAGATCAAAAAGGTAATAGTAAACAGCAACATCCCCGCCCCCGGATTTCTTTGAATGCATGCGGTTCTGCAGTCTGGAAAAACTGGTGACATCTCCTTCAAAAGCAACTATCTCACCATCAGCGATGAAATTACCTGTCTCCTGCTTTTCCAGCTCCTGCACCAGCTCGGGATAGGTATCATTCAGCACCCGATTATTTCTGGACTTTAATTCGACCTTCTTTCCGCTTTTGAAGCAGAGGCAGCGCTCGCCATCCAGCTTGCGCTCATAGATCCAGTTCTCGTCCGAGAAGTAATCGTGGGTCAGAGTCGCCAGCATGGGGCTGGTCCAGTCAGGCTGGGATTTCTTTTTAATTTCATGTTTTTGCTCGTCAGGTAATTTTTCAAAAAGTTCTTTCACCTTTTAATCCTCATCCTCCCCGGATTCCTCTTTTTTGATTTCCTCGATACTTCTCCCGGACATAACAGAATCTGGCTGTGAACTGACAGGATTCCTGCGCGCATCCGCCTCATCGTCTTTCTTCTTAATCAACAGCCAGTTATTCTTGCCGCGCATTTTTGTTTTGACCAGCGCGAAACCGCCTTTAATTTTTTTGCCCTTGAGCCTGAATGTCAGCTCTCCATTTTCATAAGCTTCCTTCATCGACATGGACTCTTTGCCATCATCATCCTTCTTCAGATTTTCATACGTGCCCGCATCCCAAACCATAACCGTGCCGCCGCCATATTGGTCTTCCGGGATTACCCCCTCGAAGTCGGCATATTCGATCGGGTGATCTTCAGTTTCCACCGCCAGGCGTTTTTCATTGGGATCGAGGGTGGGACCCTTTGGAACTGCCCATGACTTCAACACGCCCTCAATCTCCAGTCTGAAATCGTAGTGCAGACTGGAGGCATCATGCTTCTGAATTACAAATATACGGCCGTCGGATTTACGGCGGTCGCCTCCGAACGGTTCGGCGGTCCGGTCGAAATCCCTTTTTTTATGGTATTCTTTGAGAAAGTCTTTGCTTTTTTCTTTAGCCATAATTTCAAACTCTGATTAACGGCATGGCAGAGGAACACCCTGCCATGCCCGGTTATTCCCCTATTTCTTGTGTTCCGCTTCAGAGACTTTTTCGAGCACTTCGCCGCTTTCTTCCCGATCAAGTGCGGCCGTGGCCAGGTCGCCCAGGGAGATCACTCCTCTGACCTGATTATCCCGATTCAGTATAACCAGTCTTCGGATCTGATTCTCTTTCATCAGCTTCTTCGCTTCCTTCACATCCTGATCGTCATAGGCCGTGACGACACCTTTTGTCATAATATCTCCGATTTTGGTCTGATCAGGATCTCCTCCTTCAGCAACCGCCCTGACCAGTATGTCACGGTCGGTAATCATGCCCACGACCTTGTCATCATCCACAACGGGCAAAGCGCCTATATCGAACTGCTGCATCTTCCTGGCAGCTTCCCGGAGATTTCTCTCGGGATGGATCAGCTTGACATCCTCTTTCATGATTTCTTTTGTCTTCATAACATCAGCTCCCTTTCTTCTTCAGGATTCAAAATCAGTAAAACTCCGCTTCAGCGAATACTACTGCTGATTAATTGGCAGAAAAACTTTCACCCGCACCTTATTCATCCTCTCTGGGGGTTTTGGGCGGATCCTTATCCGGGGTCTCCCGCGGTGATTTAGGATCTTTATCTTCTGTCGGTTTTTTGGGATCCTCAGGAGGTTCCTCCATGGGAGGCTCCTTGGGTTTGTCCGGATCCTTCACAGGGGTCTCCGGTTCGGGTTCATGAGGTTCCTCCATGGGAGGCTCCTCCGGCTCCGGCGGATCCTTTGGAGCAGGATCTTTGCTTCTCTCCGGAGGTTCCTCTTTGGTATAAATTCCGGGCCGACGAAGCTCATCATCCCAGGCAATATTGCCTCCCGTATTTAGAGCCAGGACAGCTTTGTACTTTGCTGGAATCATCCTTAACAATACACGAGACATATCATCGCCAATCAGATTCAAAATCTCTGTTGGTCTCATTTAATTTCTCCTTTAGTTCATACATTGAAAGATTACTGATTAAAAGTTTATTTCGCACATCTTTTGCACCGGCTTCGTAGGCCTCTTCCTCCGCGGCCGAATACTCCAGCCAGCTGTCAACTTTGCCTTCGAGAGTCACCACACCACTATCCACCTCGATCTCGATCTGCTTCGAATTTATGAAGGGATGCCAGTACAGCCGATCTTCCACATCCTGACTGATTTCGATGTCGCTCTTGCGCGTCCAAACATGCTGGTATTCAAGCATGTTTTCAATTTCAACCACGCCCTGGACTTTTTGAACCACATCCTCAGCATGCTGTTTTTCAAAAGAAGTGTGCACTTCGCCCTGCAAGGCTACCTTACCATTCAACGCCGCAACATCAATATCGAAAATATCGACATATGGGTCACGCGCCAGGGCATCCACGACTCGTGTCTCGAGTTCCTGATTTCCGGGAATGACTTCCGGCCTCACTCTGATATGATTTCTCACCCTGCGCACACCAACAGTATTTCTGGCATCATCTTCAGCCGCCATCCTGGACTTGAGATTGTTTACCGTCCCCGCAAGCGTGGCCACGTTACCGTTCACAGAGACCGTGATATCAAAAAGCGACACCCGCGGATCATAGGCGAAGGCGGTCTCAATGGCCTCCCCGATCTCATCATCTGTCAGGCCGATGTCTTTTTCATGGCGCTGCATGTCATCTGTAATTTCCCACTTGATCTCCAGCATATCGGTATTGACTGATTCAGTCCCGTTGACCCAGGCGTCCCGGCGAGCTGCCCTGTACTCTGCCGCACTTCCAACCAACCCGGTCAGCACCACATTGCCGTCATTCACCTCAACCTGAATCAACTTATCATCAACCCAGACATCCGATTCAAGACGCCTCCTGACATCAGCTTCAATCTCCTCATCAGCCCTCACAGCCTTGTAGAATATCTCTATATTATTTTCAATATCCGTGACACCGCGGATACCCCTGACTACCACTTCAGCCAGCAGCTTCTCCTGCAACGATTCGACCCTGCCGCTCAATATCGCCTTCCCGCCGCGGATTTCGACCTCGATCTCGTAGGCCTCGGTGGCAGGATCTTCAAACAGTGCCCGGTTTGCATCCTGCTCGATTGCATCATCGCTTCTATCAATATCCTTAACGACGATCTTATTGATAACGGACCTGACTCCCTTCACAGTCTCCGCCACTTTTTCGGCTCTTGCTTTGGCCAGCAGATTATCCACACTGCCTGAAATGGTCACTATCCCTTCATTGGTTTGAACATTGATAAGATGGGCCGGTACTGCCTGTTCTGAGAGCAACTGGTTTTCAACTGCATAGGAGATCCTGAGGTCATCCATTTCCCGGGCCGGGCCTGAGACCGGAAGCAACAGAAGAATGATCAGAGATAATGTCAATGTTTTAATTCTATTACCACTCTTTATTTTCGAAACTGCATATCCAAGCCGCATATCGTCACTCCTTTCCGGAACTATATGCAAACTTTGATCTTACGATCTCTAACTCAGATTCTAATATCGTGATTGACAGAGGGTCTGGCAATACGACTTGATCACATACGGATTACGTATTGCCAATACGTAATTAATTTATGCACATCAGCTTAGGGGAATGTTTCTGAATTTTCTTGATTTTTCGCAATTGGTTGTATTTCTTGTATTTATGTAGAGGGTTGAGCCTGATACATATTAAGCAGATTTGATTATGTTGGAAAGGGTAACCGGATGAAGGTTGTATTGCGGATGATAATTGCGGATGACATCTCGGAAAATGTCGAGCTCATACTGTCCCAGTTGGGCCATAGCGCATTCGACCCTCAGCATAAAGTCGTAAAGTCGCTGAAATCACTAAAAAGCGCCCTTCAGAAAAGCATCTGGGATATCGTGATCTGCAACTATAACAATAAGAAATTGGATCCCTTAAAGGTCCTTCAGACGACCAAAGGCATGGATTTTGAGGTACCTTTGATCTTCGTGGCCGAGAGCGCCACAGAAGAAGAGATCGTCGAGACGATTATCGAGGGGGCCCGCGGTTTTGTCACAAAAAGTAAGATTTCCCGCCTGGCACCGGTAGTAAATAGGGCCCTGCGCGAGACCGCAATCCGGATAAGCGCAAGGGAAGCCTATAAGTCTCTGCAGGATTCAGAAAACCGCTACCGCTCAGTCATAGAAAACGCCAGCCAGGGAATTGCAATTATCCAGGACGGATTTCTGCGCTACGCTAATCCCAGGCTTCTGGAGGTAGCGAATGCGGATGAAGGTGAACTGGTTGACGAGCCGTTCATCAAGCTCGTATACGATGAAGACCGCTCCGCTTTCAATCGCCTTTATCTTGATTTGCTGCGCGGTAGGGAGATGGATGAACATCTCGATATGCGCCTTAAATCAGCGGATAAAAAACTTAAGTGGCTGCGCTATAACGGAGTAAACATTAACTGGAACGGCAAGCCGGCGGTGCTATTTTTCATAAAGGATATCAGCGAGCAGAGACTGGCGGAGGAGAAGGCAAAAAAATCATCAAAGCTGATCGAGCATAAAAGTATTGCCTTGCAGGAGGTTCTAAGCCAGATACAGGAAGACAAAGAGAGCATCAAGAAAAGTATCTACGAGAATATAGAACAAGCCATAATACCTACTTTGCACCGTTTAAAAGAGATAGCCACTCCCGCCCAGATGAAGCTTTTTGATGTTTTGGAAGCGGATTTGAAGAGAATCGCATCGCCTTTTATCAAGGATATAAAAGATGATTTCGCAAAGTTGTCTCCTCGGGAACTGGAGGTGTGCAGGCTCATAAAAAACGGCATGACCTCCAAGGAAATCGCTCAGGCCCTCGGCATCTCGCCCATGACAGTACACAAGCATCGCGAGCTCATTCGCAAAAAGCTGGGGCTGGTCAATAATGGGATGAATTTGAACTCCTACCTCAAAAACAAGATGGAAAAACAGAAATAAAAAAGCCGCCATCTGTCTACGATGACGGCCTCAATCTATTATATTCCAATCACTTGTCCCAGTCAATTTCCATGATAACTGCCGGGTCAATAATCCTGAATGTAAACGATTCCGTAAAATAAAGCTGCACCTTCTCCGTATCATGAGCATGGTAGCCAATTGAAAGATCCTGCCCCAGGTAGAGCTTCATGTCTCCGCCCCGCACCGAGAACAAATAACATTCCTTCAAGAAGGCGTTCAGGATTATCTTCCCTCCGAGCAGGTTTTCCAGCTGCCTTTTTAAGGGATAGCCCTTGGTCTGGCTGTGTATATAGTTCCACATTTCCGGGCCGACGACCAGCGCATAGGGTCCATCTACCGAGGCCCTTACAAATTCCGTGATGCCCTTCGATATCAGGGCCAAATACTCATGCGGGTCACCGCTGAATTTGAGTTTTTCGTACGGGCTGCTACCTTTAATCCCCTGAATATTGCCATCCTTAAATCCATGATAGACAGCGTCTTCTTCAAATTGAGCGATCTTTCTGGCGGCATCCTCGAGATTATCCAGCTCGATGCCATCCGCACCCCGTTCGATATTATCCAGTTCCCACAGTTCCAGGTCGAAAATTATCCTCGATTCAATCAATGGCTGGACTTTGCGGATTCCGTAACCGACTTCTTTCTTATTCTCTCCTTTGCCAATATCCATTCTGCCCAGAGACACGGCGGCAAAGTCGAGGCCCTTCGGGCCTTCAATATCAACGATCTTTCGGGCGGAAAGATGGGTTTTCAGTACATCTTTAGCGACATCCTCTATTTCACCCCAGGCCCCGTCAGTAATAGGCGCAAGCGAACGTTTCAATATGTCCATTTGCAATCTCCTTTTATCATCCCCTTTATTGTACGGTTAATTAACTTTTCTGGCTTCCGATCCCCAGATCGGAAGATTTTTCTCCCTCATCAGATTGTTCTTCATGCTCCTCGAGCTCGGTAATATCGCCCTCTGTAAACAGGTAGGTTTTCATCTCCTCGTCCCAGCCATCCATATTTCTCCTCAACCACTCCAGGGTCATCATGGCATGCTCAATTTCCTCATCCCGATTGTGCGCCAGGATCGCTTTCAGGTGTCCGTCCTTGCAGACCGCCACTCTCTGATGGTACCAGTCCACCGCTTCGATCTCCTCCCGCAAACTCTTCAGAGCACGTATAATATTGCGATCATGGGCGGAAATCTCTTCGGCTGGTTCATGATAATCACTCATTCTTTTTCTCCCTTTGTCTTTTTAATCCCGATTCAGAAATATAATACATATTGTTGAAATAACAAAATCAAGCCGCGCTCGTTCCTCCAAGAAATTCCGGCTAGACTGCAAATGCCAATAATTTAAGTACCGGGAATAATAACAATATTCGAACGGAGCTTCAAGAGGTTTTAGAGTGCCAGCAATATAACTGTAAATACAATCACTTTCTCCAGCTTGGGAGCAGCATACTCATTAAGAAAGAAATATAGTTCAGACATTAGACCCTCCACCTTTTTGTTCTTGCCATCTTATTTTCACGATTCAATATTGCCGATGGCGGGATAAAAATCAATACTGGTAAATCATATATAATTTACGTATAAAAAATACGCATTCAGTCCCGGCGATTTTCATTTGAATCGACAATGAGAAAAAATCCGCCCGGTTGGCACCGCCGGGCGGAATCTTGAGAGGAGTTAATAGAAAAATCAGCAATCCGGAGGGCCGCATGAATAGATATCCTACCACTCCGAATAGCCGTGTATTTTTATGACACAAGCAAATCTTGACGAATTGAGGCCGTGCTCCTTTCTGCAGTTTAATCCAATGCCGCAGAGTGGATTCCCTGACCCGCAGCAGATGCCCCATCGGAATTCTCGGTTATCTCTGCTGAAAAGACATCCAAAAATCCTGCCGGATCAGAATTTTATATGATAAAAAATAAGGTGTTGAGCATCAACGGATTTGCAGAGCGAATATCATTTTCAACAGCTATGCTGAGTGAAAAACACACGTTAGAGATAAGTTTTCGAGGTATTATATACCGCAAAAATACAAAAAAAATTTAAAAGTGCGCTTAAAGGATTTGGCATATCAGGCATTTTGATTATATTTATTTTATCACACAAGACCGAGAGCATGAATTAAATGATTGCATATTTCTTAATGGAGCCGACGGGGCTGGCATGCGCCTGCGATTTCTAAAATACTTACTCGCCATAAGTGTTCTGTTTTCAACTCTGGTAGTCTCCGAATCAATGGCGATAAAAAAACTATCCGTTGATTATTCGCGGAAAAGTAAGATGCTTCCCTACACCCTCGACCGGAGCTATGTTCTGGATCAGAGTGCGAGCCTTCGAGCTGTTAGAAATCCTCTTCAGATCTGGACCGGCGACAGTTCCTTCCGGGACGGAAGAGCAATGGTTCGGGCTTCAAATCCAAGGCCAACCTCAGATGAATTTCCGAATGTTAGCTTTGTAACCATGGATATGGGCACCGTCTACGATCAGGATCCGGTGCCGGCGCCCATCACAGATATGGCCCTTTATTATGATTCCCAGGCGGAAATGCAAGCGGTCGTCCTGGGAGCCAACCGGAACGACTCGGCCTTTGCCGTGAAGATTATACCGGGCACAGACAATCCGCAATTTCTTTACCTCACGCACGGGCAGGATCATACCGGCAATGGCGTCTGGAACACAGGCGTTTCGATTCAACTTTGCGAGGACTATGATTATGACGGCACGGAAGAGGTGTTTGTCTATGTGAGTCCCGGCCGCGACCTTTATCCCAGAGTGCTTTATTGCCTTGACATGGAGAAACTGCAAATAGAATGGGCCCTGCAGTTGGCCTCTCCGATACAGAAGCAGAACTTCTTCAGCTGCAGGGATCCTGAAAATCCCGCGGTCATCTTCACAACCTATAATGTAAAAAACGGCGTCAGCGATAAAAACTTCTCGGATCTGTATTGTTATCTGGCGAAGGTTGATTCAAGCGGCACAGTACTGTTCAAGAAAATCCTGGCCAGCGAACACGGCGGGGTCTTTATTCGGCCAGCCGAAGAGGACACGATCTTCTATGTTGCCCACTCGCTGCCATTTCTCGATGATGAAGAGGCCGCTAAGGCGGTTGAAAAAACATACAAGCTCTCACGCATTGACCGCAGCGGCAACATCCTGGAATCGGTATACGCAAAAGAAAAAATAGCCGATATGTGGCTGGCGGACTACGGTGACTCCGACGTTCCCCATCTCTACACGATCTCTCATACCGGCGTTATTTCTGTTTATGATCCCCGCCTGAATATCTGGGCGGAATCGAGTCCGACCGACCTGCGCTCGCTTGTGGGCATTACCAGAATAGCAGATAATCCCGGTCCTGCATTTGTAATGAAAACGACCGAGGGGGTTGAGATATATTCCTGTGACTTCAAAAAATTGGCCTCGCTGCAATTTTCTGCCGGAAATTTCCAGCCGCTCGAACATGACGAGTCCGGCAATCTCACCGCTTTCATTCTTACAAATGGGAGGGAGGGGGGAATCTTCCGGTTGATGAAAAGGGGCGTCGCTGATTACTCCAGAATAATTTTCTGGGAATATCAGAATTATATAACGGTCGCCCTGTTTATTCTGCTGGTGGCGCTTTTTGTCACGAATCTGCATAGAATAAAGACTATCAGAAAACTGCGCATCAGCGAAAGAAACCTGGAAGGTCTGTTTACTTCTAATCCGCAGGCGGCAATCTATGTTGATACCGAGAGCAATGTGCTCGATGTCAACCTTCATTTTGAAGAAACCTTCGGTTATAAAAAAGAAGAACTTCTCGGTCATCCGGTAATAGATATGCTCGTTCCGGAGGAAGAAAGGGCCGAAGTATATGATCGTTTCAAGAAAACTGACTCTGCCACTTTCTACGAGGCGAAACGGGCCAGAAAAGACGGAACGCCAATCTGGGTGAGAGTATCCGGCTCGCCGGTTGAGGCAGGCAATAAAATGATTGGCTATATTATAGTCTACAATGACATAACGGAAATAAAGAGAGCTCAGGAGAGCTTGAAAGAAAATGCGGCTCGCTATCGCACCCTCTTCGAAGACTCGCCCATAATGCTGGCGGAAGAAGATTATAGCGAAGCCATGAAATATGTGAATGAACTGAAAAACTCCGGGATCATTGACATTGAAGGATATCTACTTGAGCAGCCTGACATACTAAGAAAGTGCCAATCCATGATCAGGCTCGTTGACATCAACAAGGCCGCCCGCAAGATTTACGGGGCAAAGGGTATGGATGAACTGAAAAGTCACTTCAACAGGATGTTTGCCGATTATTTCCTGCCGATTCTTGCGCGTACATTGGATCAATTTTCCCGGGGAGAGAAGATGATCCAGACCGAATTGACGACTGAGAAAGTTAACGGCGAAGAAGTTCATACCATTATGAAGATAAATGTCGCGCCCGGGTATGAAGATTATTTCTCTAAAGTCTTTGTCTCCTTATTGGATATAACTGACCGAAAGAACGCCGAAGATGCCCTGCGGGAAAGTGAGGAGAGATACAGGCTGCTGGTTGAAAATGTGGGCGCCGGAATCGCCCTCGTTGATGCCGAGGGTGTATTTCATTTTGTGAATCAAAAAGGAGCACAGGCACACGGAAGAGACCGCACTGAGATAATCGGAAATAAAATGCATGATCTATTTCCGAAAGAAGTTGCAGACTGGCAATTGGAAAGAGTAAAAGAGGTAATAAGAACCGGCAAGGAATTCAGCGAGGAATCGAGGATTTTGATCAATGGCGACTGGCAATGGTACTCCACAAATCTCCAGCCCTATAGAAATACTGAGGGTGAATGTGTCGCAGCTCTTGTCATAGCCCAAAATATAACCGAGCACAAAGAGGCGCAGGACGAGGTACATGCCAGCGAGGGACGTCTCCAGGCAATCGTCGATTCAACCGATGACCTTATTTTCGTGATCGATAATGAAGGAAAATTTACCTATTCCAAAGTGAGGGAGAGATCAGATAACTTATATGCCGATCCAGAGGAGTTTCTGGGAAAACACATTGCCGAACTGGTGCCGGAGGAAATCTCTTCCGAGTTCCTGACACATCTTGAAATCATTAAGAAAACAGGTGAAACCCGGCAAATGGACTATTGTCTTGAAATAAGCGGAGAAACTCGCTGGTATTCGGCAAAACTCACGCCCCTATATTATGAAGAAAATAAATTGGAAGGCGTAACCATCGTAGTCAGGGAAATCACACCTCAGGTCCTGTCCAACCGCGCGCTCAAAAACGAAAGAGATTTTTCACATTCAATCCTGCGCACGGCCAACAGCCTTATCGTATGCCTGGATAGTAAGGCCAGGATAAAAATATTCAACAACGAATGCGAGAACGTAACCGGTTATAAGCGTGAAGAAGTGCTGGGCAAATCCTGGCCGGATATATTCCTGCCGGCGCGATATCGGCATGAAGGACTGACCGATTTCGAAAGCTGGGTGAAGAATAATCCCAGTGGCAAATATGAGGGCCCGATTGTGACTAAAACCGGGGATGTACGCACAATCCTCTGGTCAAACAGTGCAATTTTCGATCCGGCGAGCGGCGAGGTAACCGCAATCGCGATTGGACAGGATATAACTTTGCGAAAGAAGATCGAGGAATCGCATAGAAAAAGCGAAAAGAAGCTCAGAACCCAATTCAAGAATTTTCCCATCCCCAGCTACACCTGGCGAAAAAAAGGTGATGACTTCGTACTCGCGGAATTCAATGATGCGGCCCTCAGGATTACCGACGGAAAGATCAGCAAATTTCTCGGCAAGAAGCTGTCTGACATGTACGGGGATCGGCCCGCTCTCATAGCAAACATACACAAATGTTATGAGGAGGAATCCACCTTTCTCGATGAGTCGGATTACGTTTATATAAGCACGGGCAAGAAACGTTATCTGCTGGTTACATATTCTTATGTTCCACATAACCAGGTGATGATCTATACGCAGGATGTGACGCCGCTCAAGCAGGCCAGGGAAGACAAGATCAGGACCGCCAAAGATATTGCCGGAGGCTTTGCCCACGAAATTCGAAATTCACTCTTCCCCGCCAAAGGAGCTTTAAGCCTGCTGGCCAAAACAAAAGATGGAAACGGTCAGGCCGAGGAACGCCGTTCAAAATACCTGAAAATAACCGAACAGTCCGTCGAAAAAGCAATCGATGTTACCAATCAGATTTCGCTTTACACCAGGATGGATAGTGAATATTTCCCGGAGAAAGTGAACCTGTGCAGCGTGGTTAACAAAGTTATCAGCTCCAATCAACTTACTCTGGAGAAAATGAGAGCAAAAGTCAGTTTCGAGGGAGTAAAAGATGTTGAGGTTCAATCGAATAGAAAGCAGCTCTATCAAGTTGTCAATAATTTGCTGCTGAATAGCATTGATGCCTTGACAAAATCGCCGGAGCCGGCTATATTATTACACTGGAAGCAGATAGACAGCAGTATTGTTCTTGATTTCGCAGACAACGGTGTGGGTATACCAGAGGAAAATTTACAGCGTGTTTTCGATGCTTTTTACTCCACCAAACCGGATAATGGTACCGGTATCGGCCTGGCGATGGCTAAGAGAATAATTGAAATGTATGATGGTGAGATTTCTGTATCGAGCAAACTTGGTAAAGGCACAACTTTTAGATTGAAATTCAAGCCAGCATAATATTCTTACTTGAAATTTTAATGTGAGTATCTAAGGTAGTTATTTTTTATGGATGAGTTGCGCAGTAAGATTCTTCTGGTCGACGATGATAGATCAGTCCTGGAAATGCTGGATGAGCTTTTCAGTGATGACTATACAACTATCCTGGCTTCTTCGGGACCTGAAGCCATACAGAAGGCGAGAGAAAATTTGGATGTTGCCTGCGCCTTGATGGATATCAAGATGCCGGATATGGACGGTATCGAAGCCAATCGTGAGATCAAGAGGTTCCTTCCCGATTTGCCTGTTATCTTTCACACCGGCTACCCCGGAGATTATCTGGAGGACGAGATCGAGGCTACCGAAAAGCCCTTCGATTATGTTCTCAAGGGTGACTCTATTCCGCGCCTTACCCGTTCAGTCAAGCATGCCGTGGAAAGTCATCAATTAAAACATGATAATCGCAGACTGACCCGATATGCCGAGCACAACTTCGGAATTGTCGGCAAATCCAAAAAAATGGGTGAGATTTACGAATTGATCCGCAAGCTCTCCAATTGCGTAGCCTCCGCTGTCGTGCTGGGCGAAACCGGCACCGGCAAGGAACTGGTATCGAAGGCGATCCACTTCAACAGTGAAAGACGGGACAAGAATTTTGGTATCCTGAATTGCAATCATAAAAATTCAGATTTGGTTGAATCCGATCTGTTCGGGCATAAGAAGGGAGCATTCACCGACGCAAAGGATGATCGAATCGGGCTGTTTGAGTCGGCCAACGGCGGGACTGTTTTCCTTGACGATATCGGGGATCTGGCGCTGGAAACCCAGAACAAGCTTCTGCGGGTGCTGGATACGGGAGAATTCTATCGTATGGGTGATTCAAAGCTGCGAAAATGTGATGTCCGTGTTATCTGCGCCACTCACCGCGACCTGGATAAGATGGTTGAGAAGGGAGACTTCCGCCGCGATCTCTATTACCGCCTCAAGACCATCATAATAGAATTACCTCCCCTGCGCGACAGGATCGAAGATATTCCATTTCTGGTCAATAAATTCATCCAGCAGTTTGCGATTGAGGAAAGATGCCGCCCCAAAATCTTCGATGAAGGGGCCTATGACGTCTTATACGATCATGACTGGCCCGGCAATGTTCGGGAGCTCAAGCACCTGGTGGAAGCCCTCTTGAGCCTGACAGAATCCGATATCGTAATGGCCGAGGACGTCCACGCATATCTCAGGAGAAAACCTGAAAGAGAAAAAAAGGCTCAAACTCTTAATGAGATGGTGGATGATTTCAAAAAGGAAACTATAAGGAAGACCTTGATAAAGACAGGCAACAATCGTTCTAAGGCAGCGCTGCTGCTCGGCATGGACAGGGCAAATTTCCATAAACTGCTCAAGCGCCTGGAACTGGAGGACCTGTAGCCAACTGACCTCAGTTTTTGTGGTATTTCGAGGTATATATTACCTCATATCGCCCTTCACGCTGTTACAGCAAAAAAGGCCTTTATAAATCAACAACTTACAGGGGGAATTTAAGGCGTTGAATGGCACGTTATTTGTAATGCTATAATAGTAAGCAGAGGAAACTCTTAACTAAACAGGACGTGGCTTTGAGTGGTTTAGCCCATAGGGCTGGGCCCGGGGGAGTAGAGGTAAGAATCAGGGGGGAAATTAGGTGTTTAAATTTCCCCCTTGCCCTATTTCAAAAGTACTCTTGGAGCCTTAGAGAACTTGTACTCGCAGAAAGCTCAACTATAATCCAGCCGGGAGGGGAAAGCTGATTTAGCATAAGAAATTTATATGCAGTAAGAATTCATGTAAAATCGAGCAAGGAGGTGCGATCGATAAACAGGTTTACAAGCCATTAATAATACATGCCCGCTCAACATATCCGGGGCTTATCATCTTTCTTTTAACTGAAACAACCAAGAGTACCGCTGCTATCGCACCCGCATTAGCTCGATCCAACAGGTACTTATACTATGCGCTCAGGAACTTATGATTCATGCGCTACAAATTTAGGGGGAAAAATGCTGAAAAAGAAACTATTTAAACTCTTCTTACTGGCTGCTGTGATTCTGCTTGGAGGGAACCTGTATGCGGCCAACATTGACGTAACCCAGAGCACCGCAATAACAGTTAATGGTGAATACGACCGTAATCCCTCGATCGTATATGACGGTTCTCAATACTGGCTCTTCTATACAAAAGGGGATAACACGAGCACTGCAGGTGTACGCGGCCCGGGATATGATCCGGATGCCGACAAATATTACGTCTATTACAAGACTGCAGCCACAATCGATGGTCTGGCGGCCGCCTCGGAAACATTGCTCAACAAGCCGCGGCCGACCAATTTCGACCAGAGAGTTGTATCCGCCACCTACTACAATGGCAAAATTTACGCCTTTGTATCCAGCGGCCAATCGGGCACCGACCGTTCCATGTACTATTATGATTTTAATGGTACCAACTGGACCGGCCCGACCCTGCTGACCTCCAGCAGCGGCGGACACATCAATGTTACCAGCGACGCCAGTTACATTTACATTGTCTGGGAATCGGGTGACGGCAGCGCCGACTTCTATTCCTTCGACGGTTCCACACTCAGCGCCAAAGTGGACATCAGCACAGACAACATGCCAAAGATAAACCTCATGGGCAGCACTCTCTATGTCGTCAGCATCGAGGACGCAACCGGCGACATAGAAGTGTATTCCGCGGCAGCCGGAGCTTCGCCGTCATTCAGCGCCCATTCTACTGCAATCACCGGCGCCGGCCTTTATGATCCCTGCATCTTCAATGACGGCACAAATCTTTATGTAATAACCGCTCCATATGTAAGCGGCAATGATCAGCAGTATCTGATCCAGGCTTATGATGCCGGGGCCACCGGCTCCTGGTCAACCAGCAAAATGGTAACCGGCGGAGGGTACGGTGGAACTTACTGGTGGGAATACTGGCCGTTGGGTTATTACGACGGTACCGATCTATATGTCTTCTTCACCACCGAGTCCGCCAGCCCCGCATACAGCGATGGGGAGATCGGCATGCTGAAGATGGACTGGAGCCTGGACAACGATCACTTCGTGCATATACAGAATGCGGTAAATTTCGCCACTGCGGGTGACCAGATCGATATTGATGATGGAACCTATTATGAGGCCCTGAACCTTAACAAGGCCAACCTCAGCCTTGCAGGGACCGGCACCTCGCTTGTAACTATTGATTGCGGAGGACTCCCGGGCTTCAATAGTTCCGGTATTTATATTTCCGCGGATGGTGTCGATCTGGAGGGCTTCACGTTCATCGGTGAACCGGCAACCTCCGCTCCAAGATACGGAATTAAATTTGCAGATGTCACCGGCGGCAGCCTGACCAACCTGATCATTAAGGAGTTCTACAGAACCGGCGTAGACATGCTTGGAACAGACGGTGTTACCATCACCGGTTGCGAATCCAAGGACAATGGCGGCAATGGTTTCCAGGCTTGCGACGCCAATAATATTACCTACACAAATATCACTACCAGCGGCAACGCCTGGGGAGGAGTGGGAATATTTACCTGGGGCCAGTACACCCCGATCGGGACCGATAATATCGTCTTTACAGGAACCAACAGCTTCGGTGAATCTGCTGATGACAACGGGGGGCTGTACCTGGAAGAGGGTAATTACAGTGATCCCAACAATCCCTACCCGATAACATTCAGCACAAATATTGCTGACGGCGCCAATATCACCATCCAGTTCAGTGATTTCACCCATATGCTGGGCGGGGACTCGGACAATAATAATACTTATCGCAGGTTCTACGGCAGTCTCACCGATGTATTGAGTGCAGCGGCAGGAGCGCCCGGCCACATTACCACGGGCCGTTATGTTAAGGATCTGAGCGACGAGAGCTTCTACGTCGCCAGCTTCCTGACAATACAGGGTGCGGTTGATGCCGCTGATCCCGGTGACCTGATCAATGTCCAGGCCGGTACTT